>DATGEB010000063.1:0-76843 GCA_035310545.1 Gaiellaceae bacterium
ACTACATCGAGCGCCGAATCCAAGAAGGCAAGACCCGCCGCGAAGCCACCCGCTGCCTCAAGCGCTACCTCGCCCGCAGCCTCTACCGCCTCCTCGAGAACCCACCCCTGCGAGCTTGACAAACATAGAAGCATCGCTCGCCCAGTGGAGTGTGGCGCACTAAGACGAGCCGGGAGCGCCGGGCAACTCTTGCGTGATCTCCCATGTGTAGCCGGCCGGATCGGCGAGGGTGAGCGTGCGCATACCCCATTCCCGGTCCGCTGGGCCGCTGATCGTCGCCACCTGTGCCTGGTCCAGCTCGGCGCGCACCGCGTCCACGTCGGCAACAAAGATGACGAATTGTCCGACCCCCTTCTGCGCCAGGCTGAGAACGTCGCCTGATGCGCCGTCCTGATGAGCCGCACCGCGCTGCAAGAAGACGTACGTGTCTGTGAAGCGGAACATCGCCGTGTCTTCGTCTTCGTGCTGCAGCGGCAACCCGAAGACGTCCCGGTAGAACCCCTTCGCGCGCCCTAGGTCGCCGACGATCAGATTGATGGCACCGATCTGCTTTTTCCATTCAGCCATTCGCATCTCCTCACCAGTCGCAGGCCACCGTTGCCGTCCTTATGACCGTTGCGCGATCCAGGACTCATCGGCGGCCACCTGCTTCTCGATCCAGAGGAGGACGTCGTAGCCGGTCTGCTCGCGGCCTGAACGGGATGCCCGCGCGACGGCGGCGCCATTCGATCCGAGCCGGAAGCCGGCGAGATCAGGAATCACGGGAATGGTAGAATTCGGTCAGGCCTAAAGCCTTAGGCCGTGTGAACTGTCGGGTCCCCAAGAGCATGACCCGGCGAGAGCCTTCTCCGTAGCAGAACGGTCAAGGGGCGCCGCAATCGGTGGCGTGATGTCGACTGCTGATGGGAGAGCTTGTGCATACGGCGGCTGAGGAGAGGAAGACATCGCCGAACGCGGCGGATGGCGATCCGTCCCGCCGTTTGCGGGTGCTGATCGCGAATGAGAAGCGGGAGCGCCTCGCGGTGTTGGCGCGGGTGGTGGGAGGTCTCGGTCACGATGTCGTCGCGCGCGAGATCTACGTCAGCGAAGTGGCCGCCTCGACCGCTCGCGAGCAGCCCGATGTTGCACTGGTCGGTCTCGGGCTCTCCTCTGAGCATGCGCTCGAGCTGATCGGTGAGATCGTGCGGGAGGCCTCCTGCCCGGTGATCGCGCTTCTTCATGCGAGCGACCCCGCCTATATCCATGAGGCCGCGAAGCGTGGGATCTTCGCCTACATCATCCACGACGACCCCGACGAGTTGGCGAGCGCGATCGACATCACCCTGCAACGGTTCGCCGAGTACCACAACCTGCAGGGCGCTTTCGGCCGCCGAGCACGGATCGAGCAGGCAAAAGGGATTCTGATGGCGCGCAACGCGATCGACGAGGATGGTGCGTTCAAACTGCTGCGCGACCACTCGCAGAACAGTGGGAGAAAACTCGCCGACCTGGCAGAAGCGGTCGTGCAGAGCCATCTTCTCCTCCTTCCCGAGCAGGCCAACGGGCGACCGGCGACCGCGGACAGCCCCTAGGGGCCATGGCTGCCGCCTGGGAAGACGAAAGCACCTCTGGCCTCTTCTCGGCGATCTGGGAGCTGTTCGATCGCGGCGAATTGGTTTCCCGCTGCGCCTGGTGCGGGCGCGTGCGGATCGCGGCAACATGGGCTTTTCCGCCAAATGGGGCGCTGGACGCGATCGACGCGCGTCTAAGTATCTCGCACTCGATCTGCCCGAGCTGCGCCCAGGCGGTCGGGGCAGTTGGCTCGCAGCAGCCCCAACGGGTCCGGTTCCAATAGTGCGCTCTCGTCGAATCCTGGTGGTGACCACCGCCACGGTCCCCCAGGCGCAGGTGGGGTCGGTGGTGCGGGCGCACGCCGGCGACGAGGCGGAAGTGCAGGTGATCGCGCCGGCCTCGAAGATCTCCTGGCTCGATCGGCTGACGAACGCCGAGGATGACGCGCGCGCCGACGCTACCGAGCGGGCCGAGGCCGCCTCCGAGAAGCTGCCGGGAGAGCAGATCGAGGCTCACAGCGCAGACGTCGATCCGCTGCAGGCAATCGAAGACGCCCTGCGCACGTTCCCGGCCGATGAGATCGTCGTCTTCACGGCGCCTGACGAGGAGTCAACCTGGCTCGAGGCCGGTCTCGTTGAGAAAGCCCGAGAGCGCTTCTCCGCTCCCGTGACCCATCTCGTCACCCGCTGACCGGACAGGGTCGCAGACCCGGCCAGGACACGGCTGGAACGCCAGCGTGCTACCCTGTTTGTTAGCAGTGCTGTAATCATCGGTGCTGTGGAGTGTTCGCCGGCTCCCAAGGTGTGGCCCGGCTGAACGTCCTCCCCTCAAGCGTTGCGGGTTGGAGCAGATTTGCCGCCGACCCATACCGCCTGGTCGGCGACCACGCCCCGACTATCGGAGGAGAAATGACTGAAGCATCACCATCCCCGTCTACAACCGACCTTCCGAAGGAAGAGGTCGCCGTCGACGACGCGATTCCAGAACACGCTCCGGAGACAAACGCGAGCGCAACCGAGGCGGAGACCGATCCGACCGTCGCTTACCGCGACTTCAGCGAGTGGCACGGCAAGGACTTGGTCGATCGTCACGGTGAACGGATCGGCAGGCTCGAGGACGTCTACTTCGATGTGGGAACGGATCAGCCCCAGTTCGCCACGGTCAAGGAAGGCCTGATCGGACGCCACCTCACCTTCGTCCCGCTGACCGAGGTAACGCTCGGGCCCGACGACCTGCAGGTGTCAGCGTCCAGGGCAGAGGTCAAAGGCGCGCCGACCCTCGAACTGGAAGGCGACGAGCTCTCCCAAGCCGACGAATCCACCCTCTACCACTACTACCAACTCAACTACACACCCTCAGACACGCCAAGCGGCCGCCGACTCGCCCGCCGCTGACCAACGAATCCGAGGGGTTCCGGCGAGATCGGCTCAACAGTCACTCACGAAAACACATGGAGGTAACTGAGATGGGTATTAGCGTCAGTCTTCTCTTGGCCGCCGCGGGCGCCGCCTTGATCTGGGCGGTCAACGCAACCGTGTCCGGCATGAACATTCACACGATCGGTGTCATCCTGCTCATCGTCGGCGTCGTCGGCTTCGCCACCTCGCTCTTCTTCTGGTCGAGCTGGGGCGGCTTCAGCGCCAGGGGCAGAACCGCAGCCGGAGGCACAACCACAACAGTCACCCGCGACCGAGTCGTCGAGCCGTAAACACACGCAACGGCCAAGCGCTCGACGGCCAGACGCCGCTCGTGTTCGGCGACTCCGGAGACCCCGTAGCTCCCGACGTGGGAACTGCGGGGTCCCGCGGCGGTGGACCACCTCGTCCTTCCAGACGACCAAGGCCCAAAAGCTCTCTGCTTCCTCGCCCTCCGGCACTTCAAGTCGTCGAAGCGAGGCCGGATGTGCGTTAGGCCGTTCCTAGAGCGGTCTCTGTCTAAGTGCCCCCGGCATGAATCGAACATGCGCACGCGGTTTAGGAAACCGCTGCTCTATCCACTGAGCTACGGGGGCTTTTTGGTTCAACCAAGCCGTTTTCGGCTTTGGTTGATCTATCCATTGTATGAGCCAGGTTCAGGAGACCGGCCTGCGGGGCTCGACCGGACAACCTCGTGGTTGTCGCCGTCAGGTATCCGCGGCCGCGAACGCCCAGCAACCGCACCGGCCGCGCGGCCTGCGTTGCACCCAACCAACTCCCACCGAACGGTCGGCGATCGGGGCAGGTGAACGCGCTCCGATGGCGGCGACTAGCCCATTGCGGGAGGCAAGTTGGCCGATCGACCTGTGGAATCGTACTGCGAACTAGCTCAAGGTCATAGGGGCTGGAACCAAAACTGAGCGCAGGGTCGAGCGATGGGACGAGAGGAGAGCCCAGGATGAGAGTTGCACTCTTAACGCTGACGGCTGCGTTTGCGCTGCTCGTCCCGGCAGGCGCGGCAAGTGGCGGAGTGGTTGGCGGGGTGCGGGCCCCGATTCTGGGCGTTGTCCCGACTACGGGGGGTGCGCAGCCTTTCGTCGCTCCGCCCGGGTTGGGCACCCTGGTACGCGCGGCGAGCCCGAGCGACCTCTTCCTACAGGAGTCGCCCTGCGCCCTCAGCAGCTCGCCCTCCCCGTGCTGGGTCATGCGGACGAACACGATCTATGCGATCTACTGGATGCCGAGCGGCAGTACGTGCGATGCCGTCCCCTGCACAGCCTACGAGAGCGGGATCAACCAGTACTTCACGGACGTTGCGGCCGCGAGCGGCCGGACCGACAACGTGTACTCGGCAGCGACGCAGTACTACGACGCAACCGGCCCGATCAACTACCAGTCCTCGTTCGCCGGCAGTTACCTGGACACCAATCCGTTCCCCGCGAGTGGCTGCAACGACGGCGTCAACGCCGTCTGTCTGACCGACCAGCAGGTTGAAGCCGAGATCCAGAACGTGCTCGCGGCGAACGGCTGGCATGGAAGCACGACCTCGATGTTCTTCCTCATGACGCCCGATGGGGTTGGGTCCTGCTTCGACAATACGTCGACTACCTGCACGACAACGTATCCGGGCTATTGCGCCTACCACAGCGGGTTCGGCCTGAACGGCGAGCCCGTGCTCTATGGAAACGAGCCGTTCGGTGGCTCGAATCCGAGCTGTACCGGTGCTCCCGGACAGGGCTTCCCGAACGGCGTCGACGTCGACTCCGAACTGAACACGATCAGCCATGAGCAGAACGAAGCGATCACCGACCCCTGGGGGGACGCCTGGGTTAACGCGAGCCAGAACGAGACCGGCGACATCTGCGCCTGGAACTTCGGCTCACCACTCGGCACGGTCGTCGGACAGCCCTACAACCAGGTGATCAACGGTCACGACTACTCCTTGCAACAGGAGTACAGCAACGACGGGAGCAGCTGTGTCCAGAGCTACCTGGGCATCCCGGTGAACTTCGGCACTCCGACCGTATCCGGGAACCCCATCCAGGGACAGACCCTCTCTGCGACGTCAGGAACGTGGTCGCAGTCGCCTACGAGCTACACGTACCAGTGGCTGCGCTGCTCGTCAACGAGTAACACCTCCTGCTCTGCCTTCACTGGGGATACAGGTCAGACGTACCAGCTGACCGCGGCGGACGGCGGAACCATCCTCCGGGTCGCCGTCTACGCCCACAATGCGGCCGGGACGTCGATGGTGGCGGAATCCGGGCCGACTGCGGTGGTCGTGCCCGTTCCGGCCCCGACGAGCAGCCCGATCGTCTCGGGGGTCGCAGTGGTAGGCAAGACGCTCTCAACGACCACTGGCGGATGGAACACGACAGCGAACTTTACGTATCAGTGGCAGCGCTGCTCGGCGGGCGGCAGCGGCTGTGCCCCGATCGCGGGCGGCACAGCCGCGAGCTACGCGATCGTGGCCGCCGATATGGGGCACACCCTCCAAGTTGTCGTCTCAGCGAAGAACGTGGCGGGGACCGGGACTGCCTCCTCCGCGACGACCGCGAAGGTGCTCTCCATCCCCGCCGCGACCGGTGCGCCTCGAATCTCAGGCACGCCGAAGATCGGGCGCAAGCTCTCCGGCAGTCACGGCAACTGGCGCGGGTTCCCGGCCACCTACCGCTACCAATGGCTGCGCTGCACGCGAAGTGGTGGCAGGTGCGTCGCCATCAAAAGGGCGACCCATGCGACCTATCGGATCTCCAAACACGACTCGGGACACCGGCTGCGTCTGCGCGTCACGGCCATGAACATCGCCGGCAGCAAAACTGCAAACTCACGTCCCACCAAAATCGTGCGCCAACGTTAACCCGCCCAAACGGAGCGGGTAGATGGCGTCGCCCGCAGCACGAGCTTTCCCGCTCCTTTCATGCGCCCCGGCTACCCCGGTCCCGAGAACGAAAACGCGCGAGCTAGAGTCCTCGGCGATGACTGACTTCAGCCTCGAGGCGCTGCTCGACTCGCGGCGCGGCGAGGATCTCGACCTCTGGGCGGGCACGATCAACCCGCAGTTCGTGCGCGTGCTGCGGACGATCGGCTTCGACCGCGCCTGGGCCCGAGCGGAGGGGGCGTACCTCTACGCCGCCGACGGCACGCGCTACCTCGATCTGCTCGGCGGGTTCGGGATGTACGGCGTCGGACGGAACAACGCGCACGTGCGCGCAGCGCTCGTCGAGGCGCTCGAGCTCGAGACGCCGGGCATGCTCGCGCTCGGCACGACACTCCTCCCCGGCCTGCTCGCGGAGGAGCTGATCGGGCTCGCCGGCGGCCGGATCGAGCGGTGCCTCTTCACGAGCAGCGGCACCGAGGCGGTCGAGGCGGCGCTCAAGCTCGGGCGCGCGGCGACGAAACGCGACCGCGTCCTCTCCGCCGAGCACGGCTTCCACGGGCTCACGCTCGGTTCGCTCTCGGCGAACGGCAACGCGGAGTTCACGGCGCGCTTCCAGCCGCTGCTCCCCGGCTTCGAGCAGGTGCCGTTCGGCGATCTCGAGGCGCTCGAAGAACAGCTCCGTCGGGAGGACGTCGCCCTCTTCATCGTCGAGCCCGTCCAGGGGAAGGGCATCCACCTGCCGCCGGACGGGTACCTCCGGGGCGCGCAGGAGCTCTGCCGCAGGTACGGGACGCTCTTCTGCGTCGACGAGGTGATGACCGGCTTCGGGCGGACGGGCCGGATGCTCGCGCTCGAGCACTGGGGGCTCGAGCCGGATCTCGTGACCGTGGCGAAGTCGCTCTCCGGCGGATACGTCCCGGTCGGCGCGCTCCTGATGGATCGCTCCGTGCACGAGGCGGTCTTCGACTCGATGTCGCACGCGATGTCCCACGGCTCGACGTTCGCGCCGAACGAGCTGGCGATGGCGGCCGGGCTCGCGACGCTGCACGAGATGCGCGAGCGGCGCCTCGTTGAGGAGAGCGCGCGGCTCGGCGAGCGGCTGTTGGAGCTGACGCTGCCGCTCGTGGACGAGTTCGAGGTCGTGCGCGACGTGCGCGGGCTCGGGCTCGCCTGGGCGATCGAGTTCGGCGAGCCGGAAGGCGGCGGCCGCCGGGCCTACCGTGCGATCGAGCGGGCGCAGCGCGGGTTGTTCGCGCAGCTCGTGGTGGTGCCGCTCTTCACCAAGCATCACGTCCTCAGCCAGGTCGCCGGCCACGACATGGCCGTGATCCGGATCCTGCCGCCGCTCGTCGTCTCGGAGGCTGATGTCGAGGAGTTCGCGGATGCGCTGCGCACGACGATCAAGAGCGCTCAGCGGATGCCGCGGGCGCTGACGAGGTTCGCGCTCACCGCCGCCGGCGCCGCCGTGTCGAGACGCTAGCCGCGCTCGAGCGGCAGGCCGCGCTTCGACCACTCGCTCCACGAGCCCGGATAGAGGCGTCCGTCCCGGCCGCCGAGCCACGTCCGGTGAAGCGTCACGCAGGACGTGACGCCCGAGCCGCAGTACGCGACGAGCTCGCCGGGACGGAGCTCAGGCAGCGGCTCGTTCCACGGAGCGTTCGCGGCGCCGGGGATCCGCCCGGGCGGATCGTCGATCTCGTTAGGCTCGCCGCGCCAGCGGTTGGCGGTGCGCGCGTCGACGAGCGCGAGCGACGGGTCGGCGAGACGGCGTGCGATCTCCTCCGCCGCCATCGTGTCGTCGCTCCGCTCGTGCGGAGCGAACGCGGCCGGCTCGATCTCCTCCTCTCCGCCACGAAGCTCGCCGCCCCAGACGCCGATCCCGCCGATCAGGACGGCGCAGTCGTCGTGGCCGAAGTGGCGAAGCAGCCACCACAGCCGCTCGGCTCCGCCCATCGACCCGTACGCGACGACGAGGGCTCCCTCGCCGATTCCCGCGCGGCCGGCCGCGGCGGCGAACGTCGCCGCCGACGGCAGCGGATGCCGGCCCGCGTTCTGCACAGTCAGATCCGAGAGGTCCTCGTCGACGTCGAGGAACGAGGCGCCCGGGATGTGCCCGGCGAGGTAGAGCTCGCGCCCACGCGCAGGGGCACCGAGCTCCCAGCGACAGTCCACGAACTGGACATGGGACCGTGACTCGCTCATGCGTTACCTTGCCGCGGCGATGAAAGAGGGTCTGATCATCCTCGTACTCGTAAGTCTCGCGGTCGGCGTCGCCGGGTGCGGCGGCAGCGGCGGCGTGTCGAAGAACGAGTATCGAAGCGAGCTGGCGACGATCGCGAAACATTCCGGCGCCGCGCACCGGAAGCTGGAGCAGGGCGCGCCTGCGGCGACGTCGGTCGCCCAGGTGCAGGCGCTCCTGCGCCGGTTCGCGGCCGCGGAGGATCGAATCGGAGCCGAGGTCTCGAAGCTCGAGGTGCCGACGGACGCCAAGGCCGCGAACGCCGAGCTCGCCAAGGGCCAGCACGACGATGCGGCCGAGATCCGGGCGATCATCCCGAAGCTGAGGAAGTTCAAATCGGTCCAGCAGGCGTTCGGATATCTCCAGCTGCTTGCTCGCACGAAGGGCGGGCGCGAAGGCGCCGACGCGCTCGAGAAGCTGAAGCAGCTCGGCTACACGACCGGCAGCTAGTGGTTGCTCCGGTCAGTCCCGACGACCGTCGAGCGCCGCTCGAGCCAGATCGTGTCGCGCCAGACGCCGTCGAGCTCGCCGAGCCGCTCCCGCACGCCGACGAGGCGGAAGCCGCACGACTCGTGCAGCCGGAGCGACGCCCCGTTCTCTGGAAAGAGCCCGGCGTTCAGCGTCCAGTAGCCGGCCTGCTCGGATCGCTCGACGAGCGCCTCGAGTAGGAGGCGCCCGACCCCCGAGCCGCGCGCGCCCTCGCCGACGTACACGCTCACGTCGCCGACGCCGCGGTAGCAGCAGCGGTCGGAAGCCGGCGTCACCGCAGCCCAGCCGACGACGGCGTGGTCGCGCTCCGCGACGAGCCTCAGGTCGGGATGTGCCGCGTCCCACGCCTCCCACGTCGGCGCCTGTGTCTCGAAGGTCGCACCGCTGCGGATTCCGTCCTCGTAGATCGCGCGCACCGCCGGCCAGTCGTCCGGATTCAGGTCGCGAACGATCATCGTGCGCGGCTCGGCGACCAGACTGCGGCGAGAATCCCGAGACCGACGAGGACGCTCCCGCCGAACCAGCGTTGCACGCGCGCGATCCCCCGGGAACCGCGCAGCCGCTCGGCAATCGCTCCGGCCGCAAGTGCGTACATGCTGTCGCTGAGGAAGCCCAGCGTCGCGAAGGTCGAGCCGAGGACGAACACCTGCAGCCAGACGTGATGGGCGGTCGGGTCGACGAACTGCGGGAGGAACGCGAACACGAAGACGATCGTCTTCGGATTCGTGAGGTTGACGACGATGCCCTGCACGTACGCGTGCCGGCGCGTGCGCGGCGGCGCGTCCGTGTCGGCCTCCTCGAGGCCGCGCCCGAGCAAGCGCCGCACGCCGAGGATCACGAGGTATGCGGCGCCCGCATACCGAACCGCGTCGAACGCCGCCGTCGAAGCGAGCAGAAGAGAGGAGAGCCCGGCCACGGCCAGCGCGACGAACACGACCGTCCCGGTCGTGATCCCGGCGACGGACGCGAGCCCTCCACCCCGCCCCATCTCGATGCTGCGTGTGACGACGTAGAGCACGGCCGGCCCGGGCACGAGGAGCAGTGTGATCGCGGTCGCGAGGAAGACGACGTAGGTCGAGGACGAGGGCACGGCGTCACGCTACACCGCGCAAAGGCCTGCTCAAGCGCGAGATTTGACGCCGTCCGCCACAGCGCCTAGCCTTCTCACGCCATGTTGCTCGTGAACTTGATGGAACGGATCCCGGTGGGCGGTTGCGATCGCCCGGCCGGTGTGCGCGGCGACCTCTAGGTCCGCGCACCGCCCGTAGCGGCGGCTCCGTCCTCAGTTCCCACTTCCGAATCTCGAAGGAGCAGCATGTCCTCTCTCGCAGCATCCACAACTGATTTCGCTTCGTGTCTGGATCGCCAGGTACCCGCCGTCGAGGTACGGGACCTGCGAAAGACCTTCAACCGCAAGGACCGCAAAGCGGGCCGCTTCGCGCGCAAGCGTGCGTGGCCGGCGCTCGCCGACGTCACGTGCACGATCGCCCGTGGCGAGTGCGTCGCCATCCTCGGCCAGAACGGCTCGGGAAAGTCGACGCTCGTCCGCTTGCTCTCGACGCTGCTGATCGGCGACGGCGGTGAGGCGAGGGTCTTCGGGCACGACGTGAACCGTGAGGCGTCGACGATCCGCCGGCTCGTCAACCGCGTCTCCGTCGAAGCGAGCTTCTTCAAGAAGATGTCCGCGGCCGAGAACCTCTCGTATGCGGCCCGCTTCTACGGGATGACCCCGCGCCAGACGCGCGTCGCCGTCCCCGAGATCCTCGCCAAGGTCGGCTTCCCGCCCGAGCGGCGCGGCGAGTCGATGGAGCACCTGTCGCGCGGCATGCAGCAGAAGGTCGCCCTCGCCCGGGCGCTCCTGACCTCGCCCGCCCTGCTCCTGCTCGACGAGCCGACGACCGGGCTCGACCCGCGCTCGAAGCTCGAGGTGCAGGAGTTCATCCGCGAGGTGCGGGCTGAGCATGACGCCACGATCCTCCTCTGCACGCACGACATGGGCGAAGCCGAGACGCTCGCCGACCGCGTCGGGATCCTCGACCGCGGCCGGCTGCTCTTCCTCGAGCCCGTTGCAGACGTGAAACGGCGCTTCGGCGTGCAGACGCTCGAGCAGGCGTTCCTGGCCGCGACCGGGCGCGAGTTCGAGAACGAGCAATCCGACGAAGACGACGAGTACCGGGAGGTGTTCGCGTGAGCGAATTCGCTCTAGAGACGAGAAACCAGCTCGTCGGTCTGTTCGGGATCGTCGAGCGGAACGTCTACCTCACGAAGCGCTACTTCCTGTGGGACCTGGCGTTCATGGTCTGGACGATCGCGAACACGCTCACGATCGTGTTCATCGCGCGCGCCGCGAACCTGGCGCCCGCACGCGAGAACACGCTGGCGACGATCCTGCTCGTCGGCGCGGTGATCTGGGCGTTCCTCGGGATCATCTTCGAGTTCATGACCGAGACGGTCGCCTGGGAGCGCTGGGAAGGGACGATCGAGTACACGTTCATGGCGCCGCTGTCGCGGCTCGTCCACCTCTTCGGTCAGGGCGCGTTCGCGGTGCTCTACGGCCTGATCCGGGCCACGATCCTGTTCTTCGCGGTCGCGGCCTTCATCGGGATCCACGCACCCGCTGCGAACTACGGCGCGGCGTTCGCGTTGCTCGCGATCGCGTCGCTGTCCTTCATCGGCGTCGGGATCATGACCTCGGTGCTGCCGCTGATCTCGCCGGAAAAGGGGGCTCAGCTCGGGTTCGTCTGCCAGGGGGTGATGCTCGTCGTCTCGGGCGTCTACTACCCGGTGAAGGTCATGCCCGAGTGGATGCAGTGGATCGCCAAGATCTCGCCGGCGACGTACGTGCTGCGCGGCGACCGGGCGTCGATCGTCTACGGGTACGGGCTCGCGTGGGCCGACGTCTGGCCGCTCCTGATCATCGCGGTTCTCGCGACGCCGCTCGGGCTCGCGGTCTTCCGCGTCGGCGAACGGCACGCGAAGAAGCACGGGAAGCTGAAGAGGTCCGGATGATCGAGCTGCGCGGAGCGGAGACGGACGACGAGCTCGAGCTCTGGCGAAGCGTGCGCACCACGATCCTGCCGAACGAGCGGGCCCCGTCGATCGACGAGCTCCGTGCCGGCGACAGCTCCATGGTGCTCGCGTTCTTGGACGGTGTGCTGGTAGGGTCGGGAAGCGCGGGGAAGAGCGACCTCGGAGGGGGATCGATCACTCCTCGCGTGCTTCCGGCCCACCGGCGACAGGGAATCGGCACGGCGCTGCTCGAGCGGCTCGCGACGCACGCCGAGGAGCGCGGCTACGACGAGGTGGGCTCGATGGTCGACGACGCCGGATCACTCGCCTTCGCAGAGCATTTCGGCTTCGCGGAGACCGGCCGCCAGGTCGAGCAAGTACGTGCCGTGGCGGCCGACGAGCCGTGGCCCGCACTCCCGGAAGGGGTCGTCGTGATCACCGCGCGCGAGCGTCCGGGGCTTCTGCGGCAGCTCTATTTCGACCTGGCGTTGCAGGGGTTCGAGGACATGCCCACACCGCGCAAGGTGGAGATCACGCCGGAGCAGTGGGAGTCGGAGTGGGTCACCTGGCCGGAGGCGACGTTCGTCGCGCTCGCCGGCGGCGAGATCGTCGGCATGGCCGGGCTGCTCCGCGACCCGGATCATCCCGCCCGCGTCGAGAACGGGCTCACGACGGTGCGCCGCGACTGGCGTGGGCGGGGGCTCGCGCGAGCGCTCAAGGAGACCTCGATCGCCTGGGCGTCCGAGCGCGGGATCCGCGAGATCTACACGTGGACGCAGACCGGCAACGAGAACATGCGCGCGGTCAACGAGCGTCTCGGCTACTTCACGCGCGACTTCTCCATCACCGTGCGCCGCGGGTTGCCGCTGTGAAGGACTGGTTCGCCGGCGACGTCGCCGCCCGCTACGACGCGGAGACCGTGGGCATGCCGGTCGCGCCCGTCCTCGACTTCCTCGAGCCGCTCGCGGGTGGCGGCGCGCTCGAGCTGGCGATCGGCACCGGCCGAATCGCAGTGCCGCTGGCCGAGCGAGGCGTCCGGGTCGCAGGCATCGACCTCTCGCGCGACATGGTCGCGGAGCTGCGCAAGAAGACGAACACGATCCCCGTCGCGATCGGCGACTACGCGACGACGCGCGTCGACGGCGAGTTCTCGCTCGCCTACATCGTCTTCAACTCGATCTCGAACCAGACGACGCAGGAGGGACAGGTCGCGACGTTCGCGAATGCCGCAGCGCATCTTGCACCAGGCGGCTGCTTCGTCGTCGAGGTCGGCACGAAGAACAGGCAGCGCCTCGAGGTGTTCGACCTCGGCGACACGCACGTCGGCATCGACGAGTACGACGCCGACACGCAGCGGCTCGTCTCCCACCACTTCTCGCTCGTCGACGGCGCCTGGCGACGCACGTCGATTCCGTTCCGCTCGGCCTCTCCGGGCGAGCTCGACCTCATGGCGCAGCTGGCGGGGTTGCGGCTGCGAGAGCGCTGGGCCGACTGGGATCGCTCACCGTTCACCGCCGAGAGCACGAAGCACGTCTCGGTCTGGGAGAAGGCGTGAGGCGCCCCTCCGCCGAGACCCTCTACTACGGCCTCTCGTTCGGGTTGTCGATGCCCACCTGGGTCGTCGCCGCGGTCTACCTCGTCCGGACGCTGCATCTCTCGCCGCTCCAGCTCGTGCTCATGGGCACCGCGATGGAAGGCGCGGTCTTCCTCTTCGAGCTGCCGACGGGGATCGTCGCGGACACGTACAGCCGCAAGCTGTCGCTGACCGTCGGGTACCTCGGCATGGGCGCGGCGTGGCTGGCGATCGCGTTCGTCTCGACCCCGTGGATCGTGATCGCGCTCTGGGCGCTGTGGGGGATCTCGTACACGTTCACGAGCGGTGCGGAAGAGGCGTGGCTCGCGGACGAGGCCGGAGCCGAGAACGCCGGCCGGATCTTCCTCCGAGCGGCTCGCTGGAGCCAAGCCGGCGCGGTTGTCGGGCTGCTTCTGCAGGTCGCGCTCGGCGCCGCGTCGCTCCGCGCCGGTGTCGTGCTCGGCGGCGTCTTCACGATCGTCTGCGGCGTGGCCTGCATCGTGCTCATGGAGGAACACGGCTTCGAGCGCCGGCCGCGCGCGGAGCGCAGCTCTCCGCTGCGCGAGATGCGGACGACCGCCGTCGCCGGAGCGCGCTACGCTCGAGCCGCTCCGGTGATCATGCTCCTCGTCGCCGTCGGCGTCTTCGCGGGCATGTCGAGCGAGGGCTTCGACCGCTTGAAAGAGGCGCACTTCCTCCGCGACGTCGGCCTCCCCGCCGTCGGCCATCTCAACCCGGTGATCTGGTTCGGACTCTTCTACCTCGCGGGGATGATCAACGGCTTCATCGGCACCACGTTCCTCATCCGTCGTTTCGAGCGCGACGGTTCGGAGACGATCGCGGCGGTTCTCCTCGGCTTCGTCGTCTTCGAGCTGGCCGCGATGGTCATGTTCGGAGTCGCCTGGTCGGCCTGGGCCGCGATCGCCGCGCTGCTGGGCGTCTTCCTCGCGCGCAATCTCATCAACCCGCTCTACACGATCTGGCTCAACGAGCAGATCACCGACTCGAGCGTGCGGGCGACGGTCTTCTCGATCAGCGGCCAGGCGGACGCGATCGGACAGGCGGCCGGTGGCCCCGTGCTCGGCTGGATCGGGACCCTGTGGGGGATTCGCGCAGCCCTCCTCGCCGGCTCGACGGCGCTCGTTCCGGCAGCGGCGCTCTTCGCGCGCGCGACCAGCAAGCACGGGAGCGGGCCCGAGCTGGCGGAGTTACCGCAGCCGGCGAGTTAGCGTTCGCACGTGCGCGCCCGTCGCTCGTGCCTCATCGTGCCCGCCTCGAGCGAGCGGATGCTCGCCAAGGCGCCGGCGCTTCCGGCGGACGAGGTCGTCGTCGATCTCGAGGACGCGGTCGCTGCGGAGGACAAGCACGCGGCGCGCGAACGCGCCGTCGCGACGCTGCGGCGAGGGCCGCTCGGACGAACGACTGCGCTCCGCGTCAACGGCCGCTCGACCCCGTGGTGGGAGGACGACCTGCGTGCGGCGGCCGAGGCGCGGCCCGACGTCGTGGTATTGCCCAAGGTCGAGTCCCCGGAGGACGTGTCCGCCGCGGCCGAGTTGCTCCCCTCGGGGATCGGGATCGAAGCTCAGATCGAGACGGCGCGCGGGCTCGTCGAGGCGAACCGGATCGCGGCCGCCGGGCACGGGCTCGAGGCGCTCGTCTTCGGCCCCGCCGATCTCGCCGCCTCGCTCGGCGTGCCGGTGCTCTCGATCGGGGCGGGCACGTCCGACCATGCTCTCGCCCACGTGGTCGCGGCCGCACGAGCATTCGGGCTGCAGGTGGTCGACGGCCCGCATGCCGGACTCCGCGACGACCTCGGTCTCGTCCTCTCGGCACGGCGGGCGCTCGAGCACGGCTTCGACGGCAAGTGGGTGATCCACCCCAGCCAGATCGAGCCGGTCAACTTCGTCTTCACGCCGTCCCCGGCCGAAGTCGAGCGGGCGAAGCGTGTCCTTGACGCGGCCGCCGGTGCAGCCCGCTTCGAGGGCGAGCTCGTGGACGGGGCTTCGCGACGGCTCGCCGAAGCGCTACTCAAACGCTTGCCGTCACGCCACGACGGGTAGATCAGCGCAGTGGAAAGATAGGCACCATCGCCTCCACCCCCGACGGAAAGGATCCGGAGATGACGTACACGAAGGACAAGGTCGCCGGCGCCGCCACGAGCGCGCGGCCGTATGTCGAGCGCGCGCTTCGCGACAAGGAGCTTCGCAACAACGTGCGCAACGCCTACAGCTCGGCCCGCGCCGTCTACGACGAGCTCGCGTCGAAGCGCAAGGTGTCGGACGCCGCCTCGCGCCTCGCGGCTGACAAGAACCTCCAGGACCAGCTGCGCAACGCAATCAACGAGCTCAGGAGCGCGGCCGGCCGCGTCGGCGCCGTGAAGAAGCAGTCACCGGAGCCTGCGCGGGCCGCGAAGAACGGGCTGCTCCTCGTCGTCGGGATCGCGCTCGGTCTGCTCCTCAACCCGATCACCGGACCAGCGGTGCGGCGGCTGCTCGCCCGCAAGCTGTTCGGCAGCGGGAACGGGTTCGTCTACCAGGGGAACGGCAGCAAGAGCTAGCGCTCAGCCGCCGCCGAGGTGCTCCCGCGCGAACACGCGGAAGCGGTCGCGCACGGCGTCGTCCGGCGCGATCGGCTCCTCGTCGGCGTACTCCGGATCGGAGGCGATCTCCTCGGCGACCGCGCGCACCTCGCGCTCGATCGCGGCTCGGTGGGCCGGATCTCGAAGCAGCGCTTCGACCCAGCTCTCCGAGCCGTCCCAGTCGGGGACGTCGTGGTCGAAGAGGAGCTGGCCGAGCAGGATGCCGGTGCGGATGTAGGCGAAGGTCTTGAAGGCGAGGACGCGGTGCGGCGTCTCGACGCGCGCCGCGAGCGCCGGGTCCTCGCGCAGGACGCGATCGACGATCCCGCCGATCGGCTCGTCGACCAGGGGGATCCAGAGCTCGTCGAGATCGGGCACGACGGAAGTATGGCCATTTTCGAAGAGCCCTATGCTTGCCGGCATGGCTGCGACCGCCGATCTCCTGCTCGAGCGCCTGAGCGCCGAGCCCCGGGAGGCCGGCCTCTTCCTCGACTTCGACGGCGTTCTCGCGCCGATCGTCTCGCGTCCGGAGGATGCGGCGGCGGCGCCGGAGACACGCGCGGAGCTCGCGCGGCTCGTCGAGCGCTACGCGGTCGTCGCCGTCGTGAGCGGACGAGCAGGGGATGACGTCAGGGAGCGGCTCGGCGTGGACGGCATCGTGTGCGTCGGCTCGCACGGGCTCGAGCTCGAGCCGCAGGCCGACCGCTGGCGCAGGACGCTCGCCGCGTTCGCGGCCGACGCGCCATGGCCGCGGGATCAGATCGAGCCCAAGGGGCTCGCGGTCGCCTTCCATTTCCGCGACCAAGCAGACGAGGAGGTCGCAATCCGCGCGCTCGACGGGATCGCGGAGTCGGCGCGGGAGGAGGGCCTCGTCGCGCGCTACGGCCGCAAGATCCTCGAGGTTCTCCCACCGGTGGGCTCGCACAAGGGAACCGCGGTGCGGCGGCTGCTCGAGGAACGCGATCTCCACCGGGCGCTCGCGGCCGGCGACGACACGACCGACATCGACTCGTTCGCGGCGCTGAACGGGCTGGAGACAGCGGTGCGCGTCGCCGTCGCCTCGGCCGAGGCGCCGCAGGTGCTGCTCGACGCGGCCGACCTCGTCGTCGAGTCGACCGGCGAGTTTCTCGCCCTGTTGCGCCGACTCTAGAGAAGCTCGAGCACCTCGCGGATCTTCGAGATGCGCTCACCCGACCACGGCCGGGTGGCCCCGACCTGCACCGCTCGCATTCCAACCGCCTCCGCGCCGGCCAGCTCGTCGTTCGCTCCGTCTCCGACGAAGATCGACTCGGGCGCCTCGACTCCGAGCTCTCCGAGGGCGAGCTCGTAGATCCTCGGGTCGGGCTTCCGGTAGCCGCACGAGCAGGAGAAGACGACCGAGTCGAAGACGTCCGCGAACGGGGTCTCGTCCCAGACATCGACCACGTCCTCGCTGCAGACGGTGATCAGCCCGACGCCCAGTTCGCGGCGGTGCAGTTCGGCGATCGTGTCCAAGACGCCGGGACGAGGCTCGGCGAGGAGCCCGAGCGAGGAGGCGCGACGCAGCTCCACGAGGCGGCGGCCCTCTTCGCCGGTGATCCCGATCGAGGCGAGGTAGTTGCGCAGCGATCCGGAGTCACGAGCCGGCCGTCCCGCACGCCACAACGCGTGGAACTCCTCCCGCTCGCGGCCGAGCAGGTCGGCCGCCGCGGCCGAGAAGTCCACGGACTTCTGCTCGTCGTAGTCGACGAGCGTCTCGAAGAGGTCGAAGACGACCGCTCGGGTCACGCCTTGTGGACGCGCACCGCCGTGCCGTAGGCGCAGATCTCCGTCCACTGACCGCCCATCTCGGCGGTGTCGAAGCGCATCGCGATGATCGCGTTGGCGCCCTTGCCCTCGGCCTCCTCCATCATCCGCGCCATCACCTGCCGGCGGCTGTCGATCAGCGCCTTCGTCATCCCCTTCAGCTCGCCGCCGAGGATCGACTTCAGGCCGGCTCCGATCTGCGAGCCGATGTTGCGCGAGCGCACCGTCAGGCCCATCACCTCGCCGTAGACCTCGTCGACGTCGTATCCCGGAATGTCGTTCATCGTCGTGACGATCATCGTGTCGCCTCCCTGTTGAGGACGTCCCAGGCTCGCCGCACGTCGTCCTCCGTCGTCCTCGCGTTGCCGACCGCGAGCCGGAGGACGAAGCGTCCGTCGAGCTTCGTGTGCGTGATGAAGATCTCACCCGACGCGTTCACGCGCCGCTCCAGCTCCTCGTTCTCGGAATCCGTCCCGTTGCGGCGGAAGACGACGAGGGAGAAGCGCTGCGGCGCGACCAGCTCCCAGTCGTCGCTCTCCTCCACCCAGTCGGCGAAGAGCTGCGCGAGCCGGATGTGCTCGCGGATGATCGCCCGCAGGCCCTCCGCGCCGTAGCAGCGCAGCACCGCCCAGAGCTTCAGCGAGCGGAAGCGGCGGCCGAGCGGCGGGCCGTAGTCCGCGAGCGAGAACGCCTCGTCGTCGGTGCGCAGGTATTCCGGCGTCAGCGTGAACGCCTCGCGCCACTCGTCGGGCCGCGCCGTCCAGACGAGCGAGCAGTCGGTCGGGACGAGCAACCACTTGTGCGGGTTGACGACCAGGCTGTCCGCGAGCTCGACCCCGTCGGCCGACCAGCGCTCTTCCTCGAGGATCCACGACGAGCCCGCGTACGCCGCGTCGACGTGGAGCCACGCGCCCGCTGCGTGCGCGCGCTCGGCGAGTGCGCGCACCGGATCGACGGAGGCGAAGGAGGTCGTGCCGACCGTCGCCACGACGCACGCGACGTCGCCGAGGTCGTAGCCCTCGACACGCATCCGCAGCTCGGCGTCCACCGGCACCTTGCGCAGCTCCATCCCGAGCATCCGCGCGTCCTTCTCGACCGACGAGTGCGCGTGCTCGGAGCAGACGACGACGTTGCGCTCCGTCACGTGCCGTGCCGCGACCATTGCGGCGAGCGTCGACGTGGAGGCCGTGTCCTCGATGTGGCCGTGCCAGCCGTCCGGGAGGCCGAGCAGCTGCCGCACCCAGTCGGCGACGCGCAGCTCGAGCTCGGTCGACGCGGGCGATGCGCGCCACACGATCGCGACCTGGTTCAGCGCCGCGACGAGCATCTCGGCGAGGATCGCCGGCTCCGAGGAGGTGACCGCGAAGTACGAGAAGAAGCGCGGGCTCTGCCAGTTCGTGAATGCGGGGAGCAGCAGCTCGTCGAGGTCGCGCAGCACGTCGGCGAACGTCTCCGCCTGCTCGGGCGCGGCGGCCGGCAGCTTCGCGGCGAGCTCGCCGGGCCGGACCTGCGCGAGCACCGGCAGCTCCGGCAGCTGCTCGAGGTAGCGCGCCGCCCACTCGAGCGCGGCGGCCCCGTCCTCGCGGAAGTCGACGCCGCTCAACGCGTCTTCTGCATCTTCCGGAGCTGCTTTGCGGTGCGCGTGTTCACGACGTCGGCCTTCGTCAGCCAGCCGCGCCGCGCCTGCGCAACCGCGAGCTCGAGATACGCCTGCGAGCGGACCTCGTGCCCGTCCGAGGAGACGACGAGCTTCAGTCCTGCCTCCTTCGCGGCCCGCGAGTGGACGTCGCGCAGGTCGAGCCGGTCCGGCTGGCCGTTGATCTCGAGGAAGGTGCCCGTCGCGAGCGCGCCCTCGATCACCCTCCCGACGTCGACGGCGCGCGGCGGGCGCTTCGTGATCCGGCGGCCGGTGAGGTGGCCGATGCAGTCGACATACGGGTTCTGCATTGCCTCGAGCACCCGCTCGGTCGGCCGCGAGTCGGGTGCGTTGTGCACCGACGCGACGACCCAGTCGAGCAGCGCGAGATCCTCCTCCGCGACGTCGACCTCGCCGTTCGAGCGGATGTTCGCCTCGACACCGGCGAGGATCGTGAGCTTCGGGAACCGCCCGCGCAACGACTCGATCTCCTCGAGCTGCGCCTGGAGCCGGCCCTCGCGCAGGTAGTGCGAGTGGTCGGTGACGGCGTAGTACTCGTAGCCGCGCGCAACCGCGCCTTCGAGCATCTCCTCGAGCGTGCTCTTGCCGTCGGCCGACCAGTGCGAGTGCGTGTGGAGGTCGCCGCGGACGTCGCGCAGCTCGACGAGCTTCGGCAGCTCACCCTTCCGCGCCGCCTCGAGCTCGCCCGCGTTCTCACGCAGCTCCGGCGGGATCGGCTCGTAGCCGAGGAACTCGTAGACCGCGTCCTCGTCGGAGCTGCGAAGGACATCCCCGGTCTCGACGTTCGTGACGCCGTACTCCGAGATCGAGAGCCCACGCCGCACGGCGTCCTCGCGCATCGCGACGTTGTGGTCCTTCGACCCGGTGAAGTGCTGGAGGAGATTGCCGAACGACTCGGGCGGAACGACGCGCAGGTCGAAGCGGTGCCCGTCGCGCGAGACGACGGTCGCCTTCGTGTCGCCCTGCGCCACGACGTCGACGACCCAGCTCAGGCTCGCGAAGCGCTCAGTCAGGTCGGCGGGGTTCGTCGCGCTCGCGATGATGTCGAGGTCGCGGTACGTCTCCTTGCGGCGGCGCACCGACCCCGCCTCCGAGACGTCGAGGGCCGCGGGCAGCTCACGCAACGCCGCGACGGCCGCCTGCACCGCGGGCAACCCCGAGCCGAGCAGGTAGCGGCCCGTCTCCGGACTCTCGGCCTGGAACGCGAGCGCGGCGAGGATCTTCTCCTCGCTCTTCGCCCCGAGCCCGGCGAGCGTCCGCAGCTGCTCCCCCTCGGCCGCCGCCTCGAGCTGGTCGAGCGTCTCGATGCCGAGCTCGCGCCAGATGCGCGCCGCGGTCTTCGGCCCCAGACCCGGCAGCTTCATGAAGAGGACGACCTCGGGCGGAACCCCGGCCTTCTTCTTCGTCAGGGCCTGGATCTCGCCGAGCTCGACGATCTCGACGATCTTCTCCTCGATCGTCTTGCCGATGCCCTGCAGCTCTTTCGCGCGTCCGTCGAGCGCGAGCTGCGCCACCGAGCCCGACGTCTCGCGCACACGGGCGGCCGCGCGGCGATACGCGACGACGCGAAACGTGTCCTTGCCCTCGAGCTCGAGGAGATCGCCCAGCAGGTCGATCTGATCCGCAACCTCCGAATTGCGCGGCAGCTCGGCCACGCCACCGATCATAGGCTTCGCTCAGATTCAGCTCATGATCGCCTCCTACCGTCCTCGGACGTGCGCCGGACGCTGACGAGCGTTGCAGTGGCTCTTGCGGGCGCCGCCGCGGTGACCGCAGGCGGCTGGTCGCTCCAGGCGGCCGCCCTTCCTCCGCCCGCACGCGCGGACCGAGTCGCAGCCGACGCGAGCGCCTGGCTCCACGACTACCGGCTGGTCATCGATGTCTTCCACGTACACCACCACCGTTTCAAGGGAGCCTGTCTACGCGGCTGGTTCCCGGGCCGCGGCGGCCGGAAGACTCAGGCGTCGCTGCTCTCGCTCGGTGCCGGGCCCATCGTTCGCGTGTCGAGCCGCTGGAATGCCTCGCTCAAGACTGGCGATCGGAAGCGACGACTACCCGTCGGGCTCCTGGCCCTTGTCGGGTGCAGCGGCAAGCTCTCCCGCGTCCTCGCGGCGGCGGCACAGAGCGGCGGGGATCTCGGGGTCGAGCGAAGCTACGCCGCCAACCAGCCGGCAATCGCGCTGACGGCGACTCGCGCCCACGATGAACGCCTCACGCTCTACGTCTCTCCGCGAACCCACCGGCCCATCGTCGCGATCGTCGAGCGGGACGGCCATGCGGCAACCGCTCGTCTCTACCTCAACCGAGTCAGGCCACGCACCCTTCTCCGATTCCGGTTCCCTCCGAGGAGCGGCAGGGGGCCGCGCCGATGAGCGCCTCTGTCACGACGGAAGCGGCACGGCGCGGACTCACCCTCGCTCCACCGCCGCGCTGGCTCATCGGCTGGTGGACGTTGGGACGAGTCGTTGCGGTCGGGACGGCGCTCGCGATCAAGCCGACCGTCTGGACGCTCGACCGCTGGGACGGCCATTGGTACGGGATGGTCGCGCGCGGCGGCTACCTGCTCGTACCCGGCCGGCAAAGCGACCCTGCGTTCTTTCCGCTCTATCCGATCCTGCTGCGAGCGGTGCATGCACTCGGGGTCGGCTGGGGCCTCGCCGGCCCGCTGCTCTCGAATCTCGCTCTGCTCCTCGGTCTCGGCCTGTTCTACGCGCTCTCTCGAGAGCTCTTCAGCGAGCCTCTCGCGCGGCGCGCCACGACCTATCTGGCGATCTTCCCCCTGAGCTACGTCTTCTCGATGTCGTATCCCGAGAGCGTCGTGCTCGTTCTCCTCTGTGCGGCGCCGCTCGCTGCGTTGCGGCGACGATGGTGGCTTGCCGCTGCGTGCGCGGGAGCCGCGGCACTCGCGCGGCCCGAGGGGTTGTTCCTCGTGTTCCCGCTCGCGGCGATTGCGTGGCAGCAGCGGCAGACGCTCACTCCCGTGCGCCGCGGCGCGGCGTTGGCGGCCGTCCTCGCTCCTGCGGCTGCCCTCGTCTCGTACTCGGTCTATCTCGACAGCGCACTTCACGATCCGTTCGCCTGGAGTCGGGCCGAGCACGCCTGGGGGCGCCAGTTCCGGATCAGCGGAGCTTTCCGGGCGTTCGAGCATCTCCCGTCCGCGGTGAGCCACAGCCCGTGGCTCGTCCGGGACGTCGTCTGCTTCTTCGGCTATCTCGGGCTGCTGTACGCAGCCCGGCGCATGGGTGTCCCGAGGAGCTGGCTCGCGGCGGGCGCTGCGATCGTGATCCTGCCGGTGTTCACCGGGGCGTTCGACTCGATCGGCCGCTTCGGCTTGCTCGCCCCGCCGCTCTTCTGGGGCCTCGCCGCTCTCACGAAGGATGCTCGGACGGACCGGCTCGCACGTGCGATCTCGCTCGTCCTCCTCGTCCTCGGCACCCTGTCCCTCGTGTACGTGTTCCCATAGAAGATGCCGATGCCGCGTACCGTCGTCTGCCTGCCGACCTACAACGAGCGCGAGAACCTCCCGCGTGTGATCGACGCGCTCGAGCCGTTCGGCGTGAGCGTGCTCGTCATCGACGACAACTCGCCGGACGGAACGGGCGATCTCGCCGACCGGCTCGCAGCTGAACGCGAATGGGTCTCCGTCCTCCACCGGGAGAAGAAGGAGGGCCTCGGGCCGGCGTACCTCGCGGGCTTTCGGGAGGTGCTGGGCGGCGACGCCGAGCTCGTGCTCGAGATGGACGCCGACCTCTCCCACGATCCGGCCGCCGTGCCTCGGTTGATCGAGGCGTGCGCGAGCGGCGCCGACGTCGCGCTCGGCTCGCGCTACGTCGAGGGTGGCGGGACCGAGAAGTGGGGCCGTGGACGCCGCATCGTCTCGGCGGGGGGATCGCTCTACGCGCGAACGCTCCTCGGGCTCGACGTGCGCGATCTCACCGGAGGGTTCAAGTGCTTCCGGCGAGAGGTTCTGGAGCGGATCGACCTCGACGCCGTGACGTCGAAGGGGTACGCCTTCCAGATCGAACTGACATATCGCGCGCTCCGCGCGGGCTTCCGGGTTGTCGAGGTGCCGATCGTCTTCGTCGACCGCACGCACGGCACGTCGAAGATGAGCCGGACGATCTTCCTCGAGGCCGTCGCGCGGGTTCCGCTGCTCCGGCTGGCCGCCCTCACGCGCCGACTGTAGTGGTCGCGGCGAGCGCGGCGTAGACCTGCACGACAGCCGCCTGCGCGAACAACTGCGGCTTGGGGCTCTCCCAGAGACGGTCGGCGTAGCGCTGCGCGGCGGCGACGTAGCCTTTGCGCCCGTCGTCGCCGCCGAGCGCCAGGAGACGCCGGAAGAAGATCGCCGCGAAGGCAGCCGGCTCGTGCGCCCAGCGGCCACGGAACGCGGCGAGTGTCGAGTCGGCGATCGATTCCGCCCGAGCCAGATCCACGGGATCGCGGGTTGCTCTGTAGAGCAGTCGATACGCCTCGATCATGCTCCCCTGGTTGTAGCTCCACTCGGTGCGATCGAAGGAGCCGCTCCCGGAGATGTGGTCGCCGTAGAGACCATCGGGATTGCGCAGGCACTGCTCGACCCAGCCGACCATGCGCTGAGCCCAGCGGAGGTATCCCGCGCGTCGAGTGAGGAGGTAGAGGCGGAGACCGACGATCGCTCCATTCGCCGTGGACACGGTGTTCCGGTCGTCGTTCCCGCGCGCACTCGTCCACTGGACGCCGCCCGGACAGGTCTTCGTCGAGCTGGTGTCCCACGCGCGAGTCACAGCGGAAAAGATCCGCGCTGCTTTCCGGCGCGCCGAGGCGCTGCCGCGAACTGCGTCCCAGTCGAGCAGGTCCTGGGCGATCCACTCGTTGTCGTCGTAGTAGACGTCGCCCTTGGGCCTGGCGTGATACACGCCACGGACCCGGAACCGCCTGTCGAGCTCGGCGAGCCGCGCCGGCACCGCGAGACTGGCCGTGGAGCGCGCACCGCGAACCCGTGCGACTTCGATGGTCGCAGCAAGAGCTTGCGAGTAAGGCCACGCGTGCGAGCCCACCCTCCCGAGTGGAGTCTGGCGGTAGTCGCCGCTGCTCCGGTCGAAATAGATCCGCTCCATCGCGCGATATGCAAGCTGGGCGCGCGCCGCGTCCCTGCCCGGAGCGCCGTAGCCCACGGCGGCGGTGGACAACAGCACGACGCACCCGGCCGCGACGAGGCGCGGCACCGCGAAGGCCCTCACCATCGGAGGGCACGGTAGCGAGATACGCTGGAACCGGAATGCGCGAGCTCGACACTGCGAGCTGGGACGACGCCGTGCTGACAGCCGAGCGGCCGGTCATCGTCGATTTCTGGGCTCCCTGGTGCCGGCCGTGCAAGGCGATCCGGCCGATCCTCGAAGAGCTCGAGCGGGAGACGGCTGGCCGCGTCGAGTTCGCCGGCGTCGACATCGACGACTATCCGGACGTCGCGGCGCGGTACGAGGTGCTCTCGATCCCGACGGTGATCCTCTTCTCGGGCGGTGAGCCGCAGGAGACGCTCGTGGGCGCGCGCCCGCGGAGCCACTTCGTGAAGGCATTCGGATCGTGGCTCGCGCTCAGCGAAAGTGATCCCAGCTAGCGAGCTCGTACGGCGCTCCGCGTAACGTCAGCTCGACGCCTTCTCCCTCCTCGACCCGGCCGATGACCTGGAACTCGCGCGCGTCGGGCGTGGTGGCAAGCAGCTCGTAGTCCTCGCCGAAGCCGACGTCGTCCAGCTCCGCGCCCGGAGCGACGAGAACGAGGTCGAGGTCGATCGCGAGACGGACACCCGAGCGCTCGGCGATGTGGCCGGCGTCTCGCGCGAGGCCGTCCGAGATGTCGAGCATCGCGCTGGCGACCTGCGCGAGCCGCTTTCCCTCCGCGACGCGGTCCGGCACGGGTGGGAGCCTGCCGTTGCGGAAGGCGGCGCCCGCGGCGCCGAGCGGTCCCGTCACGACGACGAGGTCTCCCGGCTTCGCTCCGGCGCGACCTGGAACTCGATCCGCGCGACCGAGCGCCGTCACGGACAGCATCACCCGATCGGCGCGACTCGTGTCGCCGCCGCGAACCGGCACGCCGCGCTCGTTCAACCCGGCGTACAGCTCGAGCACGTCGTCGAGCTCCGTCTCGCCCGACACCGCGAGCGAGACGAGGAGCGCCAGAGGATCACCGCCGGACGCCGCGAGGTCGCCGATGTTCACCGCGGCAGCGCGCGCACCGAGCTCGCGCCAGCCGAGCAGGTCGAAGCGGAAGTGGACTCCCTCGACGAGCGCGTCCTGCGTCACGACGAGGCCGCCCACGACGGCCGCGTCGTGCTCGATCCCTTCCACGAGTTCGCGTCGTTCGAGCTCCGCGAGAAGACCGAACTCGCCGAGCTCGTGGAGCCTCGTCACAGCTCGGAGATGCGCGCGCGCTCGTCGAGCGTGTCCGGGTCGAGCCCTGCGAGCGCGTCGTAGAGACGGGCGTGGAAGGTGCCCGGCCCGTCGGCTCCCGCGGCGGCATCCTCCGCGGCAACGCCCAACGCAGCCAACGCCTCGGCAGCCGCCTCGAGCGGGTCGGCCGGCTTCGCAGCGAGGAAGCATCCGGTGAGCGCCGAGGAAATGCAGCCGGTACCCGTCACGGCGGCGAGCAGCGGATGGCCATTCGCGACCGCGAGCGTCCGTTCCCCGTCCGAGACGTTGTCGATCGGCCCGGTGACGGAGGCGATCACGCCGAGCCCGCGCGCAGCCTCGCGTGCGAGCACGGGAGGCTCGAGCCCGATCGACATCGACTCGACGCCGCGCACTTCCGCCTCCGTGCCGACGAGCGTCGCCACCTCGCCAGCGTTGCCGCGCAACACGGTCACGTGGACGTCCTCGAGAATGCGGCGCGCGGTGTCGGTGCGATAGGTCGTCGCACCCGCGCCGACGGGATCGAGCACCACGGGAATCCCGCGCGCGCTCGCGCCACCGCCCGCCAGGAGCATCGCCTCGATCCACCGCTCCGAGAGCGTGCCGATGTTGAGCACGAGCGCGGAGGCGATCGCAACCATCTCCTCCACCTCCTCCACGGCGTGTGCCATCACGGGCAGCGCGCCCAGCGCGAGAGTGGCGTTCGCGGTCTCGTTCATGACGACGTAGTTCGTGACCTGGTGCACGAGCGGCTTCCGCTCGCGGAGCTCGCGCAACGTTGCTCCCGGAGAAAGGCTCATCGCGTCGCCACTCCCAGCACGTCGACCGGCCCTTCGCCGCCGCCGAGCTCGACGAGCCCCTGCGCCACGGCGCGAGAGGCGGCCGCCGCGGCACCGCGCGCCGCGTCGAGCAACGAGAGGCCGCGCGCAAGCAGCGCGGCCAGTGTCGCCGAGTGGGTGCAGCCGGCGCCGTGGCTCGCGGCGACGTCGCTGCGGTCGAACGGGATCTCGTGGTGCTCCGTCCCGTCGAAAAGGTGGTCGACCGGCTCGTCGGCGTGGCCGCCGGTGACGAGCGCCGCAGGCGCGCCGAGCTCGACGAGCGCCTCGGCGAGTGCCGCCGGCGCATCCTCGGAGCCGGTGAGCGCACGAGCTTCGAGGACGTTCGGCGTCACGACGGTTGCGAGCGGGAAGAGCCGACCGACGAGTACGTCGACCGCGTCGGCCTCGAGGAGCCGCACACCGGAGCTCGCAACCATGACCGGGTCGACGACGAGCGGCACCGGATGCTCCGCGAGCCAGTCCGCGACGGTCTCGATGGTCGCGCAGGAGTGGAGCATCCCGGTCTTCGCGGCGTCGATCCCGATGTCGCCTGCGACCGCGTCGAGCTGCGCGCGGACGAACGCCGGCGGCACCTCGTGGACGGCCGTCACCTCCCGCGTGTTCTGCGCGGTGAGCGCGACGATCGCGGACATCCCGTGGACACCTGCGGCTGCGAACGCCTTGAGATCGGCCTGGACCCCCGCTCCGCCGCCGGAGTCGGAGCCTGCGATCGTGATGCAACGTGGAACCAAACTGACTCCCTTCGCCGGCATGACCCGGATCAGGTTCGACGGGTGTGATCTCAGCCTCAGCGAGGCACCCCGGTGCAGGAACCCTAACGCCGGATGCGCAGACGGCGTGCGAGCTCGGCCAGGTTCACGTCGAAGCCCCAGCCGAATGTCTTCGGGGTGAAGACCCGGTGATCGTTCCGGTTCCACCACCGAGACTCGAGACGCGCCGCCGTCGGCCGCCGCCAGTCGTACGGCATGCCGAGGAACTTGCCGGTCCGCTTGCGCTTCATGTATCGAGGGTACCCATGCACCGGCTCCCACCCGCTCTCGCCGCCTCGGCGACGCCGCAGATCCTCGAGCTGCTCGGTGACGGGCCGGGTCGCGTCCTCGAGCTCGGGTTCGCGGGGATCCACGCGATGCCGCTCGAGCTCGCCGGCTGGGAGGTCGTCGTCGTGGAGCCGGATCCGGCGCAGGCCGAACGGGCGCGGCAGCGCGGAGCCGAGCCGGCCGCGCGCGCTCAGGGTCGCTTCGATGCAGTGGTCGCTCCCGCAGGCGCCGACCTGTCCGGCGTCGACGCCGCGAAGATCGTCCTCCTGGACGAGCACGGTGACGCTTCAATGGCGGGATGACGACCGGCGCGCGCTACGACGGCCTCGCGGACTGGTACGACGGCGAGTTCCAGCCGGCGCCGCTCGAGAGCGAGGCCTGGGACGTCCTCGCCAGCTTGCTCGGCGAGGGGACCGGCCGCCTGCTCGACGTCGGATGCGGCACGGGGAGCTACACGGCCGCGCTCGCCGAGCGCGGCTGGGACGCGACCGGCGTCGACATCTCCGTCGACATGCTGCGGCGAGCGCGCGAGCGGGGGGTGCACGCGGTTCAGGCGGACGCGACGCAGCTGCCATTCGAGGACGCGTCCTTCGCTGCCGCGGTCTCGGTCCTGACGAACACCGACCTCGACGACCTCGCGGCCGTTGTGCGGGAGATCGTGCGCGTGCTTCGCCCTGGCGCGCCGCTCGTCTACCTCGCCGTCCATCCCTGCTTCGTCGGTCCGCATTCCGTGTACGACCCCGAGCGCGGGCGCCCCGAACTGCATGCCGGTTGGTACCGACGAGCCGGCCGCTACGACGAAGCGCCGGGGATCTGGCGTTCGTCGGGGCTGCGTGTGAGGGTCGGAGCCAGCCATCTGCCGCTCGGTCTCTTCCTTCAGGCGTTCGTCGACGTCGGCCTGACGCTCGAGCGAATCGAGGAGCCCGAGGAGCGCGAGTACCCGTTCATCCTCGGCCTGCGCTGGCGGCGCCCGTGAACCTGCGAGTCATCCTCACGGTGGAGGACTTCGACGAGGCTGTCGCCTTCTACCGCGACTCGCTCGGGCTCGAGCAGCTCGCGGACTGGAGCGGCGACGACGGCCGCGTGATCCTGCTCGCCGCCGGGCAGGCGACACTCGAGCTGTTCGACGAGCAGCAGGCGGAGAGCGTCGACCGGATCGAAGCCGGCCGGCGCGTCTCGGGGACGGTGCGGCTCGGGCTCGAGGTGGACGACCTCGACGGCACGTCGGCCCGGCTGCTCGCAGCCGGCGCCACGGCCGAGGCAGATCCCGTCATCCCGCCGTGGGGCGGCCGCAACGCGCGGCTGCGCACGCCCGACGGGATGCAGCTGACGCTCTTCGACGGAGGCTAGGTGACCGCGACCGGGCTCTGGCACGAGCTCCTCGCCGGTGAAGAGCTCGCCCATCTCACGACCGAGCCGGCCCGCGAGGCGCGAACCGCGCCGCTGCCCGACTCCCTCCACCCGGCGGTTCGCGAAGCGCTCGCGGGCCGCTGCATTCACGAGCTCTACGCGCACCAGGCCGACGCGTACGCCGCGGCGCGCGGCGGCGGCAACGTCATCGTCACGACGGGAACCGCCTCGGGGAAGACGCTCGCCTTCAACCTTCCGGTGCTCGACGCGCTCGCCGCCGACCGGCACGCACGCGCCCTCTACCTCTATCCGACGAAAGCGCTCGCGCAGGACCAGGCGCGTTCGCTCGGCGAGCTCGGCGTCCCGGCGATCCGCGCCGCGATCTACGACGGCGACACGCCGACCGAGCGCCGGCGCCGGATCCGCGGGTGGGCCAACCTCGTGCTCACGAACCCGGACATGCTCCACGTCGGAGTTCTGCCGCGGCACGATCTGTGGGGCGACTTCCTTCACAACCTGCGCTTCGTCGTCGTGGACGAGGCGCATGTCTACCGCGGCGTCTTCGGCTCGCACGTCGCGAACGTCCTGCGCCGGCTGCGCCGGCTCGCCAGGATCTACGGAGCAGAGCCGCAGTTCCTGCTCGCCTCGGCGACGATCGCGAACGCCGGCGAGCTCGCCGTCGCGCTCACGGGCGAGGAGGCGACGGTCGTCTCCGACGACGCGGCGCCGCGCGCCGAGCGGACGATCGCGCTCTGGAACCCGCCGCTCCTCGACCCGGAGCTCGGACTGCGGGCGAGCGCGCTCGGCGAGGCGTCGCTGCTGTTGGCCGGGCTCGTGGGCCGCGGCCTGCGGACGATCTGCTTCGCCAAGAGCCGCAAGTCGGCCGAGCTCATCCACCGCTTCGCTGCTGATCGGCTCGACGCGAACACCGCTCAAAGGCTCGCGCCCTATCGCGCCGGCTACACGCCGCAGCAGCGACGGGAGATCGAGCGGCGGCTGGTCGACGGCGACCTGCTCGGCGTGACGTCGACCGACGCGCTCGAGCTCGGCATCGACATCGGGGAGCTCGACTGCGCAATCTCGGTCGGCTTCCCGGGCACGGTCGCAAGCCTCCGCCAGCAGTGGGGTCGTGCGGGCCGCCGCGGGCACGGGCTCGCGGTCCTCATCGCCTCGGAGGACGCCCTCGACCAGTACTTCATGCGAGACCCGCCCGCCCTGCTCGAGCGCGGCGTCGAGGCGGCGATTCTCGACCATGCCAACCCGCGCATCCTCGACGGTCACGTCGCCGCGGCGGCATTCGAGGCGCCGATCGACGCCGAGGACGCGGCGACCCTCGGCCCGGAGGCGCTCGAGCGTGCGCCGCACGTGGTCGAGCTGCGGGAGACGAAGCGAGGTTGGGTGTGGGCCGGCAAGGACGCCCCGGCCGCGCGAATCCCGCTCCGCTCGACCTCGGCGGACACCTTCCTCGTCGTCGACGCGTCGACCGGAGACGTCCTCGGCCTCGCCGAGCAGGAGCGCGCCTACTCCACGGTGCACGAGGGCGCGGTCTACCTCCATCTCGGCAGGCAGTACCTCGTGCGCGAGCTCGACCTCGTGTCGCGGCGCGCGCTCGTCGAGCCGTTCGGCGGCGACTGGTACACGCAGGCGAAGAAGGAGACGGAGACGTCGATCGAGGAGCGGCTGCGCGTCGAGCGCCGCCTCGGCCTCGAGCTCTCCTTCGGGCGCGTCTCGGTCACCGAGCAGGTCGTCGCGTACCAGAAGAGGTCGGCAGCCGACGGCTCGGCGCTCGCGACGATCCCGCTCGAGCTGCCGCCGACGACGTTCGACACCGAGGCGGTCTGGTTCGTGCCGCGGCCGCATCAGCTCGAGGGGCTCGAGACGATGCCGCTCCTCCTCTCGTCGCTCCATGCCGCGGAGCACTCGCTCATCGCGCTCCTGCCGCTGTGGGCGATGTGCGACCGCTGGGACATCGGCGGCCTCTCGACGAACCTCCACCTCGACACCGGCGCCCCGACCGTCTTCGTCTACGACGGCCACGCCGGCGGCGTCGGGATCGCGGCGCGCGGCTTCGACCAGTTCGAAGGCTGGGTCGCGGACACGGCGGAGCTTCTCGACGGCTGCCCGTGCGAGCGCGGCTGTCCTTCGTGCGTCCAGAGCCCCAAGTGCGGCAACCTCAACGAGTTCCTGGACAAGGCCGGGGCGCTCACGCTGCTGCGCCGTATGCTCGGGACGTGACCAGGATCCTCGTCCGGCCGCCCGCGCTCGAGGACGTCTCGTCGTGGCGGACGCTCGGCTGGCGCGCCGAGCCGGATCCGATCGGCCTCGCCGACGAGCACGCGCGGTTCCGGGCCGCCCTCGCAGCCGCGGGTGCCGAGGTGATCGAAGCCCACGGAGAGCCCGGGAACCTCGACTCGATCTACGTCTACGACCCGGTGCTCGTGACGCCGCAGGGAGCGATCCTGCTCCAGCCGGGAAAGGCCGGCCGCCGCGGCGAGCCCGAGGCGCTGGCGCCGGATCTCCCGCTCCCGCTGCTCGGCCGGCTCGAGGGCGACGAGCTCGCGGAAGGCGGAGACACGGTCTGGCTCGACGAGCGGACGCTGCTCGCCGGCCGCACGTACCGGACGAACGCAGCCGGGATCGAAGGGCTGCGACGGCTGCTTCCGGACGTCGAAGTGCTCGCGTTCCCTCTGCCGCACTATCACGGCCGCGGCGAGGTTCTCCATCTCCGCTCGCTGCTGAACCCGATCACGCCGAAGCTGGTGGTCGCGTACCCGCCGCTGCTGCCCGTCCCGCTGGTCGAGCTGCTCGAAGCGCGCGCCATCCGCCTCGTCGAGGTGCCGGACGAGGAGTTCGAGACGATGGGGCCGAACGTGCTAGGGCTCCCGGGCGGGCGCGCCCTCGCGCTTGCGGGAAACCGCGTGACCAGACAGCGGCTCGAGGACGCGGGCGTCGAGGTCGTCGAGTACGCCGGCGACGAGATCTCGCGCAAGGGCGACGGCGGTCCCACCTGCTTGACGCTGCCTGTCGATTTCGGCGCCGCCTCTTCGTCGTAGAGGCGTCGACCAACCACGAAGGAGGAGAGCATGCAGTACCTGCTTCTGATCAACGACGACGAGGCGCACTGGGGCGACATGCCCGAGGACGAGCGCAACGCGATCTATGGCGAGTACACGCGGTACACGGAGGAGTTGCAGAGCCGCGGCATCCTCGTCGGCGCGAACCAGCTCCAGCCCTCGTCGACGGCGACCGTCGTCCAGGTCCACAACGGCGACACGCTGACGACGGACGGGCCGTTCGCAGAGACGAAGGAAGTTCTCGGCGGCTACTACCTGATCGACGTCGACACGCTCGACGATGCCATCGAGTGGGCCGCGAAGATCCCGTCCGCCCGCTACGGCCACATCGAGGTGCGGCCGATCGTCATGCGCGAGGCCGAGGTGGCCTCGTAGAAGAGCTCACCCGCGCCTACCGCGAGGAGCGCGCCCGCTCGATCGCGATCCTCGGCCGCGTCCTCGGTGACCTCGATCTCGCCGAGGACGCGGTGCAGGACGCGTTCGTCAAGGCGGCCGAGCGCTGGCCGCGCGCCGGCGTGCCGGCCAACCCGGGCGCGTGGATCGTGGCCACGGCGCGCAACCGGGCGATCGACCGGATCCGCCGCGAGCAGACGCTGGCTCGGAAGACGGAGCTGCTCGCCCGCGCCGAGGAGCTCCCGGCAGACGAGGAGGCCGTCATTCCCGACGAACGGCTCGAGCTGATCTTTGCCTGCTGCCACCCGGCACTCTCGGCGGAGGCACAGGTCGCGCTGACGCTCAGCCTCGTCGGCGGCCTGACGACTCCGGAGATCGCTCGCGCGTTTCTCCTCCCGGAGCCGACGCTCGCGCAACGGCTCGTCCGCGCGAAACGGAAGATCCGCGACGCCGGGATCCCGCTTCGAGTGCCTCCCGAGCATCTTCTGCCCGAGCGGTTGCGCACCGCCTTCGCGACGATCTACCTCGTCTTCAACGCCGGCTACGGCCCGCCGGTGCGAAGCGAGCTCTGCGTCGAGGCGATCCGGCTGGCTGCGGTTCTCGCGACTCTGATGCCGGACGAGGCGGAAGCGCACGGCCTGCACGCGCTGCTGCTCCTCCAGGATGCCCGGCGCGATGCGCGCGTCTCGCCCGCCGGCGAGCTCGTGCTCCTCGACGACCAGGATCGGGGCCTCTGGGACGAAGGCGAGATCGAGCAGGGCCGGCGCGCTCTCGATCGGGCGCTTCCGTTGCGGTCGCCCGGCCCTTACCAGCTGCAAGCGGCGATCGCTTCCCTGCACTTCGCGGAGACGACGGACTGGGCGCAGATCGCGCTGCTCTACGGCCGCCTCGCGGAGCTCACCCCCTCACCTGTGGTCGAGCTCAACCGCGCGGTCGCCGTCGCGATGTCCGACGAGCCGCAGCACGGTCTCGATCTCGTCGACGCGCTGAGCGGGCTCGACCGGTACCACCTCTGGCATTCGACCCGCGCCGAGCTTCTCCACCGTCTCGGACGGCACGAGGAGGCGGCCGAAGCCTACGCGCGTGCGCTCGAGCTCGCACCGAGCGAGACCGAGCGCACGTTCCTCCGGGCGCGGCTCGCCACCGCGTACTAGTACGCCGTCGCGAGCACCTGCTTGCGCCTGAGCTCGAGCAGGGAGACGACCTGCGAGATCGGCTTGAACGGGTCGTAGACCGTCGCGCCGTCCTCGACCGCGACCGCCGCCACCGGCACTCCGTCGACGTCGGCGACGATCCAGTCGCCGTCGTGCAGCGGACGCTCGCTCAGCGCCGCGAGGCGCTCGAGCTCCTCGCGGCATTTGCTCAGCCGCAGCTCGATCGACTTCCGCACCGGCTGCGGGGCATGGAACGAGGCCTGACGCGCCCTGCGATACCGCCTGGCATCGCGCTGGAGGTCGGCCACTCGGGCCAGTGCGACCTGACGAATGAGCTCGGGATGCATCACTGCTCCTCCTCTCCGTGCTACTCTAACCACTGTTCGGAGATTACCAGTTACGTAACCTCTTAAGCAAGGACAATGGTTACGGATTTACATTCGCAGCTCGACCTCGTTCGCGACTACGTGAACACGCTCGACTTCGAGACCGGCATCGACCGGATTTCCTCCGCGGACGAGCTGGCGATGTGGTTCTCCGAGCAGGGCCTGGTGGACGATCTCGTCGAGCCGACGAGCGCCGAGCACGCGGACGCCCTGGCGGTGCGGGAGGCGATCCGAGAGCTGCTCCTCGCGAACAACGGGGTCGCAGCCGATGTCGCGGCCGCGTCGCAGACGCTCGCGGCCGCGGGTCGCGCGTCGAATCTCGGCGTGCGGTTCGAGAACGGCCGCCCGCTTCTCGCTCCCGAGGGAGACGGGGCGCGCGCCGCGATCGGGCGCGTCGTCGCAGCCGTCGCGGAGCTCGCGCCGACCGACGAGTGGAAACGTCTCAAGGGCTGCCGGGACGACGACTGCCGGGTCGCCTTCTACGACAAGTCGCGCAATCGCAGCCGGGCCTGGTGCTCGATGGAGGTCTGCGGCAACCGAGAGAAGGCGCGCAGCTTCCGCAAGCGCCACGCAGCCGGCGCGCGTTAGTCAGGCCGAGCGCGCAAGGTCATCGGGCCCGGCGAGCGGGCTCGGAGTCTTGGTTCCTCCGTCCGGCGGAGATGCCGGTGGAGGAGCGACCCTCAGGAGCCGGTAGACGATGACCGCGAACGCAGTCGCACCGCACGTCGCCGGGATGAAGAAGACGAGGTTGAGGAGCAGCACGTGCGTCATGTCACTCGCGTATCCCGTACTGCCGCGAGCGCAAACTCGACGGCCTCAGCGGGAGTCTGCGCGCGCATCGCTCCCTCCACCTCCCACCCCGGCTCGAGAATCACGACCGGCCGTCCGAGCGTGAGCGCGAAGCCGATCTCGGCGAGCGTTCCGTACCGCCCTCCCACGGCGATCACCGCATCACCGGAGGCGACCACGGCGAGGTTGCGCGCGTGGCCGATGCCCGTCGCGACGACGTGATCGAGCCACTCGTTTCCGTCGGCGCGGGAGCCACCGGGGAGGATCCCGATCGTCGTGCCTCCGGCGCCCTTGGCGCCGCGGGACGCGGCGGCCATCACCTCACCGAGCCCGCCCGTGACGACCGTGACCCCGTCCTCGGCGAGCAGCCGCCCGACCTCCTCGGCGGCTTCCTCGTGCTCTTGACCACTGCCGATCACGGAGACTTGCACCATGCAGCAGAGCGTAGAAGAGCGCGACGTGCTCATCCTCGGTGGCGGGTTCGCCGGCGCGTACGTCGCGCGACTGCTTCGCGGCCGCCGGCCCACGATCGTCAGCCTCGAGAACTTCATGCTCTACACGCCGCTGCTCCCCGAGGCGGCCTCGGGCACGCTCGAGCCGCGGCACACCGTCGTGCCGCTGCGCGCCATGTGCCCGCAGGCCGAGCTCGTGCTCGGCAGGGCGGAGACCCTCGATCTCGAGGCCCGCACCACGACCGTCGCCGGCCGGACGCTGCGGTGGGCGGATCTCGTCGTGGCGCTCGGCGCGGTGCCACGGACGCTCCCGATCCCCGGCCTGGCGAACCACGGGATCGCCTTCAAGTCCCTCGCCGACGCGATCTACCTGCGCAACCACGTGCTCCGGCAGCTCGAAGCGGCCGACGGCGCCTTGAACGAGAGCGAGCGGTCTCGGCTGCTGACATTCGTGTTCGTCGGCGCCGGCTACGCGGGAGTCGAGGCGCTCGCCGAGCTGTCGGATCTCGTGGAGGACGCGCTGCGCTACTACCCCCGCCTCCGCGAGACGAAGCGCCGCTGGGTGCTGGTCGACGCGGCGCCGCGGATCCTGCCCGAGATCCCACCGCCGCTCGGCGACTACGCGGCCGCCGAGCTGAGGAGACGGGGGATCGAGATTCACGTCGACACGACACTCGAATCGGCTTCGCCCGACGAGGCGGTGCTCGGGGACGGGACGCGAATCCCCACGCGCACGCTCGTCTGGACGGCCGGCGTCGCGCCGAACCCTCTGCTGCACGACTGGTCGCTTCCTCTCGACGAGAAGGGTCGAGTCGAGGTGGACGAGCTGCTCAGGGTGCGCGGGCACGAGCATGTGTGGGCGCTCGGCGACTGCGCGCGCGTCCCGAACACCCGAAGCGACAGGCCCGATCCGCCGACCTGCCAGCACGCGCTGCGCCAGGCGCGGCGCCTCGCCAAGAACCTGACGGGCGCGCCCAGGCCGTACGGCTACCGGATGCTCGGCCAGGTCGCGACACTCGGCCGCCACAAGGGCATCGCCGAGGTGCCCGGCCTTCGGCTGCGCGGCTTCCTCGGCTGGTGGGTGACCCGTTCGTACCACCTGTACCAGCTCCCGCTCGCACAGCGAAAGGTCCGGGTCGTGGTCGACTGGACCGTGTCGCTCTTCTTTCGCCGCGACATCGTCGAGCTCGGCCAGCTCGGGCATCCGGAGAGACTCGGCTGATCGACATCTCGCCCCTCTTCGACCTGACGCTGCGAACGCCGCGGCTCGAGCTGCGGCTCCCAGGGCAGGACGAGCTCGAGGCGCTGCGGCGCCTCGCTCTCAGAGGAATCCATCCACCGGAGTTCATGCCGTTCTCAGTCGCGTTGACCGACGATCCCGACCTCGAGAGTGGGAGCCGGCTCGTGGCTGTTCGGCGTCGAGCCTGCGCAGGGGTAGGCTGACCGGTCGTGGCCAACCAGATCGTTCTCGCGGTCGACGTCGGCGGCTCGCACGTGAAGGCGCTCACCTCGAACGAGAGCGCGCGACGGCGCTTCGAGTCGGGCCCGTCTCTGACCGCGCGCCAGATGGTCGAGGGCGTGCTCGAGGTCGTCGTAGGCTGGCCCTGGGACGTCGTCAGCGTCGGCATCCCGTCGCCCGTGCGCAACGGCAAGGTCATCTCCGACCCGGTGAATCTCGGCCAGGGCTGGACCGACTTCGACTACGCGGCCGCGTTCGGCAAGCCCACCAAGGTCGTCAACGACGCGGCGATGCAGGCGGTCGGCAGCTATCAGGGCGGGCGCATGCTCTTCCTCGGCCTCGGAACCGGCCTCGGCTCGACGCTCATCGCCGACGGCGTGATCGAGCCGCTCGAGCTCGGCCACCTTCCCTTCCGCAAGAAGACATTCGAGGACTACGTCGGCGAGCGTGGTCTCGAGAAGCTCGGCAAGAAGAAGTGGAAGGAGGCCGTGTTCGAGACGGTCGAGCGCCTCACGGCCGCCATGGAGCCGGACGAGGTCGTGCTCGGCGGCGGAGGCGTCGACGAGCTCGAGGAGCTGCCGCCCGGGTGCAGGCGCGGCGACAACGAGAACGCCTTCCTAGGCGGGTTCCGCCTTTGGGATCCGGGCTCGAACCTTCGCGAGATCTAGACCGAACGGCCGGAAGCGCCATCTCGGGCGTGGAGCGCCGGCGCCGCCCGACTCCTCGGCCTCCCGCAGGCGGTTGCGGATCTCTTGCTGTTGCAGCGCGACCGAGACACGCTCGGCGTGGTCGTACGCTCAGGCGCGCGCGGTGACGAGCGAGGCTTGAGGCATCGCGCCAAGCGTACGTCCGGCACTCCGGCGCGAGCGCGAAGTTCAGAGGTGTTTCACGAGCTCGAGCCGCGGGTTCTCGCGCAGGCTCCGGCCGAACTTGCCCGACGGATTCCCGTCGGTCATGACGACGTCGGCGGTGAAGTCGTTCGCGCCTCGGATGAGCGAGGAGCCGACGCCGTAGGCGTCCACGGGGACGCCGCCGTCTTCGAACGCACGGATCTTCTCGACGTCGAAACCGCCGGAGACGACGATCCGCACGTGCTCGAAGCCGCGCGCGTCGAGCGCGTCGCGCACCTTCCAGACGAGCCGCTCGTTCACGCCGGTCGGCTTGAAGTCGCTCATCCCCTCCCACAGCGAGCGATCGACGAGCGTCTCGGCCGTGTCGAGCCGGACGCCCCAGAGCCGGTCGCCAAGCGCCTCGGCCACCTCGAGCGACGTCTTCACCGAGTCGTTCTCAAAATCGACGAGAACGGTCACGGACATCTCCGGCGACGCCCACTCCGCAAACTTCCGCGCCGCCAGGACGGTGTCTCCGCCATAGGCCGCGATGAGCGAGTGCGGCACCGTCCCGATGCCGCGTCCGCCCCACCACGACGCCTGCTCGTCGCTCGTGACGCCGATCTCGAAGCCGGTGATCTGACCGGCGACGTACGCGGCGTAGCCGTCCCCCGCCTGCACGCGGTGGTGGTCGAAGCGGGCCGGCATGAAGATGATCGCCTTGCCGTTCGCGGCCTCGAGCACCTCCACGATGTTCGTCGTGATCAGGGTCCGCCGCGCGAGGGTGCCGAGGTACACGGTCTCGAGGTGCGCGAACGTCGTGTAGTCGCCCTCGATCGTGAGCACCGTCTCCCACGGCTCCACCGCATCGCCGTCGTAGAGCGCACGGATCGTCAGAGCGTCCGGATCGTGAGAGCAAAGGCGAAGAATCGCGAGCGCCTCGTCCATCCCGCCGAGCCAGGCGTGCTTCTTCTGGAAGACCTGGACGACGACGTTCGGATGCCGGCCGTCGGCGAGGAGCGTCGCGCGGACGTGGTTGAAGTACGCATCCGTGTACCAGCCGGCGCGCATCTTCTCGACGGGAAGGTCGAAGACCTCCGGCGCGAGGCGCTCTCTACGCAGCTGCAGCGTCATGCTCGAGCTCGAGGCACGCCGCCAGCGCCGCCTCGGCCACCTCGAGCTGGTCGGCGGTCGGCTCCGCCGTCGAGAAGCGGTGCTGGAGCTCGTGGCCCGGCTTCGACAGCGCCTGCGCGAGCGGATGCGACGGATGCCGCGTCATCCAGCCGAAGAGCTCGGTCGCAGCCGCGACGGCGCCGATCTGCGCCGCAGCCTGCGCGTGGCGGCGGAGCCGCTCCGGCGCCAGCGTGGCGAGTGCGTTGCCGACGGCGGACGTCGCGACGAGCGGCCCGACGAGGTGACCGCCGCAGCGCTCGTGCTCACGCGTCGCGCGCTTCCCGTGCTCGTAGCTGCCGATCGAGATGTGCTCGGCGCCGTGGTAGGCGGCGAGCTCTCCGGACCGGAGCGTGAGCACCGCCGGCAAGACCGACGCGACCGCCGAGAGCAGCTCGCGCGCGACCGGACGCAGCGACGACTCGCGAAGACCGCGAATGAAGACGGCCGCGCCGAGCATCGCCGCCAGCGCCTGGGGGTTCTCCATCGGCAGCCGGGCGGCGGGAAGCTTCGCCTTCACCTGCGGCAGGAGCGCGATCGCCTCGGCGAGCCGGGCCGGGCCGCGCAGGAGCGGGTTCTCGATGCGCGACGCGCGGAAGCGCTTCCGCGCCGACGCGACCTCGATCCGTCCGTCCTCGTGCCGGATCGCGCAGGCCCACGAGGTCGGGCCGTGGACGAGCACGCCGTTCGGCATCGCCATGCCGCCGAGCCTGATCTTCTCCTTCGCCATCGCGGCGAAGGGTAGTCGGCCTAGCCGAGGACGGAGCGCGCGGCGTGACGCATCCAGGCGACGCCGAGCTCGAGATCGGAGACGGGGATCCGCTCGTCGGCCGAGTGGATCAGGAGCGCCGCTTCCTCCGGGGTCAGGGCGCCCGTCATCGGGAAGAAGCCGTACGCGACCGTGCCGAACGCCTCACGCAGCCAGTGGCTGTCGGTGAATCCGGCGCCGCACAGCGGTGCCGCTCTCGCTCCCGGCTCCGTCGCCGCGACCCATTCCTCGAGCGCACGCCACAGCGGAGTGTCGAGCGACGAGCGCGTGCCGCCCTCCGCCTCGAGCCACTCGAGCTCGTAGTCGACATCGGTGCCGAGCACGGCGCGGATCATCGGATCGACGTGCTCCGGGTGCTGTCCCGGGAGGAGCCGGCAGTCGACTTCGACGATGCAGAGCGCCGGGATCACGTTGCGCTTCTGGGAAGCGGAGATGATCGTGGGCGAGAAGGTCGCCCCGAGCAGCGCCTCGACCATGTCGGCCCCGGCACCCGTGAGCGCGCGCGTCCGGTCGACCGCCTCGTGCAGCGGAGGCACCTCACCGAGCACCGCCCGCAGGAATCCCTCGAGCTCGGGATCGAGCTGCGGCTCGGGCCGGAACGACGCCAGCCGTTCGATCAGCGTGGCCGCCTTCACGAGGGCGTTGTCGGCGATGCCGGGCATCGAGGCGTGGCCGGAGCGTCCGCGCACGTGGATCCGGAACGGCGCGGTCTTCTTCTCGGCCGCCGTCGCCTCGTAGATCGCGGAGCCGTCCGCAAGCACGAGTCGCTCGCCGCCGCCCTCGTTGATCGCGAAGTCGCAGCGGACCGAGTCGGGATGCTCGCGGCACAGCCAAGAGAGCCCGAAGTCGTCGCCGACCTCCTCGTCGGCCGTCGCCGCGAAGATCAGGTCGCCGCTCGGGCGGAATCCGTCACGCGCGAGCGAGGCAATCGCCACCGCGCTCGCGGCCACCTCCCCCTTCATGTCGAGCGCTCCGCGGCCCCAGACCTCGCCGTCGATCAGCTCGCCGGAGAACGGCGGCACCGACCACTCGGCCGGGTCGGCGAGCACGACGTCGGTGTGCGAGAGGAGGAGAAGGCTCGGCCCGTCGCCGCCGGGGATCCGCGCCACGAGGTTCGCCCGCTCCGGCACCCTGGCGATCAGCTCGCAGGCGACGGCGTTCGCCTCGAGGTAGTCGCGCAGGAGCTCGGCGGCAGCGGTCTCGTTCCCGGGCGGGTTCGTCGTGTCGACGCGGATCAGCCGTTGCAGGAGATCGGTGACCTCGTCGCGGAACGGCGCCCCGCTCATCGGCGCGTCCCGAGCACGAGGACGTAGCTCCGCTCGAGAGCTCCCGAGGCGAGATACTCGCGGTAGACCTGCTCCGCATGCGCCCGCGCGCCCTCGCTCTGCTCCGAGAGCCACGCACGAAGCGGTGGCATGGAAGTCGAGACCAGCTCCCAGAGCGCTTCGTCCGAGTCCGCCTCGATCCGCCACTCCCCGGTCTGGAATTCGAGGTCGAACGCAGCGCCGAGTAGCGCCCGAACGTGTGCCTCGTTCGCCCACTCGCGCGCGTCGGCGCCTTCCGGATAGACGCGGCCGGCGCGCTCGCCCACCTCCGACCATTCGTCCTTCGGCCACGCGGTGAGCGCGAGCCGTCCCGCGCGACGGCACGCGCGCGCGAGCTCGAACGCCGTCTGCCGGTGATCGGCGGCAAAGATCGCGCCGAAGGACGACGCAACCGCCTGGAACGCGCCGTCCCAGTACGGAAGCGCCTCGCAATCGCCCTCGTCGAACTGGATCTCGAGCCCTTCCTCCTCCGCCGCGCGCCGAGCCTTCGCAAGCTGGTCGGCCGAGATGTCGATGCCGACGACGTCCGCGCCGGCACGTGCCGCGCGCAGCGCCACTCCGCCGGTTCCACAGGCGACGTCGAGCATCCGCGTCCCAGGCTTCAGTGCGAGCGCCGCGACGATGCGGTCGTGGATCGCCGCGTAGGTCTCCGCAAGGCGCTCGTAGCTCGCGCCACTCCAAGCGTCCGCGCCAGACCCGCTCACGCGCGGGAGCATACTGGCGTCATGAGCGACCTCTTCTCCGACGCGGCCGACGCGCGCGCAGGCACCGTCGCGCCGCTCGCCCAACGGCTGCGGCCGGCGAGTCTCGCCGAGTTCGTCGGCCAGCAACACGTGCTCGGCGAAGGCTCGGCCCTGCGGCGCGCAATCGAAGAGGATCGCGTCCACTCGTCGATCTTCTACGGACCGCCCGGCAGCGGGAAGACGACGCTCGCGCGCATCGTTGCAGCGTCGACCGGCGCGGCGTTCGAGGAGCTGTCGGCCGTCTCGGCGACTGTGAAGGACGTCCGCGAGGTGCTCGCCCGTGCTCGAGAGCGGCTCGGCACGACCGGGAAGCGCACCATCCTCTTCCTCGACGAGATCCACCGCTTCAACAAGGCGCAGCAAGATGCCCTGCTGCCCGGTGTCGAGTCGGGCCTCCTCACGCTGATCGGCGCGACGACCGAGAACCCGTACTACGAGGTCAACTCCGCGCTCATTTCGCGCACCCAGGTCTACGAGCTCGAGACGCTGACGCCGGAGGAGATGGCCGTCGTCGTCCGTCGCGGGCTGGACGAGATCGGCCGCGAGGCGTCCGAGAGCGTCGTGGAGCTGATCGCGCACCGCTCCGGCGGGGACGCGCGCACTGCGCTCAACATCGTCGAGATCGCGAGCGCCACCGCCGACGGCGCAGTGACCGCGGAGAACGTCGAGGACGCGGCGCGCAAGCCGCCGCTCGTCTACGACAAGGCCGGCGACCGGCACTACGACTACAGCTCGGCCTTCATCAAGTCGATGCGCGGGAGCGACCCGGACGCCGCCGTCTACTACCTCGCCGCGATGCTCGAAGGCGGCGAGGACGCGCGCTTCATCGCACGGCGGATGATCGTGCTCGCTTCGGAAGACATCGGCAACGCCGACCCGCGGGCACTGCTCCTCGCGGTCGCGGCGGCGCAGGCCGTGGAGCACGTCGGACTACCCGAGGCCAGGCTCAACCTCTCCCAGGCGGCGATCTACCTCGCGCGGGCGCCGAAGTCGAACGCGAGCTACCTCGCGATCAACCGGGCGTCGGCGGACGTGCGGGAGCGCGGCGCGATGCGGCCGCCGAAGGCGCTGCGCGACGGCTCGTGGTACGGCCGGCGCCTCGGACACGGCGAGGGCTACGTCTATCCGCACGACGATCCCGAGGGCTTCGAGCTGAGCTACCTCCCGGAGGAGCTCGGGAGCACGCGCTTCTACGAGCCGTCGGGCTCGGGTGAGGAGACGCATGACTGAGCTCGTCCGTGGCGGCACACCGACGAAGGCGACCGCAACCCGTGGTCGCACATCCGCGCTGCGCTCACCGCGTCGTCGGTGTCCATCCCACTCGCCGACGGAGCGCCCGCGCTCGGCGACGTGCAGGCGATCTTCCTCTGCGAGTTCGACGGACCACGGACACGCCGCGTGCTCGTGACGGTTACCTAGAGAATTCGCGCGCCGAGCGCGGAGGCGACGAGCTCGACCGCGAGCTGCCCGGTCGCATTCTCGCGATCGAGAATCGGGTTCACCTCGACGACGTCCATCGAGTCGGTTCGCCCGTACGCCGCGACCGTCTCCATCGCCAGATGCGCCTCGCGATACGAGAGCCCGCCACGGACTGGCGTCCCGACGCCCGGCGCGTAGTCGGGATCGACCACGTCCATGTCGAGCGAGACGTGGAGGAAGGCGGCGCCGGACGCGTGGGCGAGCGCCTCCCGCATGCACGGCTCGATGCCGATCCGGTCGACGTCGCTCATCGTGAAGACCTTCGCGTCGATCCGCCCGAGCAACTCACGCTCCCCCTCGTCCAGCGAGCGAACGCCGACGAGCGCCACCTTCTCGGGCTCCACAGCCGGAATCGCCCAACCGTCGGGCCGGAACGCTTCGCCGGCCATGCCGAGAGCTGCCGCGAGCACCATCCCGTGCACGTTGCCGGTCGGAGACGTCTCCGGTGTGTTGAGGTCGCCGTGCGCGTCGACCCACACGACGCCACCGGGACCGCGTGCGCGCGCCATCCCCGAGAGCGACCCGAGCGCAACCGAGTGATCGCCGCCGAGGACGAGCGGCATCGCGCCCCGCCGCGCCGCCGCCTCGACGAGCTGCGCGAGCCGGGCGCAGAGGTCGAGGATCTGGGTCAGATAGCGCGCCTGCTCGTCGCCCATCTCGGCCGTCTCGACGACCGGGGAGATGACGTTCCCTTCGTCCGCGACGCGCACCCCGAGCTTCTCCCTGAGCTGCTGCTCGAGACCGGCGTAGCGGATCGCGGACGGCCCCATGTCGACGCCGCGACGGCCCGCGCCGAGGTCGAGCGTTCCCCCGATCACCGCGATCTCCCGGGCAGCCTCCTCTACGCTCACGGCGGGGAGGCTAACGGGAAGTGATGGTGGCGAGGGCCGGACTCGAACCGGCGACACCCCGGTTTTCAGCCGAGTGCTCTACCAGCTGAGCTACCTCGCCGCTGGCGGTCGGTCAGTGTAGCCGTGTCACTTTGCGTGGCCCGGCGCTACCGCGGACCGCCGCTACCCAGACGGGGGCGCGATTTCTCGCAAAGAGCGGGGTTTCGCCTGCCGGGGCCTTGATCCGTCCGACGCACGCTTCATAGCTTCCGCCGTGTCACGGGTCGTTCACACATGCAGGGGGAGGACAGCAGAGGGATGAGCACCATCGCGGCCGCGTTCCGTGGAGACGGACTCCTGGAGCGCTACTTCGGCTTTGCCGCTCGAGGAACCACACTCGCGCGGGACACGATGGCCGGCGCCACGACGTTCGTCGTGATGTCGTACATCATCTTCGTCAACCCGATCATCCTGACCGGGGCGACACCCAAGTTCGGACCGTCGCTCGCGTTCGGCGCGGTCCTGACGAGCACCTGTCTCGTCGCGGGCGTGATGTCGATCCTCATGGGGCTGACGACGAACTACGCGTACGCGATCGCGCCGGGCATGGGTCTGAACGCGGTCGTGGCGTACGGACTCGTCGCGAGCGGGAAGGCGAGCTTCCCCGAGGCGATGGGGCTCGTCGTGCTCGAGGGCGCCGCGATGGTGGTGCTCGCGATCACCGGCCTCCGCGAGCTCATCTTCAAGGCGATCCCGCTCGAGCTGAAGAAGGCGATCGCGATCGGCATCGGCCTCTTCATCGCGTTCATCGGCCTGTACAACTCCGGGATCATCGCCTCGCTGCCGGCGAGCGCGGGCCAGCCGGTGACGCTCGGCAACTTCACGACCTGGCCGATCTTCGTCACCGTCTTCGGCCTCGTCTTCACGATCGCGCTGAGGGCGATCCGGTTTCGCGGAGACCTGATCGTCGGGATCATCGGCACCACGATCGTCGCGACCATCATCAACTCGCTCGTCGGCCACCACCGCGCTTTCGGCACCACCACGGCGACGTGGCCGGGCTGGCATCACCTCTACGCGTCGCCGAACTTCAGCCTGCTCGGCAACATCAGCCTGCACTCGTTCTCGAGCACGCAGCTCGGCGTCATCGCGTCGATCGTCTGGGTCTTCTCCCTTTTCCTCAGCGACTTCTTCGACTTCTCGGGAACGGCGATCGGCGTCGGCAAGCAGGCGGGCTACGTCGACCAGGACGGCAACATCCCCGGCTTCAAGAAGGCGCTGATCGTCGACGGCCTCGCGGCATCGGCGGGCGGCTTCGCGTCTGCCTCGTCGGCGACGACGTTCATCGAGTCGGGCTCGGGTGTCGCGGCGGGCGGCCGCACCGGCTGGGTTGCCGTCGTCGCGGGGCTCCTCTTCTTCCCGTTCATGTTCATCTCGCCGCTGATCGGGATGGTGCCCGCGCAGGCGACCGCGGCTGCGCTCGTCATCGTCGGCTGGCTGATGGTCTCGACGCTCACCGAGATGGAAGGCGAGGCCGAGGGCCGAGCCGCCACGAAGCTCGCGGGGATCGACTTCCACGACCTCGCGATCGGGCTCTCGGCGGCGCTCGCGATCATGATCATGCCGTTCACCTACTCGATCACGAACGGGATCGGGTTCGGCTTCATCACCTACACCGTGATCTGCGCCGCGCGGCGCGAGTGGAAGCGGATCCACCCCTTCATGTGGGTCGTGACCGCGGCGTTCGTCCTCTACTTCCTCGTCCCGCTGCTCCAGCAGCACGTCAGCTGGTTCGGCGGCCACCTGGCGTAGCCGCAACGAAGCGCCGAGCGAAGCGAAGCCCCCGTCGGCGGCGACGCCTACGGGGGCCTCAGGTCGTTCGGACCGGTGCGACCGTGTCGCGGACGACCGTTGCCCCGACCCTACTGCCTCTTCGCGCGGAGCGCCGTGGCGGGGTCGGCCGAAAACTCCGCAAATTCCGCGAAGCCCCGCTTGCCGAGCTCGTCCCGCAGGCGCTCGGAGGCCACGTAGATCGGCGTCTCCGCGCCCCGCGAGAACGAGAGGACGAGCGTCCCTCCCGGCGCGACGACGCGGGCGAGCTCGTCGAAGAACGGGATCATGTTCGAGAGCACCACGAGCTCGAATGCGGCGTCGGGGCCCGTGAGCGCCGAGGCGTCCCCGACCTCGAAGCTCATGCGACGGGCTGCCTCGCGCGGGACCCTCGAACGCGCCTCGGCGATCATCGCCGGACTGAGATCGATGCCCACGATCTCCGCCTCGGGATACCGCCCGGCCAGCGCGATCGCCACGACGCCTGTGCCCGTGCCGAGGTCGAGCACGCTGCGCGGCGGCGCCACGCCGGCGAGAGCGAGCTCGAGCGCACCGAGGTGATGCGGGCCGATCCGTGTCTCCCACGTGGGCGCGAGCCCGTCGAACATCGAGCGCAGCGGCAGTCGTAGAGCACGCCAAAGCAGCGGCCGCCGGACGACGGCGTCGGTCGCCATCCGTGCGAAACGCCGACCGGTGATCAACGCGATGCGAGGTCGATGACGATCTCGCCGCCCTCCTCGACCCGCAGGAGCTGGGCGGCGTTACCGCGCGAGACGGCGAGCGCAAGGCTCCCGTAGCTGTCCTCGTAGAGGATCAGCGCGCCGCGCGGGGCGTCAGCGAACGTCCGCGCGGAAACAGCGTAGAAGCGGTCGCCGCGCGAGACGAGCTCCACGCGCGTTCCCGCGCCGAGCTCCGCGTGCTCGAGGTGCTCGCGCCGGAGGTTGAGCGCGATGTTCCCGAAACGGTCGACGACGAGCGCGCTGGCGCGGATCCGGTTCTGCCCAACCTCGGGCTCCGGAATCTCGATCCGCACGAGCGCCTCGGGGTCGACCGGCGGACCGAGCTCCTCGAGCGGCACGCCGGCGGCGAGGTGTGCCGCAGCAGGAGCGAACAGATCACGGCCGTGAAACGTGCGCGAGACCGGCTGCAGCGAGTATTCGGGGTTGGCGAGCTCGTGAGCCGCCGCGACTCCGCCAAAGCGGTCGGCGGCGGGCAGGAGGAGCCCGTTGTCCGGGCCGACATGGAGCCGCCCCTCCCCATCGCGCAGGGCAAGGGCGCGGCGGCCGCTCCCCACGCCCGGATCGACGACCGCGAGATGGACGCCGGCGGGCATGTAGGAAAGCGTGTTCGCCAGGACGAGCGCACCCTGCAACACGTGTCCGGGCCGGACGCCGTGCGTGACGTCGATCACGCGGGCGTCGGGCGCGATCGTGGCGATCACGCCGTGACAGGTGCCGACGAAGTCGTCCTGCAACCCGAAGTCGGTCAGGAATGTGACGATCACGAGACGGAACGTAATGCCTCGACGAGGCCGTCGAGGTCATGAGTGGCGGCGACGCCGATCACCTCGAGACCGGCTGTCCGCGCCTCGGCAGCGGTTTGAGGACCGATGGCGACGACCGGCACGCGTGTGCCGGTGGCCGCGAGCGCCCGGGCGGCGGAGCCGGACATCAGCAGCGCCGCGTCGGCGGCCGGCACGGTCGGCCGGAGCTCGATCGTCCGGTAGAGCGGCAGGAAGTCGGCGTCGAGAACGTCCTGCCGCGCTCCCTCCGCGGCAGCCAGTAAGAGCCTCCCCTCGGGCAACTCGGCGCGAAGACCCTCCTGCGTGTGCGTCGCCGCGACGAGGTCGACGCTGAGTCCATGCTCTCGGAGTGCGTCCGCGGTCGCCGGCCCGATCGCCGCGATGCGGCTCGCCGTCACGCCGCGACGGCCGAGCTCGTCCGCGCCGTTGCGGCTCGTGACCACCAGCCAGTCGTACGCACTGGCATCGACGGGCTCGTCACCGAGCGACTCGACTCGAGTAAGCTCGCAGAAGACCGCCTCGTGCCCGAGCGACTCGACCCGACCGACGAGCTCCTCACGAGTGACGAGTATTCGCATCCACCAGCTCCGCTCCGAGCGTCGCCGGATCCGTTCCCGTGCGCCGCTCGATCCACGATCCGTCCTCTGCCGCTACGAGCCCGGCCAGCGTCGACCCGTCGTGGTGCGCTGCGACGGGAGCGAGGCAACCGCCGCCGACGGTCGCCACCAGGACGCGCTCGGCCTCCACGCGTTCTCGCGTCTCCGGGTCGTCGGCCGCGACCGCCAGTTGCTCGTCGCCGACCCGCACCTGGAGCGCCAGCGCGCCCTGCCCTGCCTCGGGAAGCATCGCCTCCGGCTCGAAGCGGTGCCCGATCTCGTCGCCGAGCCCGAGTCGGTCGAGCCCACACGCCGCGAGCACGATCGCGTCGAGACCGCGCTCGGTCCTCTTTCGCAGCCGCGTGTCGATGTTGCCGCGCAGCGGCTCGATCGAGAGCGTCGGATCGAGCGCGAGCAGCTGCGCCTTGCGCCGCACCGAGGCGGTGCCGATGCGCATGCCCGACCGAAGCTCGGTCGCGCCACACAACGCGTCGCGCGGGTCGTCGCGCCGGAGAAACGCGCCGATCGCCAGCCCGTCGGGATCCGTCGCGGTCAAGTCCTTCGCGGAGTGCACGGCGACGTCGATCCGCCGTTCGAGGAGCGCCTCCTCGAGCTCCTTGACGAAGACGCCGCGCGAGCCGATCTCCCCGAACGGGCGCGACCGGTCGCGGTCGCCTGCGGTCGTGATCGGCACGAGGGCAAGCTCGATCCCGGGCGCGCGCAGCGCCGAGAGGGCGCGCTCGGCCTGGGTGAGCGCGAGCCTACTGCCGCGACTGCCGACGCGGACGAGCACAGGCGACACGCCTCCGTACGGGCGGTGAGCAACCAACCTCGCGCGGACGCACCCGGATGAACGCCGTCGGCACCTGCATCGGCAGAGGACGGCCCGTGACGGGCTTGACCTTCAGCGTTCGTCCTCGCCGAGACCGAAGAGGTGCCGCACGGTCTCAGCATAGAGCCCTCCATCGGCTGCCGCGGCTGCCTGCTTCATCCGCACGGTCGGGAGATGGAGGAGCTTGTTCACGATCTGGGTGGTCACCGCTTCGACGGCTCGGCGCTGGCTCTCGTCGAGGCGCCCGAGGAGCGATTCCGCCTTCTGCAGCTCGGCCTCGCGAATCTCCTCCGCCCGCGCCCGCAGCGACGCGATCGCCGGCACGACGTCGAGCGAGGCGTGCCACTCGTGGAACTTCTCCACCTCGGCCGCGACGATCGCCTCCGCACGCTCGGCCTCCCGGCGGCGCAGGGACAGCGTCTCGGCGACGATCTGCTCCAAATCGTCGATGTCGTAGAGGTAGCAGCCGTCGAGCTCGCCGATCGCGGAGTCGAGGTCGCGCGGAACCGCGAGGTCGATGAGCAGGAGCCGCCGACCCTTTCTGCCGCGCTGCGCTTCCGCCACCGTCGCGGCCTCGAGCACGAGACCCGGCGCGTTCGTCGACGCGATGACGACGTCGACCCATGAGAGCTGCTCCCGGATCCGGTCGCGATCCGTCTTGCTGTTCGCGACGAGCGTAATCTCTGCGCCCCGGCTTCTCAGGTTGCGGGAGGCCTGCTCGCTCACCTTCCCGGCGCCGAGAAGGAGGATCGAGCGGCCGTCGAGGCTCCCGAAGACCTGCTCCGCGAGCGCAGACGCCGCGGCCGACACCGATGCGGGGCTCTCGCCGATCGCCGTTTGCGCCCGAACCTTCCGTCCCGCGTGAAGGGCCTGCCGGAAGACGCGATCGAGCAGTGGCCCGGTCGTCCCGAGCTCGTGCGCGACCCGCACCTGACCGAGGATCTCGCCCTCGCCCGGCACGAGCGCGTCGAGCCCGGACGCGACACGGAACAGGTGATGTGCGGCTGCGCGATCGCGCAGCCGGTAGAGCGCCGGCTCGACCTCTGAGCCGAGCGAGGCGAGTGCGGCAACCGCTGCCCGCTCGGCCTCGTCGGCGTCGACGGCGGCGACGTAGAGCTCCGTGCGGTTGCACGTCGAGAGGCAGACGGCCTCGGATCCCTCTTCCGCGAGTCGCGCCGCGAGCGCTTGGGCATCGTCGCGGCCGAGGGCGACCTGCTCGCGCAGCTCGACCGGCGCGTGATGGTGAGAGGTGCCGACGAGAACGAGGTGCATCACGCGAAGTGGGTAGCCGGGAGGGCGAGGCGGACGATGACGACGAGGACGAAGCCGGCAAGTGCGAGGTACGCGGCGCGCCTTCCCGTCCAGCCGCCTACGAGGCGCAGCGCGAGATACGCGCACCAGACGAGCCACGTGACGGCCGTCACGGCGATGAGCGCGTCGAGCCGCTCGCCGCGGACGAGCAGACGACCGAGCCCGACCGCCGCGCCGAGCGTCAGCAGCGGCAGCGACCACGCGACCGCCCGGAACGCCAGCGAGTCGAGCGTCGCGAGCGCCGGCATCTGCCTGCGCAGGATCGTCGCCGGACGCGTTCGCAGCCCGCGCTCCTGCCAGACGTACAGGCCGGACAGCGCCGCCGCCAGCGTGAAGCCCGCGAACGCCGCCAGCACGAGCCCCACGTGGACGACGAGGAAGAGGTTCGAGTAGTGGCTCGCGCTCCCGATCCCCGTCCCGCCTCCGGCTCGAGCGACGACGAGCAACGCCACGGCCAGAGGCATCACGACGAGGCCGAGCAGCCGATACGGCCGACGGCAGCCCCAGATCAAGTAGGCGGAGACGACGAGCCAGACGAAGAGGTCGAGCGAGGACGCCCAGGTCTGCCAGGGGAAGGCGTCGTCGCGAGCGACCTGCACTCCGAGCAAGGCGGTCTGGGCGAGCCAGCCGAGCCGGACACCCCAGGTCGCGACGCGACCAGCGCGCCCCGGACGTCGGACGTCGCCGAAGTACCCAACGGCGGCCTCGCCGTAGAGGAGCAGCGCCGGCCAGAACAGCAGCTCAGCCAACGTGCGCCGGCTCCCGCGGAGCCTCTTCCGCGTTCTCCTCGGACACGCGGCTCGCGATCTCGTCCACGTCCCGCTCGAGCCGCTGCAGCTTCAGCGCCATGATCAGCACGTAGGCGAGAACGAGGGCAAAAACGACGCAGTACGCGGCCGTGACGTACTTCTCCGCAGTGGTCACGCGAGCACCTCCCTCAGGTCGCGAAGCCGGATGTCGAGCCGCTTGGAGCTGAGCTCCAGTCGGTACAGCGTGTATGCGAGAACGGGCACGGCAACTTGCGCGATGCAGTACGTGACGAGGATCCAGCCGCCGAACTGCGGGCCTTTCAGCGTGAACACGACCGGGTGGATGATGTCCTTCGCGAGCCGGATCGCGGCGAAGCTGACGGGGATCAAGACGACGCCGAAGAGCGCGTACACCGCGCTCAGGTTCGCGCGCTGCGGCCCCGGATCGACCGAGAAGCGAAGCATGAAGTACGCGCAGTAGAAGAGGAAGAGGACGAGGAAGAGCACGAGCTGGTCCGAGCTCCAGAGCCACCAGCGTCCCCAGGAGATCTTCGCCCAGATCGAGCCCGTGAGCAGCACGAGCGTCCCGAAGATCACGCCCTGATGGACGAAGACGTAGCTCTCGAGGTCCGCGCGCGGATCGCGCTTCCACAGGTGCCGCAGCGCTTTCCACGCGGCGCCGGCGAAGAGGGCGTAGGCGGTGATCGCTATCGACACGTGGAAGTAGAAGATCCGCTGCGAGAAGCCCTGGTTCGCGTCGTTCGGCGCGACGAAGAAGACGAACGCGAGCGCCGTCGTGACGAGCACGAGCGAGGCGACGGCGAGAACGGGCAGAGGGATCCGAGTCCGAGCCACAACCTCGATTGTCGCAGCAGACCGGTTCACTCGGAGACGACGAACTCGAACGACGCCCAGCACACGACCGCGAAGAGGAGGTCGTAGAGGGCCAGGAACCCGAGGTAGCGGCCGGGCGAGTGGACGACGCTCGCGCCCACCGCGCCGACGACGATCGGGATGGCCAACGGCAGGAAGAGCAGCGGCAGGATCAGATCACGCGCCCGTGTTGCGACGGCCATCGCTCCGAGGAACGTCCCGACGGCGCAGATGCCGAGGTCTGCGAGGAGCACCGCGGCGACGGTCGCCCCGCCGACGTGGTGGAAAAAGAGCGCGTAGAGCGGCAGCGCGACGACTTCGGCAGCCGCCAGAAACGCGAGCGTGGCGAGCGACTTCGCGAGCCAGATCGCACTACGGTCGCAGGGCGCGAGGACGAGACCGTCGAGGGTCCGCTGCTCGCGCTCGGGCACGAACGCGCGACCGAGGCCGAGCAGCGCCGTGAACAGGATCGCGACCCACAGCAGGCCGGTCGTCTCGAGCTTCGACGGCTCGCCTGGGAGCGCGAAGTGGAAGACGACGAAGACAGCGGCGACGAAGAGGAGCATCGCCGGCAGCGTGTCGCGGGCGCGCAACTCCAGGAGAAGGTCCTTGCGCGTGAGCGCACCGACGTCGCGGACGTAGTTCACGACGCGAGCGCGAGGCGCCCGCTCGCGAGGGCTACGACCCGTGCCGGGTCGTGGGTGGCGAGGACGAAGGTGCTCTCACCGCGAAGCTCGGCGAGCTGGGCGTCGAGCAGCTCCGCCCCGGCCTCGTCGAGCGCGTTGAACGGCTCGTCGAGGACGAGCAGCTCCGGCTCGTGGAGCAGGACGCGAGAGAGCGCGAGGCGCTGCGTCATGCCGCGCGAGTACGAGGCGACCCGCTCGTGCCGCGCCTCCCAGAGCCCGAACCGCTCGAGGAGCATCCCGATCCGCTCCCGCCGCTCCGCCACCCGGTAGAGGCGCCCGTAGAGCTCGAGATTCTCGAGCGCGGTCAGCTCGCGGTAGACGAGCGGCTCGTGACCGAGGTAGCCGATGCGCCCGCGCTCGGCAGCCCGTTCGATCGTCCCTTCGGTCGGTTGCGCGAGACCGACGCAGATGCGCAGTAGCGTCGTCTTCCCGGAGCCGTTCGCCCCCGTGACGACGAGGAAGCCGCCGCGCGGGAGCTCGAGATCGACGCGGCGCAGGGCGCGCTTCTCCCCGTAACGCTTGCCGAGCCGGCGGGCGGTGAGCACCCGGCCAGCATAAGCCGCCCGCGCCGATTTACCGCTGTTTTACGCGCCCCTTGCGCCTAGCCGTACACCGCTCAGGCCTCATTTGGACGGCGACTCGAAGACTTCGACCAGGAGGGAAGGATGGCAAGGAAGCGACTCGTACTGTTGGGGCTGACGGCGGTGGCGCTGGCACTCGTCGCCGCGGGTGTCGCAGCGGCCCGCGGCCGGGGACCGACCGTCCAGTCGGCCGCCGCGACCTTCACCGCGACGACCGTCTCGCAGCGCTACCAGGCCACGTGCTCAGTCAACGGCGGCGACACCTTCGAGGCGACGCGGGCGACCTACACCGGAGCGGCCGTGAGCTCGGATCCGCGCCTCGCGGGTGTGCTCACGATCCGCGCCTGGAGCCTCATCGACACGGCGTCGGGCGTCGGCCATCTCTACGGCACGTTCCACATCGACGGAGCGGCCACGGGCGCACACGGCACGCTCAACGCCGCACTGTCCGGCGGCAAGGCCTCCGGGCTCGCACGCGGATTCGTCCGAGGCCGGTACGGGCGGCTGGTCGCGTCGCTCGGATCCTCGTTCGATCCGAACGCGGGCTTCTCCGACGGCTCGCTCGGCGGCAGCACCGCCGGAGCCGGCTTCATCCGCTCCGGCCGCTGGTGCCATCCCCCGCACTGGCCCTCGAGCTAGCCGGGGACGACCCGGGGCGTCGCGCCACGCGGCGCCCCGACTCACTCAACCGGCGGCGTCCGCGATGACGAAGATCGCGAAAGCGACGCTGATCACTCCGTTCATCGTGAAGAACGCCGTGTCGAGGCGGCGCAGATCGGTCGGCCGCACGAGCGAGTGCTCGTACGCAAGCAGGAGCGCGACGACGGCGACACCGGCCCAGTAGAGCGCACCGACCGAGAGCCCGAGCCCGGCGGCGACGAGGCATGCGACCGTCGTCGCGTGCGCGAGCCGCGCGCCGACGAATGCGCCCCGCACGCCGAAGCGCGTGACGATCGAGTGCAGCCCTTCGCGCCGATCCACGTCCTCGTCGAAGAGCGCGTAGAAGAAGTCGAAGCCGCCCACCCAGAGCGCGACCGCGGCCCCGAGCATCCACGCCTGCCAGGGCAGCCGGCCGGTGATGGCGACCCAGGCGCCGACGGGCGCGAGCCCGTCGACCACGCCCAGCCACAGGTGGCAGAGCCACGTGAACCGCTTGAGATACGGATAGACGACGAAGCCGGCGACGGGGATGGGCCAGAGCCAGCGGACGAGCGGGTCGAGTTCCCACACCGCCGCGAGGAAGAGCGCGAGGGACGCCGCGCAGAAGACCGCGACCTGGGCGACCGAAAGCTGGCCGCTCGGAAGCTCGCGGCTCGCGGTCCGCGGGTTCCGCGCGTCGATGCCGGCGTCGATGAGCCGGTTGAGCGCCATGGCGAGAGAGCGGGCACCGACCATCGCGAGCGTGATCCAGAGAAGATCGTGTCCGCTCGGCGTCCGTCCGACGGCGAGGAACGCCCCGACGTAGGCGAACGGCAGCGCGAAGACGGTGTGCTCGATCTTGACGAGCCGTGCCAAGCGGGTCGGGAGGATCGCCTGCGTGGGAGTCGCGGTCACGTCTGCCCGTGCGCCGTGGGTGTGTCCGCCAGAAGCTCGAGAGCATGCGCCAGCGCCGGCTGCAGGACTGCGAAGCCGTCGCGGCACCCGCCCGGCGAGCCCGGCAGGTTGACGACGAGCGTCGAGCCGAGAACCCCGGCCGCACCGCGAGAGAGAAGACCATGCGGCGTTCTCGCGATCGAGTCCGCGCGCAGCGCCTGTGCGATTCCGGGCGCCTCACGCTCGAGCACGTCCCGCGTCGCCTCGGGAGTCACGTCGCGCGGCGCGAGCCCTGTCCCGCCGGTCGTGAGCACAAGGCGCGCGGACGTCGCGAGCTCCCGGATCGCCGCCCCGATCTGCTCACGCTCGTCCGGGACGACGCGTCGCTCGACGTCGTAGCCCTCACCGCGCAGCAACTCGTCGAGAGCCTCGCCGCTTCGATCCTCGCGCGTCCCGGCCACGACCCCGTCCGACACGGTCAGCACCGCGGCCTTCAGGTGACGGTCTCCTTCGTCTTCTCGACGAGCACGACGTCGGCGATGCGCATCTCCTTGTCGACCGCCTTCGCCATGTCGTAGACCGTGAGCGCAGCAACCGACGCCGCCGTGAGCGCTTCCATCTCGACGCCCGTTTGCGCCGTTGTCTCAGCGCTGGCAACCACCTCCACCGACTCTTCGTGGACGTCGAGCGTCACGTCGACGTGCGTCAGCGGAAGTGGATGGCAGAGCGGGATCAGCTCGCTCGTCCGCTTCGCGGCCATGATCCCCGCGAGCTGCGCCGTCGCGAGAGCGTCGCCCTTCGGCAACTTCCGCAAGATCCGCGCGGTCTCGGCGGCCATCCGGATCTCCGCCCGAGCGACCGCTCGCCGGCGCATCGGCTCCTTGCCGCCGACGTCGACCATCCGGACGGCACCCGACTCGTCGACGTGGGAGAGGTCGCTCATCGGGCAGATCGTACGGCGTCGAGGTCGGCCAGCTGCGCATCGATCCATTCGTGGATGTCGTGCCTGCGTACGTGAGAGCGGATTGCGTCCGCCCGCCGTCGCCGCTCGGCCGGCTCGAGCGTCAGCGCCGCGTACAGCGCCTCGGCTTGTCCGACCTCGTCCAGGGGATTCACGCTCAGCGCCCACTCCCCGAGCTCTTCGTGCACGCCGGAGTTCTCCGAGAGGACGAGCACACCGTCGTGCTGGTTGACGAGGAAGGCCTCCTTCGCCACGAGATTGAGCCCGTCGAACACGGGGTTCACGAGCAGAACGTCGAACTGCTTGTAGCCGGCGACGGAGCGAAAGAAGTCGTCCGCGATGTCGAGCTCGACCGGCTGCCAGCCCTCTCGGGCAAAGCGGTCGTTCACCGTGCGAGCCGCCGCCTCGACCGCCGCCGCATACTCGGCGTACTCGGGGATGTCCTGCCGCGAAGGCGCGAGAAGCGCCAGCATCGCCACCTTTCCCCGCAGCTCGGAATGACGCTCGAGCAGCAACGCGAAAGCGTGGAAGCCGCGGACGATGTTCTTCGAAGGGTCGGTGCGGTCGACGCGGACGACGAGCTGCTCGGGTCGCCGCTGCAGAAGATCGGCCTCGCGCTCCAGGACCTTCGAGTCGTCCGCGAGGCGATCGAACTCCCTCGGCTCGACCCCGATCGGCCGGGCGACGACGCGTGTCGTGTGGCCACGATGCTCGATCGTTCCTGCATCCAGGTCCACCTGCGCGCCGACCAACCGCCCCGCCGACTGCAGGAAGGCGCGCCGCCAGCGATCCGTATGGAAGCCGACGACGTCGTTCGCGAGCAGCCCCTCGTGGATGGCGACGCGCACACCCTCGGGCAGCGCGTGCCAGTAGTCCCCCTCGGGCCACGGGATGTGGACGAAATGCGACGTCACGACATCCGGCCGCGACTCCCGCACGAGCCGCGGCGCAAGATACAGGTGGTAGTCGTGGAACAGAACGGCCGCGTCGGGCTCGCGGTCGAGCTCCTCCACCGTCGCCCTGGCGAACGCCTCGTTCACGGGCACGTATCCGTCACGCCACGCTTCGTGGAGCCTCGCGTCGAAGTCGGGCGCCGAGCCCAGCCCCCAGAGGTAGTGCTGGAGGAACCACAACGTCGGGTTGGCAAGAACGTTGTAGAAGCGGTCGTAGGCGGCGGGCTCGTGGGTCACGAGCCGCAGCCGGTAGTCAGCACCGTCCGCTGTCTCCTCGACGAACGAGCCGCCGCGCTCGGCCGCCACGGCGCGGTCTTCGTCGCTCATCGCACTCGCCACCCACGTCACGTCGTGATGGGAGAGGAGCCCGCCGAGCGCCGTGACGACTCCGCCGCCGCCTCGCTTGGCCACCCGGCTCCCGTCTGCATCGCGACCGTACGCAACCGGAGCGCGGTTGACGACGACAAGCAGCTTGCGTCGGCTCGTTGTCGAGATTGACAACCGTCAGGAGGGCTGGTTCAGCCGCTTCGCGAACCGAAGCCGCGACCCTCGAACGCCGGGCTGCGAGTCGAGCTCGAACTCGTCGACGATCGTGCGGATGATGGCAATGCCGAGCCCGCCCTCCGCCAGCTCTTCGCCCTCGAGCATCGGCGGCCGCTCGAGGTCGAAGCCCTCTCCGTCGTCGACCACCTCGATCGCGAGCAAGTGCCGGCTCAGCTCGTAGGCGATCGAGACGAAGCCGCCGTCACCCCCGTATGCGTGCCGAACCGAGTTCGAAACCGCCTCGGTCAGAGCAAGCTTGAGGTCGGCGAGCAGCTCGTCCGGCAGTTCGGCGATGTCGGCGAGCCCGCTCAACGCGAGCCGGGCGAGAGCGATGTACTCGGCGCGGGCAGGAATCCGAAGGCGTACCGTTCGCATGCCCTCGAGCTTCTCGTCTGCCGCCTCGACCAATGCCGCCTCGTCCATCCCTCTCCTTGCATCTTCCCGCAGATTCTGCGGTCTAAACCCGCCGATTTCTACCAGTAGCGAACGACCTCGTCGGGTCCGAGGTTTCCTCTCGGTCCTCCGCCTTCCCCGGCGCCCCGGAGACCTAACCACTCCGTTTCCACGGGAAAACGCCCGGCCGCACACCGTCCTAGACTGGACGACCGTGACGGCCGCCTCGCCCGCATCCGAGCGCCGACGGTCGCGGCCAGGGTCGCTCGAACGTCCTGTCAACGCGCGCCTCTACCGGGGTGCCTGGCTCCTCGTCGGGCTCCCGCTGCTCCTGCTCGCGTTCAGCGTGTCCCGGCCGGCTGCGCTCCAGGCGCCGAACCTGCCGCCGGCGTTCGACGCGTCGGCGGCCGCGTCGCTCGCCAAAGATCTCGCCACCCGCTATCCGGACCGGACGCCGGGAACCCCGGGAGCGCTAGGCGCCGCCTCATGGTTCCGGAAGGCGCTCGAGCCCTACGGCTTCGCCGTTCGCAGCGACCGCTTCACGGCCACGATCCACGGGCGACGCACGACGCTCGTCGACCTCGTAGCCGAGAAGACCGGGATCACACCCCGCTCCGAGATCGTGGTCATGGCCCACAGAGACGGGAGCGGACCGGACGGCGGCTTGAACAACAACGCCTCGGGAACTGCCGCGCTGATCGAGCTTGCGCGCTCGTACGCGCCCACCGCCGCCGCGCAGCGCGTCTCGCTGCCGTACTCGCTCGTCTTCGTCTCGACCGACGGCGCGGCGGAAGGTCTACGTGGCGCCACACATTTCGCCGGCGAGCCGGGTGCGCGCGCGAACATCCTCGCGGTCGTCAACCTCGACTCGATCGGCGGCACGAGCCCGCCGCGACTCGTGTTCAACGGCGACACTCCGCGGTCACCCGCGCCGGGGCTCGTCGAGACACTCCGCGCGGCGCTCGCCCAGGAAAGCGGCAACGACCCGGCACGGCCGAGCGGGTTCCAGCAGCTCTTCGAGTTGGCGTTCCCGTTCAGCCCGTACGAACAGGCGCCCTTCGTCAGCCGCGGAATCCCGGCGGTGACCGTGACGACAGCCCGTGCGCGACCGCCGGGGACGAGGCGGGGAGGGAAGCTCGACATCCGCCATCTCGGGGTCATCGGCCGCGCCGCGCAGGACACGGTGGACGCGATGGAACAGGGCGTCTCGCTCGCGCAGGGGCCGACGAGCTATGTCTTCCTCGGCCAGCGGCTCATTCGCGGCTGGGCGATCGAGATCGTGCTCGTGGGAATGCTTCTGCCGTTCCTAGCCGCTGCCGTCGACCTCTTCGCCCGCTGTCGCAGGCGCCGCATCCGGATCGCGCCGGCTCTCCGCAGCTACCGGAGCCGGCTCGGCTTCTGGGCCTGGGTCGGCGCCATCTTTCTCGTCTTCGCCGCGCTCGGGCTTTGGGGAAACAGCAGTGGCGACCCACCCGCTCTCACCGGCGTCTCGTGGCCGGGAGGGGCTCTCGCCGCCTTCGTCGTCATCGCCTGCGCCGGGTGGCTCGTCTCGCGCAACCGGCTCCTGCCGCGCCGGCAGATCCGGCCGGAGGAGCAGCTCGCGGGCCAGAGCGGCGCACTCCTGGCCCTCGGTGTCGTCGGGCTCCTCGTTGCCGCCATCAACCCGTTCGCGCTCGTCTTCGTCCTCCCCTCCCTCCACGTCTGGCTCTGGCTGCCGCAGGTGCAGTCGCGACATCCGGTCGTGCGCGCAGGCGTGTTCGCGGCGGGATTCGCCGGACCGATCTATCTCGTGTGGTCGTTCGCGACCCACTACGGTCTCGGCTGGGCAGCGCCGTGGTACGTCGCCAATCTCTTCGCGATCGGCTACGCGCCTCTCCCCCTGTTCGTGATCGGGCTCGCGTGGCTCGCGGCCGCCGGCCAGCTCGGCGCCCTGGCGGCAGGGCGCTATGCGCCGTACCCGGCGCCCCACGAACGGCCCCGCCGCGGCCCGCTGCGCCAGTTCATCCGCACGCTCTTCCTGGCCCAGCGACGCCGAGCCGCCCTGGCCGAGGCACGCCGCGCCGTGAACGAGTAAGCGTCAATCGCCGAGACGAAGCCAGCGAGCGACCGAGCCGGCTGCAAGCTCTCCGTTTCCACGTGGAACGTGGACGAGAGCGTCGGCTGCGCCCGAGCGGACGATCATGTGCGACTCCTGGCCGACCACGGGCTCGAGGACGACGGCGTCCCCTTCCGAGTGGGCTCGCGCGCGCACGAATTCGTCACGCTCCTCGTTGCGACGTAGCGCACCCGCAAGACGCCCCGGCTCGTACCGCGGCAGCGGCTCGGCGATCCCCTGCAGCGCACGCAGCGCCGGCTTGACGAAGAGCTCACAGCCCACGAGAGCCGACACGGGGTTCCCGGGCAGCCCGAAAACGAGCGTGTCCCCGCGGACACCGAACGCGACCGGCTTGCCCGGCTTGATGGAGACACGCCAGAACACCTCCTCGACACCAAGCGCGTGCTCGACGGCCCGCACGAGATCGTGCTCGCCGACCGAGACGCCGCCGGATGTGACGAGGACATCGCAGGCCAACCCACGCTCGAGCGCCTCGCGCAACGCCACCTGGTCGTCGTCGGCCGGCGGCAGCGAGATGACCTCCGCTCCCGCGGACTCGAGCGCCGCACCGAGCATGAGGCTGTTCGTCTCGTAGACCTGTCCCAGCCGGAGCTCGTGACCCGGCGCCACGAGCTCGCTGCCGGTCGCGAGCACTGCGACGCGTGGGCGGCGCCGGCACGACACCGTCGCAACACCCGCGGCCGCTACCGCGGCGAGCCTGGCCGGCGTCAGCCTCGCGCTTTGGAGTGCGACCACCTCGCCGGCAGCGACGTCGCCGCCGCGTGGGCGAATGTGGGCTCCGGCCTCGACGTCATGGGCAATTTCCACTGTGTTCTCATTCTTGACAACACGCTCGATCGGGACGACCGCGTCGGCGCCCTCGGGGACGACTGCGCCGGTGGAGACGGCGACTGCGGAACCCGGCTCGACTCGTGCGCCGTGCGGCCGGCCGGCCGCCGATTCGCCGGCGACCCGAAGGGTCCCCGGCACGTCGCCGGCTCGCACGGCGAAGCCGTCCATCGCCGAGCTGGCGAACGGAGGCAGATCGACGTGCGCACGAACGTCTTCCGCAACCACGCGACCGGCCGCCCGCCCGAGCGGAACGGGTTCGGCCACGAGCGGACGCACCCGCTCGAGCACGCGGGACTGCGCTTCCTCCAGAGTGAGCAGCTCTCCCACCAGCCGTAGTGTGCAGCCGAAGCCAGCCGGACGCGAACTGCTTCGGGCTCACGCCCAGACGCCGAGCGTGCGGAGCCGCTTGTGAGCGCGCAGCCGAAGGTCGCGTTCGAGCTGGAGCGCGGCCAGATCGTCGGGCGCGACCGCGCGAACGGTCACAATCGCCGGAGTGGCGACGTCGCCGAGCGAGCTGACGTAGACCTGGGCGTCTCTGTCCTTCGCCACGTCCGCGCGCAGCGCGGAGAGCGCACCCTCCAGGTCGGCGGTCAGCGGCACGGGCACCGAGACCTCGGCGAACGTCTCTCGACTCCGGATCGAGGAGTTGACGATCGTCTCGGAGGCGAGCTTCTCGTTCGGCACGACGATCCGCCGCCGGTCGCCGGCGCGGATGAACGTGTACGTGAGACCGATCTCCTCGACCACGCCGCCCATGCCGTCGTACTCCACGCGGTCGCCGATTCGCACGGGCTGCGCGAGGGCGATCAGGATTCCGGCGACGAAGTTCCCCAGCGTCCGCTGGGCGGCGAAGCCGAGGACGATCCCGAGCAGCGCCGACGAGGCGAGGAGCCCACCGGCGACCGCCCGGATCTCCGGAATCGCGAGCAGTGCGGAGAAGAGGCCGACCGTGAGGATGACCACCGTCACGATCCGCCGGAAGACGCGGTATCGCGTTGCGGCCTCGGGTGCGAGCGGCCGGCGCTGCAGGAGCCAGTCGATCGCGCGGGCGAGCAGCGACACGAGGACGAAGATCACCGCCGCCACGACGATGTGCTTCCAGAACGGACTCATCCCCCGACCAGAGTTCGAGGGGCACCCGGGAAATCCTCAGTCGAACGGCAGCGGGCGCCGGCCTGCAAAGCCGTCCTCCACCCGATGCCACCAGCCGATGTCGCCCTCGCCGAGCTGCCAGCAGAGGAGCACGGTCTCGCCGTGGTGGAGGGCGGGGAAGTCGATCAGGCCGCTGTCGAGATCCTTCACCTCCGCGCCGTGGCTCGTGATCTCGTCGACCAGACGGGCGAGGCGGCGGGCGATCCCGTCGATCTCCGCCGTCGCCGATGCGAGTTCCGCGGGTGGAATGCCTCCACCGTTGCCTCGGATCTTCCGCTCGAGCTCCTCCTGCCGCTCGAGCGCGGCCGCATGCTCCTGCCGAATGGCGACGAGCTGCTCGACCAGCGGACGGACGTGTTCGAGCTCGGCGTTCGCCTCGTCGGGCGTGAAGTGGCGCATCGACCAAACCCTATGCTGCGCGGTCGTGGAGGCCGAGCCCGCACCGGATCGTCAGCGGCCGGCGCACCTGCGCCTGTTCTTCTGGGGGCTCTTCGTCGTGCTGATCGCCGCCCTCAACTACGCCGCCCGCTTCTCCGGGGGGAGCGGCACGAGTCGCGGAACCTCGCACCGGGAGATCTACTCGTACTCCACGTTCGCCGGCGGGGCGATCATCTACGCCGTCTGGCTGGGGATCGTCCTGCTGATCGCCGTCGACCGCGTCGATCTCCTCGCGTTCCGACCACCGCGAAGGTGGGGGAGAGCCCTCAAGCTCGGCGCCGCTGTGATCGTCGGAATCCTCGTCTGGGAGTCGATTGCCTCGCGCCTCCCGCTCCCGCAGTCCCCGGGCAAGGAGCAGGGGATCACGAACGTCCATTGGGAGCCGAGTCACGCCGGCGCGTTCGCCGTCAACGTCGTCCTCTTCGCCGTCATCGCGCCGTTCGTCGAGGAGCTGACCTTTCGCGGTGTCGGCCAGTCGCTGCTCCGCTTTCTGGGGCGGTTCCCGTCGATTCTGGTCGTCGGCGTGGCCTTCGGTCTTGCACACGGGTTGCTCGAGGCGTTGATCGTGCTCGTCCCGTTCGGCATCGGGCTCGCCTGGCTCCGCGACCGCACGGACAGCGTCTTGCCCGGGATGCTCGTGCACGCCCTCTTCAACGGGGCGGCGCTCGCCTTCATCGTCGTGAGCTAGTCGGTCAGTCGTCTTCGTCGCCGTTTTCGACGACGAACTGGTCCGGCGTGACGTCCTCGAGGAAGCTGCGGAACTTGAGCACCTCCGCCTCGAGCTGCTCCTCGTCGACGTCCTCGCCCTCGAACTCGATCGCAGACTCCGCGATCACGTCGTCGGCGGCGAAGATCGGCGCCTCGGCGCGGATCGCGAGCGCGATCGCGTCGGACGGGCGCGAGTCGACGTCGATCTCCTGGCCGTCCTGCACGACCGTGATCTGCGCGTAGAACGTGTTCTCGCGCAGCTCGGTGACCGTGATCCGGCTGATCGACGCCCCGAGTTGCTCGAGCATGTCGCTGAAGAGGTCGTGCGTCATCGGTCGCACCGACGTCTGGCTCTGCAGTTTCATGAGGATCGCCGCCGCTTCGGGGTGTCCGATCCAGATCGGGAGGAACTTGTTCGCGTCGGCCGTCTTCAGGAGAACGATCGGCTGTTTGCCGACCAGATCGAAGCTGACTCCATAGATGAGCATCTCCTGCATCGGCCCGACCTCGCCTCGAATATAGCTCAGGCGCCGAAGCCGGAAACCCGGCGGCGCCGGACGCGGAACATGGGCGATCCTGGATTCGAACCAGGGACCTCCGCCTTATCAGAGCGGCGCTCTAACCAGCTGAGCTAATCGCCCCAACTAGTGGGTACTGCGGGCGTCGATTGTAGCCACCGCGTTCTCGAGCGCCTCCGCCACCTCCGCCAGATCCGGCTCGTCGGCGAAGGTCAGCTCGACGCGGCCGGGGAGGACGCGGGCGTGGCGACCGGTCAGGTGTTCAATCGCCGCGCGCACGCGGTCGGCCAGCGCGGGGTCCACCGGAGCGGAACGCGTGCGTGGCTTCTGCCTCGCGCCGGCCCACTTCGCCCGCTGCTCGGCAGCGCGCACCGAGAGGCCGCGTCGCACGATCTCGCGCGCGAGCCGGCGGCGGCCGTCGCGATCCGGCACGGCGAGAACCGCCCTCGCGTGTCCTTCGCTCAGCTGCCCGCGCTCGACCATTCCCAGCACATCGTCGGGAAGCTCGAGCAGGCGGACTCGGTTCGAGACGGACGGCTTGGAGCGCCCGACGCGCTCCGCGACCTCGCCGAGCGAGAGCAAGAACTCGTCGAGCAGGACCGCGTAGGCACGTGCTTCCTCGATCGGAGTCAGCTGCTCGCGCGCGACGTTTTCGATCAGGCCGAGCAGCAGGGTCTCGCGGTCGTCGGCGACGCGGATCACGGCGGGCACCGTCTCGCGACCTGCCTCCCGCGCCGCACGCCAGCGGCGCTCGCCCGCGACGATCTCGAACCCGCCGGCGCCACGCGGACGAACGAGCAGCGGCTGGATGACGCCTTGCCGGCGAATCGACTCGGCAAGACCGGAAGCCGCTTCCGGCTCGAAGCGGCGGCGTGGCTGCCGCGGGCCGGGGAAGATCGCGTCGACGGGGATTTCGAGCAGCTCGGAGGAGGCCGGCGGGCCTCCCATGAGAACCTCGAGGCCGCGGCCGAGGCCGCGTCGTTGCGGGGAGGGCTCAGGCGCGCTCGACAAGTTCCATCGCCACCTTCCAGTAGGCGTCGGCTCCGGCGGAGCGACGGTCGTATGCGATCGCGGGCAAGCCGTAGCTCGGCGCCTCGGCGAGGCGCACCGAGCGCGGCACGGACGTGCGGAAGACGAGCGGCCCGAAGTGCCGGCGCACCTCCTCCTCGACCTGAGCCGCGAGACGCGTCCGGCCGTCGACCATCGTGAGGAGGATCCCGCCGATTCCGAGCTGCGGGTTGAGCCGACGGCGGATCAGCTCGACCGAGTGCATGAGCTGCGTCAGGCCCTCGAGGGCGTAGTACTCCGCCTGCACCGGGACGAGCACGCGGTTGGCCGCTGCGAGCGCGTTGACGGTCAGCGGGCCGAGCGAGGGCGGGCAGTCGAGGAAGACGAAGTCGTAGCGGTCGCTGCCCGAGGCGAGAGCCTCCGCGAGATACCGCTCGCCGTCGGCGCGTCCGGAGAGCTCGACGGCAGCGCCGGCAAGGTCCGGCTTGGCCGGGACGAGGTCGAGATTCGTGAAGGCGGTCGAATGGACGAGCTCTGCGAGCGGCGCCCCGTCGAGCAGGTCGTAGCTCGAGGTCCCGTTCGCACGCATCCCGAGCCCGGAGGTCGCGTTCGCCTGCGGATCGAGGTCGATCACGAGCGCGCGCTCGCCGGCCTCCGCGAGACAGGCGGCCAGATTGACGGCGGTCGTCGTCTTGCCGACGCCGCCCTTCTGGTTTGCGAGGGCGTAGATCCAGCTCATGCCGCAGACATTCTCGCTAGGCCAGCGGACGCTTCTTCGCCACGCCCACTCGGCGCGGGAAGCCCGCCGGTGTCGGCGCGATCTTCGGAAGAACGGCGAGACCGTCGTGAAGCTCCGGCTCGCCGCCGCCCAGCTGCTCGGACGCGTGCGCGAGCCGTGCGAGATCGGCGCTCTCGCCGAGCCAGAGGATGATGGCGCCGCCGGTACGGACGAGAGGCAGGCACAGCTCGGCCGCGACCGGCGGGTGCGCGAGAGCCTTTGCCACCGCAACGCCCCACTGTTCCGCCGGCTGCTCCTCGGCGCGTCCCCAGACCACGGCCGCGTTCGGCGGGGCCCAGCGGCGCAGGAAGTCGCACCGTCGCTGCTCCGCGTCGAGCAGCGTCACGCCACGCTCGGGCAACGCTGCCGCAAGCGGAATCCCGGGCGAGCCTCCACCCGAGCCGACGTCGATCAGCGGGCCTCCGTACGACTCGAGCAGCGGCACCGCTCGCAGTGCGTCGTCGAGCAGCATCTCCCGCGCTCGGGCGGGATCGTGGAGTGCGGTCAGCCCCGGCGTCGCGAGGACGGCCGCGAGCCAGTCACTCAGGAACGACGACGACGTAGCGATTCGGCTCGGTGCCCTCGGACGCCGTCCCGACACCCGCGACTTCCTTCAAGCGCAGGTGGACGACCTTCCGCTCGACGGCCGTCATCGGCTCGAGCTCCTCCGGCTCGCCCGACTCTCGCACCCGGTCCGCGACCCGCAATGCAAGCGTCTCGAGCGTCACCGTCCGCCGCGCGCGATAGCCCGCGGCATCGACGGACACTTCCTTCCGCTCTTCGCCGTACGCGCGCCAACCAACCGCGTTGACGAGGTACTGGATGGCGTCGATCGTCTGACCATGGCGGCCGATGAGGAGGCCGACGTCCGGTCCGCTGCACGTGACGATGATCGCCTCCGGCTCCTCCCGAGCGTCCACGTCGGAGTCGACGCCGAGAGCGGAGACGATCCGCGCCACGAGGCCGCGCGCGTCCGCGAGCTGGCCGGCGCCGTCACTCGCCGTGGTCGCAGCCGCCTCCGCAGCCTCGACCGGCAGATGCGCGACGACGCGAGCCGGCTCGTACCCGACCCCGAGGATCCCGCGCTCTCCCTCGGCGACGACCTCGAACTGCACGGCAGCCTTGTCAAGCCCGGGATGCCGGCGCTCGAGCTCCCGCAGCGCGGCCCACTTCGCCTCGCCGACGGTCTCCCCGGTCCCCTCGGTGGTGAGGTCCGCGGGCTCGCTCATCTCCGGCTGGTGCGCTTCTTCTTGCGGCGCACCTGGCGAGGCTGCTGCTGCGAAGCCGAGGGAGCGGGCTTCGGAGGCGGCGGCTCGCTCCGGGCGCCGTTGCCGCTCGAGCCGTCGTCCTTCGGCGGCGTCCTCGAGCTGCGCCTTTCGAGGAGAGGCGCCGGGGTCTTCGAAACGAGCCGGCGTGTGATCAGTCCCTGCCCCACGGTCCAGAGGTTCGTCGTCACCCAGTAGAGGACGAGCCCGGCGGGGAAGCGCGCGATGATGAAGACGAAGACGAGCGGCATGATCATGAAGAGCGTCCGCTGCGTCTTGTCGGTCGTCGTCATCATGAAGAACGACGACGCCATCTGGCTCGCGACGTAGACGAAGAGCAGGACGTAGCCGCCCCAGTGGGCCGTGGTGCCATCGGAGATCGACGGGATGAAATGGAGGAACGAGAGGTCGGCGTGCGCCGCGACGTGGAAGTTCGTCGCGAAGTGCTTGAGCGTGTAGTAGAGGGCGATGAAGACCGGCAGTTGCAGGAGCATCGGCAGGCACGAGGCGGCCGGGTTGATCTTGTTCTCGCGGTAGAACTTCATCAGCTCTTCGTTCTGCTTCTGCCGGTCGTGCTTGTACTTCTTCTGGATCTCCTTCATCTGCGGCGCGTGCTTCTGCAGCGACTGCATCGAATGGATCTGCCGGATCGTCAGCGGCACCAGGATCATCCGCACGACGACCGTCGTGGCCACGATCGACCACGCCCACGTCAGCCCGAGGTTCGAGTGGAACCAGTTGAGGACGTGACGCATCACGCTCTCGAGCTGGCTGAGGACGGGGATGGCGTAGAGCATCATCGAACCGGATCGAACCCTCCATGGCTCCACGGGTTGCACCGGAGCAGGCGCCAGCCGGCGAGCAGGCTCCCGCGGACGAGGCCGTGCTTGCGGAGCGCCTGCACCGCGTACTCGGAGCACGACGGGTGGTACTTGCACGTCGTCGGGAAGAGCGCCCCGAACGTGACCCGGTAGAGCCAGACGAGGCCGATCCCCAACAGCCCCGGGAGACGCGTGAGCGCGCTCACGCCGCGACGACTCCCGTCTGTCCGAGCAGCTCGTCGACTCGCTCGCCGAGCCAGGCGAAGCCGTTGGTCTCTGCCGCCTCGACCAGGCCGGGACGGGCGATCAGCACATAGTCGTGTCCGGCCGGGACGCGTTCGAGCCGCTCGTTCCAGACCTCGCGCAGGCGTCGCTTGATCCGGTTTCGCTCGACTGCCCCACCGGCCGCTCGCGGCACTGCGAATCCGATCCTCGGCTCAACCGGCTCATCCTGCGGCAGCCAGTAGAGGACGAGAAAGCGAGAGGAGACCGACCGGCCGCGGCGATGCACCGCATCGAAGTCCCTGGAGCGGGACAGGCGGTTGGCGCGCTTCACGAGAGCAGCTTAGTGGCTCGGTCCCGCCGAGCCGCCTAGGCGGAAAGGCGAGCCCGGCCCTTGCCGCGGCGGCGCTTCAGGATCGCCCGGCCGGCCTTCGTCGCCATGCGGGCGCGGAAGCCGTGCTTGCGCTTGCGGCGGCGGACGTTGGGCTGGTAGGTGCGCTTCACGATGCGAAAAGGCTCGTCTTTGCCAGAAAAATCCCCGCGGGTCGCGGGGCGCGCCGGCCAGTATAGCCGCGCTTCGTCCACCGGCTTGTCCACAGCCGTCGACCGCACAGGCATGCGGCTGAGCCGAGTTTCCCCCACGACTGTCCACAGCTGTGGAGAGATCGTGGCACACCACAGAATGCCTGCATACAGGCCTGTTTGGCCCTCGACAGGGGCGCTGTTATGCTGGCCGCCGGGCTGGAAGCGGGAGAACGAGGGCGTCGGTTGGAGCATCAAGTCGAGTTGTCTGCAGAGCACCTCTGGGAGGAGATCTCGGCGCGACTCAAGGAAGCGCTCAGCGACGGGACCTACGGCAAGTGGTTCGGCGATGTCCGCGGCCTCCAGCTCGACGACGACACGCTCGTGCTCGTCGTTCCGAGCGAGTTCACCCGCGACTGGATCGAAAGCAACTTCCTCGGCCTGATCGGCGCTGCGGTCCGCGACATTCTCGGTGCGGAGCGCTCTCTCGAGCTGCGCGTCACCGATCTCAGCGAGCGCTCGCAGGAGGGTGGCGTCGGCGGAAAAGGGGTCGTTCCCATGGTCCAACGAGTTCCCGGGCGGCCCGAGAGTGGCGGATTCAACGCGAAGTACACCTTCGACTCGTTCGTCATCGGCTCGTCGAATCGCTTCGCTCACGCTGCTGCCCTCGCCGTCGCCGAAGCGCCCGCGCAGGCGTACAACCCGCTCTTCATCTACGGAGGCACGGGCCTCGGGAAGACACATCTCCTCCAGGCCGTCGCGCAGTACGTCGCCGAGCACTCCTCCGAGCTCTCGGTGCGGTACGTGACGAGCGAGGCCTTCGTCAACGACTTCATCAACTCACTCCGCGATAAGCGGATCGAGGGCTTCAAGCAGCGCTACCGCGCCTACGACGTCCTGCTCATCGACGACGTCCAGTTCTTCGAGGGCAAGGAGCGCTTCCAGGAGGAGTTCTTCCACACCTTCAATTCCCTCTACGAAGCCGGATCGCAGATCGTGCTGTCCTCCGACCGCCCACCACGCGACATCGCGACTCTCGAGGACAGGCTGCGGAGCCGCTTCGAGTGGGGGTTGATCACCGACATCCAGCCGCCCGACCTCGAGACGCGGATCGCGATCCTTCGCAAGAAGGTGAAGGTCGACGGGATCCAGGTGCACGACGAGCAGGTGCTCACGTTCATCGCCAGCCGTGTCTCGTCGAACATCCGCGAGCTCGAGGGCGCGCTGACGCGGGTCGTGGCGTTCTCCTCACTGACCGGGCGGCCGATGACCGTCGAGCTCGCGCAGGACGTCCTGCGCGACGTCTTCCCGCAAGGGGAGGCGGCCGAGGTCTCGATCAAGCGAATCCAGGATCTCGTCGCCGAGCGGTTCGAGCTCACGCACGACGAGCTCTGCGGCGACAAGCGCTCCCAGAACATCGTCTATCCGAGACAAGTCGCGATGTACCTCTCGCGGGAGCTCACCGACTCGTCACTGCCGAAGATCGGCAAGGAATTCGGCGGCCGCGATCACACGACGGTCATCCACGCAACCTCGAAGATCGCACGTCTCATTCGTGAGGACAGGTCTGTGTACAACCTCGTACAGGAACTGACTGCGCGTGTGAAGCAGGTGCGCTGACGCTTGCCGGGCTGTGGAACCCTTCGGATCGTCCACAATGACCCTCCACACGGCGAAAGCCGGAGGGATGCCGGGATGAGCTCGTCTTCCCCGTCGTCCACACTCCCTACTACGTCTACGAGAATCTTCAGATGATCGAGAGTGACATTGCAGTTGGTGCCGGGTTGAGGATCACGTGTGCGAAGGAGGACCTCGTCCAGGGTCTTTCACTCGTGGGTCGAGCCGTGTCGACGCGCACGGCGATCCAGATCCTGTCCGGGATCCTGCTCGAGGCCCGGGGTGAAGACCTGCGGCTTGCTGCAACCGACATGGAACTGTCGCTGCGCGCAGCGGTGCCGGCCCGGATCGAAGGCGACGGCACAGTCGTACTTCCGGGGCGCACGCTCGTCGACATCGCACGGCTTCTTCCCGGCGAGGACGTGACGATCGAGCATCGCGCGGCAGAGTCGGTCGTGCACGTCGGCTCGGGAAGCGCGACCTACACGCTGCACACCTACAACGCCGAGGACTTCCCGCGGTTGCCGGAGCTCGCCGAGACGCAGGCGTTCGAGGTCGACCGCGAAGCGCTGCTCGAGACGATCGGGCGGGTCGCCCGCGCGGCGTCTCGTGACGAGGCACGCCCGGTCCTCACCGGCGTCCTCGTCCAGTTCGCCGGCGACAAGCTCGTAATGGCTGCGACCGACTCCTACCGGCTGGCGGTCAAGGAGACAACGCTCGGCTCGGCGGCGCCGGACCTCGAAGCAATCGTCCCCAGTCGCGCCCTACAGGAGTTGGCGCGTGTCGCCGGAGACGCGGACGGGATCGCGGTCGGCGTGCAGGAGAACCAGGTCCTTTTCTCGGTCGGCGGCGTGTGGCTCACGACGCGCCGCATCGACGGACAGTTCCCGAACTACCGGCAACTCCTGCCCGAGACGTTCGAGCACGAGCTGACGGTGCCGAGGACGGAGCTTCTCGATGTCGTGCGGCGCGCTTCCGTGATGATCCAGCGCGCGACACCGCTACAGTTGCGCTTCGCCGACGGAGAGGTCACTGTCGTGGCTCGCACGCACGAGGTCGGCTCCTCGCAGGAGTCGATGCCGGTCGCCTACAGCGGGGAGCCGCTCGAGATCGGCTTCAACGCGGAGTTCCTGCGCGAAGGGCTCGAGTCGGTCCAGGGCGATGACGTGAAGCTGAAGCTCATCAGCCCGCTCCGCCCCGCGATCCTCACGGACGAGGGCGAGGACTTCACGTACCTCGTCATGCCGATCCGCCTTCCGGGCTGATCACAGAGACGGTTTCGCTCCGCAACTTCCGCTCGTACGAGCGGCTCGACCTGGGATTGCGACCGGGGCTGGTGCTTCTCGTGGGCGCGAACGGCGTCGGCAAGACCAACCTTCTCGAGGCGATTCACGTTGCGACGCAGGGGTTCTCGCCGCGCACCCGCACCGACGTGCAGCTCGTCCGCTTCGGTGCGGAGGGGGCGCGCGCCGCGGTCTCCGGCCGCCGCGGCGATCTCCGGCTGGAGCTCGAAGTGACGGTGCGACCGGGAGAGGGGAAGAGCGCGCGCGCCAACGGATCCGTGCTCCGTGCGGCGGAGCAGCTGCGGACGATGGTCTCGACGCTCGTCTTCACGCCGGACCGCCTGGGGGTCGTCAAGGGGCCGCCTGCCGCGCGACGCGCGTACTTCGACCGGGTTCTCGGTCGGCTCACGCCGGCTCGGGCCACATTGCCGGCCGAGTACGGCGCGGTCGTTGCGCAGCGAAACGCGGCACTGCGGCGCGCGGCCGTCGGCGTGGCCGGACGTGAGGCGGTCGAGCCGTGGACCGAGCGCGCGGCAGCGCTCGGCGCCGAGCTGGTTGCCGCCCGCATCGCCGTCCTCGAGCTGCTTGTCCCGGCCTTCGGCGAACGTGCCGCCGAGCTCGGCCTCGACCGCGTCTCACTGCGTTACACGGGCGAGCCGCCGACCCCGGAGTCGCTCTCCGCCGCGCTCGGTCGCGATCTCGAGCGAGGCACGACGTCGTTGGGGCCGCACCTCGACGATGTCGTCGTCGAAGCCGCCGCGCGCGACCTTCGCAGCTTCGGATCGCAGGGAGAGCAGCGGCTCGCGCTCCTTGCCCTGCTCCTCGCCGAAGCGGAGACGATCGCCGACCGCACGGGAGTCCCTCCGCTGTTGCTTCTCGACGACGTGCTCTCGGAGCTCGATCCCGAGCGCCGCCGAATCCTTGCTGCGCGGGTGCGGAGTGCCGGCCAGGCACTGATCACCGCGACGGACGCCGCGATGCTGCCCGCGGCTCCCGATCAGCTCCTGGCAGTGACTCCCGGCGCCGTGCTGGAGGCCGCCGCCTGATGGAGCCGCTCGGCGAGCAGATCCGCGACGAGATGCGGAGGGTGGGGGCCGACAGCGGCGCCGGAGATCCCGGCGAGGCCTGGCCTGCCGCCGTCGGCGACGAGATCGCGCGCAACGCGTGGCCGGCACGAACGCAGCCGGACGGAACTCTCGTGGTACACGTCCGGGACTCGATCTGGGGCTTCGAGCTGACGCAGCGCGCGGGCGAGATCTCGGAGCGGCTACCCGGCCGGCCGAACCTGCGCTTCGTGCCCGGCCCCTTGCCGGATCCGTCGCTCGAGCCGCCGCCGGCTTCGGTCGCCGAGGCGACCGCGGAGCAGGCGAGGGAGGCAGATGCGCTCGCCGCCGTGATCGAGGACCCGGACCTCCGCGAATCCGTCGCGAAAGTCATAAAAGCGGCGCTCGCTCGAGCGCCGGACGGCCGCTCGGTCTGATACACTTCCCCGTGCCCGCAAATGCCGAATTTGCAGGGCTTTTTCATGACCGAAACAGACTACACCGCCAAGGACATCACCGTCCTCGAAGGGCTCGAGCCGGTCCGGCTGCGTCCGGGCATGTACATCGGCTCGACGGGCTCTCGGGGCCTCCATCACCTCATCGAGGAGGTCGTCTCGAACTCTGTCGACGAGGCCCTCGCGGGGCGCAACGACCGCATCGAGGTGACGCTGCATCCCGACCACTCGGTCACGGTGCAGGACTGGGGCTCGGGCATCCCCGTCGACCTGATGGCCGACCAGGATCTGCCGGCGCTCACGGTGGTCCTGACGAAGCTCCACGCCGGCGGCAAGTTCGGCGGCGATGGGTACAAGGTGTCCGGCGGACTGCACGGGGTCGGCATCTCGGTCGTCAACGCGCTCTCCGAGTGGCTGATCGCCGAGGTGCATCGCGACGGCAAGGCGTACCGACAGGAGTTCAGCCGCGGGGAACCCACGACCCGGATGGCGGAGGTCGGCGCCGCCGACGACACCGGGACGACGATTCACTTCCTCCCCGACGCCGAGATCTTCGAGGAGCTCGAGTGGTCGCGCGACACGCTCGTGCAGCGCCTCCGCGAGACCGCCTTCCTCACGAAGGGCCTTCGGATCACTCTCGTGGACGAGCGAGAGGGCGAGACGCGCGACGAGTTTCACGCCGAGGGCGGGATCCGCGACTTCGTCGCGTACATCAACGGCGCCAAGGATCCCGTCCACAAGCACGTCGCCTATTTCGAAGGCGAGATCGCCGACGGTGCTGTCGAGGTCGCGATGCAGTGGAACTCCTCGTACGTCGAGTCGGTCTTCTCGTTCGCGAACAACATCAACACCCACGAGGGCGGCGCTCACCTGACCGGGTTCAAGAGCGCGCTCACGGCCACGCTCAACCGCTATGCGCGCGACAAGGGCCTCCTCAAGGAAAAAGAGGACAACCTCGAAGGAGAGGACGTCCGCGAGGGGCTTGCCGCGATCATCTCGATCAAGCTGTCGGAGCCGCAGTTCGAGGGCCAGACGAAGACGAAGCTCGGCAATCCGTGGGTCGAGGGCATGGTGAAGACGACGGTCAACGCGAAGCTCGCCGAGTTCCTCGAGGAGAACCCGCAGGACGCGAAGCAGATCATCACGAAGGCCGTCGCTGCGCGGAACGCGCGCCAGGCCGCGCGCAAGGCGCGGGAGCTCACGCGGCGAAAGTCGGCGCTCGACGGCAACTCGCTGCCGGGCAAGCTCGCCGACTGCGAGCTCAACGACCCCGAGTCGGCCGAGCTCTTCCTCGTCGAGGGCAACTCGGCCGGCGGCTCGGCCGTCGACGCGCGGAACCGACTCTTCCAGGCGATCCTGCCGCTGCGCGGCAAGGTGATCAACGCCGAGAAGAACCGGATCAACAAGGTGCTCTCGAACACCGAGATCCAGGCGATCATCACGGCGATCGGCACCGGGATCGCCGACGAGTTCGACGTGACGAAGCTGCGCTACAACCGCGTGATCGTCATGACCGACGCGGACCAGGACGGCTCGCACATCCGCACGCTGATCCTCACCTTTTTGTACCGCCAGATGCCGGAGCTCGTCGAGCGCGGCCACGTCTACATCGCGGTACCGCCGCTCTACCGCGTGAAGATCCGCAACCAGGAGCTCTACATCGAGAAGGAGTCGCAGCTCGAGGACCTCCTCGCGCGCGAGGTGATCAAGGACATGGATGTCACCGACCGCGAAGGCGACACGCAGAAGTTCACCGAGGCGCGCTACGGGCGGTTCGTCAAGTCGCTGCACGAGTTCGACGGATGGGCCTCACGTCTCCGGGTCGACTACGGCGCCGCGCCGGCCAACTTCGTGATCGACCACCGGCTCGTCGAGACCGACGCGACGGCGCTCAGTGACGTCGAAAGCGCGCTCGCCTCGCTCGACGGCAACGGGCATGAAGTGTCCGTCATCGAGCAGACCGACGAGGGCGCCAGGCTGAAGGTCGTAGAGCGGGAGACCAGCGCCGCGTCGCACGTCGTCGTCCCGGCCGAGCTGCTCGCGTCTCCCGTCTACGCCAAGCTGCGTACCGCGTACGCGCGCCTGCGCGAGATCGTCGGGCCGCCACCGTACGACATTGCGCTCGGGAAGAAGACCCGTCACGCGGGAACGTTCAAAGAGCTACGCGACCAGGTGCTCGAGCTCGCCAAGGAAGGGATCACGCTGGGCCGTTTCAAAGGCCTCGGCGAGATGGACGCGCAGGAGCTCGCAGACACGACGATGGATCCCGCGAACCGGATGCTCATCCGCGTCGACGTGGAGGACGCGGCTGCCGCCGACCGGCTGTTCTCGATGCTGATGGGTGACCAGGTCGAGCCGCGCCGCGTGTTCATCGAGGAGAACGCGAAGGACGTGCGCTTCCTCGATGTCTAACACGCCGATGGAGCCGCTGAACCCCGGTCGGATCGAGCCCCGCGAGCTCGAGCAGGAGATGCGCTCGAGCTTCCTCGACTATGCGATGAGCGTCATCGTCTCGCGCGCACTCCCCGATGTGCGAGACGGCCTCAAGCCGGTGCACCGGCGGATCCTCTACGCGATGCACGAGGCGGGCCTGCAGCCCAATCGACCGCGCCAAAAATGCGCTCGCGTCGTCGGCGACGTCATGGGCTCGTACCATCCGCACGGCGACTCGGCGATCTACGACACTCTCGTCCGCCTGGCGCAGCCGTTCTCGCTGCGCTATCCCCTGGTAGACGGCCAGGGCAACTTCGGGAACATCGACGGGTACCCGGCCGCCGCGATGCGGTACACGGAGTGCCGTCTCGCCAGACTCGCGACCGAGCTACTCGAGGACATCGACGCCGACACCGTCGACTTCAAGCCGAACTACGACGAGTCGCGCCGCGAGCCCGAAGTGCTGCCGTCGCGATTCCCGAACCTGCTCGTCAACGGGTCGTCCGGCATCGCGGTCGGGATGGCGACCAACATGCCGCCGCACCATCTCGGCGAGGTCACCGACGCGCTGGTCGCGATGATCGACGAGCCGTCGATCGACGTCGACCGGCTGACGAAGCACATCAAGGGCCCTGACTTTCCGACCGGCGGTCTCATCCTCGGCCGCGAGGGCATCCGCGAGGCGTACCGGTCCGGCCGCGGCCGCATCGTCATGCGCGCGCGCGCCCACGCGGAGGAGCTGCGTGGCGGCAAGTCCGCGATCGTCGTCACCGAGTTGCCGTACACGGTCAAGAAGGGCGGCGACGACGGTGTCATCTCGAAGATCGCCGAGCTGGTGAAGGCCGGCACGCTGAACGAGATCTCGAACGTCCGCGACCTCTCCGACCGCAGTGGAATGCGCGTCGTGATCGAGCTCAAGCGGGACGCGATCCCCCAGGTCGTGCTCAACAAGCTCTGGAAGCACACGCCGCTCCAGTCGACCTTCGGCTACAACGCCGTCGCGCTCGTCGACGGCGTGCCGAGGACGCTCGGCCTGCGCGATCTCCTCCAGCACTACCTCGACTTCCAGCGCGAGATCGTCACCCGCCGGTTGAAGTACGAGCTTCGGAAGCTCGAGGCTCGCGTGCACATCCTCGAGGGCTACCTCAAGGCGCTCGACGTCCTCGACGAGGTCATCGCGCTGATCCGCGCAGCCGACGACACCGACGCGGCGCGCGCCGGCCTGATCGAGCAGTTCGGCTTCACCGAGATCCAGGCGCAGGCGATTCTCGAGCTCCGGCTCCGCCAGCTCACCGCGCTCGAGCGCGCCGAGCTGGACCGCGAGTACAAGGACAAGACGGAGCGCATCGCCGAGCTGCGGGAGATCCTCGGCGATGAATCGCGCATCGACGGCTTGATCCGCGAGGAGCTGCTCGAGCTCAGAGGCATCTACACCAAGAACGACGACCGCCGCACCGAGATCATGGCCGCCGAGGGCGACCTCGAGCTCGAGGATCTGATCGCCGAGGAGGACATGGTCATCGCGATCACGCGCTCGGGCTACGTCAAGCGCCTACCGGTGACGACCTATCGCGAGCAGCGGCGCGGCGGCATCGGCGTGATGGGGATGGAGCTGAAGGACGAGGACTACATCGAGCACCTCTTCGTCGCCTCGACGCACGACTACATCCTCTTCTTCACGAACGTCGGCAAGGTCTACCGGCTCAAGGTGCACGAGCTTCCGCTCGGCTCCCGCCAGTCGAAGGGTCGCGCGATCGTCAACCTCCTCCCGTTCCGCCAGGACGAGCAGGTGCGCGCCGTCGTTCAGACGCGTGACTTCGAGGAAGCGAAGTATCTGGTCTTCGCGACGAAGAACGGCATCGTCAAGAAGACGGAGCTCGCCGCATACAACACGCCGCTCAAGGCCGACGGGATCATCGCGATCAAGATGCGCGAGGGGGACGAGCTCGTCGGCGTGCGTCACTCGTCGGGCACCGACGACATCCTGATGGTCTCGCGGAAGGGACAGGCGATCCGCTTCAAGGAGACCGACGCACGGCCGATGGGTCGTGACACCTCGGGCGTCGCCGGCATGAAGTTGCGCAAGGGCGACGAGGTGATCTCGATCAACATCGCCGAGGACGACGCCGATCTCCTCGTCGTGACCGAGAACGGCTTCGGCAAGCGCACGCGTGTGTCGGAGTATCCGGTCAAGGGCCGTGGCGGTATGGGAGTCAAGACCGTGCAGCTCAACGAGGCGCGCGGCTACCTCGTCGGCTCGCGGGTCGTGCGCGACGGCTACCAGGTGATGCTCATTTCCACCGCCGGGACCGTGATTCGGATTCCGGTCGAGGAGGTCAAGCGGCTCGGCCGTTCGACCCAGGGCGTGATCGTGATGCGGCTTCGCGGCGAGGACGAGCAGGTGTCGGCTCTCGCGCCGGTCGTCGAGTCGGACGAGACGAACGGTGACGGGGAGCCTGTTGCCGACGAGCCGGTCCCCGACTCCTAGACGCTATGGCGGCTGAGTAGCCGCGGGCGAGGTAAGGCCGGATCCTCTGGGTTGCAGTTCGGGGGTTTCTCTGGCCGGAGACTGGCTCCGGCTGACCCCATGCAACGGAGGGAGGGTCCGGCCGTGACCGCAACGAT
>DATGEB010000064.1:0-20059 GCA_035310545.1 Gaiellaceae bacterium
AAGCGCTTTGGCGATCACCCACGCGGCGGCCTCGCGACGCGCCATCTGGCCGGTGGGCTCCGAGGTCTCGGGCTTCGCGAGGACTGTGACGCCGCCTTCGAGGACGGCCAGGAAACTGTCAGGGTGCCCGCCACCGCCCATGCTGTGCCGAAACGCCTGGATAGGGCGGGCCGTGCTCAAGTAGCGCTCGAGGGAGGCGCTGGACTCCGTATCTCCCATGTTACGGCTGCCGGTAGAAAAACGAGGTAGAAAGAACGGCCCTGCCGCTTGACAGAGCCGTTCTCATCAGAAGAGCTGGTTCTCGCCGCCGAAGATCGCCGAGACGGAGTCGTCGGCGAAGACGTTCATGATCGCCTCGGCGAGCAGCCCGCAGACGCTGAGGACGGTCAGGTTGTCGGGGCGGTTCCGCGGATCGATGGGTACGGAGTCGGTGACGACGATCCGGTCGATCTCCGATGCGCCGAGCCGATCGAGTGCCTCCCCCGAGAACAGCGCGTGGGTGACGAAGACGTTGACCTCCGTCGCGCCGTGATCCTTCAGCGCCCGTGCGCCGGCGATCAGCGTGCTGCCGGTCGTCGAGACGTCGTCGCCGACGATCGCGATCTTGTCCCGCACCTTGCCGGTGACCTCCGTCATCTCGACGTGGTCGGCGGTGACCCGCATCTTGTGCATGATCGCGAAGCTCGCCTCGATCATCTCCGCAAAGCGCACCGCGTGCTTCGCGCGGCCGGCGTCCGGCGCGACAGCGACGACGCCCTCGCCGGTCAGCCCGAGATCGCGGAAGTGCGTCGCGAAGAGCTGCAGCGCCGTCATGTGGTCGACCGGGATCGTGAAGAAGCCCTGGATCTGGCCGGCATGGAGATCCATCGTCAGCACACGGTCGACCCCCGCGAGCTGGAGCATGTCGGCGACGAGGCGCGCCGAGATCGGCTCGCGCGGCTTCGCCTTCCGGTCCTGGCGCGAATACGGGAACCACGGGATCACGGCCGTGATCCGCTTGGCCGACGCGAGCTTCGCGGCCTGGATCATCAGGACGAGCTCCATCAGGTTCTTGTCCACCGGCGGCGAGCCCGTCTGGACGATGAAGACGTCGGCGCCGCGGATCGACTCGAGGTAGCGGCAGTACGTCTCGTCGTTCGGGAACGTGCCGAGCTCCACGTCGCCGAGCTCGACGCCGAGCTTCTGGGCCATCGCCTCGGCCAGCGCCGGATGCGAGCGCCCGGAGAAGACCATGAGGCGTTTCTCCGGTCCGCGCACGATGTAGTGCTGCGGAGACGGATCTGCCATCACGCCACCACGCTCGAGGCCCGGCAGGGCCAGCTCAGTCGCCGTCGGGCTTTCCATGCTCGTCGTAGACCCAGCCTTCCTTCGTGGTCTGGCGCGGAGCGAACCCGGCAAGCGAACCGGGAGGGACATTCTCCGTTATGACCGCTCCGGGTGCAATCCAAGAGTCGTCGCCGATCTCGACGGGCGCAACGAACGTATTGTCGACGCCGGTCCTGACGTTGCTCCCGATGCGTGTCCGCTTCTTGGGCTCACCAGGAATGTGACTGAAGTTCGCCGTGATGTTGCCGGCGCCGACGTTCGTCCGCTCTCCCACCTCGGCGTCGCCGACGTAGGAGAGATGCGGGATCTTCGCGCCGCCGCCGACGGCCGCGTTCTTCACTTCGACGAACGTGCCGATCTTCGCCCCCTCGCCGATCACGGTCACAGCCCGAACATAGGCGAACGGGCCGATCTCTGCGCCGCTCTCGATCCGCACGCCGCCGCGAATCACGCTGTACGGGTGGATCACGACGTCCGGCTCGATCTCGACGCCGGCCTCGATCCAGGTCGACGTGGGGTCGACGATCGTCACGCCGGCAAGCATGTGAGCCTCGTTGATCCGATCGCGAAGAGAGGCGGCTGCGAGCGCGAGCTCGGCCCGGGTGTTCACGCCCTCCGCCTCGAACGGATCGGCTGCGAGCTGCACGGCGCACACGTCGCCGTCGGCGACGAGCAGCCCGAGGGTGTCGGTCACGTACAGCTCGCCCTGGGCGTTGTGCGCGTCGAGTCGCTCGAGCGCGGGCCAGAGACTCTCGGCTCGGAACGCATAGATCCCCGAGTTGACCTCGCGAAGCTCGAGCTCCTCGGCGGACGCGTCGGCAGCTTCGACGATCCCGGCGAGCCGGCCGGCTTCGTCGCGCACGATGCGCCCGTAGGCGCCGGCCCGCGCGGGCTCGAAGGAGAGGACGGTCGCGGCGGCGCCGGCCGAGCGGTGCGTCTCGACGAGCTCGCGGATCGTCTCCGGCCTGAGCGCGGGGACGTCGCCGTTGAGAACAAGGACGTCACCGGCGAAGCCGTCGAGTGCGGCGCGCGCGCAGCGGACCGCGTCACCGGTGCCGAGCGGCTCCTCCTGCACGACGACCTCGACACCGTCCAGAAGATGGCTCGTCTGCGGAGAGGCGACGACCACGAGCCGCTCGACGCCGGCGCATCGCGCCGCGTCGACGACCCAATCGACCATCCGCTTGCCGAGCAGCGAATGCAGGTGCTTCGGCGTCGCGCTCTTCATGCGCGTGCCGATTCCGGCGGCCATCACGACTGCTGCGAGCTCGTCTGCCATGTCAGGGGAAGGTGGCTGGGGCGCCAGGATTCGAACCTGGGATCACGGGACCAAAACCCGTTGCCTTACCACTTGGCTACGCCCCAGGGGCACGGAAGTCTACCGGCGGTCGAGGAGCAGCAGGCCCAGGGCGACGAGCGCGAAGATCACGAGCAGGACGATCAGCGCGCCGAGCAGGATGACGCCGGCTGCGACGAGGATGCTGGCGCCGAGCTGCGAGGCCGCGAGGAACCAGGTGACCTCGCGCAGGAACGACGACCGCGTCCGCTCTTTCGTGAAGCCGTAGAGCATCAGACAGGCGAACGCGATGACGCCGAGGACGATGATCGTCGTGATGTGCAGACCGTGCGTGACCGCAACGACGATCCCCTCGGCCACAGCGATCCAGAGGACGACGCGGTACCGGTGGCGATGGAGCCAGCCGCCCTGCTTGCCCGAACCCTCGACAGCGTGCGACGACATCTGTGTCAACCGTACCAGGCCGGTGCCGCGATCCACGTCCGGCCGAGACGACGCAGGTTGCGACTCGCGGAGTCCGCGGAACGCTTGTCGTGGAAGAGCCCGTAGAGAGCCGGCCCGGCGCCGGAGACGTCCGCGCGGAAGGCGCCCTCCGCGCGAATGGCTTCCGCGAGCAGCGAGCTCGCGAGGTCGTTCGGCGGCAGCTTGGCGAGGTCGCGCGGGTGCGACACCTCGGCCAGCCGGTCGAGCAGCAACGCGCGCCGTTCCGCGTAGCCGGCAGGGCCATGACGGGCGTCGAAGGCCGCGTACACGTCGGCGGTGGACGTCTTCGAGGCGTGGCTCGGGAGGAGGATGACGACGAAGAAGTCCTGCGGCAGGTGGAGCGACTCGAGCCGGCTCCCGTTGCCCGAGCCGAGCTGGGGGCCGGCGGCGAGGAAGAACGGGACGTCGGAGCCGAGACCAGCTGCGATCCGGAGGAGCTCCTCGTCGGCAAGCGGCTCCTCGAGCGTCCCGTTCGCAAGCCGGAGAGCCGTTGCCGCGTCGGAGCTTCCGCCCCCGAGCCCCGCCGCGACCGGAACCTTCTTCTCGATCCGGACGCGCCATCGCGGCTCGACCCCGGCGCTGCTGGCGAGCTCCTCGAGCGCGGCGCGGACGAGCGTGTCCTCCGGGAAGCCTTCGACCTCGAGCGCCTGCGCCTCGACAAGCTCGATCCGATCCGCGAGCTCGATCCGCTGCAGGACGGTCAGCACCTCGTGCTTGCCGTCGTCGCGCGTCGGCCCCACGACGAGCGCAAGGTTGATCTTCGCCGGCGCGGCCGCTTTCACGGAAGCGTCTCCGCCAGTGCGACGAAGTCTTCGGGGGCCAGCGCCTCGGCACGGATCTCGGCCGGACGGCCGATCGCCGCGAGAGCGTTCGCCGCCACGTCGCGTGATGCGAGACCCGCCAGCGCGAGCGAGTTGGAAAGCGTCTTGCGGCGGTGGGCGAACGCGGCGTTGACGACTCCTTTCACGCGACCGAAGTCCGCCGGAAGCTCCCTGCGACGGAAGGCGACGAGCGCCGAGTCGACGTTGGGCGGAGGCTGGAACACCCACCGCGAGACCGGATGGAAGCCGGTGCGCTCGGAGGCAAGCTGCACGAGCACCGAGACGGCTCCGTAGTCCTTCGTCCCCGGCTTCGCGAAGAGCCGGTCGGCGACCTCCCGCTGCACCATCACGCACCAGAGCCCGACGTGCGGCAGGCCGTCGAGGCTCTCCACGATCAGCGGGGTCGCGACGTTGTAGGGAAGGTTCGCAACGAGCTTCGTCGCCTCCCGCGGCAGCTCGATCTGGAGCGCGTCCCCGAAGACGACGTCGACGTTGTCCGCGAGGCCCGCCAGGGCCGGCTCGAGCGCGCGGTCGATCTCGATCGCGTGGACGTGCCGGACGCGGTCGGCCAGGTAGCGCGTGAGCACTCCCTGACCGGGGCCGATCTCGAGGACGTCGTCCTCCGAGCCGAGCTCGGCAAGCCGTCCGATCACGTCGAGGATGTTCGGGTCGCGCAGGAAGTGCTGGCCGTACTCCTTCTTCGGCCGCGCGCTCATGGCAGGGAGAAGCACTCGGCCGCGTTCTGCTCGATCTGCCGCTCGAGCCCCGCGGGCTCCTCGCCCCGGGCCCGAGCAAGCGCGGCGAGCGTGTGAACGACGTTCGCCGGCTCGTTCCGCCGGCCGCGCACCGGCTGCGGCGCGAGGTACGGCGAGTCGGTCTCGGCGAGGATGCGCTCCGCCGAAACCTCGGTCGCGGCCAGACGAAGGTCGACGGCTTTCGGGAACGTCGCGTTGCCGGCGAACGAGACGTACCAGTCCCGCTCGAGCGCGGCCGGCAGCATCCGCGGCGACGAGAAGCAGTGCAAGACGACGATGCCTGCGAAATCCGAGAGCGCGTCGAGCGTGTCCCCGTCGGCGGCGCGTGTGTGGACCACGACCGGCTTTCCGAGCTCGGACGCGAGCTCGAGCTGGGCGGCGAAGAGTCGCCGCTGCGCATCGCGCGGCGCGTAGTCGCGGAACCAGTCGAGGCCGGTCTCGCCCACCGCGACGGCCCTCGGGTGCCCGAGCAGGTCGCGCAGCTCCGCCAGCTCGACTCCCGTCGCCGTTCCCGCCTCGTGCGGGTGGATGCCGAGGATCGCGAAGACGCCGTCGTGGCGCTCGGCGAGAGAAAGCGCTCTGCGGCAGTCCTCGACGTCGGTGCCGACGGTGAGGATGCGGTCGACGCCGGCCTCGACGGCGCGGCCGACCGCCTCGTCGGGGTCGTCGAGCGCGGCGAGGTGCGCATGGGTGTCGATCACGCAGCAGGCGCCGGAAGCTCGATCCGCGGGAAGAGCGGCCTGGCGGCGACGATCCCGTTCACCTCTTCGGCTACTCCGTTCCGGACGCGATCCCAGTCGAGATCCTCCGGCTGGTTCAGGGCCGCCAGGACCCTACGTGCCGTCTCAGGCAGGAACGCAGCCAGTGCGACGGCGACCGCGGTCAGGCCGTCGACGAGGTTGTAGAGCACCCCGTCGAGCCGATCTGCGTTCGCCTCGTCCTTCGCGAGCTGCCACGGCGCCTCGGCCGTGACGTACTGGTTGAGCCCGCGGACGCCGTCCCAGACCGCGTCGAGCGCTCCTGTGACGTCGAAGCGATCCAGACGCCCCGCGACGTCCGCGCCGAGGGCCCTCCAGTCGAGCGGCGGCTCGGCCTTGCCGCGCTTCAGGCTCCCGTCGCGGTACTGCGCGACCATCGCGGTGGTGCGGGAGAGCAGGTTGCCGAGATCGTTCGCGAGCTCGTTGTCGTACCGCTCGCGGATCCCTTCGATCGACGCACTGCCGTCCTGACCGAAGGAGATCGCCCTGGCCATCCAGTAGCGCACGGCGTCGACGCCGTAGACGCCGATGAGCTCGAGCGGATCGATCGCGTTGCCCGCCGACTTCGAGATCTTGCGGTCGTCGAGCAACAGGTAGCCGTGCACGAACAGCTGCCTCGGCGGTTCATAGCCGGCGGAGAGAAGCATCGCCGGCCAGTAGACGCAGTGGAAGCGGAGGATGTCCTTGCCCAGCACGTGATGCACGACCGGCCAGTAGCGGTCGCGGAGATCCTCCCCCGGGCGCGCGTAGGTCAGCGCGCTGACGTAGTTGACGAGCGCGTCGGCCCAGACGTACGCGACCTGGCTCTCGTCCCACGGAAGCGGAATCCCCCATGGCTGGCCCGCGCGCGAGATGCTGAAGTCGCGTAGGCCGCCGGCGATGAACGAGCGCGCCTCGTTGTAGCGAAAGTCGGGGAGAACCAGATCGGGCCGCTCGTCGTAGAGCGCGAGCAGGCGATCCTGGTAGGCGGAGAGCCGGAAGAAGTAGTTCTTCTCCTCGATCCATTCCGGCGGGACGAGGTGATCGGGGCAGAGACCGTCGGGCGTCAGCTCATCCTCGGTCTTGAATGCCTCGCAGCCGACGCAGTAGAGACCCGCGTAGACGTCCTCGTAGATGTCGCCGCCGTCATACATCCGCTGCAGGAACTCACGGACGAAGCGCTTATGGCCGTCGTCGCTCGTGCGGAGGAAGAAGTCGACGTCCGCGTTCAGGCTCGGTGCGAGCTCACGCCAGGGAACCGCGATCCGGTCGGCGTACTCCTGCGCATCCTGACCTTGCTCCTGGGCCACGCGCCAGACCTTCGTCGCGTGCTCGTCGACGCCGGTCAGGAAAAAGGTGTCGGCGCCGCGCTGCCGCTGGTGACGGACGAGCATGTCGCCAATGGCGGTTGTGTAGGCGTTCCCGATCGTGGGCGTCGCGTTGACGTAGTAGATCGGCGTGGTGAGGTAGAAGCGCACGCAGCCATGATACGAGCGCACGTTTCCGAGCCTTTAGGCGGCGCGCCGCCCCCGGTGCTCGAGCGACGGGTGCGGCAGACGGATGACATGCGCGCCTGCGCCCTCGAGCTCGAGACCCCGGCGGCGGCGGCGCGCCGCAGCGAAGGCGGCGGCCACCGCGACCAGGGCGGCCGCGCCGTTGCAGGCCAGCGTGAGGACTGCGGACGAAGGCTCTTGCCGCGACGCGCTGGTGTATCCGGAGCTTTCGCTTGGGGCCAGCTCGTGGCCGGCGTCGAGGCCGGACAGCTCGTCGTGAGCCGCCGCCTCGACGACCGGGCGCCGTGAGGCGCTCACCGGTTCGCTCACGCGGCGATGCGGCACCGGACGGCGGCGTTTGGTCCGCGGCGCGGACGTCGCCGAATGCGTGACGGACGGTCGCTGCGACCACGACTTCGGCCGCGTGCCGGCGCCCGGCGTTCTCGCGCGCGAGTGCGGCGCGACGCGAGCGGGCGTCGCCTGGACGATCGTCCCCTGCGCAGCGGGCGCAGGAGTTGCAGGCGCGACGGGCGTGCTTGGTTGAGCCGCGGGCGCGGTCGACGACGAGCCGCCGCTTGCAACGGGCTGCGTTCCACTCGCGCTGTTGTCGCTTGGACCGGCTTCCGCAACCGGCGGCAGGAGGCTCAGCGGATCGACGTAGCCGTTCGGGTCGGCTGCGATCCGAATCCCGAGATGGACATATGGCGCGCCGACCTCGGCCGTTCCGCTCGGACCGACTGTCCCGACCGCCTCGCCCTCGGTGACCGGCGCGCCCTTTGCGACGGTGATCGATCCCAGGTGCGTCAGCGTGACGGAATACCCGTCGGCCGTCTCGATCGTCACCGTCTTGCCGTTCGTCGGCACCGTACCGGCGAAGCTCACCGCTCCGGCCGCAGGAGCGACCACGGTCTCCCCCGTCGTGTCGGCGCCGACGTCGATGCCGCGATGCTGGCCGGCGGCGTACGGGTGCGACTCGTCGTAGGAGAACGGCTGCACCACTGGGCCCTGGACGGGCCAACTCCACCCTTGGGCGGCGGGCGTCCAGACGAGACAGGCGGCCACCGGGACGATCAACCGACGCAGGATCGTTGTCCAGCTGAGCAACACCATGGCAAGGTAGCGCGGCCCGACTTCGTTGTCAAATCTGCTTACAGAGAGCGCTCGTAGAGCTGGTTCCGCGGGATGCCCACGAGTCTCGAGACGATCTCCGCGGCCAGTCGACGCGGCACGCCGGACGCCACGAGCTCGGTGATTGCGACAATCGCTCGCTCCTCGTCCCCGGAGTCCGCGACGCACTCCGCGGCTCCGAAGACGAGCGTGATCTCGCCCCTGGGGGCCTCGGAGAATCGCTGCGCAACCTCGGTCGCCGTCCCTCGCACGACCTCCTCGAACCGCTTCGTGAGCTCGCGGCAGACCGCGACCTCGCGCTGCGGATCCGCGGCGGCGAGCGAACGGAGCGCCGCCGGCAGCCGCTGCGGGGATTCGAACGCGACAGCCGGCCATGACCAGCACCCCAGCTCTTTCCAGACCGCCGCCAGCTTCTTCTCCCCGCGCGGGAGGAAGCCGAGGAAGCGGTACTGCTCGGCCACGAGACCCGAGGCGACGAGCGCCGTCTCGACGGCGGACGCGCCCGGCAGGACGGTCACGTCGATGCCCGCGTCGAGCGCAGCCCGCACGAGCCGCACTCCCGGATCGGACACGCCCGGCAGTCCCGCGTCCGAGACGAGCGCGATTCGCTCGCCCGCCTCGAGTCGGGGCAAGAGCTCCGCGGTGCGCTTCGCCTCGTTGTGCTCGTGATACGAGAGGAGCCGAGCCGAGATTCCGTGCCGTTCCAGAAGACCGCGCGTGTGCCGCGTGTCCTCACAGAGCACGACGTCGGCCGACGCGAGCTCGGCGAGCACGCGTAGGGTCACGTCCTCGAGGTTGCCGATCGGCGTCGCGCAGACCGCGAGCGGCATCAGGGAGCCGAGGCGTCCAGCGCCTCGAAGCCGACGAACGCCGCGCCGATCAGTCCCGCTGCCGTTCCGAGCTCCGCCCGCACGACCCGCACGGAGTCGCGCATCGGCCTCAGCGACTCCCGCCGCATCACGTCGGTCGCGCTCTCCACGAGGTAGTCCCAGGCCGCGACGCCGAAGCCGCCGCCGATCACGACCAGCTCCGGGCCGAAGATGTTCACGAACGAGCCCATGCCGGAACCGAGGTGCCGGCCGATGTCGGCGAGGATCTCCCTCGCCGTCGCGTCGCCCTCGTCGGCGAGCCGGACGAGCCGGTGCGCGTCGGCCGCCGGCCCGAACGTCTCCTGCGCCCGATGCCCTGCCGCGAGCCCTGTCGTGTACGCCTCGAGATGGCCGCGGCCGGCGCACACGCCCTGGCACGGAATCCCGTCGCGGACGATCACGACGTGCCCGAGCTCCGCGCCGGCGCCGTCACGGCCACGGAACGGAACGCCGCCGGAGATCACGCCACCGCCGAGCCCGGTGCCGAGCGTGAGCATCACGACGTCGTCGACGCCGCGAGCGGCGCCCGCCCTCCACTCGCCGATCGCGGCCGCGTTCGCGTCGTTGTCGATCCCCACCGCAACCCCGAAGCGCTCGCGCATGTGGTCGCGCAGCGGCTCCTCGACGAGAGGGAGGTTGACGCACTCGACGACGATCCCGCGCTTCTGGTCGATCGGTGACGGGGCGCCGATACCGACGGCCGCGACCGACTCGTCGAGCAGCTCTGCGACCGCGGCCTCCAGCTCAGCCACCACGCGATCCTGCGAGTCCTGCGGGGTCGCACGCTCATGACGTCGAACGACGCTCCCGTCGCGGGCGACGACGCCGGCGAGGATCTTCGTGCCGCCGAGGTCGACCCCAATCGCATGACTCGCCTGCACTGTGGGTACCGTAAACCCCCGCATGGCTGCCTCCGGGGAGAAGCCGTATCGCGTTTATCGCGGCGGCCGCACCAAGGGGAAAGTGCCGTTGGCGCGACGCGAGCGGGAGGCCCGTCGGGCCGTTCGCAGCGGCGGGCCGGGCTCCGGCCGCATCGTCGAGCGCGGCAACCGCCGCCGGCTCTGGCTCGGCTGGACGTGGCGCCGCTGGACGCTCGCCACGATCCTGCTCGCGATCGTCTTCTTCGCGTTCTGGGGGGTCCTCGGCTACCTGTCAGTCTCGAGCGGCGTCAGCGACGCGAACGCCCGCCTGCCGAAGAACGTGCGACCTGTGCTCACTCCGGACAGCGGCCTGCTTCTCTCGAACCCGACGACCATCCTGCTGCTCGGAACCGACCACGCAACCGGCAAGGGGAGTACGGGACGAAGCGTCGATCAGCACTCGGACTCGATCACGCTCCTCCACACCGATCCCGGCCACCACCGCCTCTACTACCTGTCCGTGCCCCGCGATCTGCGTGTGGACATTCCGGGCTACGGCTTCCAGAAGATCAATGCCGCGATGCAGTTCGGCGGGCCGAAGCTCGCGGTCCGGACGCTCGACGTGCTCATGGGCAAGTCCCTACCCGTCAACCACGTCGTGATCGTCGACTTCAACCAGTTCGTGAAGCTGATCGACGCGGTCGGCGGGATCACCGTGAACGTCCCGCGGAACATCCTCTCGAACCGGTTCGACTGCCCGTACTCGACGGCCGCGCGATGCCAGCAGTGGAAGGGATGGCGCTTCCACAAGGGCCCCACACATATGAACGGGCACGAGGCGCTGATCTTCTCCCGGGTGCGCGAGAACCAGCTCGACCCGTCATGGACGGATTTCAACCGGCAGCACGACCAGCAGCTCGTCGAGCAGGCGACGCTCAGCAAGCTGTCGAGCCCGTCGCGGTTCTTCTCGCTCCCCTTCAACGGCGGCTCGTTCCTCAAGCCGATCGCCACTGATCTCTCGACCTGGGAGCTCATGCAGCTCGCGTGGAACAAGTTCCGGGCTGGCACGTCGATCCACTGCAGGCTCGGCGGAACCGCAGAGACGATCGGCGGCAGCGACTACATCGTCGGCAGCGCGGAGAACATCCACGTGATCGACGAGGTGCTCGGGCAGTCGGCGCCGCAACCGCCGCCCAAGGGCCAGCCGTACGCGCCCGGTTGCGTCGTCGGCTCGGGCGGCTACTAGTCGCCGCTGCTCGCTGCCGGCTTCGTCTCGGCCGGCTTCGACTCGGTCTTGCTGCTCTCGCCGCTCGACGAGCCGCCGTCGCCTTCCTTCTTCGCGGTCTTCCCCTTGCCGTAGTCGGTCGTGTAGAAGCCGGAGCCCTTGTAGTGGATCGCGACCGGGTAGAGAACGAGCTCGACCGGCGCTGCTTCGCAGACGTCGCAGCGCTCCGGCGGCGGCGCGGTCATGGACTGGAAGCGCTCGAAATGGTGCCCGTTGGGGCAGCGGTACTCGTAGATGGGCACGGCTGCGGACGGTACCACCGCCGCCGGGAGCTCCAGCCCTAGCCGGGCGGTGACTCGCTCGGGACGAGCTCGGGCTCGAGCTTCGCGCGGGCGAAGACGCGAGCACGGGTCGGTGCGGGTGCCGGCGCGAAGCGAGCGAAGGCTCCGAACACGGCGATTCCTGCGGCGAGCTCGTATGCGGCGGAGTCGTTCACGAGGAGCGACGTCGCGATCGCAACGCCCAAGGCGAGCAGGAGGTCTCTCGTCGACTGCTGCCGCGCGCCGCGCCACGCGAGCGCGAACGCAACTCCGAGCGAGATGAGGAGCGGCAGGCCCAACTGCCAGGCACGGAGCGCAGGGACGTACGAAAGCGGCAGCCGGCTCTCGAACGAGGCGATCAGTCCGCTAGCCCCGTGCGAGAACGCGCTGCGCAGGTGGTTCGGGCCAGGCTGGGCGAGACCGCGCGAGACGATCCAGAGCACGGCCACCGCCGAGGTGGCCAGCAGCCCGAGGAAGCCCTTGGCCCCGAGGCGGAAAAGTCGAGCTCCAAGCACCGCGAGCGCGACTCCGAGCACGATCGCTCCGCCACCGTCGGCGCCGAGCCGGTTGTCGGTCATCACCACCAGACCGAAGGTTCCGAAGAGGACGTAGCCGACGAGCCCGAAGCGGCGGCGAGCCAGGAACGCACCTGCGAGAAGCGGTGCGAGCATCAAGGTCTCGACCTGGTTCCCGAAGCCCCAGAAGCGGGAGTTCTGCGTCGGCCCGAAGGGGTTGACGGCCTGCCACTCCGGCCGGCGCACCATGACGACCGCGTACAGCGCGACGACTCCTCCGAAGAGCGCCAGGAGCGCCGACTCGTTGCGGCAGACGCGCGCGAGAGCGAGCGCGAGGAGCACGGTTCCCGCCGAGATCGCCGCGCACAGCAACACCTCGTTCGAGATCTCGCCCATCCCGAGCCCGAGGTTGATCAGCAGCGCGGCCGGGATTGCGGTCACCGCCGCGCGGAGGCCGAGCAGCGCGAGCAGGAGCAGGACGCCGGCGATGATGAAGAGGACGGGGAACTTGAGCCGGTTGTTCGAGGCGATCGCGCGCCCGAGGCTCGACAGCCGGCTCACCGCGTCGCTCGACGGCGTCCACGAGAGCGTCGTCGCGGTGTGCCCGCCGAGCGCGGTCGGAGTGATGTCGACGACCGAGACGAGACCGGGGATGCGCGTCGTCGGAGAGGACAGGAGGCCGCGGAAGCCGTGCCCGATGACCGCAATTCGATAGAGCTTGTCGTTCGAGGTCGGCCCCCCGCGAGGCGGCAGCTGAAGGACGATGCACTTGCGGCAGTTGGGATACGCGCCCGCCTTGGCGGCGTTGATCAGCGGCCTGCCCTTCGGGACTCCGCCCAGCCGAGCGTTCACCTCGGCGCCACGCACGAGCTCGGCGAGGGCGCGGCGGCGATTCGTCGTCGGGCCGTATCCCGGCCGCACGAGGCCGACAGCGCCTCGCTCGGCGAGCGTCGCGAACGTCGCGTCGCTGATCCGGTCGAGGACGATGACCTGGAAGTGCTCGCCGACCGGGGTCACGCGCGCGGACGCCGGGCCCGGCGCCGCGAGCGCGACGACAGCCGCGGCCAAAGCTGCGAGCACAGCAGGGAGGCGTGCCCGGAGCGCCATCACCTCACATTCTCACCGATCCCTGTTCGCAGACGATGGGTTAGCTCGAACGATCCTCTGCGTGTTCCTGGATCAGCTCCTCGAAGCACGGCGCGCCTTCGAACGCGGCGAGGCCCGCGGGCTGCTCGAGCCGCTGCTCACGACGGCGGCGCGCGATCCGCCGCCGGCGGGCGGTCGCCACCGCCGCAGAGGCGCCGACGAGGCCGCCGATGAGGAAGTCCCTCGCTCTCCCCGCTCTTCGCTCCGCGTCCATGGGACGATTGTGCCTTGCGAATCGTGACGCTTGGTGACGTGTTGCTCGACGTGGTGGTGCTGCTCTCGGAGCCGCTCGCGCCCGGTGGAGACGTGCGCGCCTCGAACCGGGCGGGCGCCGGAGGGCAGGCGGCCAACGTCGCTGCGTGGGTGGCTGAGCTCGGCGCGCAAGCGCGGTGCGTCGGGAAGCGCGGCGACGATCCGGCGGGGGAGCTCGTCGCGCGGGAGCTCGCGGCGCTCGGAGTCGAGCTCGTCGGGCCTGTGGCCGCTGGCGCGACCGGTGTCGTCGTGTCGGTCGTGAGCGACAGCGATCGTTCGCTCGCCTCCGACCCCGGCGTCGCGCCGACGCTCGCGCCCGGCGAGCTCGATGCCGCGTGGGTCGCGTGCGACGTCCTGCATCTCTCCGGCTACGCGCTGTTGCGCGAGCCGATCGCGGCGACGGCGCTCCTCGCGGCCCGGCTGGCGCGCAAGGAGGGCGCGCGCGTCTCGGTCGACGTCGCCGCCTGGACAGAGATCCGCTCCTACGGGCCGGTGGAGTTTCGCGCGCTGCTCGACGAGCTCGCGCCGGACGTCCTCTTCGCGACCGAGGCCGAATGGGAGCTGCTCGGTGGCGCGTATCTCTCCGCGCCGGTCGGCGTGCTCAAGCGCGGCCCACGCGGGTGCACGGTCTTCACCGAGGACGCGAAGCTCGACTTCGCCGCGCTCGACGTGGAGGCCGTCGACCCGACCGGGGCGGGCGACGCGTTCGCCGCCGGCTTCCTCGTTGCGCTGGAAGCGCCGCCGGCAGAGCCGGCGGCGCCCGGCGGAAGCCCCGGCCGCCAGAGGCGGCCGTGGGGCGGCTCGCTCGAGAAGGCGGCGCGGCGCGGCCTCGAGTCGGCCGCCCGCTGTGTCGCGAAAGTAGGGTCGATGCCGTGAAGGTTCAGCCGATCACGGACGAGCAGGCAGCGGCGATCGCGGAGTGGAGGTACGAGTTCCCGTACGAGTGGTACGACACCTCCGCCGATCCGCGGCGCGTCGAGCTGTTCGCGAACCCGGCGCGGCGCACGCACCTCCGGGCGGTGGTCGACGACAGCGAGGAGCTCGTCGGGTTCTTCAACTTCGTCCCGGAGGGCCACGAGGTGCGGATCGGGCTCGGCATGCGGCCCGACCTGACCGGCCGCGGGCTCGCGCAGCCGTTCATCGAGGCGGGGCTGGAGTACGCGCGCCGCGAGTGGCGCCCGACGACATTCCGCCTCTGGGTCGCGAGCTGGAACGAGCGCGCGCTGCGCGCGTATCGGCGCGCCGGCTTCCACGAGGCGCGAACCGGCGAAGAGAGCCGCTTCATCGAGATGGAGCGCTCGACGTGATCCGGATCGCCGACGAGGTGCGCGAGGCGCTCACGAGCGGCGGCGCCGTGGTCGCGTTGGAGACGACCCTCATCGCGCACGGCTTCCCGCCCGGCGAGGGCGTCGAGGTCGGGCTCGAGTCCGAGCGGCAGGTGCGGGCGGCGGGCGCCGTTCCCGCGACGGTGGGAGTGTTGGACGGTGAGGTGTGCGTCGGCCTCGGCGAGGAGGAGCTCGCTCGCTTCGAGGCGGATGCCCGGAAGGTCGGGCCGCGCGACCTCGCGGCCGCAGCAGTCCAGGGAGCGATCGGGGCGACCACGGTCGGAGGCACGCTCACAGTCGCGCGCGCCGCGGGAATCCGCGTTCTCGCGACCGGCGGAATCGGCGGCGTCCATCGCGGCTTCCCGAACCCGCCGGATGTCTCGGCCGACCTCGGCGAGCTGGCGCGCACCCAGGCGGTCGTCGTCTGTGCGGGCGTGAAGTCGCTGCTCGACGTGCCGGCGACCGCGGAGCTGCTCGAGACGCTCGGAGTGCCGGTGCTCGGGTTCGGAGTCGACACCCTGCCGCTCTTCTACGCGGCGGCCGGCGGGCCGCCCGTCTCGGCTCGCGTCGAGTCCGCGGAGGAGGCCGCACGCGTTGCCGAGTCGCACTGGCAGCTCGGCGGCGCGGGCCTGCTCCTCGGGCGGCCGCCCGACGAGCCGCTCGACGACGTGGAGCCGCTCATCGAGGAGGCACTCACCGCCGCCGCAGCCGCGAGGGTGCACGGCCAAGCCGTCACGCCGTTCGTCCTCTCGTATCTCCACCGGGAGAGCGGCGGCCGGACCGAGGCGGCGAACAAGGCGCTCGTCGCGCAGAACGCGCAGCTGGCCGGCGAAGTCGCCGTCGCGCTCTAAAGGTCGCGCCGGGAGAACGCGACGAGCGCGATGGCGAGCGCGGCGCAGAGGTAGCCGATCGCCCAGAAGCGGATCCCCCAGCCGTGCACGTAGGCGCCGCCGAACGGTCCGAGCTGGAGAAGGAAGCCGGTGAGCCCGCTCGCGTTGCTCGAGATCAGTCTCAGCCCGTCCTGGTAGAGCGCCTCGAACGGCAATGCCCAGGCGGCGACCTTCGACGCGTGCTCGATCGACCGCGAGTTGAGCGCGTGGCCGATCGTCCCGAGCAGCCCCGCGGTGAGCCCGGCGCCGAAGAGCATGAAGACGGCGATCCCGTTCGCCGTCGAGGAGAGAACGACCGAGCCGAGGATCGAGAGCGCGATCACGATCACGACGCCGCCCGCGAGCTCCAGCCCCGGCGCGACCTTCGACGGCGGCAGCCAGTGCCCCGTCACGTCGATGATCGCCAGCGCGATCCCGTAGACGGCGAGCACGTAGACGATGCAGACGCCCGCCGCGCCGAGGAAGCGCGAGAGCAGCAGCGTCGTCCGGCCGACCGGGCGCACGACGAGCGGCTGGAGCAGGCCGCGTTCCGCGTCCCCGGTGACGACGCCGAGCGTCAGGAAGACGGCGAGCACCACGCCGAGGAAGAGCGTCGCGAACATCGCGAGCCCGAGCAGGAACGCACCGGCGAAGGTGCGCGTGTCGACGTGCACGTCCGCCGGCGGCGAGATCGTCTCCAGCCGCGTGAAGACGTAGTGATTCGCGAGCCAGAAGAGAACGAGGAACACCGCCGTGAGCAGGACGACGACCGCGAACACCTTGCGCCGGACGGCCTCCCGGAACCCGTAGCCGACGATCGTGAGGACGGCGCTCACGACACGTCGTCCCCGACGGCTTCGAGGTACGTGTCCTCGAGAGTGGACGTGAGCACGCGCACGCCGTAGACCCGGCGACCGGCCGCGACCGCCTCGGCGACGAGCCGCGCCGCGTCGTCCCGTGTCGCGCCCTCGACCGTGCGCACGCCTTCGTCCGTCTCGAGCTCGACGCCGCGCGGCCGTGACAGCGCGGCGGGCGAACCCGCGGCGACGACCTCCCCGGCGCGGAGGATCGCGACCCGGTCGCAGACGAGCTCGATCTCCGAGAGGAGGTGCGAGTTGAGAAGGACGGAGGCGCCCTGCGCGCGCAGCTCCTCGAGCAGGACGCGGACGACGCGCCGCCCCGCGGGGTCGAGAGCCGAGGTCGGCTCGTCGAGGACGAGCACGCGCGGAGAGCCGACGAGCGACTGGGCGATCCCGAGCCGCTGCTGCATCCCCTTCGACATGCCGTCGACGCGGCGGTCGCGCGCATCCGACAGCGCAACGACGTCGAGCAGCCGCTTCCGCTCGGCCGCGCCGCCCGCGGAGCGCGCGAGCCGCTGGTGGAGCTCGAGCACCTCGTCGGCCGTGTACCAGCCGGGGAAGCGGAACAGCTCTGCGAGATAGCCGAGCTCCGCCCGCGCGGCGCGCGACCCGGCCCGGGCACCGACGACCTCCGCGCGCCCGCGCGTGGCGCGCACGAGCCCGACCGCAATCTTCACGAGCGTCGACTTTCCCGCCCCGTTGGGCCCGAGCAGCCCGACGAGCTCCCCCTCCTCCACCGCCAGGTCGACGCCCTTCAGCGCCTGGACGGAGCCGTAGCGCTTCTCGAGCGCGTGGACGGCGAGCGCGATGGCCACGCCGCCGAGCGTACCCTCACTACTCTCCCGACATGCCGCGCGGCTACATGGAAGGGCCTGCTGCCGAGGAGGCCGAGCGCCGGGCCGAAGAGGCGTCGCGCGCGAAGGACGAGCCGCCCGCGCCGGACCTGCAGTCGGCGGTGTACGGCTGCACGGAGGACGACCCCAAGCCGCATTTCCTCGGCCGGCTGGGCGAAGTCGATCCGGACGAGCTGTTCGAGACCGGCGCGGCCTGGGGCGTCACCGTCCGCCGCGTGGCGGCAACCGATTAGCCGATCGTCGAGACGAACTCGTCGATGCTCAGCGCGGGCAGCGTCTCGATCCGCGTCGAGCCGCGGGCGCCGAGTGCGACCGAGACCTTCGCGATCGTCGCGGTGTCCGGCGCCTCGACGACGTTGACGAAGTCGAACTCGCCGAGCGTCGCCCACTGGTGGAGCACCTTCGCGCCGAGCTCCTCGACGTCGCGGTTGACCTCCTGCAGCCGGGTGGGGTTGCTCTGGAGCGTCTGCACTCCTTGCTGCGACAGGCGCGAGAGAAGGATGTAGATGGCCATGACCGCGACCTTACTCGACCCGCGCGGCCTGGTCGAGGTACAGAAGCGCCGTCCCGACGAAGAGCAACGGCGACAGGACGACGCTTGCGAGGAAGAGCGCGACCGACCCGGCCGCGTCCCCGAAGCCGCGCAGGACGAAGACGAGCACGGACTGCGAGAGAAGGACGACGACTGCGAGGGTGAAGAGAGCGCCGAGGGCATGCCCGAAGTCGGCACGGGCGAGTCGCCAGGCCCGCCGGACGGCTCCCGACGCCGGGACGAGCTCCGCGACCAGCACGGGCACGACGAGTCCGAGCGCGGTCAGCCAGAGAAGCCCGGGAACGACGAAGGCGATCACGAGGAACGGCACGGGGGCAAAGACCGCCCAGCCGACGAGCCAGGCCTTCAGCAGGCGCCTGAGCGGCGGCGACACCTCGAGCACCAGGACGGATGCGCAGACGAACGTCGCGCTGATGAGCGCGGCCGACACCGTCGGGGCGAGCACGAGCTGCACCTCGCGCGAGACGTTCTTGAACACGACGGCGATTGCGGCGGGTGGAAGGCCGAGCGCGAGGCACGGCCAGAAGTTGTCGCCGTAGAAGCGGATGGACTCACCGAGGAGCTGGCCGATCGTCCGCTCGGCGGGAGGCAGGGCGACAGGACGCAGCTCGGCCATCGGCGCGGAGGGTATCGTCGCCCCATGGGCTGGGACGTCGTCCACCACGCCGACCTCGACTGGGAGGAGCGGCCCGGGCACGAGGGCCAGGAACCACGGCATTCCGCAGCACTGACCGAGGCCGCGAACATGGCGGAGTCGCGCGCCCGCATGTGGCGCTACGCGGCGCACACGCGCGGTCGGCGGCACCTCGACCCGGATCAGGAGGAGGTCTTCGTCCCCCTGCGCGGCACGCTGACGATGCTCCTCGGCGAGCCATGGGAGCGGGTCGACGTCGAGCCGGGCGGGGTCGTCGTCGTCCACGCGGGCACGCCGCTGCAGATGCGGAACGAGACCGGCGAGGAGATCCTCGTCTTCGTCTACGGCGCGCCGACGCGCCACGGCAACGCCGAGTTCCTAGACGACGTCGAGTCGATCTAGCGCCGCGGCGATCGCTGCGAACGCCTCGTCGAAGCGCCAGAGCTCACGGTCTGCCTCGTCGGGCGAGTTCGAGATCGCGCGCAGCTCGACGGCGGGCACGCCCGCGAGCTCACACGCGCGCAGGACGCCGAAGCCCTCCATCGCCTCGACGTCGTAGCCGGTGCCGCCGCCGACCTTGCCGCAGGTCGCGATCGGCAGCACGTGCGCTTCGGGAAGCGCCGCGTGCGCCCGTTCGAGCAAAGCTTGATCCGGGTGGACGCACTCGACACGCGGCAGCGTCGACGAAGGATCGATCACGTCGCAGTAGACGGCCTCGCTCCCGAGCACGAGCGCCGGCGGCTCGAGCGTTCGCGATCCGGCGATCCCCACGTGGATCACGGCCTCGGGCCGTCGCTCCGCGAGCACGCGGGCGGTCTGGAGCGACGCTTCGACGGGACCGACCCCGCAACAGAACGTGTCGTGCCGGTCGAGGAGCGTTAGCTCACGCTCGGTGGCGGCGACGACGAGCACCTTGCGGACGCTAACGCTCGGTGCGACGCCGCGCGACGGCGTCGCACCGGGAGAAACGCACTACATCTCGGAGATCTGGCCTCGGATCTCCCCGTTGGGGTTCTTGGCGGTGTGGACGTTCACGTACGCCTGGTGGTGCGCCAGCGCCTTCCTCACGGCCCCCGAGACCACCATCGAGCCGTGCGCGCCGCTCTTGCACGGGGTGCAGAGCGGAACGATCACGTTGCCGGCCTTGCCGGCCTTGCCCATGTGGATGTGCGCCGCGGTCGCCTTGCCGGTGAGCCGGGAGAAGGTGAGCTTCCAGGTGAGCTTGGACCCGACGAGCTTCCCGGTGAACAGCCCCTTCGCTTTCGTGTCCTTGACGACCTGCTTCGGAACCTCCTGTTTCGCGTCGAGGGCGGCCTTCAGGCGGATCGTGCCGGCGCCGGCGGCAAAGCCGAGCGACGAGACGACCAACGACAGGGCGAGGGCCGCTGCGAGCATCACGACGAGCTTCTTCACGTGTCCTCCTAGGGCGAGTTGTCGTGAGACTGTTCGCCGGCGCCGGCGAATCGGTTCGACCCGTGCGAGGATCGCTGGACGAGGTCGTGCCGGCGTTCGCCGGCGATGGGATCAAGGCCTACTGGCTCGTCGATCGCGAAGCTCCAGCGTGGAGCGCGTCCTTCGAGATCTACGCCGAGAACTACTGATATGGAGGTGCCGCGTGTCAAGTGGCAGGCGGCATCGCCCAGTCTGTGATGGGTTGGTTTCGGCGGTGAGGGAGACGCCGGGGCGCTCGACGGCTTCGCCAGTCTGATATTCGGGGGTTGGCTACCCCAGGGCGCT
>DATGEB010000065.1:0-8144 GCA_035310545.1 Gaiellaceae bacterium
GGCCGGACCCTCCCTCCGTTGCATGGGGTCAGCCGGAGCCAGTCTCCGGCCAGAGAAACCCCCGAACTGCAACCCAGAGGATCCGGCCTTACCTCGCCCGCGGCTACTCAGCCGCCATAGCGTCTAGAGGCTCGATGTGAAATTGTCGCTGCCTGCGCGCTGCTCTCAGCCGCGCGGTGGCGGAGTGAGCCTCCCAGGGGAACCTCGTTCCGCCACCTCAGTCTGATCTAGCCCTAGCCGCTGAAGGAAGCGCGCGCAGCCGCGGCTTCGCCAGCGATCGCCGACGCTTCCTCGATCGGAAGGATCGGGGTCGTGCTGAATCGCAGCCACGGCGTGAACGGGGAAGTCGCCTTGGCGATCGCCGCGGCGCTTTCCGCCTCAACGATGGCAACGCCGCCCGAGCCGTCTGCGAATCCCCAGAAGCCTTTGAACTCGAAGCCGTCGGGCGGCTTCCACTGCGAGAAGAAGGCGAGATTCCGCTGGATGGCCTCCTCGCTGTTGCTGGCGTGGAACTCCCACATCGTGTGGAACAGCACCCCGCACCTCCTGTGAGGATCGACCGATCGACCCTACCGCACGGCTGGTTTAGCCGCTTCCGCTCCGACTTTCACATCAAGCCTCTCGTTGATGTCGACCCCGGACTCGACGGCCACCTCCAACGGCAATGTGCCGCAGGCTCGCCGCGAAACACGCCTCCTCGAAACCGTCCTAATCGTCCTTGGTGCCGGCGTGCTCGTCCTGGGCGGGTTCGCGTTGGCCGGCCGCCTGGCTAGCAGTACGACGACCACGGTTGTCGGGCCGGTCACGGCTGGTGGAATCAACGACCCTGTCGACGACGGCGCCGCCCGTTGAGATCACGACGTCAAAGATCACGAAGACCAGCACCACGAGCTCGACTTTCACTCTCTGACACAGCTCTCGGCGTAATCCTCGGAATCGGTGCGGCGTTAGCGCTCGCCGGCGCGTTCTACCGCCGTGACCCATCCATCGAGGCCCCGGGGGTTGAAGTTCGGGGTCAACGACACGGTGGTCGATGCTGACGCATACAACAAGATTGCGGCTCGGGTTGAGGAGAAGGCGAGGACGGAATCGAAAGAGCTCACGGCCGCCGAATCTTCGGCAGCCGCTGCTATTGCAGCCCAACTCCTCGCGACCGCAGCACCAGTCGTCACGCAATCAAAACCATCGTGGCCCGGCCGCCAGTTTTCGTTCCGCCGCGCCCGCACCGCACCGTTTCTGTAGGAGCTGCCTCTGGCGCTGTCCCGTAGAGACAGCGCCAACTCGGCTCGGGCGTCGGCGCCCTCGCTTGCGCGACGGTGCACTACCCCGGCCGAGGGCAGCGCTCACGCGAAACGTTGCGTTTTTGACAACACTGCATGGGGGCGGGAGGATTCGAACCTCCGTAGGCTGAGCCGACGGGTTTACAGCCCGTTCCCTTTGGCCGCTCGGGCACACCCCCGACGAGGGGCGCCATTGTAGCTTTGAGTCGTGGCGACCTACGACGTCGCGATCCTCGGTGGCGGGCCGGCGGGCTCGACGGCCGCTTACCGTCTCGCAACAGCGGGCGCGCGCGTTCTGCTCCTCGACAAGGCGACCTTCCCGCGCGACAAGCCTTGTGGCGGCGGCGTCACCGGACGCGCGGCGCGGCTCCTCCCGTTCTCGATCGAGCCGGTGGTGGAGGACGTCGTCGACCGGCTCGAGTGCGGGCTTCGCTACCGGCACCGCTTCACGCGCCGGGCGCGCGCGCCGCTCGCGTACATGACGCAGCGAAGGCGGCTCGACCACTTCCTGTTGCGGAAAGCGGCCGAGGCGGGTGCGGAGGTGCGAGAGGGGGAGACCGCCGACGCCCGGGAGCTCGACGCGACGATCGTGATCGGCGCCGACGGCTGCAACGGCGCATCCGCCAAGCAGCTCGAGCTGGCCGACGGCGTCGTCCACGGTGTCGCGCTCGAGGCGAACTACCCGCACGACGCCCGGTACGCGGGAGCGATGGTGGTCGAGATCGCCGTGATCCGTGGCGGCTACGGCTGGATCTTCCCGAAGGGCGACCACGTCAACGTCGGCGTCGGCGGCAACGGGGAGGAGGGGCCGAGGCTGCGCGCCGAGCTCCGGCGGATGTGCGAGGTCTACGGCGTCGACCCGGACGCGGCGCAGGAGACGCGCGGCTACCGGCTCCCGCTGCGGCTGCCCGGGACGCCGCTCGCGCGCGGCCGGACGGCTGTGATCGGCGACGCCGCGGGGCTCGTCGACCCGTTCTCGGGCGATGGGATGTTCGAGGCGTTCCTCTCGGCGCAGCTCGTCACCGAGGCGGCGCTCGAGGTGCTTGCCGGGAACGCCGACAACCTCGACGCCTACCAGGCGGCGGTCGAGCGCAGGATCACGCCGCTCACGCGCGCCGGCTGGGGAGCGAAGCGTGCGTTCGAGCGGTTCCCGCGCACGACGTACGCGCTCGCCCGGCTGCCGGTCACGTTCCGCGTGCTGGAGAAGCTCCTCCGGGGAGAGCTGGCGGAGCCGGCTGCCGCTCGCGGCATCGAGCGCGCCGCGATCCGTGCGATCTATGCCCTGTCGCGAGCTCGCTCGGCTCGGCGGCGCGTCAGCCCGAGTTACCGATCAGCTGCATCATCTTGAACATCGGCAGGTACATGGCGATGATGATGACGCCGACCATCATCCCGACTCCGATCATCATGATCGGCTCGATGATCGAGGTCAGCGACTGGATCGCGCTGTCGACCTCGTCCTCGTAGAAGTCGGCGATCTTCGAGAGCATCTTCTCGAGCTCGCCCGTCTCCTCGCCGATCTTGACCATCTGACTGACCATCGGCGGGAAGATCGGGTTGGCGGTCAGCGGCTCGGCGATCGGGATGCCCTCCTGCACCTTGACCCGCACCTCGGCGAGCGCCCGCTCGACGAGCCAGTTGCCCGCCGTCGAGCCGGCGATCTCGAGCGCCTTGATGATGTCGACGCCGGCGGCCACGAGCGACGCGAGGGTGCGCAGCAGGCGGGCCATCGTCACCTTGAGGACGACCTCGCCGATCCGCAGGGGAATGCGGAGCTTGAAGCGGTCCCATGCCTGCCGGCCGGATTCCGTCTTCTTGTAGCGGAGCCCGCCCCAGACGATGGCGATGATGACCGGGAAGACGATGTACCACTGATTTCGCAGCAGGTCGGAGGCGCTCACGACGACGCGCGTCAGCATCGGCAGCTGGCCGTGCAGCTCGGTGAAGATCTTCGTAAAGATCGGGACGATGAACATGAGCATCGCGATCAGCACGAGCGTCGCGAACGTGAAGACGACGGTCGGGTAGACCATCGCGCCCTTGACGCGCCGCTTCAGCTTCGTCTCCTTCTCGATCTGGTCCGCGACCCGGTCGAGGACCCGGTCGAGCATGCCCGAGGCCTCGCCGGCCTGCACCATCGAGACGTAGAGCTCGCTGAACACCTTCGGATGCCGGGCCATCGCCTGCGACAGGAGCAGGCCGCCTTCGACGTCGGCCCGGATCTCCGAGATGATCTCGGCGAGATAGACGTCGTCGGTCTGGTCTTCGAGGATCACGAGCGCGGCCACGATGTTCAGGCCGGCCTCGATCATCGTCGCGAACTGGCGCGAGAAGACCTGCATCGAGCGCGGCTTGATCTTCTTGAACGCGGTGCGCATCCCTTCCTCACCGCTTGCGGCGAGCTCGCGGAGGTCGTGCGCGAGCAGACCGCGGATGCGGAGCTGCTCGCGCGCCGACTCGAGGTCGGGGGCGTGGATCTCGCCGACGGTCTCGATGCCGTCGATGGTGATCGCGCTGTAGGCGAAGCCGGCCATCGTCAGGTCACGCGGCCGCGATCAGCCGGATCTGGTAGCGGATTCCATCCGCGGTGTCGACGAGGGTCAGCGTCCGGCCCGGAGTGAGGGAGACGGCACGCGCGCCGCTCGCATAGGAGCCGTTGGCGATGCCGATCTTCACTCCTCCGGCCCCGATCGCGACGAGCTTGAAGAGCGGGTCCGCGCTCGGGAAGCTCCCGCCGGCGCGCACGGTCTCGATCCGGCCGTTGACCTCGATCTTCACGGCGCCGGCGGCTGCGAGCGTGCGTACCGTCGCGGACTTCGGCATCTTCGCCGCGGTGATCGCGGGGGCAGCCGAGGCGCTCCCGCCGGAGGTTCCGTTGGTCGCTCCGGCGGCCTGCCCCAGAGCCGGACCCTGCACCTGCTGGACGAATGGATCCTTGCCGGAGAAGTGGGTGAAGGAGTAGAGCTGCGACTTCGAGCGCACCGGCGGCAGATCCGAGGTCGTCAGCTGCGTGTTGCTCGCCGCCGGCAGGCTGGCCGGGGTCGCAGTCGCGGTCGGCGTTGCGGTCGGGAGCGCCGGACCCGTCGTGGCGGGCGTCGTCGTGGTGGTCGTGACGGCCGGAGCCGGGCTGCTGGTCTTGCCGAGCTTCATGACCTTCGGCACCTCGTAGGCGAGCACCAGGACGAGTAGGACGACGCCGCCGATCGCGATCTTCTTCATCCGCTTGTCCTTGGCCGCGCGGAGGTCTTGCATTCTGTTCGTCTTGCGGCTCATGACGTCCCTCCGCTCGTGCTCGGGGCTGCCGACGTCGGGTTCGACGTCGTGGTGGACGTGGTGGTCGTTGTCGTCGGCGTGGTTCCCGTGGTGGTGGTCGCGCCCGGCACCACCGCAGCTGCCTGCGGCGCTTGCGGCACGAACGCATCGATGGTCAGGGTCGCCTGCACCTGCGGCCATCCCTGTGTGCCCTCGGCGAACGTGACGTTGGTCACGTCGAAGAGGCGGCCTGCGGTGAAGAGCCTGCCGTTCTGCACCCGCACGAGGTTCCGCAGGCGCTGGAGGAATGTGAGCATGCTGTAGAAGCTGCCGTTGAACTTGACCTGGATCGGCTCGGCTGCGAACGGGTCGGGCGACACGGCTCCGGCCGTGGCCTGCGCGACGCCGGGCTGGATCTGGTCGAACGAGAGGCCGGAGTCCTGCGCCAGTCCGCTGAGCGTCAGGATCACGTCGGGCGTGTCGAGCTGGCTCGGCATCGCCTGTGTCAGTCCGAAGATCGTCGCGGAGCGCACCGCAGGCAGCGCCTGGGCGAACGCCGTCGAGCGGTTCGCCGTGATCTGGGCCTGCACCGCGGCCGTCTGCTTCTTCAGGCTTGCGGCGGTCGAGTTCTTCGGCGAGATGAGCGCGAAGTAGCCGATGACGGCGACGAGGACGAGCGCCGCCGCGACGACCGCGACTTGCGCCCTCGTCGAGAGGCTCGCGAGGCGGGCGGTCACGATGCACCCCTTCCGTTGCGGATGTCCGAGACGATCGTGAAGCTGATGACGTTCTGGCCCGCGACCTGCGCGACCTCGCTGTCCTGGAGCTGGACATTCTTCAGATCCGGAAGAACCTGGAGCCGCTCGAGCAGTCGGGCGACGCCATCCTGTGTGTACGTGTAGCCCTGGAGCGTCAGCGCTTGTGACGGTGCAGGCAGGGCGCTCGGGGTCGTTGTCGCGGTCAGCGCCGTCGACGGATCGAGAGGCACGTTCCCGGTGAGGCTCGTCAGCCAGACGTCGTCCGGCATGACGAGCGCCATGCGCCGGAGGATCCGATCCCAGGCGACGCGCTTGCCGATCGCCGAGGCGAGGGCGAGCGAGCGCTGCTCACGTTGTGTGAGCACCGTCTGGCGGAAGGCGTTCGTCTGCGCCGAGACGTGGTGCGCAGGTGTCACGGCGAGCACGGCCCGCGCCGTGGCGAGCGCCTGGCGCTGCCGGTCGACGTTCCGGTTGGCGAGCAGGAATCCTCCGACGAGAGCGAGGACGACGGCGGCGCCGCCGATCGCGGCGACGAGGACGACCGGGTTGTTCGGCCGCTCGCGCCTCTGCTTGGCGGTCTGGCGGGGGAGAAGGTTGACCGCGCGCATCAGTCCTCGATTCCCAGTCCGATTGCGACGGCGAGAGAGCCGTCCTGGCCACCGGAGCTGATGCCGTGCCCGGAGCCGACGCGCGCGAACGGGTCGGCGACACGGACGCTGATGCCGATCAGCTCCTCGAGCTGCTCGGCGAGACCCTCGAGATGGGCGCCGCCGCCGGTGATCGTGATCTCGGCGAAGCCCAGGGACTCAGGCTGATCCTGGTAGAAGTGGAGCGAGGAGGCGAGCTCGCGGGCGAGCCCGTGCACCTCGCGGCGCGCAGCTTCGACGGCGCGAGCGGTGCGCTCGTCGGTCGGATCCACCGACGCGTTGTTCGAGATGTCGATGGTGTGCTTGATCCGGTCGGCCTCCTCGGGCACGACGTCGAGTGCGCGTGCGATGGCGGTCGTGACCAGCGCGCCGCCCCAGTCGAGGACTCGCGTGAACTCGCAGAGGCGTCCGTCGGAGACCGCAACGGTGGTGCGGTCGTGTCCGATCGAGACGGCCACGCGGGCGGCCTCTTCGCGGTGTCCGGGGGCGAGCGGCTCGCCGCCGACCGCGCGGAGCAGCGCGAAGGCCTCGATGTCGATTCCGATCAGCTCGATCTGTGCCGAGGCGCAGGTGGCTGCGAAGCGGTCGACCAGGTCGCGGTAGGCGACGGCGAGCAGCACCCGGTCGGACGTGGTCGGATCCTCGACGATCTGGTAGTCGAGCATCGCCTCTTCGATCGGGATCGGCAGGGTCTCGTAGGCGCGGAACCGAATCGCATTCGCGAGCTGCCGCGGATCGTCGACCGTGGGCCGCTCGAATACGCGGACGCCTGTCCGAGTGCTGCCGATGCCGAGCCGCACGTTCTTGCGCGGGAGGTCGGCTTCGGCGAAGAAGGCGGCGATCTCGCTCGCGAGGGCCTCGGAGTCGCGGACCTCCCCGCCGGCAACGAGGTCCGCCGGCAGGTTGCGGCGTGCGGCCTTGACGAGCTTCGGCCTGCCGTTGTTGACGACGACTGCCGCCGCGAGCTGCGAGGCGCCGATGCTGAGCCCGACGACCTGCTTGTGCCGGGCGCCTCCGTCCGACGCGCCGGCCTTGGCCCTGCGGGGCTTGGCTGCACGCTTCGGCTTCGGCGCCGCCTCGGCCTTCGGCGTGCGCTTGGGCAGCGAGACCTCGCGCTTGAGCGACAGGTTCCGCTTCGGCTTCCCCGCCGTCGGCGTCTCCGTCGGCAGCCCCGAGGCCCGAGCGGTGGCGTCCGGCTTCGGCGTGCGCTTGAACGAGATGTCCTTCTTCATGAATTCGCTGATGCCGCTCACTGTTGGGCGCCTCCTGCGACTCGGAGACCGCGAATGGCCTCGGGAAGGTGTTCGTCGCCGCGCGGGGTGTAGCCGCTGCGGGCGAGCAGAGCCTCGAACTCCTCGCGCCGGCTCGTCACTTCGTAGCCGGTCTCGTGCGAGATGATGCGGCGAGTCACGAGATCGGCCAGGGATTGCTCCATCGTCTGCATCCCGCGCGTCGTGTTCGTCTGCATGACCGAGTAGATCTGCTCGGTCTTGCCCTGGCGGATGAGGTTCCGGACGGCGTCGTCCGGCAGAAGGATCTCGAGCGCGGGGACGCGCGTGCGGCCGTCGGTGGTCGGAAGCAGGGTCTGCGTGACGATTCCCTGGAGGCCCGCCGCGAGCTGCATCCGCACCTGGCCCTGCTGGGCGGCGGGGAAGACGTCGATGACGCGGTCGATCGTGCTCGGCGCGCTCTGCGTGTGCAGGGTCGCAAGCACGAGGTGGCCCGTCTCGGCAGCGGTCAGTGCCGTCGAGATCGTTTCGAGGTCGCGCATTTCGCCGACGAGGATCACGTCGGGGTCCTGGCGAAGGGCGGCGCGGAGCGCTTCGGCGAAGCTCGTCGCGTCGGATCCGAGCTCACGCTGGTTGACCATGCACATCTTGTGGCGGTGCAGGAACTCGATCGGGTCCTCGATCGTGACGATGTGCTCGTCGCGGGTGCGGTTGATCTCATCGATCATCGCCGCCAGCGAGGTCGTCTTGCCGGAGCCGGTGGGCCCGGTCACGAGCACGAGGCCGCGCGGCCGTCGTGCGAGCTCATGCACGATCGACGGCAGGCCGAGGTCGTCGATCGGGACGATCGTGCTCGGGATCAGGCGGAACGCCGCGGCGACGGCGCTGCGCTGGAAGTAGGCGTTGACTCGGAAACGCGCGCGCCCGGGCACGACGTAGGCGAAGTCGAGCTGCAGGTCGTTTTCGAAACGGCGCCGC
>DATGEB010000066.1:0-100955 GCA_035310545.1 Gaiellaceae bacterium
CCGTACGACTTTTCGAAGGAGCTCTTCCCGCTCCTGCTCGAGATGGGCCGGCCGATCTACGGCCACGTCTTCAACGGGTACTGGCAGGACATCGGGAACCTCGACCAGTACCGGCAGGCGAACTTCGACGCGCTCGAGGAGCGAGTGCAGCTCGACATCACGGGGATCCGAATCCGCGGCAACGTCTGGCTGGGGGACGGGGTGGACCTCGACGACCTCGACGCGATCGAGGGGCCCGCGTACCTCGGCAACCACTCCCGAATCGCGCGCGGCGCGCACGTCGGACCGCACACCGTCCTCGCGACGAGCGTGACCGTGCGTGAGCGCGGCCGCGTCGTCCGCTCGATCATCGACGCGTCCACCTACATCGGCCGGAGCGTCGACGTCGTGGGCGCCATCGTCGGCCGCAGCTGCGACCTGCGCGCGCACGTTCGGGTGCACGAGGGCGTCGCGATCGGCGACGAGGTCACCGTCGGCGCCGAGAGCGTGATCCTCCCTGGAGTCCGGATCTACCCGTACAAGGAAGTCGAGACAGGGTCGCAGCTCCACGAGAGCTTGATCTGGGAGTCGCGAGGGACGACGCGCGTTTTCGGCAAGCAGGGCGTGGCCGGGATGGTGAACGTCGATCTCACGCCGGACATCGCGGTGAGGCTCGCGGCCGCGCTCGGCACGGCGCTGAAGCGCGGCGCGCTCGTGGTCGCCAGCCGTGAGAGCGAGCGCGCCTGCCGGATGATCAAGCGCGCGATGATCTCCGGCATCACCTCGACCGGCGTCAGCGTCGCCGACCTCCGTGTGAGCCCGGCCGCAATCGGGCGCCACCTCGTGAAGTCCGAGGCGCACGACGCGGGCTTCCACGTCGGCGTCAGCCCGACCGATCCCGAGGTGATCAGGATCCAGTTCTTCGAGCCGCCCGGGATCGAGATGAGCGCCGCGATGCAGAAAGAGGTCGAGAAGCACTTCACGCGCGGCGAGTTCAGGCGCGTCGCCGCGGGCGAGGTCGGCGGGATCTCGTACCCGGCGCGAGTGCGCGAGACGTACGCAACCGACCTGCTGTCGACCATCGACGCCGAGGCCGTGCGCGCCCGTCGCTTCCGGATCGTCGTGGACTACGGCTTTTCCGGAGCCTCCCAGGTGCTTCCGCTCGTGCTCGGCCCGCTCGGAGTCGAGGTCGTCTCCGCCCACGCCTTCACGGGCGAAGGCCCGGATGACGCCGACACTGCGCCAGGGCTTGCAGCGGCGATCGGCCAGACGAAGCGACTCGTGCCCGTCGTGGGGGCCGACCTCGGTGCGGTGTTCGACCGCTCGGCCGAGCGGCTGCACCTCGTGGACGAGCAGGCGCACGAGGTTCCCGTCGAGCAGGCGCTGCTGCTCTTCCTCCGCTTGCTCCGGTCGAACGGCTGGCACGGAAAGCTCGCGTTCCCGGTGACGGTGACGAGCCAGGTCGAGCGGCTCGTCGCCGACTCGCAGCTCGAGGTCGTCCGGACGCCGGCGTCGCTGCCCGAGCTCACGCGCGCCGCGGCGGAGGCAGGAGTCGTCTTCGCGGGAGCCGTGGGCGGCGGGTACGTCTTCCCCGAGTTCCTCCCCGGCTATGACGCCGTCGCAAGCCTCGCGAAGCTCCTCGAGCTGCTGGCTCCCACGGACCGGCCGCTTTCGGAGCTCGTCGCCGAGCTGCCGCAGCCGACGCTCGTCCAGCACCAGGTGCCGTGCCCGTGGGCGCTGAAGGGGCTCGTGATGCGCGTGCTCAACGAGCGCCTCGCCGGGCGCGATCTCGATCTCACCGACGGGATCAAGATCTTCGACGAGCGCGGCTGGGCACAGGTGCTGCCGGATGCCGACGAGCCGCTCATCCATCTCTACGCCGAAGGCGAGACGCGCGAGACCTCCGAGGAGCTCGCCAAGGAGCTGAGAGCGCTCGTGGACGAGATCGAGCAGGGCGAAGCGGCTGCGACGCGAACGTGACGGCTCTGGACGATGCCCGAACACAAAGGCTAAAGTTCAGGTTCACCCTAGGTGAGAGCGCCTACAACTCGTAGAAAGGGCACGATGGAACCGCTCCCGGATCTCGCGACGTTGTCCGACGAGGATCTCAAGAAGCTCATCGACGAACTGACCCAGGAGGAGAACGAGGTCTCGTACCGCCGCCGGATCCTCCACGGGAAGATCGACATCCTCCGGGCCGAGCTCGTGGCACGGCTGAAGGCGACGGAGGGGAGAAGCGTGCTCGAAGCGGTCGACATCGAGTCGCTCACCGCAATCCTGACCGGCAAGGCCGCGCCGCCTGCCTGATGGCACACGTCTACTGCCCCGAGTGCGGGTACAACAACCCGGAGTCCGCCCGCTTCTGCGCGAAGTGCGGCGCGGCGCTCGTCGTGCCCGAGGAAGGCGAGTCGACCGAGGCTTTCACGGCTCCCGCGGGGCCCGACCTCGACCCGCTCGGGGATCTCGGAGTCCACGGCGCCGCACTGGTCGTCCGCTCCGGCGGCGGACGTTCCGGCGAGTCGTTCGTGCTCGACACGAGCCCGACGACCATCGGCCGCTCACCCGAGTGTGCGGTCTTCCTCGACGACGTCACGGTGTCGCGCAAGCACGCCGTCTTCACCCAGGAGGGCGAGCGCTGGGTGCTCGAAGACCAGGGGAGCCTGAACGGGACGTTCGTCAACCACGAACGAGTCGAGACCGCCGAGCTCTCGGACGGAGACGAGCTCCAGATCGGGAAGTACCGCCTCACGTTCCTCCAACGCTGATGTCGACGGCCGAGGCCCCATCGCGCTCGCAGCGCCTGACCATCGGCACCGTCTGCAGCCGGCTCCAGGACGAGTTCCCCGACGTCTCGATCTCCAAGATCCGCTACCTCGAAGATCAGGGGCTCCTGACTCCCCGGCGGACGCAAGGCGGCTACCGGCTGTTCTCGGAGGACGACGTCGAGCGGCTCGAGACGATCCTCCGCCTGCAGCGCGACGAGTTCCTGCCGCTGCGCGTGATCCGGCAAGAGCTCGAGGCGGGCGCGGGCAAGCAGCGCCGGCGGCGGCGCAGCGTGGTCGACCCGGGGGAGGAGGCGCTCGATCTCGAGGAGCTCTGCGACCGGGCGGGGATCAAAGCCGACCGGGCGCGCCAGCTCGAGGAGTTCGGCTTGCTCGAGTCGCGTATCGAGGACGGGCAGCGGCTGTACGCGGAGAGCGAGGCGGACATCGCCGCCGCCTGCGAGGCCCTCGCCCGGTTCGGAATCGACGCGCGCAACCTGCGCGCCTTCCGCACGGCGGCCGACCGCGAGAGCAGCCTGCTCCAGACCGTGATCGCGCCGGCCCTGCGCTCGCGCAACGCCGAGCGCCGCCAGGAGGCGCTCGGCGATCTCCAACGGCTCGCTCAGAGCGCCCAGGAGCTCGCCGACCTCCTGTTGCGCCGCAACGTCCGTCGCCTGGTCGATTAGCCTCTCCCGCGTGACGGGGATCGACCTGAAGACGCGCGTGCGCGAGGTTCCGGACTTTCCGGAGCCTGGGGTCGGATTCAAGGACATCTCGCCGCTCCTGCTGGACAAGGACGCGCTGCAGCAGGCGGTCGGCGAGCTGGCGGCCTGGACGCGCGACCGGGAGGCCGATCTCGTGCTCGGAGCCGAGGCTCGCGGCTTCTGGCTCGGCGCGGCAGTCGCCGTCGAAGCCGGCTGCGGGTTCGTCGCCGCGCGCCGGCCAGGGAAGCTCCCGCCGGCGACGGTCTCTGCGACCTATGCGCTCGAATACGGCAAGAACACGCTCGAGGTCGCGGCCGACGCGATTGCGGGTGGCGCGAGAGTCGTCATCCACGACGACGTCCTCGCCACGGGCGGGACGGTGGAGGCGATCGCGGGGCTCGTCGAGCAGCTCGGCGGGAACGTCGTGGGGGTCAACTTCGTGATCGAGCTCTCGTTCCTCGGCGGCCGTGAGCGCCTGGCGAAGTACGACCTGTTCCCGCTGATCACGTACTGACGCTCGAGACCGGCGTTTCATCGTCCGACGTTGTCCTTGCAACGTCGCCATGTATGTCCTGCTGACAGGCCGCTGCCGTCGCCTTCCGCTCAATCCCGTCTCGCAGACGCGCGCAGGCTTACGCTCGAGTAATCCGGGTAACGCACCTCGAAGCCTGGCTCGACCGTTTCAGGAATTCGAGCAACGGAACGAGGTGAGATGAAATGCGCAGCTACGGCATGTACGACGCGTCCAGGGGACTGACGCTCGCTCTCGCAGCGGCGCTCGCAGGACTCGCCCTGTGGGGCGCGGCAGAGGTCGGAACCCAGACACCGGGACGCTTCTGGATCGCGATGGCGATCGTCGGAGCGGGCGGGCTCGTGCTCGCGCTGGCGAATCACGTGGGGACGTGGACGAAGGGGCTCAGCATGCGGATCTCGCCGAGCACCTTCATGGTCGCGTTCCTGCCGGTGCTCGCCTGCGTCGGCTGGATCCTGCTTGCAACGCAGCCTGGCTCGGGCTGGCAGGAGGGGAGACTCGACAGGTGGAGTAACTCGATCGGGATCCTCGGCCTGGTGAAGTCGGTCGGCCTCTGGCACGGCGTGCTTGCGTTCGGCTTCGGGCTGGTGCTCGGCCTGTGCTTCGACGGCGTCCCGGCACCGGTCGAGGAGGAGATTCCGGCGCACGCCGGCGCAGCCACGCTACCGGCTCGCCCGGTCGCCGACGAGCCCCTGACCGCCGAGCGCCGCTGGACGGCGCGACGTGGACGGGCCGCTCCACCTGCGGAGCCGGCCGAAAGACCGGTTGACGAGGAGACCCAGACGAGGGGCCGGATGCCGGTTCGCTAGGACCGGCAGTTTCCGCGGTCGCCTCACTCGACGGCTCGAGGCGGCCGCGGATCCCTGCTGGGAGGGATCACGCCAGAGCGGTGCGTCCCCCGATAACAGGATCGACATGAACGTCTTGCCGTCGGCAATTGCCCACCGGGGGGTGCGGCTACTGCAGCAGCACCTGGAGAGCCTCGATCCCGAGGCTGCCCCGGCACGGGCGCGGCTGGAAGAGCAGCTCGGCCCCGAGCTCACGCGCAAGCTCGTCTTCGCGCTCGCCCCGAGACGCCCGGCCAAAGCCGCGTAGCGAGGCGCCCTACGAGGGCCGGCGACGCACCGGCGTCTCCTCACCACGGAGCCGCACGAAAAGCCAGATCCCGGCAAAGGAGACGAGCGCGAGCACGATCGCCGTTGCGCCGCTCGCTCCAACCGCGATGAGCCCGAAGTAGATGTACGTCGCGAGCCCGATCGCCCAGAGGAGGGCGATCACACCCTGGTCGATGCTGGGCGGCCGCGGAGGAAACTGCATTGCGGCGATCGTAGACGAGCCGGAAGACGCCCGCTGCGGATGGTGTGGGGCGGACCAAGAAAATTCGCCGAGGTCGTCGCGGTTTCGTCCACAGCTCCGGCCGACTTTCCGTCTCGGCCCTTGCGAGCCGCTCCGTACGACCTACCGGTGCTGCTTCGTCCTACTCCCGCGCCTCCCTCGGCGCAAGAAGGAAGATAGGGCCTTTCCAGACCGGCCGCAAGGGGTCGCCGACACGAAAAGGGCGCAATTTGCGGACGTTGAATAACCAACATTTCCACAGCCATCTGTGCAACCTGTGGATAAATCGGGAGGGGAGGCCGCCGGCGAGGTGACGACCCCTGCTACTTGACATAACACCGCTTATCGTGCGTTGGACTTGATCCGCAGTGGCCCGGCGTGTTTGGGTAGGTTCAGCAAGCGGGAACGAACGTCCAGGGAGCGCCGAGCTGAGGGGGACGCAGTGACGACGGTCGAGATCGAGTCGATCCTCGCGAGCGAGGAGCTTCTGACGCTGCTCGAAGCCTCGGAGTCGAGTGGCCAGCTGCAACAGGTCGAGCTGATCGAGGTGCTCGAGCCGCTCGACCTCGATCCGCTCGAGACAGAGGCCGTCTATCAGGAGCTCGACCGGCGCGGAATCGAGCTGCTCGTGGAGCCCGAGCCGGAGAAAGAGCCCAAGAAGGCTCCTCTACCGGTCCAGCCGCTCGACACGACGACCGACGCGCTGCAGCTCTTCCTGCGCGAGGCCGGCCGCCACCAGCTCCTCACCGCCGCCCAGGAGGTCGAGCTGGCGAAGCGCATCGAGCGCGGGGACATGAGCGCGAAGCAGCGAATGATCCAGTCGAACCTCCGCCTCGTCGTGTCGATCGCGAAGAACTACCGCAATCAGGGCCTGCCGTTCCTCGACCTGATCCAGGAAGGCACCCTCGGCCTCATTCGCGCCGTCGAGAAGTTCGATTGGCGCCGCGGCTACAAGTTCTCGACCTACGCGACCTGGTGGATCCGGCAGGCCGTCGCGCGCGCGCTCGCCGACAAGGCGCGGACGATCCGCATGCCCGTCCACATCGTCGAGCGCCTACAGAAGATGAACCGCGCCGAGCGGACGCTCTGGATGGAGCTCGGCCGCGAGCCCACGCTCGAGGAGATAGCGATCGAGGCCTCGCTGCCGATCGAGCAGGCACGCGAGGTCCGGTCGGCGGCTCGTGCCTCCGCCAGCCTCGACCAGCCGGTCGGCGACCAGGACGACGCCGTCTTCGGCGACTTCGTCGCGGGGGACGACCCGCTCCCGGAGGAGCGAGTCGAAGGGGCGTTACGGAGCCAGGCGCTCGCCGTGGCCCTGCAGGCGCTCGGCGAGCGCGAGCGGCAGGTGCTGATCCTGCGCTACGGGCTCGTCGACGAGGAGCCGAAGACCCTCGAGGAGATCGGCAAGCGGCTCGGGCTCACTCGCGAACGCGTGCGACAGATCGAGCTCGATTCCCTCCGCCGTCTCGCGAACCTCCGCGAGATGCAGATGATCGCGGGATAGCTCGCGGGTGCTGCGCACCCGCTCGCTGGGCTGAGGGAACTCCGCGGCCCGGAAAGCGTGGCTTCCGGCCCGCTCCGTGCGGCTGCGGCTAAGTCGACGCTTCGCGTCTGTCTTAGCCTCCGGCCTTTGGTCTGGGTCTGGTTCGAGCGGCTTGAAGCGTGACCGAGGTTCAGGCGGCCGTCCCCAGCAAGCGAGGCGCAGCCTCGCGCGCTATTCAGCACGGAGGTAGTGCTCGAGGCCGGGAGCGGCCAGGCGCAGCTCGCGTAGCGCACGTGTCTCGAGCTGCCGGACACGTTCGCGCGTGATGCCGAGCTGCGCGCCCACCTCCTCGAGCGTCTGCGGAGGCTCGCCGTCGAGGCCGAAGCGAAGGGCGACAACCCGCCGCATGCGCGGGTTCAGCTGTTCGAGTGCGCCGGCGAGCTCTCTCCCCCGCGCTTCCTGGGCGGACTGCTCGTGCGGCGCCAGCGAGTGGATGTCCTCGATCAGATCGCCGTAAAGGCTCTCCCCATCCCCAACCGGGGTCTCGAGACTGACCGGGTTCTCCACGAGCTCGAGCAGCTCACGCACCCGCTCCTCGGACTGCTGCGTCTCCTTGGCGAGCTCGGCGAGCGTCGGCTCGCGGTTGAGCTTCTGCGCGAGCTGCCGGCGGGCACGCAGCAGCCGCCGCACCTGGTCGGCGACGTGTACCGGCAGCCGGATCGTCCGACCCTGGTCGGCGAGCGCGCGCGTGATCGCCTGCCGGATCCACCAGGTCGCGTACGTCGAGAGCTTGTAGCCGAGCTTGTAGTCGAACTTCTCCACGGCCCGGATGAGGCCCATGTTGCCCTCTTGGATCAGATCGAGCAGAGGAACGTTCGCCTTCGTGTAGTTCCGCGTGATCGCCATCACGAGGCGCAGATTCGACTCGATCAGCCGCTTCTTCGCTTCCTCGTCGCCCTCGTCCTTGCGGCGCGCGAGCTCGCGCTCCTCCTCGCGGGTGAGCAGCGCTCCGCCGCCGATCTGGCGCACGTAGAGCTTGAGCGGATCCTCCGACGGTGCGCTCGTGTCGGCAGGCTGGCCCTCGGCAGCGAATGACTGCTCCATCGCGGCCTGTATCGGCTCCAGCCGGCGCCGGCTTTAGAAAGCCCTAACTGACTTGGCCTACCGTGGAAGGGAACGCGTGCCGATATGGAGAAAGGCTTCGCCAGGACCAATGTGCGGAATCGCCGGATATAGCCTCTCGCAGCGGAGCGGGATCGACCGCACGCTCGCGGCCCAGGCGCTCCTGGCAGGGATCGCCGATCGAGGCGCGGACGCAGTCGGCTACGCGTATCGCGGTCACTCGGACCGGTATCCGGTCGTCACGAAGCAGCGCACGCCGGCGCGACAACTGCTCGACCGCATCGCGATTCCGGCGCACGCAACCGAGGTGCTCGTCCATGTGCGCGACTACACGAAGGGTCATCCGTCGATCCCGGCCAACAACCATCCCGTGCGCCACGGACCGGTCGTCGGGATCCACAACGGGATCATCCTCAACGACGACGAGCTGCTCGCTCCCCACTCCTGCGCGCGCTCCGAGCCGCGCATGACGGTCGACTCCGAGGCGATCTTCGCGCTGGCCGCGCACTCCCGGAACGAGCCGCGGGCGCTCGAAGCGCTCGCCGGGTCGATGGCAGCGGCCTGGCTCGACCAGCGTGAGCCGGGAGCAGTGTTCACCGCCCACGGGGTCGGCCGTCCGCTCTGGCTCGGCCGGGGCCGCAACGAGGTCTTCTTCGCGTCCACCCGCGCGGCGCTCGAGGTCGTGTCCGAGTACACCGGCGTCGGGCTGCGGCTGAGCGAGGTACGAGACGGGACGTTCCTGGCGCTTCGGGAGGGCCGCGTGGCCCGCACCGCGCGCTTCAGGCCCGATCGGACCTACGTCGAGGAGACGGCACTGCCCGCCGTGCGCGCTCCCGGCGAGAGCGCGCACTGCCTCGCGCAACTCGCGATCATCGCCGCCACCGCCTAGTGGTCACTCCAGGGCTCCGTCGCTCGCGACGTCTCGCCCCTGCTCGGCGAGGCGCTGGCGTACGAGGAATTGGAACGTCGACCACGCACCGCGGCGTGCGTCGAACATCCGGTAGACCTGCCACTCGGTGAGAAGCGCGTCGTCTTCGCGCCGAGCCTCGGCCCAGTCGGCGAACTTCGGCAGGCGCCCGAGTTGCTCGGCCAGCGCCACGCCCTGATCGACGGCGCGCTCGAGTCTCTCCTCCCCCACCGGCACGTCGAAGCCGGCCTCCCGGAGCGCGTTCGTCAAGGAGCCGAACGTGTGCCAGTACAGCGACTTCGAGGGCAGCTTCCCCTTGTGCTCGTCGATGTCGCGCGCGGTCGGCGGGCGACCGAGCTCGTCGCCGAGGGTGCGCAGGAGACCGAGCAGCTCCTCGCGCGTCGCGAAGCGGCGCGGGACGAGCCCGGCAGCTCGCTTGGCCGCATTCCACGAGCCGAAGTGCTCGATCACCGTCTGGGGATGCACGGCGGTCTCGGTGTCCGCGGCGAACTCCCGCATCGTCGGCGAGCGCCCGAGCCGCTCGGCGCATGCGACGATCTCCGCCACGATCTGCTCGTCGGTGTAGCGCTTGCGGATACCGGCCTGGAACGTCGCGAGCTCTCGCGGATCGATCGAGGCGAGCGCCCGATACCGGGGCTTCTCGGCCATGTCAATAAGTGTAGAGCAGGTTGGTTAATCCGCAAGTAGTCCCGTGCAGCCGTGTCTCGGTACGCTCGCCGCATGCGTCTTCGTCCTCCACTCGCCCTCGAGATAGCCGTTGCCCGCGGCGTGGCTGCGCTCTCGCGAGGTGTGGGCGCCGGCGGCGGGACGACGATCCCGGGGAGGCTTCTCGCGGAGCTCGATCGCGGCGCCATCGATCGGCTCGCAGCGCGGCTCGCGAACGGCACGGCGGTCGTCTCGGCCACGAACGGCAAGACGACGACAACCGCGATGGTCGCCGAGATCCTCCGGCCGAGTCACAGGCTCGCGCACAACGCGGCGGGAGCGAACCTCGTGTCCGGGGTCGCGTCGGCGCTCCTCAGCGCCGGCGACGCGGATCTCGGGCTGTTCGAAGTGGATGAAGCGGCTCTGCCGGAGCTCGTGCAACGACTTCGCCCGGGGGCAGTCTGCCTCGGCAACCTGTTCCGCGATCAGCTCGATCGCTACGGCGAGCTGGAGCTCGTCGCCGAGCGCTGGCGGGGCGCGGTGGCCAGGTTGCCGTCCGAGACGCGGCTCGTCTACAACGCCGACGATCCGCAACTCGCCGTCGTGAGCGAGGCACAGCCGGACACCGTGTCCTTCGGGCTCGACGACCCGCGCGTGGCCAGACCTGCACTCCAGCATGCGGCCGACTCGAAGTACTGCGTCCGCTGCGGGACGCCATACGCGTACGCGGCCGCGTACGTCGGCCACCTCGGCGACTACCGATGCCCCCGCGGCGACCACGCTCGCCCGCCGCTCGACATCGCCGCGAGAGAGATCACGGTGCGCGGTCTCGAGCGCACCTCGTTCCGGCTCGACACGCCCGAAGGGTCCCGTTCGGTCGAGCTCGCGCTGCCCGGTCTCTACAACGTCTACAACGCGGTCGCAGCCGCAGCGCTCGCTCGGTCGCTCGGGGCGACGCTCGACGAGGTCGCGGCGGGCCTCGGACGCTTCTCGGCGGCGTTCGGGCGCTTCGAGCGCATCGCCATCGGCGAGAAGCGACTTCTCCTGCTCCTGATCAAGAACCCGGCGGGCGCGAACGAGGCGATCCGGACGCTCGTCGACGGAGGAGCGCCGCAACGGCTCGTCATCGCGCTGAACGACGAGATCGCAGACGGACGCGACGTGTCGTGGATCTGGGACGCCGACTTCGAGGCCCTCCTCCCCGCCCTGCGCACGCTCGTTGCGAGTGGCGGCCGGGCCGCAGAGCTCGCGCTTCGCTTCCGCTACGGCGGGCTCGGCGAGAACGCGATCGAGGTGGAGCCCGATCTCGGGCGCGCGCTCGACCGCGGGCTCGGGCTGACGCCGGACGGAGGCGAGCTCGTCGTCCTCCCCACGTACACCGCAATGCTCGACCTGCAGCGGCTCCTCGCCTCCCGCGGGCTTGCAAAGCCGTACTGGGAGCGTTCCGCGTGACGGCGATCCGCGTCGGCCATCTCTATCCGGACTACCTCAACATCTACGCCGACCGCGGCAACATCGCGGTGCTCGTGCGACGCGCGGCCTGGCGCGGCCACGACCTGGAAGTGACCGCGCTCGGAGTCGGCGAAGCAGTCGTCCCCGGTGAGCACGATCTCTACTACGTCGGCGGCGGTCAGGACCGCGAGCAGGTCCTCGTCGCGCCGGATCTCGTGCAGAAGGGGCCTGCTCTGCACGAGGCGGTCACGGGCGGCGCGGCCGCGCTCGCGGTCTGCGGCGGCTACCAGCTCCTCGGCCGCGGCTACCGCGGCTACCACGGCGAAGACATGCCCGGCATCGGCCTCCTCCCCCTCGAGACCGTCGCCGGAGAGCGGCGGATGATCGGCGACGTACTGCTCGAGTGCGAGCTCGAGCCCGGCGAGAAGCAGACGCTCGCCGGATTCGAGAACCACGCAGGCCGCACGCATCTCGACGCCGGCGCGGCGCCGCTCGGCCGCGTGCTCGCGGGCTTCGGCAACGACGGAGAGACCGGCTTCGAAGGCTGCAGGGCAGGACGCGTGATCGGCACGTACCTGCACGGGCCGCTCCTGCCACGGAACGGCTGGCTCGCCGACTGGCTCCTCGAGCACGCGCTCGCGCACCGACTCGGCACCGACGAGCCACCCCGGCTGGCGCCTCTGCCCGACATTCTGGAGCGCCGTGCCCACGAGGTCTCGGCCGCCCGCGCGCGTGCACGCGGCGGACGATTCGACTAGCCGGCCGCGGCGATCTTGAGCAGCTTCTCCACGGCGACTCGAAGCGCCGCGGGTACCTCGCCGTTGCCGCGGTAGCGCAGCCACGCCTTCTGCGGCTTACGACCCCGGTTGCCCGCCTTCAACCCGGAGACGGTCTCGAAGTCCGGTGTGAGCACCACCGTTCGGCGGCTGCCGGCGACCTCGCGGATCGCACGGTTGACGACGCGCTCCGACTCGACGGGCGGCACGCCTCTCGGCGCGTCGCGGTCGTGGACGACGACGTATGGGACGCTGCACGCGTTGCAGATGCGCGCGAACAGCGGCATGTTGCCCTTGCCGCCACACTCGAAGACGAGGATTCCCTCCTTGTCCGGATCGACGCCGAGCGCGTCGAAGACCAGCGGGAACGTCAGCTTCTCGGTTCGCCCCTCGACGAGCACCGCACAGCGCGCGAGGAACAGCTCGGCGCGGTCGCTGTCGAACTCCGAGAGGGCGCGGAACATCTCGGCCTCGGCCAGCGGCTGTGGCTGGAAGAGCGATGTTCCCCCGGTCGGCGTATGACGGACCAGCGCGAGCTCCTCGAGCTTGTCGACGCTGAGGAAGACAGGTGCGTGCGTCGAGTAGAGGATCTGGTTTCCGGCCTGCGAGAGCGCCCTCAGCAGCCCGTAGAGATGGCGCTGCGCATGCGGGCTGAGGTAGAGCTCGGGCTCCTCGATGAGAAGCACGAAGTGCCGAAGGTGGGACGCGAGGAGCCGCTCCATGCCCGCGACGAGCGCGAGCCCGCCGTCGGCCGCAGCCCAGTGACGGTCGACCGCCGGCGGCTGGAACAGCTCGGCGACCTCGGCTCCCCCACTCCCTGTGGCGGGCGCGACGAGCGTGCGCGAGCGCAGGTTCGCGGGCAGGAACAGCACCGGCGGAGCTCCTGCGCGGTTGAGATTGAGCGTGTCGGGCGGCCGGGCGTCGAGGAAGATCGTCCCCTTCGCCACGTCGGCCTCGAGGTGGATGCGACCGCCCCGGGGCGCCGGAGGCGGCCCGGTCTTTCGGCTGGGCGTCGTCGGCGCCGGCGATGCTTCCAGCCTCGAGTCGTCACGCGCGACATCGTCGATCGTCGGCGGCGGAGCGGCCGCCTCGAGCAGCGTCCAGATAGCCGTCAGGACAGTGGACTTGCCGCTCGACGCCTCTCCGACGAGGGCGCAGACCGAGCCGGGAGTCAGCTCCAGCTCGCGGGCGGCGCGATACCCCTGGATGGAGACGCGCCTGAGCGGCGGCGCCCCGCTCACGGGGCCCACAGAGCCCCGAGGTAGACGGCCGGGTCGCCCGGCTCCCAGCGACCGAGAAAGCGCTGGAGCGGCGGGTGGAGGGCGATGCCGTCGAGCTCGCCCGGCTCGAAGAGGCGGTGGCCCCGCACGGCGGCGTCCGTCGAGGTGACCCGCTCGAGCGATCGCCTCGCCAGATCGGCCGCGAAGATGATGTGGACGACGTGCTTGCCGACGAACGCGCGTTTCGGCGCGATCGAGTCGACCACCGCCACCGGACCCTCGAAGGTCAGATCAGCTCCGATCCCCACCTCCTCCTCGAGCTCGCGCCGCAGGGCCTCCACGAGGCTCTCGCCGCTGTTGACGCCGCCGCCCGGCAAGAGCCAGTACTCGCGTCCCGCCTTCTCGTGCCGGCAGAGGAGGACTCGTCCCTCCCAGCGGAGGACTGCCGAGACTCGAATGCGCGGCTCGAGCGGCATCAGTGGGCCGAGCTGCCGAAGCCTCGCTCGGCGCGCTCGGTCAGGGGGAGCTCCTCCACCTCGGTCGGCACCGCCGAAGCGACCGGAACGACCACGAGCTGCGCGATCCGCATCCCCGGCTCGACGACGAACGGCTCGGCCTTGTCGGTGTTGAGGAGCACGACCTTGAGCTCGCCGCGATAGCCGGCGTCGACGAGGCCCGGCGAGTTGAGAACAGTGATGCCGTGGCTGGCGGCCAGGCCGGACCGCGGCTGGACGAAGCCCGCGTGGCCTTCCGGGATCGCCACGGAAAGGCCGGTGCCCACGGCTGCGCGCTCGCCCGGCCCGAGCTCGACGCGCTCGCTGGACGCGAGATCGAGGCCGGCGTCGCCGCCGTACGCCCGCGTCGGCAGCGTCGCATGCTCGTCGAGGCGCTTCACCGGCAGCTCCGTCATGCCCCCGTCCGTCGCTGCTTGGGCGTCTCCTCGGCCACGAGGTACCGCGCGAAGCGGCGCAGCTCCCGGCGTGGCAGGCGCGCGGCGACGAGGACGCCTTCCGGCGTGTCCTCACGCTCGTCGATCGGCGTGCCGAGCGCGTACAGCTCGTTGAGGCGTCCTCCCTCGTCGTATGGCAGCAACAGGCGTACGCGCTCGAACCGCTCGCCGAAGCGCCCGGCCACGCGCGCCCGCAACTCCTCGAGGCCTTCGCCCGTGAGCGCGGAGATCTGCAGCGCATCGGGATAGCGGTTCGCGATCCTGCGCCGGCCGAGCGTGTCCACGGCGTCGATCTTGTTGAAGACGAGCTCGACGGGGAGGTCGTTCGCCCCGATCTCCCGCAGGACGCCGTCGACGGCGGCGACCTGCTCGACGAGTCGCTGCTCGGACGCCGAGCCGTCGACGACGTGGAGGACGAGATCGGCGACGAGCGTCTCCTCGAGCGTCGCAGCAAAGCCTTCGACCAGCTGGTGCGGCAGGCGCCGGACGAAGCCGACCGTGTCGGTCACGAGGTAGCGCCTTCCCTCGTGCTCGAAGCCGCGCGTCGTCGGATCGAGCGTCTCGAACAGCCGGTCCCGGACGGACACGCCCGCATCTGTCAGCGCGTTGAGGAGCGTCGACTTGCCGGCGTTCGTGTACCCGGCGAGCGCGACCGTGGGCGTCTCGGTACGGCGGCGCTCCTTGCGGCGCACGTCGCGTTGCCTGCTCAGCTTGCGCAGCCGGTCGCGGAGCTGCGTGATGCGGCGACGCGCGAGGCGCCGGTCGGTCTCGAGCTGAGACTCGCCCGGGCCCCGGGTGCCGACGCCGGCCCCGAGACCGCCGGTGCCTCCGCCGAGGCGCTCGAGGTGCTGCCACATCCCCCGCATCCGCGGGAGGTTGTATTCGAGCTGCGCGAGCTCGACCTGGAGCTTTCCCTCTGCGCTGACGGCGTGCTGCGCGAAGATGTCGAGGATCAGCTGCGTCCGGTCGACGACGCGCGCCTGAAGCGCGTTCTCGAGCGTCCGTTGCTGGGCCGGGCTGAGCTCGGCGTCGACGAGGAGCACCTCGGCGCGGGCATCGCCGTACTCCTGCTTCAGCTCCTCGAGCTTGCCCTTGCCGACGTACGTGCGCGTGTCGGGCATGCGCCGGTGCTGGACGACGCGGTGCACGGGCGCGACCCCGGCCGTCCGCGCGAGCTCCTCGAATTCGGCCAGCTCGTCGGCGCCGTCTGCTCCCGGAGCGAGCACGGCGAGCACGAGCCCGCGCTCGGGCTCGGCCGCCCAGGAGCGATCGGGCTGTCTCACCGCCATCCGACGGTCATTATGACTCCTGCCATGCCGGCTTCAGAACTCGCTGCCCGGGCGCTCGAGCTCGTGAACGTGCCCTCGGAAAGCCGCCGAGAGGCCGCCGCGATGAACCTCGTGCGGAGGCTCTTGCCCGGCGAGCCGCTCTATGACGTCGGCGAGGCGATCGTGTGGGGAGACCCGGCCGCCCCGGTCGCGCTCGCGGGACATGTCGACACGGTGCCGGCGCAGGAGAACCTCCCCGGCTCGATCTCCGACGGTGCCGTGCACGGCTTGGGCGCGAGCGACATGAAGGGCGGTGTGGCGGTGATGCTCGAGCTCGCGCGTGACGGCGCACCCGGACGCTACGTCTTCTTCACGCGCGAGGAGATCCCGATCACGGAGAGCCCGCTGCCGGAGGTCTTCGCGAGCGGCGTGCTTGCGGGCCTGGAGCTCGCGGTCGTACTCGAGCCGACGGATCTGCTCCTCCACGCCGGGTGTCTCGGCAACCTGCAGGCGCGGGTCGAGTTTCACGGCGAAGCCGTCCATTCCGCGCGGCCCTGGACCGGGCGAAACGCGATCCACGCGTTGGCGGAAGTGTTGGCGCCGCTCGAGCGGCTCGAGCCGCTCGACGTCGAGCTCGACGGTCTCGTCTTTCGCGAGGTTCTGAGCGCGGTGCGGGTCGAGGGCGGCATCGCGGCGAACGTCGTGCCGGCGCGCGCGTCGGCGGAGCTCAACTTCCGCTACGCACCCGGCCGCTCGCGCGACGAGGCGGAACGCCGGCTCCGCGAGCTCGTGCCGGGCGGTGAGCTCGAGATCCTCCACAACTCCCCGTCGGCTCGGCCGGCACTCACGAATCCGCGTGTGCGACGGCTCCGTGAGCTCGTGCCCGACGTCGCGCCGAAGCAGGCCTGGACGCCCGTCGCGCAGTTCGCGGAGCAGGGAATCGACGCGATCAACTACGGCCCCGGCGCGACCGCGGCCGCGCACCGGCAGGACGAGCACGTTCCGATCGCGAACCTGCACGTCGTGTACGAGACGCTGGCTAGGTTCCTGTCGTGATCAACCCCGTGCTCACGGACATGGCCGTTTATCCCTTCACGCGGCTCGAGGAGGAGCGGCGGCGTCTGCTCGCGGCCGGCGTCGAGGTGATCGACTTCGGCAAGGGCGATCCGAACGAGCCGACGGATCGGATGATCCGCGACGCCCTCGTCGAGGCGCTCCCGGAGCGCGCGCCCTATCCGCTCGCGCAGGGGTTGCCCGAGCTACGCGACGCCGCTGCGGGCTGGCTCGAGCGGCGCTTCGGTGTCGCGGTCGACCCCGAGACCGAGATCGTGCCGACCTACGGCTCGAAGGAGGCGATCTTCTCGCTCGCGCAGGTGCTCGAGACCTTCGGTCGCGTGGTGGCGTTCGGCGAGCCCGCCTACCCCGTGTACGAACGCGGCGCGCTCTTCGCCGGAGCGCAGGTGCGGACGCTCCCGTTGCGTCGCGAGAACGGGTTCCTGCCGGTTCTCTCGGAGCTCGACGATAACGTTGCCCTCCTCTGGATCAACTATCCGCACAACCCGACGGGCGCCGTGGCGTCGCGCGAGTTCTACGATGAAGTCGCGGAGGCGGCCGGGCGCCACGATTTCATCGTCGGCTCGGACGAGGCGTATACGGAGCTGTGGTTCGACGAGCCGCCGCCGTCGGCGCTCCAGGTGGCTGACCGCTCCCGGTTCGTCGTCTTCCAGACGTTGAGCAAGCGGTCCTCGATGACGGGTTACCGGTCCGGCTTCGTCGCCGGTCCCGCCGAGATCGTCGCCGCGTTGAAGTCGTACCGGCCGACCGTCGGAACGGCGCCGCAGGAGTTCGTCCAGCGTGCCTCGGTGGTGGCGTGGAACGACGAGCGGCACGTCGCGGACACACGCGCGCGCTACCGGGCGAAGCGCGACGTGATGATTCCCGCCATCGAGAGCCGCGGCTGGGAGATCGTCGCGAGCGAGGCGACGATGTACCTCTGGGTCGTCGGGCCCGATCCGGCCGAGCTGCTCGAGCGCGGAGTCATCGTGTCTCCGGGCGAGATGTTCGGGCCGAGCGGCAAGGGCTACGTCCGCTTTGCGCTCGTCCCGACGCTCGAGGAGTGCGAGCGGGCAGCGGAGATTCTCCAGGAGGCGTGATGGACGTCGAGGGCACGATCGCGGCGCTCGACCGCGGCGAGGTGCGAGTGGCCGAGAAGGTCGACGGCGACTGGCGCGTGAACGAGGACGCGAAGGCGGCGATCCTCGAATACTTCCGTGTGCGGAAAGTCGAGCCGATCGAGGTCGGGCCGTTCGAGTACCTCGACAAGATCCCGCTCAAGCACGACCACGCCGAGCGCGGCGTGCGCGTCGTGCCCCCGGCGACGGCGCGCTACGGGTCGTTTCTGTCCCCCGGCGTGATCCTCATGCCGAGCTACGTCAACATCGGCGCCTGGGTGGGGCCGAACACGATGGTCGACACATGGGCCACGGTCGGGTCGTGCGCGCAGATCGGAGCCGACGTCCACCTCGCCGGCGGCGTCGGTGTCGGCGGCGTGCTCGAGCCGCTTCAGGCGCGCCCGGTCATCGTCGAGGATGGAGCCTTCATCGGGTCACGCTGCATCCTCACCGAGGGTGTACTCATCGGTGAGGGCGCCGTGCTCGCGCCGAATGTGTCTCTGACTGGATCGGTGCCCGTCATCGACGTGACCGGCCAGGAGCCGATCGAACATCGGGGTTACGTCCCGCCGCGGGCCGTCGTCGTCCCGGGAACTCGTCCGAAGGAGTTCCCGGCGGGAACATACGACGTGGCGTGCGCGCTCGTCGTCGGCTGGCGCAGCGAGCAGACGGATCTCAAGACCAGCCTGAACGACGTCTTGCGCGAGTTCGAAATCGGCGCCTAGGGTCGCGGTCGCGCGTGCGGCGGGAGGATCCCACGTCCCCGCCCATAGGGTGGGGTAGCTCCCTCCGCCCTCGGAGACGACGATATCTCGCAACGCGTCACGCGCGTGTGCCGGTTTCGCGCCCGGATTCCGGCAATTCGCCGACCGGCTCCGCGGGACCGATGAGCCACGCGCGGCTTCCGGCGAGACGCACGACCAGGTCGCCGCCCGGGAAGTGCACGACGACCTCGCCTTCCCGCCGTGTCGCGGCGGCGACGGCCACAGCGCTCGTGCCCGACGCGGTCGTCTCCCCCACGCCGCGCTCCCACACGCGCGCGGTGACCTCGCCCGGCCCGTCGACGCGCGCGACCTGCACGTTCGTTCCTCCGGGAAAGCTCGGATGCTTCTCGAGCCTCCGGCCAACCTCCGCGAGCCGGCTCGGATCGCCGACGACGACGGCGTGGGGGTTGCCGACCACGACCCGCGTCAGTTCGATTCCGTCCACGAGTTCGGGCTCGCTCACGGCGATCTCGCCGAACTCCGACTCGTAGAGGCCGTCCTCGGTTCGTCGAATCTCGACCGTCAGCGGTCCGACGTGCACGCGAGCCTGCCTGCCGCCGGTGCGGCTCATTAGCCAGGCCGCGGCAATGCGCGTGCCGTTTCCTGACATCTCGGCCCGCGAGCCGTCGGGGTTGACGATGCCGACCGAGATGTCGTCGCCGTCGACGGACAGGATCTCGACGGCGCCGTCCGTTCCGGACAGGTCGACGCCGGCCACCGGACCCTCATGGACGAGGTAAATGTTTCCGTGTGCGTGCCAGCGCGACGATTTCAGCTGCGGTCTCCTCGGGTGGCCGGTCGGCCGCGACGATAACGAGCCCTTCGAGGCGACGCAGCCACTTGCGCTGGTAGGCGGCGTAGCGCCTCGTGCGCACGGCCAACGCCTCGATCGCCTCCTCGCGCGGCAGTGTCGCGACCTCGTCGAGACCGATGATCTTCCTCGCGGTCACGGACAGCTCGGCGCCAAGCGCACTCAGGACCTCTCTCTCGACTCCGGCTTCGAACATTCGCCTCGCCCGCTCGGCGATCCGCCTGTCGAGCTCGGGCGTCGGCACGTCCAGCCCCACGACGAGGGTCGGATGGCGCCAGGCGCCGCCGAAGAGTCTGTCGTGCCGTGGAACGAGCGATGCTCCCGCCTCCGCGAGCTCGAGCGCGCGGACGACGCGACGGCGGTCGTTGGGGTGAATGCGTGCCGCGGCGGCCGGATCGAGCTCCGTGAGTCGCGCGTATGCCGCTGCCGCCCCGCTCTCGTCGTAGAGCCGCCGCCAGCGCTCGCGCGCGCCCGGAGCGGGTGCGGGTGGAAGCTCGAGCTCTGCGAGCGCTGCGCGGAAGTAGAGGCCGGTCCCGCCCACCACGAGCGACGCCCTCCCGGCCGCGCGGATCTCGTCGATCGCCGCGTGCGCGAGTGGCGCGTACTCCCCGACCGACGCAACGTGCGAGAGCGGCCAGATTCCGACGAGCCGCTCGGTGCCCGGCGACTGGTTCGTGAGGATCGGCAGGCCGGCATAGACCTGCATCGCGTCGGCCGAGACCACCTCGGCTGGAATGAGCTTCGTGATCGCCGCCGCGACGTCGGACTTCCCGCACGCGGTCGGCCCGAACAGACCGATGACGTGCTCAGTCACCGAGGCGCGAGCAAGCGAGATGCCTAAGCCGCAGCTGCCGCAAGGTGCGCACCGCGGAGCGTCGTCGAGGTCGCGCTCACGATCTCGACGTCGACGAGCTCTCCGGGAGCGGCGTCGCCGCTGAAGTTCACGGTCGTGTTACGCCGCGTCCGACCGCGCAATAACTCGGGCTCCGTCCGGCTTTCGCCCTCGACGAGCACCTGCTCGACGGATCCGATCCGGCTCCCGTTCCGCTCCGCTGCGACCCGCTGGACGACCTCGACGAGCCGCTCGATGCGATCGCGCTTGACCTCGGCGGGCACCTGGTCGGGCATCGCCGCCGCCTCGGTTCCGGCTCGCGGCGAGTAGACGAAGGTGAAGGCGCCGTCGAAGCCGACTTCCTCGACAACCTCGAGGGTCTCGAGAAAGTCCTCTTCGGTCTCGCCGGGGAAGCCGACGATGATGTCCGTCGTCAGCGCAAGATCCGGAATCGCCTCCCGCAGCTCGGCAACGAGGCGCAGATAACGCTCGCGGGAATAGGTGCGCCGCATCGCCTTGAGCACGCGGCTCGCTCCGGACTGAAGCGGCAGGTGCGCGTGCTCGCACACCGCGGCACATTCGGCCATGGCGGCGATCACGTCGCGGCGGAAGTCCTTCGGGTGCGGGCTGGTGAACCGAATTCGATCGATCCGCTCGACGGCGTCGACTGCCCGCAGAAGCTCTGCGAAGCTCGAGCCGACGTCGCGCCCGTAGGAGTTCACGTTCTGACCGAGCAGCGTCACCTCGCGAACGCCTTCCTCGGCGAGCCGCTCTACCTCGGCGAAGATCTCACCCGGCCGGCGGGAAGTCTCGCGACCCCGGACGGCCGGAACGATGCAGTAGGAGCACACCGAGTTGCAGCCCATCGACACTTGAACCCACGCCTGGAAGCGGCGCTCGCGGTGGACGGGAAGCTTCGCTGCGAAGGCTCGCTCGTCGCCGGTCCCGAACGAGCCGCGCGTGAGGCCCTCCCCGCCGGCGCCGAGCCAGTCGGAGAGATGCGAGATCGTGCCCGGGCCGAATGCGACGTCGACATCGGGATAGAGCGTGAAGAGCCGCTCCCGCTGGGCCTCGGCGTAGCAGCCCCCGACGGCCACGACGATGCCCGGCCGGTCGCGCTTCAGCTTCGCCGCGTTGCCCATGTGCGCCGCGAAGCGCGTGTCGGGCTTCTCCCGGATCGTGCAGGTGTTCAGGACGATCACGTCCGCCTGCTCCTGTGAGGGGGCCTCGCCGAGCCCGAGCTCCTCGAGCATGCCCTTGATGCGCTCGGAGTCGTGGGCGTTCATCTGGCAGCCGAATGTCGTGACGTGATACCGCTTCACGGCGCGTAGGGTAGCCCGGCCGGCTACGCGGCCTGGATCGGCGAGTCGGCGGCTCGATCGCCCGTCTCGTGCGCCGGCGGATGCCCAGCCGGACTCGAGTGGTTCTTGGCCACCTCCACAGCCCGGCTCTCCCGGATCACGGTGACCTTCACCTGGCCGGGATATTCGAGACGATCCTCGATCTCGCGGGCGATCTCGTGTGCGAGCAGCGCAGCCTCGTCGTCACCGACATCGCCGGGGCTGACGATGACCCTGACCTCGCGGCCGGCCTGCAGGGCGTACACCTTCTCGACGCCGGGCTTGGACGCTGCCAGCTCTTCGAGAGCTTCGAGTCGCTTGATGTACTGCTCGAGGCTCTCGCCGCGAGCGCCCGGCCGGCTCGCCGAGACCGCGTCGGCCGCGATCAAGAGAACGGCCTCCACCGTTTGGGGCTGCACTTCGTAGTGGTGCGCCTCGACCGCGTGGACGACGCCCTGGGACTCGCCGTGGCGGCGAGCGAGCTGGGCGGAGACGAGCGCATGCGAGCCCTCGATCTCGTGCGTCATCGCCTTGCCGATGTCGTGGAGCATTGCCGCACGCTTCGCCGTCTGGACGCTCGCTTCGAGCTCGGTCGCCATGATCCCGGCGAGGTGCACGACCTCGAGCGTGTGCTTCAGAACGTTCTGACCGTAGCTCGTCCGGAAGCGAAGCCGGCCGAGAATCTCGACGAGCTCCTCGGCGAACGGTCCGCAGTTCGCCTCGAAGACCGCCTGCTCACCGGCCTGGCGCACGACCTCCTCGACCTCCGCCTTCGACTCGTAATAGGTCTCCTCGATCCGCGCGGGATGGATGCGGCCGTCCTCGAGCAGCTTCGTCACCGTCAGGCGCGCGATCTCGCGGCGCAGCCCGTCGAAGGACGAGAGCACGACCGCGTGCGGCGTGTCGTCGACGATGAAGTCGACCCCCGTGAGGTGCTCGAGCGCGCGGATGTTCCGGCCCTCACGGCCGATGATCCGACCCTTCATGTCGTCGGACGGAAGCTCCACGACGGTCACCGTGGTCTCGGCGGTGTGGCTCGCCGCAACGCGCTGCAAGGCGTCGGCGACGAGGTTGCGGGCGCGTCGCTTCGAGTCGGCGCGCGCTTCGTCTTCCAGCATCCGGACACGGCGCGCGAGCTCGTGACGCGCCTGCTCTTCGCCGCGCTCGATCAGGAGCGCCCGCGCCTCCGCCTGCGTCAGGCCGGCGATCCGCTCGACCTCGGCGACGGCTGCGCTCTTCGCGTCTTTGAGCTCCTCCTGGAGGCTGCGGATGTGCTCCTCTCGGTCTGCGAGCCCCTGATCGCGGCGCGAGAATTCCTCGAGCTTCTTCTCGATCTCGAGCTCCTTGGCGAGCACCCGTTCCTCGATCTTCATCACCTGCGCGCGCCGGTCGGTGAGCTCTGCGTCGATTTCGCCGCGTAGCCGGACAGCCTGCTCGCGCGCCTCGACCTGCGCCTCCCGCCGCACTGCATCGCCCTCGCGTCGTGCGTCCTCGAGCAGCTGGTCTCGAATCCGTCGGGCCTTGGTCACGCCGGTCGTGCCGAAGACCGAGACCGCCAGGAGGGCAAGAGCGACGCCTCCCGCGATTCCGATGGCGATTCCGATCCCGATCAGCACGTTCCGGCTCCTCCGTCGGGGGACTCGGCCGCCTTGTCGGCGGCACATCCCACCCAGCGCCGGGCCCGGCCGGCAGCGATCCGAAAAGCCTCATCCGGCGAGCGACTGTCCGCCGAAGGTCGTCGCGCTATCTGGCGCGTAACCTCCGAGTCGTCGGGTCTGAGCGGTTGATCATCGAGTGCGGTTTCGGAAACGCTGCTTTTGCAGGCAAAACGTCGAGTGGAGTGCGCACTGATCCTACCGCGCCTCAGGTGTCTCGCGCAAACGCCGCGGCAAGTTCCTCGACGGTCTCGCGTGAGAAGCCGCGTCCGGAAAGGCGCCGCATCAGGGCCGGAGTGAAGACTTGGCCCACGACGAGACGCTGAGCGCGCTCGAGCTCGGGCTCGAGCGCCGCGACGGCCTCGGCAGCCGTCCCGGCTGTGATGAGGCGACGTCGGAGGTCTGCCCGGATTCCCAGGTCGCCGTAGCCGCGCCTCGCGAGCAGCTCTGCGCGGCTCTCGGCGAGGCGTACGTCGTCGACGAGCCCTGCGCGATCGAGAGCCGCAAGGGCGCCCTCACGAGGGGCCGCCGTGTGGCCGGCTCTCGCGAGTCGCTCGGCGAGCGCGCGCCGAGAGCGGTCGCTCGTCGCGAGCAGCCGCGTCGCGGCCGCGAGGGCCTCGGCTCGCCGCAGCTCGCGTCCCAGCGCGCGCGCCTTGGCTCGATCCAACGCGCGCCCGATGCTGAGCCCGGCTCGCACGACTGCGTCGGCCGGAAGCACGCGCCACAGCTCGCCGTCGAGCTCGACGGCGACCCGGCCGTGCTTCCGCTCGCGCAACCCGGTGACGGTTGGGGTCACGCTTCGGCTTCGGCCGCTGCGAGCACCTCCGCCGCCACCTCCGCTTTGCCGTTGCTCGACGCAGACTCCTCGTCGCTCTTCGGCAGCAGGCGCGCCGAAGCGACCTGATCGGAGCCGAGCTCGACCTGGATCTGCTGGAGCACATGCTGCGTGACGTCGGGATGCTCACGGAGGAACGCGGTGGCGTTCTGGCGCCCCTGGCCGAGCCGCTCGTCGCCGAAGCTGAAGTACGAGCCCGACTTCGTGACGACTTTCCGCTCGAGCGCGGCGTCGAGCACCGTGCCCTCCCACGAGATGCCGGAGCCGTAGATGATGTCGAACTCGGCCTGCTTGAACGGCGGCGCGACCTTGTTCTTCACGACCTTGACGCGGACGCGGTTTCCGAACGCCTCGACGCCTTCCTTCAGCGTCTCGATGCGCCGGATGTCGAGCCGCACGGACGAGTAGAACTTCAACGCCCGACCGCCCGGGGTCGTCTCGGGGTTCCCGAACATCACACCGATCTTCTCGCGCAACTGGTTCGTGAAGATGCAGATCGTGTCGGTGCGGTTGAGCGTGCCGGCGAGCTTGCGCAGAGCCTGGCTCATGAGGCGCGCCTGGAGACCCACATGGCTGTCGCCCATCTCCCCCTCGATCTCGGCCTTCGGCGTCAACGCAGCGACCGAGTCGACGGCGACGATGTCGAGAGCACCGGAGCGGATCAGGAGCTCTGCGATCTCGAGTGCCTGCTCACCCGTGTCGGGCTGTGAGACCAGGAGGTTGTCGATGTCGACGCCGATCCGCTTCGCATACGTCGGGTCCATCGCGTGTTCGGCGTCGATGAAGGCGCAGATGCCGCCGCGCCGCTGGGCCTCTGCGATCGCGTGGTAGACGAGAGTCGTCTTACCGGAGGACTCGGGGCCGAAGATCTCGACGATGCGGCCGCGCGGCAATCCGCCGATCCCGACCGCGAGATCGAGCGCGAGCGACCCCGTGGAGACGGCGCCGATCGAGACCGCCGCCCGGTCACTCATCTTCATGACCGAGCCCTTGCCGAACTGCCGCTCGATCTGGCCGAGCGCTACGTCGAGTGCCTCGTGCTTGTCCACCTCTCAGCCTCCTAAAGCGACAGAGTCCATGACTTCGTACCGCGCCCCATCAGGGTGCAACCGAGATAGGTAAGCAGCCGCATCGGACGGAACGAATGTTCGACGCGGCGGGGGTTCCGGCCGTAACTGCGGGCGCACGCGCCAGCGCGCAACCGTGAGATGCGGGAGCCACGGCCGCCCTTCGCGCCGATACACGCCGAGCTCCTCGAGTCGCTCGTGGAGGTCGCCCGCGAGCGCTGCCGCGCCGCCTCCGTCGTCCTCCAGCGCGAGCATGCCGACGGTCCGTGTCTCGCGGTAGTGGAGCGGTGTGAGCTGGATCGCGCCCGCTTCGGCAGCCGCGTCCCGCATCGCTTCGACGATCGCATCGAGCTCGCCGGACTGCCGCTGCCCGAGGAACGCGAGCGTGACGTGCAGGTGCTCGCGCGGCACGACCCTGACGGTCGGCAGCTGGTCGCGCTGCCAATCCTCGATCTCGTCGAGAGCCCGATCGGGGAGGCGCAGGGCGAGAAAGAGGCGAATCCGTCCATCGCCGCTCACGCTAGCCCCGCGCGTCACGCGTCTTCGTCGCGCCTTCCGAGCAAAAGCGCACGCAGGAGATGGAGCGCCGTCACGGCCGCCCGAACACGTACCTGCTCACGCTCTCCGGGAAGATCGAGCATTCGGGCGAGTGAGCCGTCGGAGCCTGCAGCGTGCACGTAGACCCGCCCTACCGGCTTGTCCGGTGTCCCGCCGTCGGGCCCTGCAACACCGGTGACCGCGACCGCGACGTCCGCTCCCAGCCGAGCTCGCGCTCCCGCCGCCATCGCAGCCGCAACCTCGGCCGAGACCGCGCCGTACTCGCCGAGCAACGTTCCGGGTACGCCCAGCTCGCTCTGCTTCGCGGCGTCTGCGTACGCGACCACACCGCCGACGAAACTCGCGCTCGAACCCGGCACACCGGTGAGCCGGGCGGCGACCAGTCCTCCGGTGCACGACTCGGCGGTCGCGATGCGCACCCCGCGAAACGCGGCGAGCGAGAGAACGAGCTCTTCGACGCGCCGCTCGTCGCGCGCGAACAGCCATTGCTCGAGCCGTTCGACCAGCGCCGTCTCGAGCGCGTCGGCGCGTTCCTCCGCCCCGGCCTCGGACAGGAGGTCGACGTGGATCTCGAACTCGCGGGCGCAGATCGTCGCCTCGACTCCCTCACCGTCCCCGCCGGCCTCGTCGAGCGCCCGTGCGACAGCGGACTCGCTCACCCCGAAGAGGCGCAGAGACCGTCGTCTCGGCGGCTGCGTCAGCGCGAGCAGCTCTCGCATCGGCTCGGTCGCCAGCGCGTTCGGCCACAGTCGCCGAAGCTCACTCGGCGGGCCGGGGAGAACGACGACCACGCAGCCGGTCGGCGCGCGGAACACGAGCCCGGGAGCCGTTCCTGCAAGCCCGATCGAGACCGCCGTGGCAGGCCGCGTCGCCTGCTTCGTGACACCGGGCCCGAAGTCGGCATACGGCCTCCGCAGCCGCTCTGCGATCGCGCGCGAGATCGACTCGATCTCCTGCTCGAGCGCCTCGTCGACCACCAGCTCGACTCCGGCCGCGCGCGCGAGAAGCTCGACGGTGCGGTCGTCGTGCGTCGGGCCGAGGCCGCCCGAGACGAAGCACGCGTCGGCCTCGAGGCCGTCGACGAGTGCGGCCTCGAGCTCCGCGGGCGTGTCTCCCACGATCGCGATTCGAGCCGGCTCGAGCCCGTGTGTGAGCGCCTCAGCAGCGAGGAACGGGCCGTTCCGATCGGCGCGCTCGCCGCGGACGAGCTCGCTGCCGGTGACGACGACGACGGCCCGCGGGCGCGGGGTCACCCGTGAAGGCGCGTCGTCCGCTGCGGGGTCACGAGGACGCGCAGGTCGTGCACGTTCGGCAGCGCGACCGCGCGGCCGTTGAGCGTGACGCGGAGGCCCGCCGGCCTGCGCACGAGGAGGTAGAACCGGTTACCCGCGAGCCGGTCGGTCTCCCCCGCGCCGACCGTTCCCTGCAAGTCGACCTTGCCGGTCGCCCGGTTGCGGCGGACCTCGACGTACGTGCCGCCGCCGAGCCCGCGCAGCACGAGCTGGTGAGGCGGCGCTACATGCTTCCGGCTCTGCTGGGTGCTGAGCCCGGGAGTGTGGCTCGACGAGCCGCCGTACTTCCACGCCGCGAACACGAGCCCGAAGATGACCGCGATGCCGGCCAGTACGAGGAGAACTGCACGCCGCTCGATCGGCTGCCGGCGGGTGGGTATCCGGCGCGGCCTTTCCCGTCGCGCGGGAACCTCGTCGCGCCAGCTCGTCTGGAAGCGCGAGGCGTATTCGTCGACGTAGACGTCACCGTCGAGCCCGAGGTACTCCGCGTACGAGCGCAGGAACCCGCGCGTGTACGCGTCCCCCGGGATCGCGTCGAAGTCCTCCTCCTCGAGCGCTCGGACGTACTTCGCGCGGATCTTCGTCGCGAGCTCGATCTCGGGATAGCCGAGCCCTTGCCGCTCGCGCGCTTCCCTCAGGCTGTAGCCGATCTCGAACACGGACGGAGTCTACGACTCAGTGCTCGAGGCGCAAGAGCAGCTCGTACAGGCCGACCGCGATCGAAGCCGAGAGCGTGAAGGAGATTCCTACGACGGCGAGGATGCGTCCGAGCCGGATCCAGGCTGAGCCGCCGGCCCGCTCGAGCGTCCGCACGATCGCGCCGCGGGCGCCACGCGCGAAGAGCAGCGAGGCCGTGGCCGCACCGGCGGCAACCGGAATCGCCCAGACGGCGTCGAGTAGGACCGCGCCGGGAACCTTCCGCGTCAGCTCGATCGCCACGGGAATCGCGGCCGCGGCGATCAGGCCGAAGAGGAAGGCGAGCCAGGCGCGGACATTGACCTGTCGCGGCTGCATCAGTGTCTGGGTGCGAACGGCCAAATCAGTGAGCCATTGTAGGCGGCGTTGCGGCGGCGAACTATTGCTTGGCGTACGGCTTGCCGTCGGCGGCAGGCGCGACGGTGCGTCCGATGACGCCCGCGACGGCGATCAGCGTCAGCACGTACGGCAGGATCTGGAAGAGCGTCCCCGCCGACTGCGAGTACACCTGGAGCTTCAGCGCCAGCGCACTCGAGAAGCCGAAGAGGAGAGCGGCGGCGGCCGCACCGGCGGGCCGCCAGTTGCCGAAGATCATCGCGGCGAGTGCGATGAAGCCGCGACCGTTCGTCATGTTGAAGAGGAACGTCCCGTTCCCCTGCGGGCCTTCGGAGAGGTAGATGCCGCCGATCGCCGCGAGCACGCCCGACAGCACGACGCATCCGTAGCGCACGGCGTAGACGTTGATGCCCACGGTGTCGGCTGCCCGCGGATGCTCGCCGCAGGCGCGGATCCGCAGGCCGATCGGCGTCTTGAAGAGCACGACGTACGCCGCGATCACGAGCACGAGCGCCGCCCAGGTGAGGACGCTGAGGTCGCCGACGGATCCCTCGAGAAAGTTCCCGAGTCCCGCGATGTGGACGTTCGGGAGCAGTGAGACGCCGTTCGGAATGGGGTTGTTGTGGTAGAGCTGGACGAAGAAGTAGCCGGTGATCCCGACGGCGAGGAAGTTGATCGCCGTCCCCCCTACGATCTGGTCGGATCGAAGGTGGATCGCGAAGAAGGCGTAGACCAAGGCGAGCAGGCCGCCGACTCCTGCCGCGACGAGAAGCCCGATCGCCCAACTGCCTCCCTTGTCGGCGCCGTAGACGCCCCAGAAGGCGCCCATCAGCATCATCCCCTCGAGTCCGATGTTCACGACGCCGCTCCGCTCGGAGAACATCCCGCCGACCGCGCCGAAGACGAGCGGTGTCGCGAAGCTGAGGGTCTGAGCCACGAGCGTCGAATCGAAGGTCGCGCCAAGATTCGACGAGCTCGAACGGGTGGCGAGTATGCCGAGACCGATCCCGAGGATGCCCGCCGCCACGGCGCCCCAGCCGAGGCGTCGCCGGCCGCGCGTGACGGTCCAGATCCCGAGCATGGCGGCGACGATGCCGACGAGGATCGGCCACGTGACCGTCCGCGCCTCGATCGGCGGGATCGCGAGAAACGCGGCGAACGCGCCGAGCACGATCCCGAGAAAGCCGGTCGTGGTGGGCTCGCGCAGGCGCGCGCTGAGCGGGTTCTCGAGGCGGGCAGCCCAAGCGCTCACGACGCCGCCTCGGCCGGTTTCGCCGTCTTGCCGGCCGTCGGCGGCCGGAGCTTCTTGCGGGAGTTCCAGATGTAGAGGATCAGGATGTCGGCGCCGATGAACAGGACGACGAGCCCCTGGATGATGTACGTGAGATTGGTCGCCAGGGTCGGGTCGATCACGCTCGAGCTGCCCAGGCCGTGGAAGCTCCCGTACAGGAGCCCGCCGAAGAGCAGGGCCCCGAGCAGGGTCCCGAGCGCCGTGTTGCGGCCGAGCAGCGCGACGGCGATGCCGATGAAGCCGACCTGGATGAACGGGATGTCCAGCTGGCCGATCTGGTAGTTCTGAGCACCCCCGAGCATGTCGAGCGTCCCCGCGAGGCCCGCGAAGGCGCCGGAGATCGCCATCGCTCGGATGTAGTTCTTCCTCACGCTGATCCCGCCGTACGCCGCAGCGTCCGGGTTGAAGCCGACGGCGCGGACCTCGTAGCCGAGCGTGGTCCGGTTCAGCAGCACCCAGAAGACGACGACAGCCGCGAGCGAGATGAAGAGGCCGACGTGGAGCCCCTGGAACCCCTGCACGCCCCAGAAGTCCGGGAGCCGCGCACTCGGCGAGACCTGGTTCGAGACTGGGTCGGTTGGGTTATTCGAGATCTGTAGCGGCCCGCCGGCGCCGACGAGCCACGACGCAGTCCAGTAGGCGATCCAGTTGAGCATGATCGTGGTGATCACCTCGTGGGCGCCCACGGTGGCCTTGAGGACGCCTGCGATTCCGGCATAGGCGGCTGCCGCGAGCGTTCCCGCCACGATGCAGAGCAGGACGTGCACGAACGGGTTCAGTCCCGCGAGATCGACGCCGAGCCAGTTGGCGACGAGCAAACCCACGAGGTACTGGCCGTTGCCGCCGATGTTGAACATGCCGCAGCGGAAGGCGAATGCGACGGCGAGGCCGGTGAGGATGAGCGGCGTGGTCTGCAGCAGCGTCTGCGAGAGGTTGTACGCAGACGTGTTGAACAGGTTCGTGGTCGGGTGTGCGATCCAGTTGAGACCCGAACCGTCGAAAATCTCCTTGAAGACGACGAGAGCGGTGTGGACGCTGTGCTGCGTCGCCGCAACGATGATGCCGCTCATCACGAAGGCGAAGATGACCGTGACGAGGGGCACGATGATCCCGCCCGCGCGTTGCTTCAGCGCGAGCTTCCCCGCGAACGTCGTCGCGGCGGGCGCCGCCTCGGGAGGCGGAGAAGGGCCGGGATCGGTCATGCGGCGGCCGCCTCCTTCCCGCCGAGCATCTCGAGGCCGATCTCTTCCTCGGTCACGTCACCGGTGTGCTCCCCGACGATCTGCCCCTCGAAGAGGACGAGGATCCGGTCGGAGAGCGACAGGATCTCGTCGAGCTCGAGCGAGACGAGCAGGATCGCGCGTCCTTCGTCGCGTTCGGCGACGAGCCTGCGATGGAGATACTCGATGGCGCCGACGTCGAGTCCTCGCGTGGGCTGCGCCGCGATCAGCGCCTTGGGGTCCCGGGCGATCTCCCGCGCCGCGACGACCTTCTGCTGGTTGCCGCCGGAAAGGCCACCGGCGCGCGTGTACGGGCCACCGCCGCGCACGTCGAACTCGCCGATCAGGGTGCCGGCGCGCTGAATCATGCGATTCGGGAAGATCCAGCCCCATCTTGCGTCGGGAGGCTTCGCGTAGTCGTGGAGCGCGATGTTCTCGGCTATCGAGAACTCGAGGACGAGTCCGCGCCGCTGCCTGTCCTCGGGGATGTGTCCGATCCCGGCGTCGAGCGCGGCCCGTGCGCTCGCTTGTGTGAGCTCCCGGCCCGCGATCGTCACCGCCCCGCTCTCGATCTTCTGGAGCCCGCAGATCGCGTCGATCAGCTCCGTCTGACCGTTGCCGTCGACGCCGGCGACGCCGACGATCTCCCCGGCTCGCACCTCGAAGGAGACGCCTCGCACCTTCTCGATACCTCGGTCGTCGCACACGTGAAGGTCCTCGACCGAGAGCAGGACGTCCTCGGGCTGCGACGGCTTCTTCTCGACCCGCAGCAGCACGTCGCGACCGACCATGGCTCGAGCGAGCGACTCCTCCGTCGCTCCCCGACCGGACACCGTCTCGATCGTCTTGCCGCGGCGCAGGACGGTGATCCGGTCGGCGATCTCGAGCACCTCGTTCAGCTTGTGGCTGATGAAGATGATCGACTTCCCGTCCGCCTGCAGGCTGCGAACGATCTCGAAGAGCTCGCCGGCCTCTTGCGGGGTGAGCACGGCTGTCGGCTCGTCGAGGATGAGGAGGTCTGCGCCGCGATAGAGAGCCTTGAGGATCTCCACGCGCTGCTCCTGGCCGACGGTGATGTCGCTGACGAGCGCGCCCGGGTCGACGGCCAGTCCGAACTGCTGTGACAGCTCCCGTACGCGCTGCTCGGCGCCGCGCTCGTCGAGGAGGACGCGGCCGCGTGGCTCGACGCCGAGCACGATGTTCTCCGCGACCGTCATCACCGGAATGAGCATGAAGTGCTGATGCACCATGCCGATGCCGGCCTGGATCGCCTCGCGCGCCGAGGAGAACGACGCAGGCTTTCCGTTGACCCGGATCTCTCCCCCGTCGGGCCGGTAGAGCCCGTAGAGGATGTTCATCAGCGTCGACTTGCCGGCGCCGTTCTCGCCGAGCAGTCCGTGCACCTCGCCGCGGCGCACGTCGAATGAGACGCCGTCGTTCGCGATCACGCCCGGGAACTCCTTGCGAATGTCCCGCATCTCGAGGACGAGGTCGTCGGCGACGTGATCGCTCATAGGCGTGAAGACAGCGAGGGCGGATCCGAAGACCCGCCCTCTGCCGTTGTGGCTCCCTACTTGAGGACCGCCGGAGGCTTGAGCTTGCCCTTGATGATCCTCTTCTTGTAGCTGTTCATCAAGGTGATCCACGCCTTCGGCACCTTCGGGCTGATCTTGCCGACGCCCACGCCGTTGTTCTTCAGGTTGAAGAGCAGGTTGGTGCCACCCTTGAACTTGCCCTTCGAGGCCTGGACGACCGTGTCGTAGACACCGACGTCCGTCTTCTTCAGTGCGCTCGTGAGAATCCGGCTGGCGACGTTGTACTCGTCGGCGTCGACGCCGATGCCCCACTTGTGGAGCTTCGACGCCTCCGTGAGCGCTCCGTCACCGCAGAGGCCGGCGACCTGGAAGATCACCTGCGCCTTCTGGCCCTGGATCTCGTTCTGGGCGACCGTCGAGCACGCGGACTGGTCCGTGAAGCTCTGGGAGTACTGGATGACGACCTTCGTGCCCTTGACCGCCTTCTGCGCGCAGTACTTGTAGCCGGCGATGTAGGAGTCGACCGGCGGGATCTTGAGACCGCCGGCGACGCCGATCACCTTGTGACCCATCTTCTGGGCCATCTTCGCCGCGAGAACGCCGACGAGGCAGCCACCTTCCTGCGTCGCGTAGGTGATGCCCTCCTCGTTGCTGAATCCGCCGATGTCGCTGACGGGGTCGTCGGTGATCGCGAACTTGATGTTCGGATACTGCTGTGCGTACTGCTTCACGGTCGGCCCGAGCAGGAACCCGGCCGCGATGATGATGTTCGCGCCGTCGTGAACCGCCGTGTTGTAGTTGGGCTGATAGTCGCTCGACGAGTGCGAGACGATGGGATACGCGGTGCCGCCGATCGCCTTCGCCGCCCTGATCAACCCCTTCTTCTGGTTCTTGTTGAACCCGTTGTCGCTAAAGCCGGCGACGTCGCTCACCAGTGCCGCCTTGTACCCCGTCTTCTGCGCGGCCGGCGCCTTCGCGCTGCCCAGCGCCGCGACAGCGATCGCGGCGGCAAGCGCGGCTACGCCCACCGCAAGAATCCAGCGTCTAAACCTCACGTGCCCTCCCTCAGTTCGTCGTAAGCCCGATCGCGTGCGATCCTAGCCCCATATCTGACGAACCGGAAGGGGACCGGTTAGGTAAGGATTTTGGAAGCGCTCGTCAGTCCGCGGCGGCGTACGTGTGGTACTGGCTCTCGTCCACCAGGACGCGCCGCGGCTTCGAGCCCTCGTAGCCCGAGACGATCCCGCGCCGCTCGAGCATGTCGATCAGCCGGCCGGCCCGCGTGTAGCCCACGCGGAGGCGCCGCTGGAGAAGCGACACGGACGCGGTCTGCGTCTGGACGACGATCTCGATCGCCTTGTCGAGCAGCGGATCGTCGTCGGGATCGAAGTCGCCGTGGTCCTCGTCGTCGGCGTCCGACGCGAACACCTCCGGCAGCTCGAGATAGCTCTCGTCGAGCTCCTGCTCGCGCTGCCGCGTCTGCTCGACGACGAGAGCGATCTCCTCCTCCGAGACGTACGCGCCCTGCACGCGCTGCAGGCGCGACGTGCCGAGCGGCTTGAAGAGCATGTCGCCCTGGCCGAGCAGCGACTCGGCGCCACCGGAATCGAGAATCACGCGCGAGTCGGTCTGCGACGAGACCGCGAACGCGATGCGCGAGGGGACGTTCGCCTTGATCATCCCGGTGATGACGTCGACCGACGGCCGCTGCGTCGCGAGCACGAGGTGGATGCCGACGGCGCGCGACTTCTGCGCGAGCCGGATCACGGCGTCCTCGACCGCCTGCGGAGCGACCATCATCAGGTCGGCGAGCTCGTCGATCACGACGAGCACGTACGGCAGCGTCGGCTCGCCGCGCTGACGGAAGGCCCGGTTCGCCTCGCTGATGTTGCGGGCGCGCACCGTCGCGAGCCGCTCGTAGCGGCGCTCCATCTCGGCGAGGCAGTTCGCGAGGACGGCGCTCGCCTCCTTCGGGCTCGAGACCACAGGTGTGAGCAGGTGCGGAACCGCTTCGAAGTGGCTGAGCTCGATCCGCTTCGGGTCGATGAGGATGAGGCGCACGTCGTCCGGGGTTGCGCGCAGGAGCACCGACGTCAGGAGCGCGTTGAGGCAGCCCGACTTACCGGAGCCGGTCGTGCCCGCGATGAGCAGGTGCGGCATCCGCGCGAGGTCTGTCCACACGGACGCCCCGGAGATGTCCTTCCCGAGCCAGACCGAGACGGGGCTGGCGGTCGCCGGCAGCGGCTCGTAGATGTCGCCGAGCGTGACGAGGTTCGGCGAGAGGTTCGGCAGCTCGACGCCGACGGCCTGCTTGCCCGGGATCGGCGCGAGGATCCGGATCTCCGTTGTCGCGAGCGCATACGAGAGGTCGTCCTTCAGCGCCGCGACCTTGGCGACCTTCGTTCCCGGGGCGAGCTGAAGCTCGTAGCGCGTCACCCGAGGCCCCGAGATCTGGCCGATCACGGTGGCCTCGACGCCGAAGTGCGAGAGTGTCTGCACGAGCAGCTCGGCGACGCGTGCCGCGGCCTCGCCCGACTGGTCGCCGTGCTTGGGCGAGACGCGGAGCACGCCGGCGTCGGGAAGCCTGTATTCCGCATGCTCCGAGGTCACCTCGTCGAACAGCGTCTGCGGCTCGTCGAGCAGCGCCGGGGGCTCGGTCTGGAGCGGGCCCGGCTGCGCGCCGGCGTGCGGCGGCGGAACGCTCTCGCCCACGACATCCGGGAAGGCCGAGACCGCATCCACCGGCGGCGCGAGCGAGGGTGTGGCTCGAACCGGCTCCGGCTGCGGCCAGGTCTCGGCCTCCGAGCCCGGTACCCGCGATCGCGCCTTCCGTGCGGCGAGGTGGATCCCGCGGCCGGAGCGGCGCAGGATCGCGCCGAGCGAGGCGCCGGAGAGAAGCAGCGAGCCGACGAGCATCAGGAAGATGCCGAGCAGCAGCGAGCCAGTGGCGGCGATCGCGACGCCGACGGCTCCGCCCAGCAGCTGGCCGAGGTAGCCGCCCTGGTCCTTGCCGAGCGTGATCATCAGGCCGCAGCCGAGCACGCCGAGGCCGGTGCGGAACGGCCGCACGTCGACGAGCTCGCTCTTCGTCACGACGAGCGCGCCGAGCGCCACGAGCGCGACGGGAACGACGTACTTCGCATCGCCGGTGAGCCGGTCGAGCCCCTCACCGAGCCAGCCGCCGACGTAGCCGCCGTTCCAGCCGAAATAGAGAACGGCGCCGAGGAAGAGGCCGAGCGCAACGGAGCCCAGGCCCCAGAGCTCCGGGTGCTGCTTGGGTGCGCGCGCACGCGAGCTGCGCTTCGTCTGCGTCTTCTTGACGCGACTCGGCAACTTCGGGCGTAGCTTCGACCTCCGCTTGCGACGCGGCATGCGCTCGGTTTTCGCGTACGCCTGCCCTGCTCCTCCTAGAACACCGAGGCGTATCCGCTCAGTGCCGGCTGCCCGCCGAGATGCGCGTAGAGAACGCGCGAGCCCGGCTCGATTCGGCCGTCTCGAACGAGGTCGATGAGCGCCGCGAGCGACTTTCCCTCGTAGACCGGGTCGGTGAGCATCCCTTCGAGCCGTCCGCCGAGGCGGATCGCCTCGATCGTCTTGGAGTCCGGGATCCCGTACGTCCCGGCATGCCACTCGTCGAGGAGGACGATCTCGTCGTCGCGCAGCTCGCGGCCGAGGCCGATCGCGTTCGCGGTGGTACGCGCGATGCGCGCGACCTGCTCCCGCGTCTGCTCGACCGTCGCGGATGCGTCGATCCCGACCACCCGCCGCTCGCGGCCCTCGAGCGCGAAGCCGGCGATCATCCCCGCGTGGGTCGAGCCGGTGACCGAGCAGACGATCACGGTGTCGAAGAAGACCCCGAGCTCCGCTTCCTGTTCCGCCACCTCCAGGGCCCAGCGCGCGAAGCCGAGGCCGCCGAGCGGATGATCCGACCCGCCTGCCGGAATCGCGTACGGCTTGCCGCCGCGCGCCTCGACGTCGGCGAGCGCCCGCTCCCAGCTGGGACGGAAGCCGATGTCGAATCCCGCCGGATCGAGGCGGACGTCGGCGCCCATGATCCGCGACAGCAGGATGTTCCCGACCGTCTCGTAACCGGGCTCGTCCCAGTCGACCCAGTGCTCCTGGACGAGCACGCAGCCCAGGCCGAGGTGCGCGGCGACGGCGGCGACCTGACGCGTGTGGTTCGACTGGACGCCGCCGATCGAGACGAGCGTGTCGCAGCCCTGCGCGAGTGCTTCCGCGGCGAGGTACTCGAGCTTCCGTGTCTTGTTGCCGCCGAAGGCCAGCCCCGAGTTGCAGTCGTCCCGCTTCGCCCAGATCTCGACCTTCCCGCCCAGGTGCTCGCCGAGTCGGCTCAGCGGCTGCAGGGGCGACGGCCCGAAGAGGAGCGGAACACGGTCGAAGTCGGCAAGGCTCATCCGGTCACCTCGGCGACGAGCATGCCGTAATAGGTCGGCGCCGCGTAGGCGAGCACGTCCGCGCGCGCCTCCTCCCCCATCGCGCCCTGGAGCACGACGAGCTGCCAGAGCGAGTCCGCCTTTCCCGGCCCGGCGAGCTCGGCGAGCGGGAAGAAGTCGAACCGGTCGGAGGCGACGATCTCCTGCAGCAGCGTGTCGTACTCGGCGGCGGCCGGGTGGTAGCCGTAGATCCCGTCGGCGCGGTGCGTGTGGCCGTGATCCGCGCTCGCGATCAGGGCAACGCGTCCCGGAAGCGCCGCGATCGCCTCGCCGAGACGCAGGTGCTCCTCGAGCGGGCGGTCGCGCGCCGACGAGACGACGACAACCTTCGGGACGCGCAGGAACGTGAGCGGGATCTCCGTCCCCCAGTCGATCGGCATCTCCGCCGTCCGCGGGTCGTTGCCGCCGAACGAGACGCCGAGGATCGGGAGGTCGGCCGCGAGCAGCGCCTCGGCCGAGCGGCGATCGGTCTCCCACTCTCCGATCGTCTCGGCGGTGATGACGGCGAAATGCCCTTCGACGTGCACGTTGTGCGGCGTGACGACGACCGCGACCTCGGGGGACGCGGCCGCGCAGCGGCGTCCGAGCTCCTCCATCGCGGGGCGGAGCGCCGGGTCGAGATCCATGTCTCCGTGCGGCGCGATCGCGGCGAACACGACGCTCACGGCAGCGACGCGATCCGCGAGACGAGCAGCTCGAGGAACCGCTCGGCGTCGACGTCGACTCCGACGTCCGCGTTCTCGGGCCGCCCGGTGACGCCGCGCAGGTCGACCACGGTGCGGCCGTCGCAGAGCTCGGAGTGCGCCTCGACCGCGACGTTCGCACGCCGCGTCGTCACGAGGGTCGGGTCGATGACGTGCGCGACCGCCATCGCGTCGTGGATCGGCGACCCCTCGAAGCCGTACGAACGCTCGTGGAAGCGCTGGAAGAAGTCGGAGAGCTCCGCGACGAACCGGCCCGCCCGCCCCGCTTCGCGCAGCCGCTCGGCGTGGGCGCGCGTGAAGAGCGCCCTGTGCGTGACGTCGAGACCGATCATCGTGATGGGGATCCCGCTCGAGAAGACCATCCCCGCGGCCTCCGGATCGACGAAGGCATTGAACTCGGCGGCCGGTGTGACGTTCCCCTCCGCGATCGAGCCGCCCATCCAGACGATGCGGTCGATCCGCTCGTGGATCTCCGGGTGCCGTTCGAGAAGGAGCGCGATGTTCGTGAGCGGTGCGGTGGGGACGAGCACCGTGCCGCGGTCGATGAGTGTCGCCAGGAAGTCCGCGGCGTGGTCGGCGACCGGCTGCTCCTCCGGCTCCCGCAGCGCCGGCCCGTCGAGGCCGGTCTCGCCGTGCACGTGTGCGGCGGTGCGGAGCTCGCGGCGCAACGGCGCCTCCGCGCCGGCGGCAACCGGGATGTCCGGGCGGCCGCCGACCTCGAGCGTGACGAGGGCGTTGCGCGTGGTCTTGTCCAGCGTCTGGTTTCCGGCGACGGTCGTGACGCCGACCAGCTCGAGCTCCGGCGAGGCGAGCGCGAGCAGGATCGCGATCGCGTCGTCGTGGCCCGGATCGCAGTCGATGACGATCTTCGTGCTCAAAGCAGTACCTCCACCTCCTCGGCGGTCGGGAGCGAAGTCTGCGCTCCGAATCGTGACGCTGCAACGGCGCCCGCGGCGCAGGCCCTGCGCAGCGCCTCGTCGCGCGACCGCCCTTCGAGCAGCGAGACGACGAGACAGGCCGTGAACGCGTCGCCCGCCGCGGTGCCGTCAACGGCTTCGACCTCCGGCGGCGTCGCGCGGGCCACCTCCTTCCCGTCCTCCAGCAGCACCGCTCCCTCCGCGCCGAGCGTCAGCGCGACCAGGCCGCCGCGCGCGTGGCCGAGCGCTGCGAGCTCGAGCCGGTTCACGACGGTGAGCTCCGCCTCGGGAGCGCCGACCCGCGCGGGAGCGGCGTTGAGAAAGAACCGCGGCGCGAGCTCGGCCGCCCACGCGACAGTCTCGGCCGGGATCTCCTGCTGGCAGAGAACGGCATCCGCGTCGCCGAGCGTGACGTCCTCCGGTCGCAGCTCGGCGTTCGCCCCGGAGACGACGACGATGGTCGTCTCCCCCTCTGCGTCCACCGTGATCAACGCGATCCCGGTCGGCGCGTCCTTGACGAGCCAGCGCTCCTCGACGCCAGCCTCGCGCAACTCCGCAAGCGCCGGGTCGGCGAACTCGTCCCGCCCGACGCAGCCCACCATCGCGACGTCGGCCCCGAGCCGTGCGGCCGCGACCGCCTGGTTCGCGCCCTTGCCCCCGGCCACACGCACGAAGCGGGCGCCACTGACGGTCTCCCCCGCCCGCGGCAACCGCTCCGCCCGCACGACGAGGTCCAGGTTGATCGAGCCGACGACCGCGAGTTTCGGTGCAGCCATGCGCCGAGCCTATCCCGATGTGTATTCGCGCGGTCAGGGGGGATCAGAGCGGGTATGACGTCGAGCGACGAGGAGAGGCGCGCCGCCAACGAGGCGACGTTCCGTGACGCCAACGAGCGGATCCGCGAAGCCGAGCTGGAGCTGAGCCCTCCGCTCGAGCGCGTGCCGTACCTCTGCGAATGCGACGACGTGCAGTGCCGCGCGACCGTCTCGCTCACCGCGCGGGAGTACGAGCACGTTCGCGAGAACGGCGCGACGTTCGCGGTCCTCCCCGCGCACGTCGGCGAAGGCGACGTCATCGAGGAGCACGGCCACTACGTCGTCGTGCTCAAGTCCGCCGCCGGCGGTGAGGTCGCGCGCTCCGTCGATCCGCGAGGGAAGGGCACGGGATGAGCGACGAGCAGGGCAGACGAGTCGGCCTGAACGAGTCGATCTTCCGGCAGGTGAACGAGCAGATCGAGAGTCTGAACCACGGCTTCGGCCAGGATCTCCGCACGCTGACGGTGATCTGCGAATGCGCGAACGGCGACTGCACGGAGAGGATCGAGATCACAGTCTCGGCATACGAGAAGGTTCGGGCCAACCCCCTCCGCTACATCGTCATCCCCGGCCACGAACTGCCCGAGTTCGAGTCGGTCGTCGGCTGCGAAGCCGGGTACGACATCGTCGAGAAGCGTGAGGGGGCGGCGGCCAAGCTCGCCGAGGAGACGGATCCCAGGTCCTGACAGACTGCGTGGCCGTGGGTGTCGCACACTGGAACGAGGTCGAGTCGTTCCGCTCCGCCAAAGGGGAGATGGACGCGACGTGGCAGCGCCTCGGCGACGCGGCCGGCTCGCGCGGCGTGGGCGTCGCCCGCGTCCGGGTCGAGCCGGGCAAGCTGCCGACCCCACCGCACTCGCACGGCGCGTCGGAGGAGCTCTACTTCGTCCTCGCCGGTTCCGGACTCGCGTGGCAGGACCGCGAGGTGCACGAGGTGCGGCCGCTCGACTGTGTCGTCCACCGCGCCGACGAGATGGAGCACACGTTCGTCGCGGGCCCCGACGGGCTCGAGTTCCTCGTCTTCGGAACGCGGCACCGGACGGAGCTCGGCTGGCTGCCGCGCTCGCGGGCGGTCCGGTTCGGCTGGCCGTGGGTCGAGGGGCGCGACGACGATCCGTGGGACGTCGAAGCAGCGGGCGAGCCGCTCGCCGTCGGCGAGCCGGCGCCGCGTCCGCCGAACATCCGCAACGTCGACGAGCTCGAGCTCCAGACGCATCGCTACCAGAGCTTCGTCTACTTCACGCCGGACGAAACGACCAGGCTCGCCGGCCTCGGGTGGGAGACGCTTCCGGCCGGCCACCGCGGCTCTGCTCCCCACTGCCACTCGGCCGAGGAGGAGGTCTTCGTGATCCTCGGCGGCACGGCGACGCTCGAGCTCTGGTCGCCGCAGGGCGAGGTCACGGAGACGACGCCGCTCCGCGCCGGCCACATCGTCGTGCGCGAGCCGGGCTCCCGCGTCTCTCACTCGTTCCGCGCAGGCCCGGACGGCGTCGAGATGCTCGTCTACGGCACCCGCGACGCGAACGACGTCGCCTGGTTCCCACGCTCGCAGAAGATCCACTGGCGCGGCCTCGGCGTGATCGGCCGGATCGAGACGCTCGAATACCTCGACGGCGAGCCGATCGAGGACGACTGATGGCCTACGACGAGGAGCTCGCGGACCGGATTCGCGCCGCGCTCGGCGACAGGCCGGGCCTGACGGAGACGAAGATGTTCGGCGGGATCGGCTTCATGATCGGCGGCAACATGGCGGTCGCCGCGAGCGGCCAGGGCGGGATCCTCGTCCGGGTCGACCCCGATGAGTCGGCGGAGATCGTCGCGACGACTCCCGCCGAGCCGATGGAGATGCGCGGCCGGCAGATGGCCGGCTGGCTCCGCGTCGACACCGCAGATGTGACCGATGACGCCGCGCTAGGCGAATGGGTCGAGCGCGGAGCCGCATACGCCGGCTCGCTGCCGCCGAAGTAGCTGCCGCGCCCGACGCCGCCTTCGCGCACCCGCGGCTTGCGCCGCTGGACGACCTCTTCGACGACGACCGGGCGACCTCGACGTCGCGCTCCTCCTGGCGGGCCACGGCCTCGAGGTCGTCGGAATCGATCCCGCCGCTCGAGGTCGACCTTTCGGGATCCCGCCTGCCGCGCGTGGGAGGAATGGACGCGCGAGAAGACCCGCCGCTACCTCGACACCGACGCCGGGCGCGTCGAGCGGCGGGTAGACGTGACGGACGTCCGCCCGCCGCTCGTCACCTTCCAGGCGACGTTCCTCTTCGACCACGGCACGGAGCTCGTGTCGGACTCGACGCTCCGGTTCCGTGAGCGCCGGGAGGTCGAAGCCGATCTCCGGGCCAACCGATACAGCTGCTCGAGGTGCGGGACGCGCTCGATCGCCCCGGAGGCGAGTTCGTGTTCTTCGCTCGACGAGCCTAGACCTCGACGATGACCGGGAGCACCATCGGCCGCCGGCGCGTGCGGTTGTAGACGACGCCGCCGAGTGCGTCGTGCAGGTGCTCCTGGAGGAGCTTGATCTCGGTCACGTCGTCGGCGAGGAGCTCGCGCAGGACACGGCCGGCCTCGTCCCGCAGCTCGTCGAGCAGCGGCTCCGCTCCGTCGCCGAAGCCGCGCGCGATCAGCTCCGGCGGGGCCGTGAGACCGCCGCCGTCCTGCTGCGCGAGCGTCGCCACGACGATCAGGACGCCGTCCTCGGCCAGCTTGCGGCGGTCGCGCAGGGCGACGTCGTGCACGTCCCCCACTCCGAGGCCGTCGACGAACGTGACGCCTGCCTCGACCTCGTCGACGATCCGCGCCACACCGTCTCGCAGCTCGACGACCGTACCGTTCTCGGCGAGCACGATTCGGTCCTCCGGCACGCCGCCTTCGCGCGCGAGCTGGGCGTGCGCCGCGAGCATCCGGAACTCGCCGTGCACCGGCATCACGGCCTTCGGCCGGAGGAGCCCGATGATCGTACGCAGCTCCTCCGCGCGCCCGTGGCCCGAGACGTGCACGGGAGCGTTGTCCTCGTGCAGGACTTCCGCGCCCATCTTCGCGAGCCGGTTGATCGCGTCGTGGACGCGCAACTCGTTGCCGGGGATCGGCTTCGCCGAGATGATCACAGTGTCTCCCGCCTCGACGCGCACCGCCGGATGGTCGTTGTAGGCGATCCGCGTCATCGCGGACATCGGCTCGCCCTGGCTGCCGGTGCAGACGATCAGCTGCTGGCTGCGCGGCAGCTCGGCGAGATCCTGCGGCCGGAGGATCGCGTCCTCCGGGACGTCCATGTAGCCGAGGTTGCGCGCGATGTTCGCGTTCTTCCGCATCGAGCGGCCGACGAACGCCACCTTCCGCCCGCAGGCGACCCCGACGTCCGCCGCCTGCTGCATGCGGTGCACGTTCGACGCGAAGGACGAGATGAGGATCCGCCCCTCGCGGCGCGGGAAGATCTGGCGGAAAGCCTCCCCCACCACCCGCTCCGACTCGGTCACGCCGGGCCGCTCGGCGTTCGTCGAATCGCCGAGCAGGAGATCGACGCCGCTCGAGCCGATCTCCGCGAGGCGGCCGACGTCGGTCCGCTGCCCGTCGACGGGCGTGTGGTCGATCTTGTAGTCGCCGGTGTGGACGCAACGCCCGCCCGGTGTGTCCAGCACGACGGCCGCCGCATCGGGAATGGAGTGCGCCATGCGCACGAGCTCGACGCGGAACGGGCCGAGGTCGACCGGCTCGTCGCCCGGCATGAGCTCCCGCAGCTCTGCGGCGCGCAGTAGACCGTGCTCGTCGAGCTTCGACTTCACGAGCGCGAGCGTCAGCCGCGTCGCGATCACGAGCGGCACGCGCACCTCTCGCATGAGGTACGGCAGCGAGCCGACGTGATCCTCGTGGCCGTGCGTGAGCACGACCGCCCGCAGCATCTCCTCGCGATCCCGGAGATAGCCGAAGTCCGGGAGGACGAGATCGACGCCGAGATGCTCGTCGCGGGGGAACGCCAGCCCGGCGTCCACCACGACGATCGAGCCGTCGGCCTCGTAGACGGTCATGTTCTTGCCGACCTCGCCGAGGCCGCCGAGCGGGATGATCCGGCACGTGCCCATCGAGGGAGTCTAGGGAGCTACGCGGATGCGGTCGCGAGTAGACCCGACCGCTCGAGGCAGGAGCGGATCTCGGTGAGCTCGTCCTCGTCGGGCTCGACCATCGGAAGCCGGTGCCCGCCGACGACGTGGCCCGTCAGGTTGAGCGCGGCCTTGATCGGGATCGGGTTGACCTGGATCCGCAGGAGGTCGTACGACGGCTGCAGCTCCTCGTGGATCGCGCGTGCACCCTCGACGTCTCCCTCGCGGTGACGGCGGATCATCTCGGCGATCTGCCGGCCCCAGAGGTGCGCGGTCACCGACACGACGCCGACGCCTCCGAGATCGAGAAACGCGAGCGTGTTCGGGTCGTCTCCCGAGTAGAGATCGAGGCGCGTCTCCTCCACGATGAACCGCGCCTGCTCGGGATCGTCGAGCGCCTGCTTCACGGCGACGACGTTCTCGATCTCGGCGAGCCGCTCGATCGTGGCCGATTCGATATTCACGACGACGCGGCCGGGGATGTTGTAGACGACGACCGGCAGATGCGTCGCGCCGGCGATCTCCTCGAAGTGGCGGACGATGGCGCGCTGGGGCGGCTTGTTGTAGTACGGCGTCACGACGAGGATGCCGTCGACACCGAGCTCCGTCGCCTCCCGCGTGAGCGCGGCGGAGTGCGCCGTGTCGTAGGTGCCGGTGCCTGCGATCACGCTCGCGCGGTCGCCGACCGCGTCCACGGCGACCCGGAAGAGGTCGAGCTTCTCGTCGTCGGACAGCGTCGGCGACTCGCCGGTCGTGCCGCAGACCGCGATCCCGTCGGAGCCGTTCTCGACCAGGAACGAAGCGAGCTCGCGGAAGCGCTCGAGATCGACGGCGCCGTCCGCCCGGAACGGGGTGACGGCGGCGGTGATGACCGAGCCGAGCATCGTGCAGAAGTCTACGAGAGCTGAGCCTGCAACTCCTGCAACGCGAAGAACACGCCCTCGGAGAAGGTCGGGTACGGCTGGATCGTGTCGACGATCGTCTCGACCGGCACCTTCGCCCGAATCGCGAGCGTGAACTGCCCGAGCCATTCCGCCGCCTGCGGCCCGACGCAGACCGCGCCCACCAGGACGCCCGCGCCGGGGTCGCCGAAGACGCGGACGAAGCCGTCGCGCTTCGGCTTCTCGTACGTCGAGAGGCGCGGGAGCGTCGTGAGCTCGATCCGCGCGCTGACGAGGTCGTCGCCGTCGGTGCGGCCGACCGTCGCGACCTCGGGGTCGGTGAAGATCCCGGCCGGGATCGCGCGGTAGTCGGCCTTCGCGTAGCGACGGGTCATGTCCGCCGCGGCAACCCGCGCCTGGTATTTCCCGACGTGCGTGAACTGCGCGACGCCCGTCACGTCGCCGAGCGCCCAGACGTTCTCGGCAGCGCGCAGGCGCTCGTCCACGCTGATGCCCCGCTGCGTGATCGCGACTCCGAGCTGCTCGAGGCCGAGCCGCTCGATGTTCGGCCGCCTGCCGGTCGCGACGAGGACTCGCTCGGTCTCGAGGGTGGAGCCGTCGGAGAGGTGGACCCGCACGCCGGGCTCGACGCGTTCGATCCCGACGCCGGTGCGAACGTCGATTCCCTCCTCGCGAAAGACGTCCGCCATCAGCTCGCCCGCGTCGCCGTGGACGCGCCCGAGCAGCCGCTCGCCGCGCTCGACGATCGTCACGTGCGATCCCATGCGAGAGAAGAACTGCGTCAGCTCGGCGCCGACGGGGCCGCCGCCCATCACGACGAGGCTCTGCGGCAGCTTGTGCGTGCGCGTCGCCTCGCGATTCGTCCAGTACTCGATCTCGTCGAGCCCTTCGATCGGCGGGATCGCGGGCCGCGAGCCGGTGGCGATGACGAGCCGGTCGTACTCGATCCGCGTCCCGTCGACCTCGACGACACCCGGCTCGGCGACGCGACCCTCGCCGCGCACGAGCCGGCAGTTCCAGTCCTGGAGGTAGCGGAGCTGGCCGGAGTCGTCCCAGTCGCTCGTGATCCAGTCGCGCCACGACCAGACGCCGTCCTGCTCCGGACGCTGCGGGCTGAGCCCGGGCGCCCGCTCGAGCGACGCTCCGAGCTCCGTCGTCCGCAGCATCGTCTTCGTCGGCATGCAGGCGAAGTACGAGCACTCGCCACCGACGAGCCGGCTCTCGACGAGCGTGATGTCCGACTCGTCGCCGAACCGGCGGAGGGCGCCGACGAAGTGCTCGCCGGTCGACCCTCCGCCCAGGACGACGACCTTCAACTACGCCAGCCCGTTGGCCTGCAGGAACGTCTTGGCGACGGAGGCGACCGACTGCTTGTCGATCACGACCGCCTTGTTCATCTGCTGCATCGCCTTCAGCGTCAGCTTCGCCGACACGTCGTTGAGCGTCTGCTTCAGGAGCGCCCCGCCAGGGCCCGAGAGCAGGCTCTGCTTGACGACCGGCGCGACGTTCTGGAAGCCGAAGATGTGCTTGTCGTCGACCAGCGCCGTGTACTTGGACTGGAGCTGCTGCGGGTCGGTCGAGAAGCCGTCTCCGCCGTCCACCTTGTGCTCGTCGAGCAACGTATAGACGCTGATCGTCCCGAGCTGGACGAACTTGATGTGCTTCAACCCGTAGATCTGCTTCATCCCGAGGATGCAGGTGATCCGCGTCTGGCACTCCGGATAGCCCGCGTACGAGAACGACGGCAGCTTGCTCAGGTCGCTCATCTTCGTCACGCCGTCCTTCTGCGCCGTCGACGTGAGCATCGTGAACGTGTCGGTGTCCGCGAACGGCGTCGGGTCGAGCAGCGTCAGGCCGCGGGTCTCCTCGAACTTCTTCGCCGCCTGGTAGGTCGCCGCCGCCGACTTCGGTGCGTTCTTCACCTTCGCGAGGTCGAGCGCGATGATGCCCGTGTACTCCGGATAGACGTTGATCTTGCCGCTCGTGATCGCGGTGTCGATCAGCTCGGAGCTGCCGATGCTCGGCTTGTAGGTGACCGGGAAGCCCTTCACCTTCAGCGCCTGGCCGTAGAGCTGGCCGAGGAGCGTCTCCTCGGAGAAGTTCTTGCTGCCGAGGACGATCTTCGGGTTGTTGCCCCCTGCGGGAGTCGACGTCGTCGTCTTCTTCTTGCCTCCGCCGCAGGCCACGAGTCCGATCAGAAGCGCGACCCCCAGCGAAACCGCGAACGCCGCCTTCGCCGCGCGACGCGTGTGCTTGCGAACCACTGTGCCCTCCCTTCTGGGTTGTCCGTCGCCGTGACCCTACGTTCTCGGGGACATCCGACGCGACGCCGCACGTTGGGCGAGCGCCAGCACGAGCGCGGTCAGCAGCGCCATCGCCGACACCCAAAGCGCGGCCGCGAGCACACCTGGCAGCCCGACGTTCCGGTCCGACTGGGAGACGATGATGTCCCCGAGCCCGTTGCCCCCCGCGACAGAGGCGATCGTCGCCGTCGCGATCACGAAGACGGCGGCGATTCGCACCCCGGCGAGGATGAGCGGCAGCCCGAGCGGCAGCTCGACGCGGAGCACGATCTGCCGCTCGGACATGCCCAGGCCTCGCGCCGCATCCACGGCATCGCGGTCCACACCGTCGATCGCGAAATACGCGTTCGCCAGGATGGGCGGGACGCCGAGCACGACCAGAGCGACCAGGATGTTCCAGAAACCGACCCCGAGAAGAGCGATGAAGAAGGCGATCAGGGCGATGCTCGGCAACGCACGACCCAGCGTGGACGTCCCGAGCGCGATGAAGAGGCCGCGGTGCTTGTGGCCGAGCCAGAGGCCGAGAGGCAGCGCCACGAGCAAGGCCACCCCGAGCGCGGCGAACGCGAGCTCAGAGGTCTCCCCCGCCTTCGTGAGCAGGAGCGAAAAGTTGTCGCCCATGAAGCGGAATGCATCGACAAAGGTCGAGGGCGTGAAGTTGTCCGCGAGGACGCTCACCTGATCCGGCTCCACGGGGTCACGACCCGCTGGAGGAGCGCGAGCAGCCCGTCTGCGGTCAGCCCGAGCAGCACGGCGAGCATGCCGGCGGCGAGGATCTCGGTCCGGAACAGGTTCTGCTGGATCCCCGTGAAGATCGGCTCGCCGAGGCCCTGGGGGATGATGAACGCCGCCACCGTCGCAATCGAGATCGTCGAGACGGTCGCGATCCGCAGGCCTGCGATGACGGCCGGAGCTGCGAGCGGCAGCTCGACCTTGACGAACGTCTGCAGACGGGTGAAGCCCATCCCGCGAGCGACCTCGATCGCCTCCTCGGGCACGCTCTTCAGGCCGGCGATCATGTTCCGGTAGAGGATGAAGAGCGTGTACGAGACGAGCGCGACCTCGACGGTTGGAACGCCGATGCCGGTGATCGGGACGAGGAGCTGGAAGAGCGCCAAGCTCGGGATCGTGTAGAGGAAATCGCTGAACGCGCCGAACGGCGCGTCGAAGAGCTGCCAGCGAAAGCCGACGAGCGCGAGCCCCGAGGCGATCGCGAAGCCGATGCCGACCGCGATCAGGGTCAGCTCGATGTGCTGGACGAGCGCCGGCTGCAGTGTATCCCCCCAGTGGTGTTGCAGCCAGTCGGTGCAGAACCAGCCGTTCGACCGCTCGCACGCGCTCGAACGGCCGAAGCTCGGGATGACCGGGCCGCCGGCCACGTGCCAGCCGCGCGTCACCGCAGCAGGTCCTCTCTCCTCGCGACGCCGAGCGGCGCGCCGTCGGTGCCGGTGACGACGAGCGCGTCACGACGCTCGGCGACGAGGAACGCGAGGGCGTCGCGCAGGCTCGTGTCGGCCGCGAGCCGCGGCAGCCCGTCCCCGGTCGCCGGTGAAAGCTCGAGGTCACCGAGCTTCCGCAGCGCGAGCGCCTTGAGCGCCCGGTCTCGACCGACGAAGTCCGCGACGAAGTCGTCGACCGGCCGCTCGAGGATCCGCTGCGGCGTGTCGTACTGCGCCAGGCGCCCCCCTTCGCGCAGGATCGCGATGCGGTCGCCGACCTTGATCGCCTCGTCGATGTCGTGCGTGACGAAGACGACGGTCTTGCGCAGCTCTTGCTGGAGGCGCAGGAACTCGTCCTGAAGCCGGGCGCGGACGATCGGGTCGATCGCGCCGAACGGCTCGTCCATCAGCATCAGGGACGGGTTCGCAGCGAGTGCGCGTGCGAGACCTATGCGCTGACGCTCGCCCCCGGACAACTGCGCCGGAAAGCGCTTGGCGTAGGAGGGATCGAGGCCGACGAGCTCGAGGAGCTCCGCCGAGCGCGTCTTGATCCAGGAGCGCGGCCGGCCGAGCAGCTTCGGCACCGTGCCGATGTTCGCCTCGATCGTCATGTGCGGGAAGAGGCCGACCTGCTGGATGACGTAGCCGATCGAACGGCGGAGCTCGACGACGTCGTGCTCGAGGATCGAGGCGCCGTCGATCCGGATGTCGCCGCTCGTGAGGGGAATCAGGCGGTTGACGAGCTTCAGCGCCGTGGTCTTGCCGCCACCGGACGGCCCGACGAGGACGCAGATGTCGCCCGCGGGAACGGTGAGCGAGAGACGGTCGACCGCCGCCCCCTCGCGGCTCGGGTAGACCTTCGTCGCTTCGTCGAAGACGAGCTCGGCCGCCTCGGTGGGCATGGGTGAATCTTCTACGAGATGAGGGTGTCCAGGCCGATGGTCAGGCCCGGAGGAAGCTCCGGCAGCTTCTCGAGCGCGAGGAGGACGCCGTCGGCGAACGACTCGCGGCCGGTCGTGTCGTGGCGGATCGTCAGCAGCTGCCCCTCGCCGCCGAAGATGACCTCCTGATGCGCGACGAGCCCCGGCAGCCGCACGGAGTGAATCGTCGGGTCGCCGCCGATCAGGTCGGCGGTCGCCTTCGCGGTTCCGGACGGCGCGTCCACCTTCCGCTCGTTGTGCAGCTCGACGATCTCGGCGCGCGGAAAATGCGCGGCCGCGTCGCGGGCGAAGCGCATCATCAGGACGGCGCCGACCGAGAAGTTCGGCGCGACGAAGAGCCGCAGCCCCTTCTCGGCCGCGAGCGCGCCGAGCTCTCCGGGCTCCCAGCCGGTCGTCCCGACGACACACGAGACGCCCTGTTCGAGCGCGGCACGGACGTTCGCCGGAGCGGCGTCCGGCGTCGTGAAGTCCACCGCCGCGTCGCAGCCCGCCACGTCGGGCTCGTCTCCGAGCTCGATCCCGCGAACCTCGTGGCCGGCGGCCTCGAGACGCGGCACGAGCGCGCTTCCGACCTTCCCATCGGATCCGAAGAGCGCGATCTTCACGCCGCCGCCCCACGCGACGCCGTAGGCGGCGCGGTCTTCGGTCGGGCGTCGCCGGCTTGGCCGGCGACGCTTCCAGCCTCTGCGCCGAGCGTGGCGCTCGCGCGACCCACCGCGGCGCGGAAGTGCGCCTCGTCGGCGCCGACGCCCGCCGCGGCGAGGCGCTCGGACGGCAACAACGCGGTCGCCAGCTCCGCGAGCTCGTCCCCGTCGACCGCGTCGATCTCGGCCATCAGCCGCTCGAGCGTGAGGAGCTCCGTGTCGGTCACGAGCGACTTCCCGAGCCGGCTCATGCGGTTCGAGGTGGACTCGAGCGAGAGGACGATCCGTCCCTCGAGGCTCTCCTTCGCCCGCTCGAGCTCGCCCTTGCGCAGCCGGCCCGCGGCGATCTCGCCGATCTGCTCGACACAGATCTCGACGCACGGGCCGAGGTTCTCCTCTCGCGTCCCGACGTAGACGCCGAGGACGCCGGTGTCGGTGTACTGCGCCCCGAAGCTGTAGACGGCGTACGCCATACCGCGCTTCTCCCGGATCTCCTGGAACAGCCGCGACGACGCCGAGCCGCCGAGAATCGCGTCGAGCAGGGATGCGGCAAAACGGCGGCGGTCCGAACGCGCGATGCCCGTCGCGCCGAGGCAGAGGTGGTACTGCTCCGTCTCCTTGCGCTGGAAGCGGAGCCCGGGGCCCGGCAGCTGCGCGAGCGGACGCCGGACGCGCGTGCCCGGGCGAGCCGGTGCGCCGGAGCGGCGCTCGCTGCGCTGCAGGAGCGCGACGAGCCGGTCGTGCTCGAGGTTCCCCGCCGCGGCGAGCACGACGTTCCCGGGCGCATAGGCCGTGCGGTGGTAGCCGGAGAGCGCGCGGCGGCTCACCGTGGAAATGACCTCGGCGGTTCCGATCACAGGCCGTCCGAGCGGATGGTCGGCGAAGACGGCCTCCGAGAAGAGGTCGTGGACGAGCTCCTGCGGCGTGTCCTCGTACATCGCGATCTCCTCGAGCACGACCTCGCGCTCCTGGTCGACCTCGGCGAACGACGGCGCGAAGACCATGTCCGTCATCACCTCGAGCGCGGTCTCGACGTGATGATCCGGGACGCGCGCGTAGAGCACGGTGTTCTCGCGCGAGGTCGCAGCGTTCAGCTCGGCGCCCATCGCATCGAACGTCTCCGCGATCTCCTGCGCGTCGAAGCGGCGCGTGCCCTTGAAGAGGAGATGCTCGATGAAGTGCGACACGCCCGCGCGGTCGGCACGCTCGTCGCGCGAGCCGACGTCGATCCAGAAGCCGAGCGAGACGGAGCGTACGCTCGCGACCCGCTCGGTGATGACGCGCTCGCCCGTGTCGAGTTCGCTCAGAACGACCTTCTGCATTGGCCGATGGTAGGCGAGCGGCTACGCGCTCGCGACGAAGCGCAGAGCGGAGCCGCTGCGCTTCGCCTCGTACTGCGCCTCGTCGGCGAGGCGGAAGAGCGTCTTCGGATCGTCCGCGTCGTGCGGACACGTGGCGCACCCGAAGCTGGCCCCGAGCTCGGGCAGCCACACCGGTCCGCCGATCGCCATCTCCCCGAGCGCCGTCCTGACCCGGTCGACGACGGCCCTCGCGTCGTGCTCGCTCGCTTCGGCGAGCAGCACGGCGAACTCGTCACCGCCGATGCGGAACGCGTCGTCGGGTTTCCTGAGCGACTCCGCGAGAGCGTTCGCGAACGTGACGAGCGCCTCGTCCCCGGCGGTGTGCCCGTAACGGTCGTTGAGCTGCTTGAAACCGTCGAGGTCGGCGACGACGAGGCCGAGGGACCGCTCGTAGCGCCGCCCGCGGGCGACCTCGCCGTCGAGCCGGCTCATGAAGGCGCGACGGTTGAGGAGACGCGTCAGCGGATCGTGGTGCGCGAGGAAGCGGAGCTCGCCGAGATGCCGGCCCGAGACGAGCGCGGCTGCGGCGGCGTTCGCAAAGATCCGCAGCGCCTGCAGCCGGTCGGGCGAGGGCAGGAGCCGGTCGCGCGGATTGTCGACCCAGATGATTCCGAGGAGCGCGCCGTCTCCATCCTCGAGCGGCACGACGAGCCAGTGCCGGTTCCAGGCCCACGGGCCGCGGCCGTTGAGCTGCGACGGATAGACCTCGACGCCGCTCGAGAGCCGCGCTCTCGCCTCCTCGTGCGTGAAGAGGTAGCAGCCCTCGCGGAGGAACGCCTCGTCGAGCAGCGGCTCGAGCTGAGCGGCCGTCACGACCACGCGGTGCTGGAGCTCCTCGAGCCGCCAGCCCGCGGTCGCCCGCGGCACGACAGCGCCGGTCGCCGTGTCCACGAGCGCAGCACAGACGTTGCGGAAGTCGAGAGCGTCGCGGATGCCGCGGCACACGCGGCGCAGGATCTCGGTGTTCGACGACTCGCCGGTGATGCGCGACGACATCCCCAGCAACTCCTCCAGCGCGCGCTGGTGCCGCGCCGACTCCGCCGACTCGCGCGCCGCCTCGATCGCAAGCGCCGCGTGGTCGGCGATCGAGACGAGGACGTCGAGATCGTCGTCCGTCGGCCGACGCCCGCTCAACGGCTCGTCGACGGAGATGATCCCGAGCAACGACCCTCGCTGGTCGCGCATGGGCACGAACAGAGCGTCCTCCGGATCCCACGCGGCCGGATGGCACGAGCGCCCGCCCTGGGGCACGTAGCTCGGCCCGAGCGAGTCCCAGTCGACCGAGCCGCTCGGCACGACGTACGCACCCCGCCGTTCGAACTGGTCGCCGAGGAGCACCGGCCAGTCGTCGCCCGGGACAGCATGGCCCAGGAGCGCTGCTCGAGCCTCCTCGCCTCCGTACACGGTGGTCACCTCGAAGTCGTCCCACGCGGGCCGGTACAGGTTGACCGCGACGGTGCGGTAGCCGAGCGACTCGCCGATGGTGCCGGCGACGGCGTCGAGCAACGTGGGGAGATCCTCACGCGCCCGCAGAAGGCGGGTCACCTCGACGAGGCCCCGCAGCGGTGAGATGGTCGGAAAGCTCAAGTGTTCGGACTCGCCGACCCATCGGCACCCGATAGGCGCAAGATGAGCCGCGGGATCCGAACGAGGGAGTCGAGGCGGGCGGCGCAACCGCCCGCCTCATCACCTACCGCTAGTCCTCGTCGCGGCGCGGCCCACGAGGACCGCGACCGCCACGACCGCCGCGGCGATCGCCGCGCGGCCGGTCCTCCTCCGGAGGACGTGGCGGGGCATCCTTCGCCCGCTCGATCAGCTCCTCCGGCTGGACGAGATTGCCGTTCTCGTGCTTCGCGACGAGCTTGAGACCGATCCGGCCACGGGCCTTGTCGACCTCCTGGACGATGACGTCGACCACATCCCCGCGGCTCATCACGTCCTCGATGTGCGCGACCCGGCCCGGGCCGACGTTCGAGACGTGGAGCAGCCCGTCCGTCCCCTTCTTCAGCTCCACGAACGCGCCGAACTGCGTGGTCTTGACGACCTTGCCGGTGAACGTGTCGCCGACCTCCGGCTCCTTCGTCAGCGACTCGATCGCGGCGACGGCCTCCTCGGCCTTCGTGCCCTCGGTCGCGTAGATGAGGATCGTGCCGTCCTCCTCGATGTCGATCTGCACCTCGTAGTCGGACTCGAGGCCCCGGATCGTCTCGCCGCCCTTGCCGATGACCATGCCGATCTTCTCCTGATCGATCTTGATCGTCGTGATGCGCGGCGCGTTGTCCGAGAGCTCGGAGCGCGACTCCGGGATGACCTCGAGCATCTTGTCGAGGATGACCTCGCGCGCCCGCTTCGCCTGCTCGAGCGCGTTTCGCATGATCTCCTGCGTGACGCCGGTGATCTTGATGTCCATCTGGAGCGCCGTGATGCCCTCCCGGGAGCCGGCGACCTTGAAGTCCATGTCACCGAGGTGGTCCTCCGCGCCCTGGATGTCGGTGAGGATGACGTAGTCGTCGCCCTCCTTCACCAGACCCATCGCGATGCCGGAGACCGGGGCCTTGATCGGCACACCCGCGTCCATTAGCGACAGCGTCGAGCCGCAGACCGAGCCCATCGACGACGAGCCGTTCGACTCGAGCGTCTCGGACACGATCCGGATCGTGTACGGGAACTCCTCCGGGCCCGGGACGACCGCCTCGAGCGCCCGCTGCGCGAGCGCACCGTGACCGATGTCACGCCGCTTCGGGCCTCGCATGAAGCCCGTCTCCCCGACCGAGTAGGGCGGGAAGTTGTAGTGGTGCATGTAGCGGCGCTCCGCCTCGAGTGAGAGGTCGTCGATGCGCTGGCCCTCCTTCGCGGTGCCGAGCGTGAGCGTGGACAGGATCTGGGTCTGGCCGCGCGTGAACAGGCCCGAGCCGTGCGCACGCGGGTTGACGCCGACCTCGATCTCGATCGGCCGGATCTCCTCTGCCCCACGCCCGTCCGGACGCCGCTTGTCGACGGCGATCTTCTGGCGCACGAGATCCTTGTAGACCGACTCGCACGCCTTCTTGACGTACGACTTCGTCTGCGAGTCCTTGACCGGGTCCTCGCCGTCGGCGGCCGGGCCGACCGGGAACGGCAGCTCGGTCTCCTCGACGATCCGGTCGAACAGCAGCTGCCTCTTCGCCGAGCGCAGAGCCTTCGAGTCCTGCTCCGCGTCGGTGAGCGCCTTCAGCTCGTCGCCGAACTGCTCGCGCACCGGGCCCTCGACCGCGACCGACCGCTGCTTCTCGAGCAGCGAGACGAGAGCGGAGCGGACCTGCACCTGCCGCTGGATGTCGTCGTCGGTCGACTCCATCGTGATCGGCGGGGCGAGCTCGGCGAGGAGCTCGTCGACGGCCGAGGCGGCCTCGCGGAGGCCAACCTGCTGGATCCGCTCCCAGATCGAGTGACCGCGGTCGCGCTCGATCTCCGCGAGGAGGTCGAGGTCGAGCCACTTCGGCTTGCCGGCCTGGCGCTGGAGCTCCTCCTGCGCCTCGCAGAGCTTCACGATCTCGCCGTGCGCGAGCTCGAACGCCTCGAGGATCTTCTCCTCCGGCACCTGGTTCGCTCCGGCCTCGACCATCGTCAGCGCCTCCTTCGTGCCGACGACGATCAGATCCATCTCCGCGTCGTTCTCGCTCTCGGCCAGCGTCGGGTTGACGACGAGGTCGCCCTCGAGCAGGCCGATGCGGACCGCGCCCACCGGGCCGAGGAACGGCAGCGGCGAGAGCATCAGAGCGGCCGACGCGCCGTTGATGCAGAGGATGTCGTGGGCCGTGACCATGTCTGCGCTGAGCACGGTGCAGATCACCTGCACCTCGTTGCGGAAGCCCTTCGGCCACAGCGGCCGGATCGGCCGGTCGATCATCCGTGCGGTGAGGATGGCGCGCTCGGTCGGGCGCCCCTCACGCTTGAAGAAGCCGCCCGGGATCTTCCCGGCGGCGTACATCCGCTCCTCGACGTCGACGGTGAGCGGGAAGAAGTCGGCCCCTTCGCGCGCCTCTGCGCGCCCCTGGGCCGTGGCGAGCACCATCGTGTCGCCTCCGCGGACGACGACAGCGCCGTCCGCCTGCTTCGCGAGATGGCCGGTTTCGAAAGAGATCTCCTGGGTCCCGATCTGGACGGAGACCTGCGCCCGGCGCTCGGTCGCGATACTCATCAATTGTCCTCCACTTTGCTTGTGGAGGGCGGGAGCTCGAGCCAGTCCAGTTGCGATGGGCTCGCTCGAACTTCCACCCTCCTGTTCTTCGGAGCTAGCGGCGCAGGCCGAGCTCCTTGATGAGGGCGCGATAGCCCTCGAGGTCGTGCTTCTGCAAGTAGTTCAAGAAGCGGCGGCGTTGCCCCACCAGCTTGAGCAGCCCACGCCGCGAGTAGTGGTCGTGCTTGTGGGTGCGCAGATGCTCCGTCAGGTCGTTGATCCGCTGCGTGAGCATCGCGATCTGCACCTGCGGCGAACCCGTGTCGGCCTCGTTACGGCCGTGCTTCGAGATGATCTCCTGCTTCGCTTCCTTGGTCAGGGCCACGCCCTCTCCTTCCGTTTGCCTCCCGAGGCTCCGCCCGCGGCGCCAAGGATCGTTGGCGCGAGCCGGGCCTGGGTCGCCGGGTAGGGTAGCTGAAAGCGGCATGGAAAGCGCGATTCCGCACGAACGGCTCGTCGAGATCGTGCGCGCCGCACAGGCCCGGACGAGCGTGTCCGCCCGGCGGCCGCGCTGGACGTGGGCGGTCGGACGGCCTGGACGACCACCGGCGCGCGCTCCTCTCCCACACTGCGGGCTACCGCGTGGAACGGCCCGAGCCGCTGCCGCCCGAATGCGTCGGTCGCTGGTCGTCTTCGAACGCGGGGTACCGGGAGGCCGCCTCCGTCTTCGAGGCGACTACTCCGAGGCCGTGCGGGAGCTCGTGGTCGCCGTGCTGACGAACTCGTGGCGGGCATCGGGGGTGATCCGCCACGTCGTGGAGGATCTGCAACTCGTTCCTCCACCGACACGGTCACACACGACGCCGAAGAGGCAACGTATTCGCTCGACGGCCTCGGAGCCGTCGTCGCGCGCGGCTCACGACGTGGCGGACAGACTTCCCCCGGCGTGGCGTCGCGAGGGCCGGGGTGGGTCGCGCTGCCCCGCTCGAGCTTCTGAGTCTCAGCCGGGACGGACGGCCGTGCGCGTCTGCTCGACGTCGTCGTCGATCGCCGCCACGAGCTCCTCGAGCGAGTCGAAGCGGCGCTGCTCGCGATTCAGGCTCCAGAGCTCGACGACCAGCCTCTCGCCGTACAGGTCGCCGTCGAAATCGAGCAGATGCGCCTCGACACGCCGCTCGACGCCGTCGAAGTGGGGATTCGTCCCGATCGAGACCGCGGCGCGCCGGTCGCGAGCCCAGCCCGCGTAGATGCCGTCGGGCGGGACGAGAAGCCCTACCGGAACGTCGAGGTTTGCGGTCGGGAAGCCGAGCTCGCGGCCGCGCCCGTCGCCGCGAACCACGATCCCCTCCACCTCGGGCGGCCGCCCGAGCAGCGCCGCCGCGCGCTCCATCTCGCCGGCGTGGACGAGCTGCCGGATCCCGCTCGAGGAGACGTTCGCGAGGAGCGGAACGCGCCGCACGTCGAATCCGAGGCGCTCGAGCAACGCGAGATCGCCCTCGCGACCCCTCCCGAAGTGGAATGTTTCCCCGGCGGCGACGGTCTGGGCGCCGCTGCCGCGCAACATCCGCTCCGCGAACTCCTCCGGCGACAGTGCCGCCAGCTGTTCGTCGAAGCGGAGCACGAGGACGTCCTCGACGCCGGCGGCCTCGAACAGCTCGAGCCGCCGCTCGAGCGTGGCGAGCAGCTCGACGCGGCCGCCGAGCACAGCGCGCGGATGCGGATCGAAGGTCACGACTCCGGATCGCAGGCCCGCCGCCTGCGCCGCCTCGATCACGCGGAGATGCCCGCGATGGACGCCGTCGAACGTGCCGACCGCGACGGCGCGCCGGGCCTCCGGCAACTCGGCCGGCTCGCGAGCGACGTTCACACCTGCTCCAGCACGGTCGCTTCCGGCAGGAGCCGCTCGACCGTGAATGCCTCCGGTGCGACGGCGTCCTCGACCGAGAACGGCCCGACCTCGGTTCGCCGCAGCGACATGCAGTGCCCGCCGAGCTCCGACGCAAGTGACCGAACGTACGTCCCGGAACTCACGAGGAGGTCGAGCGTCACCCTCTCGCGCGCGTAGGCGACGATCTCCAGGGAGTGGACGGTCGAGCGCCGCACCGGCATCTCCACCTCGACCCCGCGCCGCGCGAGCTTGTAGGCGCGCTCGCCGCCGATCTTGACGGCGGAGGCCGCCGGAATAGGCAGCGCGACCTCGCCGCGGAGGCTCTCGAGTCGGTCCTCGAGCTCGTCCTGGGCGGGAGGCTCGTGCCTCTCGACGATCTCTCCCTCGGGATCGCCCGTCTCTGTCCGTGCGGTGAGGTCGATCTCGGCGACGTACCGCTTGTCGAGCCCGACCAGCCGCGGCGTCAGCTTCGTCGACCGGCCCGAGAGGAGCAAGAGCAGTCCCGTCGCAAACGGGTCGAGCGTCCCGGCGTGACCCGTGCGTGCGCCGGTCAGCCGGCGGACCTGGGCCACGACCGCGAAGGACGACGGGCCGCTCGGCTTGTCGACGAGCGCGACGCCCGAGGGCTCAAGCGCGCGAGGTGGCACGTTGCTCGAGGAAGCCGGCCCGGATGCGCTCGACGATCTCCGCGAGAGAGTCGCTGCTCGAGAAGCCCGCGGCCTGCCGATGACCGCCGCCCCCGAACGTCCGGGCGATGACGGAAACGTCGAGCTCGTCGATGCTCGAGCGGAGCGACCCCTTGTAGGCGTGCGGGCTCTCGCTCAGCTGCTCCCGGATCAGGACGGCCAGCTCTGCGCCCTCGACCGAGCGCAGGTAGTCGATGATCCCCTCGGAGTACGGCTCGGCGGCGCCGGCCTCGACGAAGTCGTTGCGCACGAGGTGCGACACGACGATCCGTCCGCCTTCGAGCACCTCGGCGCGGTCGAGCGCGCGCGCCAGCAGCTTCAGCTTGGCGAACTCGAGCGACTCGTAGACCTGCTGGAACACGGCGTGGACGTCGGCGCCGGCCTCGACGAGATCGGCCGCCAGACGGAGCGACTTGGGCGTCGTGTTCGCGTACTGGAAGCGGCCCGTGTCGGTGACGAGCGCGATGTAGAGCGGCTCCGCGAGCTCCGGAGTCAGCTCGACGCCGAGCTCGGCGAAGACGTCTCGAAGCACCTCCCCCGTCGACGACGCATCGGGGACGATCAGGTTGAGGTTGCCGAAGCGCGTGTTGTCGTGGTGGTGGTCGATGTCGAGGACGAGCGGCGTCCTCGTGAGCGCGTCCGGGTCGCCGATCCTGTCCTCCTTCGCGCAGTCGACCGCGAGGAGCACCCGCTCGGCCGCGTCCGCCGGCGCCTCGCGCACGAGATCGCCGAGCGGCATGAACGCGTACTCGCGCGGCAGCGGCGTCTTGCCCGGGAGGTACATGACGGCGTCCTTGCCGAGCTGCCGAAGGGCGAGCGTGATCGCGAGCAGCGAGCCGAGCGCGTCGCCGTCCGGGTTCTCATGGGTGACGACGAGAAAGCGGTCGTGCCGCTCGAGGGCGTCCGCAATCGCCTTCAAGTCAGTCGTCTGTGTCATCGTCGTCCGGCGCGAGCTCGTCGATCAGGCGGGTCATGCGCACGCCGCGCTCGACCGTCGGATCGTACTCGAAGGTCAGCTGAGGGGTGCGCTTCATTCTCAGCTGGCGGGCGAGCCGCGACTGCAGGACGCCGTGCGCAGCTTCGAGCCCGTCGAGGCTGGCGCGGCGCTTGCGAGCCGAGCCGAGCACGCTGACATAGACCGTGGCCTGGCGCAGATCGGGCGACGTCTCGACAGCCGTCACGGTGATCAAGCCGATCCGCGGATCCTTGAGCTCGGGCAGGGCCTCGGCGAGCACCTGCCGCACCGACTCGTTCACCCGGCGCATGCGCTCGCCCACGCTCAGCGGATCACCTCGAGGACGAGCTGTCTCGGTTCCGGCTCGCCGGCGTCGACTTCGTAGGCGGCCAGGAGCGCGGCCTCCGCTCTCTCGGCCGCAACGGCGTCTCGTGCGTGGATCTCGGCGAGCGGCTCACCGGCGGCGACCTCGTCCCCACGCTTGCGCAGGCAGACGACGCCGACCGCGTGGTCGATCGGCTCACCGGCGACCTCGCGCCCAGCGCCGAGCTCCATCGCCGTGGCTGCGACCTCCCGCGCCCCGAGCCCGTGGACGTACCCGCTCTTCGGCGCGGCCACCTCCCGCACCACGGGCGCCAGTGGCAGCCGCGCCGGATCCGGATCGCCGCCCTGCGCCCGCACCCAGCGGTCGTAGACGGCGAGCGCCGAGCCGTCCTCGAGCGCCGTCTCCGAGCGACGTCTTCCCTCAGCTTCGTCCATACCGAGATCGGAGAGCGCGAGGAGCTGCGCCGCGGCGTCGACGACGAGCTCGCGGAAGTCAGGGGGCCCTCCGCCGCTCACGGTCTCCCACGCCTCACGCACCTCGAGCGCGTTGCCGACCGCGCGGCCGAGCGGTTGATCCATGTCGGTCAGGACGCAGACGACGTCCATCCCGGCCTTCATACCGAGCGCGCGCATCTCCTGCGCGAGCCGACGACCGTCCTCGACCGTCCGCATGAACGCTCCCTCGCCGACCTTCACGTCGAGGACGACGGCGCTCGCGCCCGCTGCGATCTTCTTGGACATGATGCTCGCGGCGATGAGCGAGACCTGGTCGATCGTCGCGGTCACGTCGCGCAGCGCGTAGAGCTTCTTGTCGGCCGGGACGAGGTCGACGCTCTGCCCGGCGACCGCGATGCCGATGGCGCGGGTCTGCTCCACGAGCTCGTCCGTCGTCAGCTCGACGCGGAAGCCGGGGATGGACTCGAGCTTGTCGAGCGTGCCGCCCGTGTGGCCGAGACCGCGGCCGCTCATCTTCCCGAACGGCACGCCACACGCGGCGACCACGGGTCCGACCGCGATCGTGATCTTGTCCCCCACGCCCCCCGTCGAGTGCTTGTCGACGACACGGCGCCCGAGCCGGGCCGCGAGGTCGACCGTCTCGCCACTCGCCACCATGGCATCGGTCATGGCGTACGTCTCGGCGGCGGTCAAGCCGCGAAACCACACGGCCATCAGGAAGGCGGCAGCCTGGTAGTCGGGCACCTCGCCGCGGACGTAGGCCGCGATGAAGTCGCGAACCTCGGCTGCCGACAGCTCCTCACCGTTCCGCTTTCGCTCGATCAGGTCGACGGCGTGCACGGGGCGAGCCTAGTCCTCCGGATCGATCAGAAGCCGCTCGGCGAGCGCGACGTCCCACTCCTGCCCGCGCAGCCAGCGCTCGGCCTCGTCGAGCAGCCGCTCGACCTCCCGGCGCTCCCGCGCGACGCACGCGGCCGTGATCCGCGTGCGCTGCCAGGCGTCGTGATGGTCGACTTCGGCGACGGAAGCGCCAACGCGATTCTGCAGCTGCGCCTTCGCGGAGCGCAGGTGCTGCCGCTTCTCCTTCAGCGAATGCGCCTCCGGAAAGTGCAGCTCGCACGTGATGATCCCGACCCAACCACTGGCCACGGAGTCATTCTCGCGAGAGCTGCGCTCGCGCCGGCCTCCGCCGCGCGCGAGCGCACAACGCAGCCGGCTCGTCCAGAGCATCGAACCCAACACAGCACGGAGCGGCCCGGAAGCCACGCTTTCCGGCCCGCGCAGTTCCTCTGTCCCAGCGAGGAAACGCGCAGCGTTTCCGAGCTACTCCTCGAGAGAGGTGCGCTCGACCTCGCGCGTCTCGAAGACCTCGAGCACGTCCCCGATCTTGACGTCGTCGAACCGCTCGAGGTGGAGGCCGCACTCGAAGCCTTCGGCGACCTCGCGCGCATCGTCCTGGAAGCGCTTCAGCGAGTCGATCGTCGTCGTGTAGATGACGGCGCCCTCGCGGATCACACGGACGTTCGCACCTCGGCGAACCACGCCGTCGGTGACCATGCAGCCCGCGATGGTGCCGACGCGGGACGCGCGGAAGGTTTCCCGCACCTCCGCCTCGCCGATCGTCTCCTCGGTCGTGACGGCGGCCAACTTGCCGACGAGCGCCTGCTCGATGTCCTCGGTGAGCTTGTAGATGACGTCGTAGGTGCGGATCTCGACGCCCTCACGCGACGCGAGCCCGCGCGCCTCGGCGTTCGGCCGCACGTTGAAGCCGACGATCAGCGCGTCGGAGGCGGACGCGAGCATGATGTCGTTCTGCGTGATCGCGCCGACGCCCTGGCCGATCACGTTGAGCCGCACCTCCGGGTGCTCGAACTTCGACAGCTCCGAGACGACGGCCTCCACCGAGCCGACGACGTCGCCGCGGATCACGAGGTTGAGATCGGAGACCTCGCCCGCCTGGAGCTGCTCGTACAGCCCCTCGAGCGAGACGCCGGTATTCGGTCGCACGGCCGCGAGCTGCTCGCGACGAAGCCGCTCCCCGCGCCGGTTTGCGAGGTCGCGAGCCTCACGGTCGTTCGCAACGACCCTCGCGAGCTCACCTGCAGCCGGCGGCTTGTCGAAGCCCAGGATCTCGATCGGATCGCCCGGCGCCGCGGCCTCCCTGCGCTCGCCCCGGTAGTCGAAGAGCGCCTTCACGCGGCCGTACGCGTCGCCGGCGACGACGGTGTCGCCGACCTTCAGGGTCCCGCGCTGCACGAGCATCGTCGCGACCGGGCCGCGGCCGACGTCGAGCCGAGACTCGATGATCGGCCCCGAAGCCTCGGTGTCGGGGTTCGCCTTCAGGCCCTCGAGCTCGAGGTCGGCGACGAGCAGCACCTTCTCGAGCAGCTCGTCGAGGTTCTGCTGCGTCTTCGCCGAGACCTCCGCGAACTGCGTCTCGCCACCCCACTCCTCGGGCTGGAGCCCTTCCTGGGCGAGCTCGCCCTTGACGCGATCGACGTTCGAGTCGGCGAGATCGATCTTGTTCACAGCGACGACGATCGGTACCTCGGCCGCCCGCGCGTGCGAGATCGACTCCTTCGTCTGCGGCATCACACCGTCGTCGGCGGCGACGACGAGGACCGCGATGTCGGTCACCTTCGCGCCGCGGGCCCGCATGGCCGTGAACGCCTCGTGGCCCGGCGTGTCGAGGAACGTGATCTTGCGGCCGTCGACGTCGACCTGGTAGGCGCCGATGTGCTGCGTGATGCCGCCGGCCTCCGTGGCGACGACGCGGGCATTCCGGATCGCGTCGAGCAGGGTCGTCTTACCGTGGTCGACGTGGCCCATGATCGTCACGACCGGCGGCCGCGCCTGCAGCGCCTCGTCCGGATCGTCGAACGCTTCGGGCTCCTCCTCGTCGTCCGCTGCGTGCTTGATCGTGACCTTGCGGCCGACCTCCGCCGCGATGAGCTCGACCTCCTCGTCGCTCAGCGACTGTGTCGCGGTGCGCATCTGCCCGAGGCCCATGAGGATCTTGATGATGTTCGCCATCGGCGCGCCCAGCGCCTGGGAGAGGTTCTGGACGCTGATGCCGGACTCGACCGAGACGGGCCCGGTGGGGGGCGGCGCCGGCGCGCGCGGCTCGCGGGGCCGGCTGTCCGGGCGGGCCTGCCGCTGCTCACGCGACGGCCGGGCCCCACCCTGATCGATGACGACGCGACGACGTCGATTCCCCGGTCCGCCTCCGCCGCGCGGGCGGAGCGGGCGATTCGGTCTGTTGCCTCCGTTAGCCATTTGCGCCCCCAGTGTAAAGGCCCCGCAGTTCAGGCCCGATTCGCACCTGTTTCCGGAGGCCGCGGGCGAACGCACCGCGCTCCGCTGCTCGGTCGAAGCACGCGACGCTCTGACACGTGTACGCGCCGCGACCGGGCTCTTTCCGGCCCGCAACGAGGACGCCGTCCCGGGCGGCAAAGCGCAGCAACTCGCGCTGCGGCGCCCTCCGGCCGCAGCCGGCGCAGGTTCTCATCGGGCCCCCGGGGACGTGCGCAGCATTTTCCTGGGTAGAGCGCCGCACGGGCTCGCGTCCTACGACTCCTCCTCCGCGGGGGCCTCTTCGACCTCGATCGGGATGCCTTCCGTCTCGTCCTCGGCAGCCGCCATCTGGGGCTGGGGCAGGACGGTGTCGAGGTCGACCTCGCCCTCGGCCTCCGCGACGGCGACGGCACTGGGGCCGTGCGTCGCCGCGACGTCGGCCGGCGCTGCGGAGTCGATGGCGGGAACCTCTGGCTCGGGAAGCGACGGGCCGACGCTCTCGGCGTCGGACTCCATCGTGTCGGCGAGCGCCTCGAGCTCCGGCTCGGCCTCGGTGACGACCGGCTCCTCGTCGTCGGAGTCGCGCAGCGCGAGCTCCTGGTGCGCCGGGACGCCGCAGTACTTCGACCCGGGCAGCGCGGCGTTCGGGCAGCGCTTGCCGTTGGAGAGGATCGCGCCGCAGCGGCCGGAGTAGTCCTCCCCGCCCTCGCCTTCGCCGCCTCCGAACGCGGCCTCGGCCTCGGCCTGGGCGAACTCGGTGTCGCTCTGGATGTCGATCTTCCAGCCGGTGAGACGCGCGGCCAGTCGGGCGTTCATGCCCTCCTTGCCGATCGCGAGCGCGAGCTGGTCGTCGGGGACGACGACGGTCGCCTCGCGCGCCTCGTCGTCGAGATAGACCTCGCGGACGCGCGCCGGGGACAGAGCCTTGGCGACGAAGCGCGCCGGCTCCGGGTTCCACGGGATGATGTCGATCTTCTCTCCGCGGAGCTCCGACACGACCATGCGGACGCGCGAGCCTCGCGGGCCGACGCACGCGCCGACCGGGTCGACGCCCTGGGCGTGCGACTCGACCGCGATCTTCGAGCGGTAGCCCGGCTCGCGGGCGACGCCGCGAATGTCGACGAGCCCGTCCGCGATCTCCGGCACCTCGAGCTCGAACAGCGTCTTGATCAGCTCGGGATCGCGGCGCGAGAGGATGACCTGCGGACCCTTCGTCCCGGAGCGAACCTCGGTGATCACGGCCTTGATCCGCGACCCCTGCTCGTACCGCTCGCCGTCGACCTGCTCGGAGCGCGGCAGCAACGCCTCGACCTTGCCGAGATCGACGAGCACGTTGTTGCGGTCGCCCGCCTGCTGGACGATGCCCGTCACGACCTCGGTCACGCGGTCGATGTACTCGTCGTACATCATCCGCCGCTCCTCCTCGCGGATGCGCTGCAGAATGACCTGCTTCGCGGTCTGCGCGGCGATGCGGCCGAAGCCCTCGGGCGTCACGTCTTCACGAACGACCTGCTCCGTCGGAACGTCGGACCAGTCGATGTCGAGGTCGTCGTCCGAGATGAGCGTGTGCTGCCGCTCGCCGGTCTCCTCTTCGAGCCTCTCGAGCTCCTCGAGCTTGCGCTCTCGCGCCTCGTCGAGCAGCCGCTCCTCGATGTCAGCGGGCAGCTCGACCGAGAAGACGCGAAAGTCTCCCGTGTGGTCGTCCATCTCGACTGTCGCATGACGCGACGCGCCCGGCGTCTTCTTGTACGCCGCGAGCAGCGCGTCCTCGAGTGCCGCGACGAGCGCGCCCTCCTCGATTCCCTTGTCGCGCTCGATCTCGCGGACGGCCTCGATAATCTCCTGAGTCATGTCACGCTCCCTCGTGGATCAGATTCGCCCGTACGATCTCGGCGTACGGGATCTCGGTCTCGGCGCCGTCCGAAGCGGCGACTGTCACGCTCTGTTCGTTGGCGGCGAGAACTTCGCCGCGCAGCTTCTTGCCGGTCGTACGAACCTTGACCCGACGACCCTGGGCCGCGGCAAAGTGCTCCTGGCGGCGCAGCGGCCGGTCGAGCCCCGGCGAGGACACCTCGATGCTGTAGTCGCGGAGGTAGTCGCGCAGGATGTCGGTCACCCGCTCGCAGAGCGCATGGTCGACGCCTGCGGGGTGGTCGACGAAGACACACAAACGGGACGACGCAAGCAGCTCGACTGCGAGCACGTCGACGCCCGGCAGGTCGTGTTCGACCCGCGGCGCGATCTCGGCCTGGAGCTGGCGTTCTCTTTCGAATGTCGTCGGAATGGTGCGTCCTCGTCAAAAAAAATGGGCCCGCAGGCCCATTTCAGAACTGCCGAAATGTGGTGCGGGCAGTGTAGCTAACCGGCCGTAGAGGCCGTCACGTGGCCGTCGACACGGGCGAGCCGGTCGGCCTCGACGAGATCGTCCAAGAGGCCGCCGTCCCAGTACCAGCGCCAGGAGAACCAACCCGAAAGCTCGCGTTCCGGAGCGACGACGGAAGCGCGGACTCCAGCACAGACCAGATCGCCGAGCGCCTGCCGCGGGTCGCGGTTGGTGGCCGGCGCGGCGTGCACCTGGTCCCAGCGGGAGAGCAGGCTCGTGTGCCGGTGCGGCTCGTCGTAGACGAGGGGGCGGGCGACGACGGCGCCGCAGCGTTCGAGCGGCGAGCGGAGGCTCTTCAGCTCCTTCGGCGCGAGCCCCAGCTCCGTCTGGAGGTCCTCGAGCTCGGAGGGGCCGGCGTCCGCCAGGTGGTGGAGCAGCCGCGCCCAACCTTCGTCGGCGGCTTCCATCCGCGCTAGCTCGGCGCGGCAGATCGGGTCGAGCATGGCTGCCACGTCATCCGTGACGAGAAGGCTCTTGCCGCGGTGGATCCCGAGTATCAGGTGCCCACGCACGCCGAGCTGTCCGAACCACGGGAACGTCGTCGCCGGCCACCGGCCGAAGCCGGGCTTCTCGCGCGCGTACGGCTCCTCGTGGCAGGCCTCGAACAAGCTCGGAAGCGCCGAGTCCGCCGTGCGGGTGAGGAGCCCGCGGTGGCGGAGGAACTCCTCGGCATCCTCGAGCGTCTCGAGCGCCCTATCGGCCGTCAGGCGGCACTCGTACGCCCTGCGCTCCTCGAGCTCCGCGAGGGTCACGCGTCGAGCACGATCGTGACGGGCCCGTCGTTCACGAGCTCGACGTCCATCCTCGCGCCGAAGACGCCCGTCTCGACCGGGACGCCCAGCAGGCGCAGCTCGGCGCAGAAACGCTCGTAGAACGGCTCGGCTTGCTCGGGCGATGCGGCCTCGGCGAAGCTCGGCCGATTCCCCTTCGCGGTCTCGGCGACCAGCGTGAACTGGGAGACGACGAGCGCCGCTCCCCCGACGTCGACCACGGAGCGGTCGAGCTGCCCGTCGCCGTCCGGAAAGATCCGCAGCCGCGCGATCTTCCCCGCCAGGCGTGCCGCCCGGTCGTTCCCATCACCGCGCGCGACGCCGAGAAGCACGCACAAACCGCGGCCGATCTCGCCGCCGGGCGTGACGCGAGCCCGCGAGACGCGTTGCACCACCGCGCGCACGAGGCGAAGCTACTCCAACTCGCGAATGCGGGCGCGGTACTGATCCGACTCGGGCCGGAGCGAGCTCGCGAGCTTGTAGTGCACGTTCGCTTCCGCCTCGCGGCCCTGCTTCTCGAGGCAGCGACCGAGCGCGTAGTGCGCGTAGTCGTCCACCGGCGAGAGCTCCAGCACCTTCCGGAACTCGGCCTCGGCCTCGCTCCACCGGCGAATCCGGAAGTACGCGATCCCGAGCGCCTCACGTATCGACGCCTTGTCCGGCTCGCGCCGCTTCGCCTTCTCGAGCGTGACGGTTGCCTGGGCGGCCATGCCGGCCTTCAGATGCCGGCGGCCTCGCTGAAACAGGCTGTACGTCGACTCGCTCACGACCCCACACTCACGCTTTCCAGTGAAGCGGATGCGTCAATCTGGAGCGAGCGAAGCGACAGCAGGCCACGCAGTCGTTCCCACCACGTCAGGCCGCGGCGTGCGTCGTGGAGAAGCACGCGCAGCTCCCGGCGTACCGTGAGCGCCGCCGCCTCCGCCTCGTGCTCGGGAGCGAAGCGGGCGGCGGTCGCCGCAGCGACGAACGAGGCGGACTGCACTCCGAACGCGTGTCGCACGAGCTCGCCGAGCTCGCCGATGGTCGCGCTGCGCGGCGCCTCGACGCGCTGGTCGACGAGGAACGCCGCAAGCTCCTCCCGGCACGCAGCGGCGATGCGGCGCGGATCGCGCCCGACGTGCCGCCTCAGCCTGAAGACCGCCTTCGCGACGACGACCGCACCGGCGACGCCGGCGAGGGCGAGCAGGAGGATCAGGACTTGCCGGCCGCGGCTGCCTCCCCCTCCGGGTTGTGCTGCGACGTTCGCCGCGATTCGCGCGCGCACGCGGACGAGCCCGTTCTGACGGCTGAGCTTGTCGGCGACCGCCGACGTCCCGCCGGCTCCGGCGGCGTGGAGCTTCGGCGACGCGAGCCGCTCGACGCCGCCGACCGGGGTGTTCGTCCCGGGCAGGGTCGGAAGCCGCGCCGACCCGGGAGCCGGCGGCGTCGGGTCGAACGGAATCCACCCGTCGCCCTTGAACCAGACCTCCACCCAAGCGTGAGCGTCGCGGTCGGTCACGAGCCAGGCGCGGTCGCGCAAGCTGTACGTCCCACCGGAGAAGCCGACGGCGACGCGGGCGGGGATCCCGAGGTAGCGGAGCATCAGCGCCATCGCGCCGGCGAAGTACTGGCAGTAGCCGGCGCGCGTCTGCGTGACGAAGCCGACGAGCGGCGGCGAGATGTCCGGCGGGCGGTTCGAGTAGCGGAACCCGCCGGAGACGAGGAACCACTTCTCGAGACGCGCGACTGCGTCGTACGGCGTGCGGGCGCGGCCGGCCACCTGCTCCGCAACCCGCTCGAGCGGCCTGTACGCGTAAAGATCCGGATTGACCGCGAGCAGACCGTCGACCCGGCCGTTGCGGTCCCGAGCTCCGAAGACCGGCATCGACACGCCTCGCCCGACGTCGAAGAAGTCACCGCGCGTCAACGCCACGGGATAGTCCGGCGGCGAGCGGCGAAGCTCGGCCGCAGTCGCTCGCGAGCGGTAGCTCCAAACCGTGTACTGGAACCCGCGCGGCAGACCTTCGTCGAGTGAGACGAAGCCACGCACGTCTTGCTCGAGCGGCGCACCGCCGACCTCGAACCGCACCGGAACGCTGCCGCCGACGAGCTCCCGGTTCGCCAGGCCCTCCACCGTCACGACCTCACGCGCCTGGTTGCGCCGGCGCAGCGCCGCCGACGGCTCGAGAAAGTCGGCCGCGCGGGGCGGCCCGACCTTCCACCTGTCGCCGATGAAGTCGTCGAGGACGGCCGCGCGCAGGTAGGCCGGGCTCCGGGCCGACCGGACTTCCAGGACGACGGTGGGGTGCGGCGCCCAGCTGAGCCCGCCGTATTGCGCGTTCCAGACGAAGCCGACTCCCACCGGGCTCGCAGCTGCGTGCGGCAGGTTCCACGACTGCCACTGGACGAGGCCGTGCCGGGCCGCGGTGGCGGAGCCGACGGCAACGGCACCCGCGGCGACGATCGCAACGGCGGGGAGCGCGAGGGCCGGGACGCGCCGCGACCGGAGGCCGGCCAGCACGACGAGTGTGGCGCCGAGGATCGCGGCTCCCACCGCCACCGCGTGTGAAGGCCCGAGCAGCGTGGCCGGCCAGCCGGCTCCGCTGAGAACCGCGAACGCGGCGGCGACCGGCTTGCGCTCGGCCGCGAGCAGCGCAGCTAGGAGCGAGAAGCCGAAGATCGCGAGGAGGACGAGCTCGCCCATCGCCACGTGCACGCGGGGGTCGAACGGCAGGTGCGTGGCGTAGAAGTCGGAGAAGCCGTTCGCGAAGCGGGCTCCGAGAAGCGAGAACCCGTGCGCGGCCCGCCAGGGGAGCAGGTCGACGCCCATCGCGATCCGGACGGCGACGATCGTCCCGATCGAAGCGCCGAGCATCCGGAGCGACCGCCGCGCCGGTACTGCCGCACCGAGTGCGAGCGCAACGAGCACGAACGCGCGCCACAGCGGAGCGACCGGCTGCTCGAACCGCACCCACGCGAGCGCGACGACGGCGACGGCAGGTGTCATCACCCCGACCGTGCGGGCGGCGCTACGCATGCACCGCCTTCCGCGCTGCCGCGTGCCCGAGCGCTGCGGAAAGGTCGTCGCCGCGCCGCACGACGGCGATCGGCACGCCCGCGGCCTGTAGGCGCAACAGCTGCGGCTCCGGCTGGTGCTGTCGTCCGGCGAAGCTCGCCGCGTCGACGTGGACGAGCGCCGCTGCTCGCCGGGTGAGCGCGCGCTCGAGCAGCCGATCGACGAGCGCCGGCTCGATCCGAGAGGTCACGACGACGAGCTCGAGCGATCGGGTTGCCGGGCTGACGCCCGCCCCGAGAAGCTCCGAAGCCGGGCGGGTGGCGTCTGGCTCGGCTGAGGCGAGGAGCTCGAGCGCACGCTGCCAGTCCTGCCTGTCCGAGGAGACGGCTTGCGTCTCTCTCCCCGCGGTGTTCAGCGCCAGGAGGCACCGTCGGCCCAGCCGCACCTGTGCGAGGAGGATCGAGCCGGCCACGCGGACGGCGGCGTCGAACGACGAGTCCGGGGGCTCGCCTGTGACGGCCGCCGCGTCGCCGTCGAGCAGCACGGCGACCTCGTCGCGCGGCGAGTCCTCGAGCTCCTTCACCATCAGCGCGCCACGCCGCGCGGTGGACGGCCAGTGCACACGCCGCAGCGACTCGCCCTGCTGGTGGTCGCGGACGCCGTGAAGGTCGAAGCCGACCGGCCGGCGCAGCAGGAGCCGGCGGCCGTGCTCGGGACCGGAGCCGCCGTCGAAGAACAGCCGGTCGAGCTCGCTGAGGCGCGGATAGACGACGAGTGCCTGGCGTTCTCCGAGCGTCAGCCTCGCCTCGGCGAGGCCGAACGGGTCGGTGATCGACAGCCGCACGGGAGCGAACCCGTGCCGTCCGCGCGGCACGTCGTGAAGCGGGTAGGAGCCCGCGTGGCGACCTCGTCCGCTCGACCGCAGCTCGACGTCCTGATCCACGAGCCGCCCGACTCGCTCGCGCGCAACCAGGCTCGGCAGCGGCAGACCGGGCTCGCGCTCGAACACGAGCTCCACCGTGACGTCCTCGCGTTCGAGCAGCTTCTCGCGCGACCAGGCGCGGCTGACGCGCGGCTGCCGCGGCGTGGTCCGCACCCACGCGAGAGCGAGCAGCACCACGAGGACGAGCCCGGCCGCGACCGGGTAGAGCGCGCGGGAGCCGAACACGACCGCGGCGATCCAACAGACGATTCCGAGACCGAGTACGGCCCGACCCCGGGCGGTCATCAGACCGGGACCGGCGTGCGCGCGAGCGCGTCCGCGACGAGCTCGTCGGGGCCGAGCGCCGCCGAGCGGGCCTCCGGCGCGAGGATGAGCCGGTGAGCAAGCACCGGCGCCGCGACCTCCTTCACGTCGTCGGGCGTCACGAACTCGCGGCCCTCGGCGAGCGCCAGCGCCTTGGCGACGCGAAGCAGCGCGATCCCGGCGCGCGGGCTCGCGCCGAGGTACAGACGCGAGTCGTTGCGCGTCTGCCGGAGGAGCGCGACGACGTAGCGGCCGAGGCTCTCCTCCACGTAGACGGCTCGCGCCGCTTCGGCCAGCCGGAGCGCGTCGGCGCGGTCCGCGACCGCCGGCAGCGAGTCGAGCGGCGGCGCATTCGTTTGCTCGTCGAGCATCCGCGCCTCCTCCGCGAGCGGCGGATAGCCGAGCGACAGCCGCATCGTGAATCGGTCGAGCTGCGCCTCGGGCAGCGGGTACGTCCCCTCGTAGTCGATCGGGTTCTGCGTGGCAAGGACCATGAACGGCGGCTCGAGCTGGTACGTGACGCCGTCGACCGACACTTGTCGCTCCTCCATGCACTCGAGCAGCGCAGCCTGCGTCTTCGGGGAGGCGCGGTTGACCTCGTCGACGAGAAGGAGGTTCGCGAAGACGGGCCCCGGCCGAAACTCGAACTCGTTCTGCTGCTGGTTGAAGACGTTCACGCCGGTGACGTCCGACGGCAGGAGGTCGGGCGTGAACTGAAGCCGAGAGAAGCTGCAGTCGAGCGAGCGGGCAAGCGCCTTGGCGAGCATCGTCTTGCCGACACCCGGAAAGTCCTCGATGATCGCGTGCCCCTGTGCGACGAGGCAGAGAACGACGAGCCGCAGCGTCTCGTCCGGCGCATGGATCACCCGGCCGAGGTTCTCGACGATCGTCGCGATCTGTCCGCTCGGCGCCGGTGCGACCGCGCGCTCAGCCATCGCCGAGCAGCGCCTCCACTTCGTCGAGGATCGCGGCGGCGATGTCCTCTTTCGGCGCCTTCGCAACCGTCCGCTCAATGTTCGCCGTGATGAGCGTCACCTCGTTCTCGAACGCGTCGAACCCGATGTCGGGTCGGGCGACGTCGTTGAGGACGAACAGGTCGGCGCCCTTGCGGGCGAGCTTTTCGCGGGCGCGCTCGAGGCCCGCCTCGCCCGTCTCGGCGGCGAAGCCGACGAGGAGCTGGCCTACGCGGCGGCGTTCGCCGAGCGCCGAGAGCACGTCGGTCGTCGGGTCGAGCTCGAGGGTCCACGTCGCGGTGTCTTTCGGCCGCTTCGCCGCGATCGCCTCGGCGGGCCGGTAGTCGGCGACGGCGGCCGCCATCACGACGACGTCGGCCTCGGCGACACGGGCGAGCGCCTCCCGCTCGAGATCGGCGGCGGTGGGCGTCTCCACGAGCTCGACCCCGGCCGGCGCCGGCACAGAGAGGTTCGCCGCGAGGAGCGTGACGTCCGCCCCGCGCCGGCGCGCCTCGGCGGCGAGAGCGACCCCCATGCGCCCGGACGACCGGTTGCCGACGAAGCGCACGGCATCGAGCGGCTCGCGCGTGCCACCTGCCGAAACGAGCACTGTCTTTCCTTGTAACAGACTGTTACTTGGGAAGAGGAGAGCGCGCGCCGCGCGGAAGATCTCCTCCGGCTCGGCCATCCGCCCCACCCCGAGCTCGCCCTCCGCGGTCTCGCCCTCGTCCGGGCCGACGAGCACGACGCCGCGCACGCGCAGCGCCTCGGCATTCGCCCGTGTGGCCGGATGCGCCCACATGCGCGGACTCATCGCCGGCGCGACGAGGACCGGCCCGCGGTGCGCGAGCGCCGCCTCCGCGAGCACGTTGTCCGCCAACCCATGCGCGAGCTTCGCCAGCGTGTTCGCCGTGCACGGCGCGACCACGAGCAGGTCGGCGCGCGTCAGGTGGAGATAGACGTCGTCCCCGGACGGGCGACGCGCGAGCGCGCGGAACGTCTCCTCGGTGACGAAGCGCTCGGCGCCCGGCGTGACGAGGGGCACGACGTCGTGCCCCTCCTTGACGAAGAGCCGGCACAGCTCGCACGCCTTGTACGCGGCGATGCCGCCCGTGACTCCGAGGAGGACTCGGGACATGCCGAAATGATGCCTGCCCCCGGCGGAAACGCCCAGCGCGCGCTCAGACTAGGCCGTGTAGTCGTAGGAGAGCATGCCCTCGGAGATCTCCTCCAGGGCCATGGTCAGATAGTTCTTCGACCGGCTCTCGACGAGGGGCGGCAGGTTGTCGCCGAAGGTGCCCTCACCGAGCTGATGGTGGTAGTTGTTGATCTGCCGGGCGCGCTTGGCCGCCACGATCACGAGCGCGTAGCGGGAATCCACGTTGTCCAGCAGGTCGTCGACACGGGGTTCGATCATCGCCGCGGCATGGTAGCCGTCGCACCCAGCAGGCCGCAGACGAGGCTCGTCAGCTCGCCCACCGCGCGCTCGAGGTCGTCGTTCTCGATCACGTGGTCGAACTCGCCGGCCTGCTCGAGCTGTTCGCGCGCCAACTCGATCCGCTCTCCGATCTCACCCGTGCTCTCGGTCGCCCGCTCGCGCAGGCGCCGCTCGAGTTCCTCGACCCGCGCCGAGATGAAAATCGTCACCGCGCCCGGCAGCTCGTCCTTGACGCGAAGGGCGCCCTCGGTCTCGAGCTCGAGCAGCGGGACGTGGCCATTGCCCGCGATCCGCTCGAGCTCCGAGCGAAGCGTTCCGTAGCGGCGGCCGGAGACGTACTCGACGTGCTCGAGGAACTCGTCGCCCTCGACTCGCGCGAGGAAGTCGCGGTCGGAAAGGAAGCGGTACTCGCGTCCGTCCTCCTCCCCGGGCCGCTGCGGGCGCGTCGTCGCCGAGACCGTGACCTCGATTCCGGGCGCCCGATCGACAAGCTCGCGGATCAGCGTTCCCTTGCCGGCACCCGACGGGCCCGTGACCACGAGCACCGTCGGCAGCGCCTCCACTCCCACTAGCGGCTGTTGAAGAGCCCGATCAGCTCGGTGCGCTGCCGGTCGGAGAGCCCGCCGACGGTCTTCGACTGGCTGATCCGGCACGTGTTGAGGAAGCGCGCAGCCTTCACGCGCCCGAACTTGGGCACGGCCATGAGGATGTCGATGACCTTCGCCGTCGAGACGTACTCGGGCGGGTTGCCGAGGATCTTCTCGATCTTGACCGTGCCGTCCTTGAGGTCCTTCTTCAGCTTCGCGCGCTTGACGCGGACGTCATTCGCTCGCTTGAGGGCGTCCATCCGCTGGTCGAGTGAGCGAAGCGGGGCGTGCGCCTGCGTCTTGGTCGGACTCACGGTCGGGCGATCTTACCAATGTGCCGCCGACCTTCAAGCCGGGACTTTTCTCCCGGTTTCCGGGCTTTTTGCAAGGCTTGCCGCGTCGTCGGGCGTGGCAACGGCGGCAGCCTCGCTGGCGGCTGCGAGCTCGGCGCGAATGCGTGCCGGCGCACCGGGATCTGCGAAGAGGGTCGTTCCGAGCGCGACGTCACCCGCGCCACAGGCGACGAACTCGAGTGCGTCGCGGCCCGTGACGACTCCGCCCATCCCGACGATCGGCAGGCCGGTCGCGGCGTGGCAGACACTCACGGCATGGAGCGCGACCGGCTTGAGCGCAGGCCCCGAGAGGCCGCCGCTTCCGCGCGCGAGCGCCGGGCGCAGGCGCTTGTCGAGCGCGACGGCGCGCAGCGTGTTGATGAGCGAGAGGCCTTCGGCGCCGGCCGCCGCGACGGCCTGTGCGACCTCCGCGACGTCCGGATGCGCGGCCGAGAGCTTGGCGTACAGCGGGAGCTCCGTCGCGCCGCGGCAGGCGGCGACGATCTCGGCTGCGGAGTCGGCGGCTTCGTCCACGTTCGGACAGGAGAGGTTGAGCTCGATCGCCTCGATGTCCGCGAGCTGCGCGCATGTCTCGGCGTAGTCGTCGGCGCAGAAACCGCCGACGCTGACCCAGAGCGGGATGCCGAGCGCGCGGAGGCGTGGCAGGTGGTTGGCGAGGAAGCGGTCGCGGCCGGGGTTCGCGAGCCCGATCGCATTGAGCATCCCGTGCGCCGTCTCGGCAATCCGCGGCGGAGCGCTCCCCTCGCGCGGAAGCGGGGTGACGGTCTTCGTCACGAAGGCGTCGAGCTGCCGCGCGACCTCGGGCGCGGCGAGCGCGTCGAGACAGCCGCTCGCGTTGAGGATCCTCACCTCGACGCGGCCTTTTCCATCATGGCCTGAACCGCCGTGTCCGGAACCTGGTTCCAGACACGGCTGAGGACGACGTGTGCCGCAACGGTTCGAACTCCGCCGGAAGACCGAGCACGCGTGGATCGCAGCCTCACACCGACAGGGCTCCTCTGGACACGTCCGGAACCTGGTGCCGGACGTGTCCGATAAGGCGCTTGGCCTCGAGCACGGGCCCCTCGAGGCAGAGCCGCTTGAGCGCGCCATCGATCTCGACGACGCAGCCGTAGCAGGCGCCGTAGCCGCAGGCCATAGGGGCTTCCCAGGCGAGTTGCGCCGTCGGGCTCAGCGCGGCGACCGCGTGCAGCATCGGTTCGGGGCCACAGGCCATGACGTCGAAGCCGGGGTCGATCAACTCGGTGACGAGGACCGGGTCGACCACGACCTCGGCGCCGGGGAGGAGCGCCGCGGCCTCGGCGTGCTCCTCGCTCCGAAAGCCGAGGACGATCGGCGGCGAGCCGCCGAGTTGCTCGAAGAGGAACGGCAGCGGCGCGATCCCGATCCCGCCGCCCACGAGCAGCGGCCGCTCGACGTCGAGCCGATAGCCGTGCCCCAGCGGCCCGAGCGCTCCGATCTCGTCTCCCACGCGCAGCTCGCCGATCGCCTCCGTCCCCGGCCCGATCGGGTCGACGAGGAACGCGAGCTCACCCGGGGGTGCGAGGCAGAGCGAGAACGGCCGCGGCAGCAGTCGTCCCGGAGCCTCGAGCATGAAGAACTGTCCCGGGACTCCGGGCTCGAGGCCGCCGCGCTCGAGCCGCAGCAGCGTGTACGGCCCCACGCGCTCCGAGCGGGTGACCCTATGCCGAGTGGGCGACGCCAAGCTCCGCATCGATCCGTTCCTGGAGAGAGACGGCCTGCTCGGCCCGCGCCGTGGCGATCGCGTGCACGGCGGCGGCGGCGCCCGACAGCGTCGTGATGCACGGGACGCGGCGGGCGAGCGCGGCCTCGCGGATGGCGTAGCCGTCCGACCGCGCGTTGCGACCCTCGGGAGTGTTGATCACGAGGTCGCAACGGCCGCGCCGGATGAGGTCGACGACCGTCGGCTCGTCGTCGGTCGCCTCACTCAGCTTCCGCACCGGCTCGACGGCGATCCCGGCGGCGATCAGCGTCGCCGCGGTTCCTTCGGTCGCGTAGAGCTCGAACCCGAGGCCGACGAGCGTCGCGGCGATCGGCACCGCCTGCTGGTGGTCGGGCTCGCGGATGGAGATGAAGACCGAGCCCGAGCGCGGCAGCCGTCGGCCCGCAGCTCGCTCCGCCTTGTCGAGCGCCGTCGAGAGGTCCGCGGCACTCGCCATCACCTCCCCGGTCGAGCGCATCTCCGGCCCGAGCACGGGATCGCTGCCCGGGAAGCGCGCGAACGGGAGGACGGCGGCTTTCACGCTCCACTGCCGCGGCGGCCGTTCGGGCGGAAGCCCGAGCTCCGGGATGGGCGTGCCGACCGCCAGCCGGCACGCCGCCTTGACGAGCTCGACGCCGGTCGCCTTGCTCACGAACGGCACCGTCCGTGACGCACGCGGGTTCGCTTCCAGCACGTACACGTCGCCGTCGCCGGTCACGGCGAGCTGGACGTTGAGAAGGCCCACCGCCCCGAGCGCCTTCCCGAGGATCCGAACGACCCGTGCGATCTCCTGCCCCTGTGCGAACGAAAGACTCGGCGCAGGGAGCACACAGGCGGAGTCGCCGGAATGGACACCCGCCTCCTCGACGTGCTGCATGACGGCGGCAACGTACGTGTCCGTCCCGTCGCAGAGCGCGTCGACGTCGACCTCGACCGCGTTCTCGACGAAGCGGTCGACGAGAACGCTCGCGAACCGCGGCATCTCGCGCACGTCGTCGGCCGTGTAGCAGACGCGCATTGCACGCCCGCCGAGGACGTACGAGGGCCGGACGAGCACCGGATAGCCGATCCGCTCGGCGATCTCGACCGCCTCGTCGGGCGAGGCCGCGATCCCCCACTCCGGCGAGCGCAGGGCGTGCGCACGCAGCAGTCCCGCGAAGCGCTCGCGATCCTCGGCGAGGTCGATCGCGTCGAACGGCGTGCCGAGAATCCGGTAACCGGCGTCCTCGATCGCGCGAGCGAGCTTGAGCGGAGTCTGGCCGCCGAACTGGATCACGACTCCGTCGGGCTTCTCCCGCTCGCAGATGGCGAGCACCGACTCGGTGTCGAGCGGCTCGAAGTAGAGCCGGTCGGACGTGTCGTAGTCGGTCGAGACGGTCTCGGGGTTGCAGTTGACCATGACCGCCTCGTAGCCGAGCTCGCGGTACGTCGTCCCGGCGTGGACGCAGCAGTAGTCGAACTCGATTCCCTGGCCGATCCGGTTCGGGCCGGAGCCGAGAATGACGACGCGCGGCCTCCCTCCCGTCGGCGGCGCCTCGTCGGCCTCGCCCCAGGTCGAGTAGTAGTAGTTGGAGGCCGCCTCGACCTCGCCCGCGCAGGAGTCGACGCGGCGGTATGCGGGACGGACGCCGCAGTCCCGCCGGCGGCGGCGCACCGCGGCCTCCGTCGAGCCCGAGGCCGCGCCGATGTCCGCGTCCGACAAGCCGAGCCGCTTCAGGCGCAGCCAGTCTCGCGCCACGAGAGAGTCGACACCGCCAAGTTCGTCGAGCGCCTCGCGGATCCGGTCGAGCTCGCGCCGGAAGAACGGGTGCACGCCCTCCGGGACCTCGGCGAGCGAATGCCACGGAGTCGCGGCGCCGGCGTCGAGCTCGCGGGAGCGGTACGCCTTGAGGAAGGCCTCGGCGAAGGTGCGGCCGATGCCCATCGTCTCGCCCACCGACTTCATCTGCGTGCCGAGGGTCCGGTCGGCGCCCGGGAACTTCTCGAAGGCGAACCGCGGGAACTTGACGACGACGTAGTCGAGCGTCGGCTCGAAGCTCGCGGGCGTCGTCCCCGTCAGGTCGTTCGGGATCTCGTCGAGCGTGTAGCCGACGGCAAGCCGCGCCGCAACCTTCGCGATCGGATAGCCGGTGGCCTTCGACGCGAGCGCGGAGGAACGCGAGACGCGTGGGTTCATCTCGATCACGCGCACGTCGCCGGTCTCGCGGCTGCGCGCGAACTGGATGTTCGAGCCGCCGGTGTCGACGCCGACCGCGCGGATGACCGCGGCTGCCGCGTCGCGCAGCTCCTGGTACGCCTCGTCCGGCAGCGTCATCTGTGGAGCGACCGTGACGGAGTCGCCCGTGTGGACGCCCATCGGGTCGAGGTTCTCGATCGAGCAGACGATCACGACGTTGTCGATGCGGTCGCGGACGACTTCGAGCTCGAACTCGTCCCAGCCTCGCACCGACTCCTCGACGAGCACCTGGCCGATCGGTGACTCCGAGAGCCCGCGCTCGACCTGCCGGTACAGCTCCTCCGCGGTGTAGGCGAAGCCGCCGCCGTGGCCGCCGAGGGTGAACGCCGGCCGCACGACAGCCGGGACTTTCAGGCCCTCGATCTCGTCGAGCGAGGTGACGATCGCCGACGCGGGCACCTTGAGCCCGCACGACTCGACCGCCTCCTTGAATTTGAGCCTGTCCTCCGCGCGCTCGATCGCATCCAGGCGCGCGCCGATCAGCTCGACCCCGAGCTCGTCGAGGACGCCTTCCGTGGCGAGCTCGCGCGCGAGGTTGAGTGCCGTCTGGCCGCCCATCGTGGGCAGGAGCGCATCGGGGCGCTCGATTCGCAGCACCTCCGCGACCGCCTCGACGTCGAGCGGCTCGAGGTAGGTGCGGTCGGCGAAGCCGGGGTCGGTCATGATCGTCGCCGGGTTCGAGTTGACGACGATCGTGCGGAACCCGTCCTCGCGCAGAACCTTCAGCGCCTGACAGCCGGCGTAGTCGAACTCGGCCGCCTGGCCGATCACGATCGGGCCGGAACCGACGATGCAGATCGACTCGATGTCGTTACTCCGCGGCATCCGCTACCTCCTTCACCCACTGCTCGAGCAACGGCCACGCGTCGTGCGGGCCCGGCCCCGCCTCGGGGTGGAACTGGAGCGAGCGCGCCCCCAGCTCGGGGAAGTCGAGGCCCTCGACCGTTCCGTCGTAGAGGGAGACGTGCGATACCTCGGTCGCCTCGCTCGCGCCCACTGCGAAGCCGTGGTTCTGACTCGTCACGAGGACGCGGCCCGTGAGCCGCTCGTGCACCGGGTGGTTCGCGCCGCGGTGACCGAACGGGAGCTTGTACGTCTCGTGCCCGGTCGCGCGCGCGATCAGCTGGTGGCCTAGGCAGATGCCGAGGACGGGCGTGCGGCCGAGGAGCTCCTGCACCGTCGCCGTCTCGGCTGCGAGCGGCTCCGGATCGCCGGGGCCCGGCGAGAGCAGGACGCCGTCGTGGCGCGCGAGCTCGTCCGCGCCGGTGTCGTGCGGGTAGACCGTCACCGCCGCGCCGGCTTTGGCGAGCCGACGGAGGACGGAGCTCTTCACGCCGTAGTCGACGACCGCGACGCGTACGCGGCCGTGTTCCGCGAACACGTAGGGCTCGTCCGTCGAGACGTCGTCGACGAGCGCACGCCCGAGCATCGGCGGCTGCTGCGCCGCGAGCTCGATCGCCTCCTCGACCGGCAGTCCTGACGCGACCGCGATGCCGAGCGCGGAGCCCGCGTCGCGGAGGTGGAGCACGAGGCTGCGCGTATCGATTCCGGTGAGCGCGACGACTCCGCGCTCTCGCAGCCAGTCCGTCCACCCCGGCCCGCGCGCCTCGCGCATCAGCACCGCGCGCGCATGCGTCCGTGCCGACTCGCTCCGCTCCTCGGCGACACCGTAGTTGCCGACCATCGGCGCCGTGAAGCAGATGAGCTGGTCCTCGAAGCTCGGGTCTGTGACCGCCTCCTGGTAGCCGGACATGCCGGTCGTGAACACGGCCTCTCCGAGCGCATGGCCCTCGGCGCCGACCGACTCGCCGTGCCACACGGTCCCGTCTGCGAGCGCCAGGTAGCTCATTCGTGCACCACCGATCCGCCGGCGAGGGTCAGACGGACGTCGCCGGTCAGCGTCGAGCCGAGCAACCAGGAATTCCCCGACCGCGAGCGGAAGGGCTGTTCGCCGACCGTCCATTCCCGCCGGAGATCGAGCAACACGAGGTTCGCGCGTGCGCCCCTTGCGACGCGCGGCCGGTCGAGCCCGAAGATGCGGGCGGGCCCCGCCGACATCCGCTCGAGCAGCGTGTCGAGCGGCAGCAGTCCCGGCTCGACGAGGTGCGTGTAGAGGACGGCGAACGCGGTCTCGAGCCCCGTCACGCCGAACGGCGCCGCTTCGAACGGCGCCTCCTTCTCGTGCGAGGCATGCGGTGCGTGGTCGGTGGCGATCGCCTCGATCGTCCCGTCGCGCACTCCCTCCAGCAGAGCGAGCCGATCCTGCTCGGCGCGCAGCGGCGGGTTCATCTTCACGTTCGGGTCGAGCGAGCGCACCGCGTCGTCGGTGAGGACGAGATGGTGCGGCGTCGCTTCGCCGCTCGCCGCGACTCCCGAAGTCCGCGCGCGGCGCAGCGCCTCGACCGATGCCGCAGCGGAGAGGTGGAGGACGTGGACGCGGCCACCTTCGTAGCCGGCGAGCGCGAGGTCGCGCTCGACCGCGACCGACTCGGCGACCGACGGATAGCCGGCGAAGCCGAGCTCGGCGGCGACACGTCCCTCGTGAACCTGTCCGCCGTGCGAGAGCGTCGGCTCTTCGCAGTGGAGCGCGAGCGGCCGGTCCGTGGTCGAGGCGTACTGGAGCGCGCGGCGCATCAGGCCCGCGGAGGCAACGGGCACGCCGTCGTCGGAGAAGGCGACTGCCCCGATGTCCGCGAGCTCGCCCATCTCGGTCAGCTCCTCGCCTCGCTGTCCCCTCGTGATCGCGGCGAGGAAGCCGGCCGGCACCGCGGCGTCCCGTCGCGCGTCCTCGACGAGCGCGCCGAGCGTCGCCGCCGAGTCGACGACCGGATCGGTGTTCGGCATCGCGAGGATCGCGCAGTAGCCACCGGCAGCCGCGGCCGCCGTGCCGCTCGCGACCGTCTCCTCGTCCTCGCGTCCGGGCGTACGCAGGTGGACGTGCGGGTCGACGAAGGCCGGCGCCAGGACGAGCCCGTCCGCCTCGACGACGCGGTGCTCGTTCGCGTCCACCTTCTCGGCGACCTCGGCGATCGTCCCGTGGTCGATCCTCACCTCGAGCCGCGCATCGATCCCCTCGACCGGATCGAGCACACGCGCGCCGCGGACGACGAGGCTCGCGCCTGGCAGTTCCTTCTGCCAGAGCATCACGCCACCTCCGCGGCCGCGAGCGCCTGAACCCCGACGGGGCCGCCGGTCAAGAGGTCGTAGAGGACGGCCATCCGCGTCACCAGCCCCGAGCGAACCTGCGCCGTGATCAGGGACTGGGGCGAGTCGGCGACGGCCGGATCGATCTCGACCCCACGGTTCATCGGCCCGGGGTGCATGACTCGCTGACCCGGCTCCAGCCGCTCGGGCGTGATCCCCCAGCGCGCCGCGTACTCGCGCAGGCTCGGAACGAAGTTGGCGCCCGGCTCCATGCGCTCGTTCTGCATCCGGAGGACGTAGACGACGTCGGCGTCGCGGATCGCGTCGATGTCGGAGGTCGTTTCCGCCGGAAGCTCGCGCGGCAAGAGCGCCGGCGGTCCGACGAGCGTCGCCCGGACCCCGACGAGCGCGAACGCCTGCAGCAGCGACCGGGCGACGCGCGAGTGGAGGACGTCTCCGACGATCGCGACATGGAGGCCCTCGAGCCGCCCGAACTCCTCGCGGAGGGTGTAGAGATCGAGCAGCGCCTGCGTCGGGTGCTGGTGCTTGCCGTCCCCCGCGTTGACGACGTGAGCGTCGGTGACCGCCGCGACGAGCTGCGGCGCGCCGATCTGCGGATGCCGGATCACGATCACGTCGGGGTCGTACGCGCCGAGCGTGAGGGCCGTGTCCTTGAGCGACTCGCCCTTGTCCACCGAGGAGCCGGTCGACTTGACGTTGAGCGTGTCGGCCGAGAGTCGCTTCGCGGCGAGCTCGAACGACGAGGACGTGCGCGTCGAGGACTCGTAGAAGAGGTTGACGACGAGGTGCCCCTTGAGCGTCGGCAGCTTCTTGACGTGCCGCTCGAGCGAGGTTGCGAAGGTGCGCGCCGTGCCGAGCAGCCGCTCGACGTCGTCGCGGGTCAGGTCGCCGACCGAGAGAAGGTGCCGCTTCGGCGGGTCCGTGGGCGGCCGGAGGTCGTCGGTGACGAGACGGATCATCAGCTCTCCTCTCCACCGCCGTCGAAGACGGCGGGGTCTACCGGCCGGGCGCCGTCGGCTGTGCCGACGGCGCTTCCAGCGGAGCTCGACACGAGTAGGACTGCGTCGACCTCGTCCACCTCGACGAGCTGCACCTGGATCCGCTCGCCGCGTGCGGTGGGCAGGTTCTTGCCGATGTAGTCGGGCCGGATCGGGAGCTCGCGATGGCCGCGGTCGACGACGACGGCGAGCTGGACGCGGGCGGGCCGGCCGTAGTCGAAGAGCGTCTCGACGGCCGCGCGGATCGTGCGACCGGTGTAGAGGACGTCGTCGACGAGCACGATCGTCCGCCCGTCGAGCGGGAAGTCGAGCTGCGTTGCGCGCACGACCGGCTGCGCGGCCAGCGGCGCCTCGCCGCGGCGGACCGCGACGTCGTCGCGGTGGAAGGTGATGTCGACGGTGCCCACGTCGGGCGCGACTCCGGCGCGCTCTTCGATCAGGCGCGCGAGCCGCCGCGCGAGGGGGACGCCGCGGGTCTGGATCCCGACGAGCGCGACGTCCTCGAGCTCCGGGTTGCCCTCGATGATCTCGTGAGCGATTCTCGAAAGGGTCCTCGCCAGCGCGTCGGCGTCGAGGAGACTCGTCCCCCGTACGGGGGCGTGCGTATTCATCCGACTCCTTTCCGGCCTCGCTGGACCGGGTTAAAGGGGTTCGTGCTCGGCGGACTGTAGCTGCCCCGACGGATGACCGGCGGGGCAGCCGGCGGGTGTGGCTCAGGCGGTGACCACGGCTCCGACGGTGGCCGTGTCCCCTGCGATCACCTGCGGCGGGTTCGGAAGGAGCTGGGGCATGTTCTCCTGCACCCACGTCGCGGAGGCAGAGTTCGACTCTTCGGCCGCCTCCTCCGACTCGAAGATGCTGATCGTCGCGAGAACGCCGTCGCCTGCGTCGATGACCCAGTACCCCTGGAATCCCGGCTGGTCGCGCAGTTGCGGCGCGAACTCCTCGATGGCGCGCCGCGCCACCTCGTCGCTGTTCTGAACGCCGCTGTATCTCCGGATGACCGTGTGCATCGCACCTCCTCGGCAAGGGAACCTTCCGAAACGGCTCCTTCCCCGAAGTGCCGCAAGTCAAGCCCCAGCGAGAACCCAGAAGTCGCCGGTGAGGCCGAGGCGCTCGAGGATCGCCATGTTCTGGTCGCGCGTGTGCGGGACCCAGTCGGGCGAAAGGCGATCGTCCCACCAGGCCTCTGCGAGCTCCGCGAGCTTCGTGACCGGGATCGTCGCACCGGGCTCCCTGCCGCCGAGCCACCGGGCTAGGTGCTCTTCCGACCGGAAGAGATTCATCCCGCTTCAGGTGAAGACGATGTCGTCCCACCAGTGGGTGGCCGGGACGAGGCAGTGGAAGAGGAGCGACTCGTCGTCGGGGCGCCTGTCACGAAGCTCGACGACGATCGGCTCGCCGCAGTCGGGACAGGACGTCTCGAGCCGGCCGTCGGTGTGGAGGCAGGCGCAGATGCCGAACGCGTCCCAGGCGCAGTTGCCGTACCACCAGCGGCCGCCGGCGCGAACGCGGTAGGCGGTCGGCACGACGGAGAAGGGGTTGAGCATGCGCAGCTCGTCTGTGGCCGGATCGAGCACGACGGCGTGCTCTGCATGGAGACGGCGCCACCCGTCGAGGACCTCGTCCGGGTCTCCGAGCTCGCCGGCGGCCGGCGCGCGCCCGTGCTCCACGAAGAACGCGTACGTGCGACGGCGCAGCTCGAGTTCGGCCGCTTGCACGTGGCCGACGCTATACCTTCTAGGTCGTGGACGAGAACGTGCTCGACCGCTACGCCGAGCTGATCGTCGGATTCGGCGCGAACGTCCAGCCGGATCAGGTGCTCGCGGTGGAAGGCCCTCTCGAAGCAGCGCCGCTCGTTCGCCGCATCGCCCGTCTCGCCTACGAGCGTGGCGCGCGCTATGTGGATGTCCTCTATTTCGACGCCCAGGTGAAGCGGATCCGCATCGAGTCGTCACCCGCCGCCGCGCTCGACTGGGTCCCGCCTTGGCTGGGCAGGCGAATGCTCGACCTCGGCGACCTCGACGCTGCGCGCGTCGTTCTCACGCCCTTCGTCCCGCCCGGCGCGCTCGACGGTCTCGACCCCGAGCGCGCCGGACGCGACCAACTCCCGACGGTGCCGGAGCTGTTCAAGGTGATCGACGATCAGTCGGTCGCCTGGACCGTCTCGCCGTTCGTGACGGAAGCGTGGGCGAAGCTCGTGTTTCCCGGGCTCGACCCGGCGGACGCGGTGGAGGCGCTCTGGCACGACGTCATCCACGTGTGCCGGCTCGACGAGGCCGATCCCGTCGAGGCCTGGCAGCAGCGGATCAACGAGATCTGGGAGGTGGCGTCCCGTCTCGACGACCTCGACCTCGACGCCCTGCGGTTCGTCGGCCCCGGAACCGACCTGACGGTCGGCCTGCTTCCAAGCTCACGTTTTGCGAAGGACGGCGGCTCGTCGACCACCCGCACGGGCATCAAGCACGTGCCGAACCTGCCGACGGAGGAGCTCTACACGACTCCGGACCCGGAGCGGACGGAGGGCCACGTCACCTCGACGAAGCCGCTCGACGTCGGCGGGGCAATCGTCGAGGGGCTGCGCGTCCGCTTCGCCGGCGGCCGCGCGGTCGCGATCGACGCCGACGCGAACGCGGAGGCCCTGCGGCAGCGCTGTGCCACCGACGACGGCGCGGCGAGGCTCGGCGAGGTGGCGCTCGTCGACGGCAAGAGCCGGATCGGCCGGCTCGGGAGGACGTTCTTCAACACGCTGCTCGACGAGAACGCTGCGAGCCACATCGCGCTCGGAGACGCCTATGCGAGCCCGATCGGGGATCCCGCGGATCTGCCGCGGATCAACGAGAGCGAGATCCACGTGGATTTCATGATCGGCTCCGACGACGTCGCCGTCAGCGGCGTGACCCGCGGCGGCGACGACCTGCCGCTCCTCGTGGGCGGGGCGTGGCAGATCTGACCGCCCCGTAGAGGCGAGCCCACTGCCGTGCGTCGAGGTCGCGCGCCACGGCGTGCGCGTCGAAGCCGAGCTCGAGGGCGGCGCCGTGGACGAGACGGCGGGGAAGGAGTCGATCGAGCGGCGCCTGGGCTGCGAACGCCCGGTGGAGGAGCGCGCCGTACTCGGCCGCCTGCGCCGGCGGCACGAGCGGATTGGGCCGCCGCGTCGCGCGAAGCACCGCAGCATCGACGCTGGGCGGCGGAGCGAAGCACGCGCGCGGCACCCGGCGAACGAGGTTGAGCTCGTGCCACGCTCCCCACATGCAGCCGAGCACGGTGGACGGCCAGACGGCGGTCCGCTTCGTGGCGAGTCTCCACTCCACGATTGCGTCGAGCTGCGTCAACAGCAGGTGCGGATCGCCGAGGAGCCTTCGCAGGATCGCCGTGCCGGCGGCGAAGGGCAGGTTCGCGACGACGGCGAACGGCTCGTCCGGCAGCTGAACCAGGGTCGCGTCGCCCTCGACCACCTCGACGCGGGGATCGTTCCTGAAACGGGCCTGGAGCCGGCCGATAGCGGGCGGATCGAGCTCGACCGCGCGAACGCGCGCCCCCGCGTCCGCGAGCGCGCGCGTCAGCGCGCCGGCGCCGGCGCCGAGGTCGAGCACGAGCGAGCCGGGCAAGACGCCGGCATCCCGAACGAGCTCGTCTGCGAACGCGCGGCTACGAAGAGTGTGGCGACCGCGTGGCCGCGCCTGCGATGAGACGCGCCCTGCCACGGAAGAAGGCCATGGTCGGCATCGGCTAGGGCTCCGAGATCAGTTCGTCCGGCTCGGTCATGGCCTCGATCGCATCCTGCGCCGTCTCGAGCTCCGCCTCCGGCACGAGCACCGTCACGGCGTCGTCCTCCGCCGACTGCTCGATCGACGAGTCGATCCCCGCGTTCCGAAGGATCTCCTGCATCTCCTCGGCCTCGGCGACGTCGCCGGCGACCGCGACCTGAACCATCCCGCTCATGCCGGCTCGATCATAGGCGGTTCTTCGGTGCGAGGCGGACGCGCACCGCTCTTCACGAGCCGCGGTGCGCCGCGCTCGGGAAACGGCACCTCGATGAGGTCGAAGTCGCGGGGCACGACAGTCTCGGGGAAGACCTCTCGCGCCTCTTCGGCGAGCTCCGGCCCGAAGTATCGCGGAGAGACGTGGATGAGCGCGAGCAGACGCACCTGCGCAAGGCGCGCGACCTCGGCGGCGTCGGCGGCCGTCGAGTGCAGCGTCTCGCGCGCGCGTTCCTTCTCCTCCCTGAGGAAGCTCGCCTCGTGGACGAGCAGGTCTGCGTCGTGAGCGACCTGGACGACGAGGGGCGACGGCGCCGTGTCCCCGGTCAGCACGATCTTCCGCCCCCGCCGCGGCTCGCCGAGCACGTCGGCGGGCGTCACGACCCGGCCCGACTCGACCGTCACCTCCTCCCCGGCCTGCAGCCTTCCCCGCGCCGGGCCGTCGGGAACTCCGAGTGCGTCCGCAGCAGCCACGTCGAACCGGCCCGGCCGCTCGGGCTCCACGAGCACGTAGCCGAGCGCATCGGGGCCGTGGTCGACGGCGAACCCCTCGATCGCGTATTCGCCGCGCTCCAGTCGCTCGCCCGGCTCCAGCTCGACGGCGGTGAGGGGATACGGAAGCCGGCCGAGAAACGGGCGCAGGCGGTTGAAGAGCTCGCGCAGGCCGTGCGGCCCGTACACGGTGAGCGGCGTCTCGTCGCGGCCGCGCAGCGCGAAGGTCTTGAGCATCCCCGGCAGGCCGAGAAAGTGGTCCGCGTGGAAGTGCGTGAGAAAGATCTCCTGCAGATCCGGCAGGCCGATCGCCGATCGTTGCAGCTGCCGCTGGGTTCCCTCGCCGCAGTCGAACAGGAGCCTCTCGCTGCCGCGGCGCACCAGGAGCGCGGCGGGGCTGCGCTGTGCGGTCGGCATCGACGCAGCAGTGCCGAGGAAGACGACGTCGAGGTCCACCGCCCGATTCTAGGATCGCGCAGAGGGGGACCCGACCGTGCTCGAGGTATAGCTGCGCGAGCTGAGTCCTAGGGCACGACGAGCTTCTGGCCCGGGACGATCGTCGTCCCGGCGAGGTGATTCCGCTTCTCGATCTCCCAGATCCCCTGGCGCGGATCGCCCGAGTACGTGCGCTCGGCGACGCTCCACAGCGTGTCGCCGGGCTTCACGACATAGGTCTGCTTCGGCCCGGCTCCGCTCGAGCTGTGAGCCGCGAACCCGACGACGAGCGCTGCGGCGCAGAGAAGGATTGCGAGCTTTCCGAACATCTGTTCGCATGGTAAGCGAACGGATGTTCGGTTGTCAAGTTGCGGCTACGAGCACGGCGTCGACGAGCTTCGCGGCGCCGAAGCGAACCGGATCCTCTGCAGGAAGGCTCGTCTCCTCCTCGGCCGCCGCGATCGCCGCGCGCGCCTCCTCTTCGGTGACCCGACTCGTGTTGAGCGCGATCGCGACGACCTTCGCCGGACGCACGGGCAGCGCAACCCGCTCGTGCAGCTCGACGAGCGCGCGGAGCGGTGGGATCGGATGCGGGCCGCCGCCGGCGCCGTCGATCTCCGTTCTCCCCACCTCGTGGCAGAGGACCAGCAGATGCGGGACGCTGCCGTGGTACAGGCCGAGCGTCACACCGGAGTAGACCGGGTTGACCAGGGAGCCCTGGCCCTCGACCCAGAGCAGCTCGCCGCCGCGCTCGGATCCCTCGACGACGAGCCGCTCGGCCGCGCCGGCGAGGAAGTCGGAGACGACCGCGTCGACCGCGATCCCCCAGCCTGCGATCGCGATGCCGGTCTGTCCGGTCGGGACGAACACCGAGCGGACCCCGCGGCGGCGCGCCTCGAGGTCGAGCTCGAGCGAGACGGTCATCTTGCCGATCGCGCAGTCGGAGCCGACCGTGAGCACGATCGTCGCGTCGACGCCGAGGTTCTCACCAGTCGCCGTCGAGAGGTCGGCCGGGGGTCGGCGCAGGTCGCGCAGCTCGACGCCGCGCAGCTCGGCGAGCTCGCGGAGCCCCGGATCGTCGGCGAGGAAGACGTGGAGGCCGTTCTCGACGTCGAGACGGTGCTCGACACAGCTCCGCAGCAGCGCGATCCACTCCGGCGGGAAGCGCCCACCCTGCGTTGCGACCCCGACGAGCGCCGTCGTCGGGCCGAGCGGAAGCGCCTCCTCGACGGTGCCGACGACGGGGACGCCGTCGTCCGTCTCCCCCGCGCGGGTCGAGTCGAGGATCGCGGCGACGTCGTCGCGCCGGTAGCGCAGCACCCCGCGCATGGTCTTCCCGTAGTGCGGGTCGGACGAGAAGCCCTCAGCGAGCAGCAGATACCGCGTGGACACCGAGTCCCGGTTCCTCCGGTGGAAGCTGGACGCCGTCGACGAACGGCACGCCCGGCCACGGGTCGTGCCCGAGCAGGAGGTTCCCGTCGAGGTCGACGTGGTCGAAGAGCGACGCGATCTGCGCGCCGGCCGAGATGCCGAGCCCCGACTCGACCATGCAGCCGATCATGCAGCCGAGCCCCAGCGCGCGGGCGGCGTGCGCCATCCGGACGGCCTCGTGGATCCCGCCCGACTTCGCGAGCTTGATGTTGATCCCGTGGGCGCGAGCCGTGCACCCGGCGACGTCGGCGAGCGTATGGCAGTCCTCGTCGACGTAGATCGGGATCGGCGAGCGCCCCTTCAGCTCGGGGCCGCCCTCGTCTCCCGCGGGAACCGGTTGCTCGCAGTACTCGACCCCGAGTTCCGCCAGCGCAGGAAGAGCCTCGAGCGCCTCATCGATGCTCCAGGCCTCGTTGACGTCGACCTGCAGCGGCAGCTCGCCCGCGACCGCACGAACCGCGCGCACGCGCTCGACGTCGAGGTCGTCGCCGCCGCCGAGCTTGAGCTTCAGCCGCCGGAACCGGCCGAGCGCCTTCTCGGCGCGACGCGCCATGTCGTCGGGATCTCCGAGCCAGATCGTCCAGCTCGTCGGCGGCCCGGCGCGCCGCAGTCCGAGCAACCGCCAGACGGGCTGGCCGAGGAGCTTGCCCTGCAGGTCGTGGAGCGCCGCGTCGATGGCCGCCCGGGCCGCGAACTCGCGCGCGGGGAGTCGCTCCATCACCTCCTCGAGCGCGAACGGATCGTCGCCGACCACCCCGGCGTTCTCCTCGACGTACGCCCGTGCCGAGGAGGCCGACTCCTCGTAGCGGTCGATCGGCTGCGCCTCGCCGAAGCCCGAGACGCCGGAGTGCCGGAGCTCGACGACGACCGTGTCCTCGGTGTCGCTCGCGCTCCGCGCGATGACGAACGTCTCCGCCAGCTCGAGCGTCGTGATCCGCGCGGAGACGTCCACGAGGCGAGGCTACACTCCTGATTCTCCCCGGCGCCCGTAGCTCAGGGGATAGAGCGCGCGCCTCCGGAGCGCGAGGTCGCAGGTTCGATTCCTGCCGGGCGCATCGTCGTCGGCGTTGTTCCAACGGCTTGCCGGAACGTCGACCGGCCCGAGGCTGCCGGGAACGTCACACCACGGGCGCGAGTTCTGCGCCGAGGCCGAGGAGCAGACCGTCGTCGGAGACCGCCGCGCTCGTCGTGAGGAAGAGGACGACGCCCTCTCTCGGCGCGAGGATCTTCTCCTCCACGTCGCCGTGCAGTGACGTCACCCGGCCGAGGACCTGTCCCTGGCGGACCTCGTCGCCGGCGCCGACCACGGCCTCCCAGAACCCGGCGCGACGGCAGCGCAGCCACTCGAACGCTCCGACGAGCCGCTGGTCGCTACGCGGCGGGCTCACCGGCCCCGGCAGCATCTCGAGCGAGCGAAGCGCATTCCGCGTTCCCTCGACGAGCAGGTCGACGGCCAACGACTCGAGCTGCCCGCAACCTCCGGCCTCGGCGATCACGGCAGGGATCCCGGACGCGGCGGCCGCGCTGCAGGTCATCCCACCGAGCCCACCCGCCGGATCCTCGCGGACGACGTACGGCAGCCCGAAGGCGACGGCCAGCGCCCGCGCGCGCTCCTCGACCGGCGAGGCGTCGTAGATCGCAAACGGCTCGAGCGCCTCGACAAGATCGCCGCCGTGCAGATCGATGAGCACGTCGGCCGGCGCGATCAGCTCGTCGAAGATCGAACGGGCGAGCGCGTCCGTGTACGTCCCGTCGTAGGTGCCGGGAAAGCAGCGGTTGAGGTTCTTCCCGTCCGCAGGGACGACGAACGGCGAGCGCTCACGGAACGACTGCATGCTCACGACCGGCACAGCCGTGATCGAGCCGCCGAGCTGGCTCGTGTCCAGCTCGTTCATGAAGCGGACGACGGCTGCGATCGACGAGTACTCGCAGCCGTGGATCCCGGCGATCAGCGCGACGTGCGGGCCCTCGCGTTCGCCACGCGCCTCGAAGGCCGGGTGCTCGAGGTCCGAGAGCCGAGGGTCGGAGAAGACGATCGTGCGGCGCTCGCTCATGTGACCATTCTCTCAACCGAAGCGCTGGGAACCCCGAACGCCCGCGTGCTAGACCCGGAGCGGATCACGGAGTAAGAAACGACCAGACGGCGCGGGTTGCGTCATCGACGGCGAGATCCTCTTCCGACAGGTGCCTCCGTCAGGGCGTTTCGTCAGACATCGGGCGCAACCCGCTGCCTCTCCCTTCTGAGTTGCGCCGCAGCCGCCCTCGCTAGCGTGGGCGGCCGTGCGCCGCTACGTCCGTAGCCTCGACCCGCGCCTCCCTCGAGACGTCTACGTGCTCGAGACGGGGGCGCTCGTCAACGCGTTCGGGAACGGGGTCGTCCTGCCGTTCCTCCTCATCTACCTCCACAACGTGCGTGGGATCCCGTTCGGCCTCGCCGGCAGTGCGGCTGCGGTGCAGTCGGCGGCGGCGCTCGCGAGCAGCTTCCTCGGCGGGACGCTGTCCGACCGGGTCGGCCCGAAGCGCGTCCTGCTCGGCGCGCTCGTCGTGATGACGGTCGCGTTCGCACTCATGCCGCTGATCCGGACCGCCTGGGAGGCGTTCGTGATCTACACGGTCTGGGGACTCGGGAGCGGCGCGTTCTGGCCGTCGCAGTCCGCGCTGCTCGCCGGCCTGACGCCCTCCGCCCGGCGCGCGCCGGCATACGCGCTGCAGCGGCTGGCGATGAACGTCGGCGTCGCGCTCGGCGGCGTCACCGCGGGGCTGATCGCGTCGGTCGGCCATCCGCGGAGCTTCACCGTCCTCTTTGCACTCGACTGCGTGACGTTCGTCGGCTACATGGTCGTCCTCGCGCGCGTCCGCGCACCGGAGCTGCACGACGGACACCTCGGCGGGAGCTGGCGCGTCGTCTTCCGCGACCGCATCTTCAGCGCCTACACGCTGCTCAACGCCGCGTTCATGACAGCCGCGATCTCGCTGGTCGTCGAGCTGCTACCCGCGTTCGGGAAGAACATCGCGCACATCAGCGAGAAGGAGGTCGGCATCGTCTTCGCGCTCGACGCGGTCGGCGTCGTCGTCTTCCAGCTTCCCGTCGTGAAGCTCTCCGAAGGGCGGCGGCGTATGCGCGGCTTCGCGCTCATGGGCGCACTCTGGTCGGTCTCGCTGCTCGCCGTCTGGGCGACGGGAGAATGGGCGCGCGCAACGGCCGCATTCGGGATCCTCGCCGCGGCGATGCTCGTCTTCGCAGTCGGGGAATGCCTCCACGGAGCGATCCATGCACCGCTGAGCGTCGACCTCGCGCCGGCGTCGCTCGTCGGCCGTTACGTCGCCGCCGCGAGCATCTCGTGGCAGATCGGCTGGATCGTCGGCCCCGCCGCCGGCGGCTTGCTCCTGCAGCACCGGCCGTTGCTGCTCTGGCCGATCGCCGCCGGAATCAACCTCGCCTGCGCCGCGGGCGCGCTGGCCCTCGAGCCGCGACTGCCCGAGAAAGTGCGCCGGACACCGCATGGTGAAGCCGTTCCGCCACTGCCCGCGGCGGCGAGCGGGTAGCATTCCCGCGCCATGTCCGCGACCGTCGACCCCCTCAGTACAAGTGCCCAACCTGCCGCGCATCCGTTCGCGTCGCGGGGCGCCTGCCGGGACGCCGGTCGTAGACGCGCGCCCGCGCATCGCTGAGCTCCAGAGCGACGGCATTACCTGGGTCCACCTTCTCGGCCCCACGACCGACGAGGCGCAGCTCCTGGCGAGCCGGTTCGGCTGGCATCCGCTCGACGTCGAGGACGTCCTCTCGCGCCGCCAGCGCCCCAAGGTCGACGTCTACACGGACGACCCCGACGGCGGCTACCTCTTCGCCGTCCTCCACTTCCCGGTCTATGACAAGACCGTCGGCCGGCTGAACGCCGGCGAGCTCGACGTCTTTCTCGGCCCCGACTACCTCGTCACGCTGCCCACCGTCGAGCTACGGCCGGTGACTCTGCTCTTCCGGCGTGCGTACGAGAGCGAGGAGTTCCGGCGCCAGCTGCTCTCGCGGGGCGCCGGGCGCCTCTTCTACGAGGTGCTCGACGACCTCTACGACTACTGCTTCCCGATCCTCGACAAGATCGGCTTCAAGCTCGAGCAGATCGACGAGGAGATCGGTGCCGCCGAAGGAGCGAAGAGGCTCGTCACCGACATCCACAGGGTCAAGCAGGAGATCATCTCCTACCGCAAGATCATCAAGCCGCAGCGGCCGACGCTTCGCCAGCTCGAACGCTCGATCGAGCGGTTCCTGCCCGAGGACCTCGAGCTCTATTTCGACGACATCGTCGACGGCAGCGAGCGGATCTGGGACCTCCTCGACAACTACAAGGAGGTCGTGGAGGCGCTCGAAGACACGAACGAGTCGCTCATCTCGCACCAGCAGAACGACATCCTCTACGTCCTCACCGTCTTCATCGTCGTCCTCACGCCGCTCACGTTCATCACCGGCTTCTTCGGGATGAACGTCCACTTCCCCGGCTTCGACGGCTGGGATGCCTTCTTCGCCGCGGTCGGACTGATGGCCGTGTCGGTCTTCGGCATGCTCGGCTTCTTCCGCTGGAAGCGATGGCTCTGATGGAGGTTCACCGTTGGCCGTGGCCGCTCCGACCGTGCTTCATCTCTCGCTCGTCGTCGGCGGCGACCTGCGCGACACCGCCGGCGAGCGACTCGGCCGCGTAGACGATCTCATCGTCCGCCTCGGCGAGGACTACCCGCCGGTGACGGGCGTCGTCGCCACGGTCGCCGGACGCCAGGTGTTCGTCGCCGCCGAGCAGATCGTCGAGCTCGAGCCGGGTTTCGTGACCCTCGAGGCGAATCGGCTGGACCTGCAGCACTTCCGCCGGCGGCCCCAGGAGGTCCTGCTCAAGAAGGACGTCCTCGACCGCCAGCTGATCAACGTCGACGGCGCCCGGCTCGTGCGCGCCAACGAGATCGAGCTCGCCCGACTCGAGGGCTGGCACCGGGTCGTCGGTGTCGACGTGGGGCTGCGCGGGCTCGTCCGGCGCGTCGTGCCGCGCCGGCTCTCGGGCCGCATCGGGGCGGGCGGCTTCGTCGACTGGGCGTCGATCGAGCCGTTCACCGGACACGTCCCCACGGTGCGGCTGCGTGTGCCGCACCCGAAGCTCGCCAGGCTCCACCCCGCCGAGGTCGCCGACCTCGTCGAGGCGGCGTCACACAGCGAGGGCCAGGAGATCATCGCCGCCGTCGCCGCGGATCCCGAGCGCGAGGCGGATCTGTTCGAGGAGCTCGACGAGAGCCACACGCTCGAGTTCGTCGAGGATCGGAGCGACGAGGAGATCGCCGGCTTGCTGGCCCGCATGGAGACGGACGACGCGGCCGACCTCGTCCTCCAGCTCCCGGAGGAGCGGCGTGAGGACGTGATCGGCCTCCTCTCCTCGGTTCGGGAGCGTCGCCTGCGCACGCTCCTCGGCTACGACCCCGCCACGGCGGGCGGCCTGATGAGCCCCGAGTTCGTCTGCGTCTACGCCGACGCGACGCGGGAGGAGGCGATCGACCGGGTCGAGCGCTCTTCCCTTCCGGCCGACTCGCTCGCCTGGATCTACGGGATGAACACGCACCGGCGCCTGCGCGGCGGGATCGCGATCGCCGATCTCGTCCGCACGCCCGCAGGAGAGCGCCTCTGGAACGTGCTCGTCCCGGTGCAGACGGTGCGTCCCGACGCGGACCTCGAGGAGGTCGCACGGCTCATGACCGACTACGACCTCACGATCGTGCCCGTCATCGACGAGGACGAGCGGCTCCTCGGCATCGTCACGGTCGACGACGTCCTCGAGCTCGTCCTGCCCGAGCCCTGGCGCCGACGCTTCGGCCTCCTCGGGAGCGACTGACGTGCGGCTGCGGTCTCGCCTGCCGCGCCTGATGCGCGGCCGTCCCCGGATGCGACCGCGCAACCCGACCGCGCTCAAGCTCATCGCTCTCGTCGCGTTCATCGGCCCGGGAATCGTGGCGGCAAATGCGGGCAACGACGCAGGCGGAATCGCAACGTACGCCTCGATCGGGGCGAAGTACAAGTACGACCTGCTCTGGATGATGGCGCTGCTGACGATCAGCTTGATCGTCGTGCAGGAGATGGCCGCGCGGATGGGCGCGGTCACCGGGAAGGGCCTGGCCGAGCTCATCCGGGAGCAGTACGGACCCCGATGGTCGCTCTTCTCGACCGCGTCGGTCATCATCGCGAACCTCGGCATCTGCATCTCGGAGTTCGTCGGGATCGGGGCGGCGCTCGACCTTGCGCACGTGCCACCGCAGGCGTCGGTGCCGGTCGCCGCGGCCGTTGTCTGGCTGCTCGTCGTGCGCGGCTCCTACAAGGTCGCCGAACGGGTCTTCGTCGCGATGACGATCCCGTTCTTCGCCTATCCGGTCGCTGCAGTCCTCGCGCGCCCCCACTGGGGCGAGGTCGGCCGGGCGATCGTCGTCCCGCACATCCACCTGAACGGCCCGTACGTGATCCTCTTCATCGCAACCGTGGGGACGACGATCACGCCGTTCATGCAGCTCTACCTGCAGTCGGCGGTCGTGGAGCGCGGCATGGGACCGCAGGACATCCGGGCGGAGCGCGCGGAGGTGGCGAGCTCGTCGATCTTCGCCAACCTCGTCGCCGGCTTCATCATCATCGCCACCGGAGCGACGCTCTACGTCCACGGCATCCGGACCGTGCACAGCGCCGCCGACGCGGCCAAGGCCCTCGAGCCGTTCGCGGGTCGCTTCGCCGAGGCGCTCTTCGCGATCGGGCTGCTCGGCGCGAGCCTCCTCGCCGCAGCGATTCTCCCGGTCACAGCCGCCTACGTCATCGCCGAGACATTCGGCCTTGAGAAGGGCATCGCGCGACGGCCACGCGAGGCTCCTGTCTTCGTCGCGACCCTCACAGTGCTGCTTGTCGTCGGCGCGGCGGTGGCGATGATCCCCGGCCTCCCGGTGATCAAGCTCCTCGTGTTCGTGCAGGTGGTCAACGGGGCGCTGCTGCCCATCACCCTCTTCTTCGTCTGGCGGCTGGCGCGCAGCAGGGAGCTGATGGGCGACTACCGGAACGGGCGCGTCTTCGACGCCGTCGCCGCACTCACCGTGTTCGCGACGGGTGCGCTCTCCCTCGTCCTCGTCGGCCTGACCCTCTCGGGCAAGGCCTGAGCTCAGGGGTCGGCCGGAAGCCGCGACCAGATCTCGGTGTCCTCGCGCAGCCCCTGCTTGAGGTAGGCCGACCGCAGGACTCCGTCGCGCCGGTAGCCGCAGCGCTCGGCCACCTTCTTCGATGCTTCGTTCTCCACGCTGATCATGAGCTCGAGCCGTTGCATCCCGAGCTCGAACGCCCACACCGTGAGCCGACGGAGGGCCTCGGTGGCCACGCCCCGGCCGCGGGCTTCCGGCGCGACGACGTACCCGAGCTCGGCCGTCGCAGTCTCGCGATCGATCTGCGGCGCGAGGGCGATGCCGAGGAACTCGCCGCCGTCCCCCACGATCGCGAACGCCTCGCGCGTCCCGTCGCGCCTGCCCTCGTCGTAGCGCTCGAACCACGCGCGCGCGAAACCGGACGGGACGGGCTCCGGAATGCGGGTGAAGCGCACGAGATCGGAGTCGCCGAGCATCGCGTCCACAGCCGGGACGTGCTCGACGCCGAATGGCTCGAGGCGGATCGTCAACCGGCTTGTCGCGCGACTACGCGGGCTCGTCGCCCGACGGCTCCGGCTCCGACGTCTCTCCTGCGCTCGCGTCCGCGTCGGCGGCCGGCTCGGAGGGCATCGACGGAGGTTCGGGAGCCGTCATTGGCTCGGCCGGTTCACTCCTCGCCGAGGAACCGGAATCGCCACGCAGCCACTGCATCACTTTGTCCAGCATGCGGGCGATGCTACAAGGCTCCCCGTCCGGACGCCAGTGGTTGCTCCGGCACGTCCAGTGCTGCTACTTGCCGGAGTGACCAGTAGCCTCCCGGCGATGAAGCAGCTGTGGGCGCCGTGGCGGCTCGAGTACGTCCAGCACGCCGCCGACGGAGACGAGTGCGTCTTCTGCCGTGCGGCCGCGCTGCCCGAGGACGAGCCGGAGCTCGTGATCCGCCGAGGCGAACTCGCGTTCGTCCTCCTGAACAAGTTCCCATACGCGTCGGGGCACCTGATGGTCGCGCCGTACCGGCACGGCTGCTCGTTCGACAACCTCACGGAGGCGGAGACGCTCGAGGTGCAGCGCCTCGCGGTGGACGGGATCGGCGCGCTGCGGGCCGTCTTCTCGCCGGAGGGGTTCAACGTCGGCTGGAACCTCGGTCGCGTCGCGGGCGCGGGGATCGTCGACCACGGTCACGTGCATGTCGTTCCGCGCTGGAACGGCGACACGAACTTCATGCCCGTGCTCGCCGACATCAAGGTCATTCCGGAAGATCTGGAGGAGACGCGACGTAAGCTCGCGAACGCATGGCCGTGATCCATCGGGCTCCTGCGGCGGCGGCTGATCGTCCCGCGAATCCCACTCCTTCGGCTGGCGCGGTCCGGCGTGGGCGCGCCTACGTAGGGAGCATGCTGAGAGACGTCGTCGCGGTGCTCGTGATCGTCCTCCTCTTCGCGGACATCGCGCGCATGGTCTTCGCCGAGAACTAGGCCGCGGCCGGTGTGACGGTCGCAGGCTGCGTGCCGTATAGACACCGGGATGCTGCGTCTCGTCCTCCCGGCCGGCGCCCTTCCCCATCCTCACCGGCTGCGGCGTCGGAGTGCCGGCGCCGCAGCGGTTGCCGCGCCAGCCGTGCGGGGCCGCTCGCGGGTCGTCGGCGTCGTCCACCGCGGATGCCAGTCGCGGCGTCGATCGCGTCTCCGGCACGACAGGAGCCCTAACGCGGCGGACGGGGGCCCGCCGCGCTCAGGAGTCTCGTGCGGGGGTCTCGTGCTAGCGAGCCGCGCCGTTCTGGATGATCTCGGGCTCTTCGACCGGCCAGCCGTACTCGGCTTCGGCCGCGAGAGGGCTCGTCGCGTCGTCGGCCCGCTCGACGAGGCTCTCGTTCTCGAGCTCGAACTCCTCGAGCGCCAGGGCGAGGGAGTCCGAGGGCTTCGAGGCCGTGCTCGCGTTCGCCCGTGCGCGCTCCGCAAAGAAGACCGCGCCGTACCCGAGCGCCGCCAGGAGCACGCAGACGATCGCCGAGCCGAGCCCGGCCGTCATCCAGACGAGACCGATCGCGAACCCCGCCACGCATCCCACATACCGCATCGAGCTCTCCACCATCTACCTCCTCGGAGTGAAGTCGTTTGCCCGACGACGATTCGCGGCAGAAGCCCGAAGACCTGCAAGGCGTGACAAAGGGCTGGTGGCCTGGACGGCGAACGCACTCGATGATGACGCAGACGAAGCTCACGATCGCAGCGCTGACGCTGGTCTTCGCGATCGCGGCCCTGATCGTGCTGTCCGCGGTCACCATGGGCGCCGTCGCAGGGAACTGAGCGCTCGGCGTCGACTGCGACGGGATCCCGAACTCCTCCCCGTACTTCGGGTCGGAGTCGCCGCGGCCGGCGCCCGTCTAGCCCCGCCCGCCCTGGGCCTCGAGGATCTTCGTACCCGGCTCCACGAGGGCAAGAGATATTCAGCGGCTTCGCGGCCGGGCCACCGGGCGGCGAGCCGGTCGCCGGGTTGTAGTTGGATCATCCAATGAGATGGCCCAACAGTCCTCGTTCACCGGGGGGCTCATGCCTGTGTCGACGCAGTGGGCGAAACGCGATTCGAGCACCGGAAGACCGCCGGAATACCGCTGGGCTGCAGAGGCTGCCGCCTGACCTTGGACAGCCGTCGACCCTGCTGACGCTGTTGTGAGCCGAACGCTTCCGCTCGCTGCTTCTCGTGGCGAGAACGTGCTGAACGTCAGGGTCGCCGGTGGACTGGTGGCCGACCGGACGAGGGAACTCGCTCCGAGCGCGAGAGTCACCAGGGAGGCGAGCAGGAGGTACCGCCGGCGAACGCTTCCGAGGGTGAGTAGGCGCTTCGCGATCATGAGCATTTGCCCCAGATGTCGTCCTCGAGGGCGCGGAGGGTTTCGGCGTAACCGTCCAAAAAGCGGGAGACGGGGCTCGAACCCGCGACCCTGGGCTTGGGAAGCCGGGACGCTACCGCACAGCTATGCGGAATCCGCCCGGTGCGCGCCTTGTGCTCGAGCAGGAGCAGCCGCAGAGCGCTCGCAACCGGAACGCGACGGACCCCGTTTTGCGCTCTTGGGCGCGATCTCGCCCTCGACCTCATCCCAGCTCCGCCCGACGCCGATCTCTGTCACGGCTTCGTCGATGTCCGACCAGCGGAGCGCGCGGAGCTCGCCGCGGCGAAGCCCCGCGTAGAAGGCCGTCGCCCATAGAGCCCTGTCTTCGTCCGGCAATGCTGCGAGGAGCGCCGCTGCCTCCGTTGGCGGCGCCGCCCGATCACGAGGCCGCGAGTCGGCTGGAAGATCGAGCCGGGTCGCGTCGGGTCGACCTGGAGCTCTTCGGCCTGTAGCGGCCGTCTGAGGACGGCGCGGAGGCCGTTGAGGACACCGCGGACCCGGGATCCAGAGAGTCCTCGTGTCACGAGGTCGTCGACGAGCCCTTCCTGCACCATCCGGCGTCGAAGCTGCGACACCTTCACGCTGCCAAGCGCCGGAAGGATGTACCGCTCGAGATCGGCCCGGTATCGGCGAAGGACGGACGGCTTGTACGGCCGCCCGCCGCGAGCCCGTACCTCCCCACGCTCAGCACGCTCGATCCATCCGCGAGACTCGTCATTGAGCGTCGCCGATGTCGGTGCTCGCAGCTTCCCGCGGGCTACATCGGAGGCAGCGTCCCGGCGCCAGCTCTTCGCCGCGGACTGTGTCGGGAACGAGCGGCGGATCTTGCGGTCATCCCGCGGACTCCACGTCCATGCTTCAAACGTTGGCATCTACACGCTTGATTGGGAGGTCCAAGGAATCCGGAAGGGGATCAAGGACGGCAACGCGGCTGTCTGCCACCAGGCCGACGCGGTGCTGAATCCCGAGTTGCGTGCTCCGCTGGTGCTTCGGCGGGTCACACGCGCCACTCACCCTCAAGGGCGCCCGGCAGACGATCGCGGACATGATCGGCTGTGACCCGCATGCGATCGACGTGCGGGCGGGTTTGATCGTCGACGGCAAGAAGATCACCGGCTTACGGCTGGTCGAGCTCGCCCATCCGCTCACATTCGACTCGAACATCGCCTGCGGCGGCGTGCCGCCGCCAAGCGACGAGGAGCTCGAGCGCTGGCGCGGGTACGCCGGGAACGCCTGACGTGAGTTCGGGCGGATTCCGAGCCGGTTGGCGTCTCGTTCTGGATGTGTGATCGGGAAGAGCCCGACCGTCCCCCTTCTAGAAGTTCCGGTCGGGCTCGCTTCCTTCTATCGGTATTGACGGGGCGTCTCTGAAGCGAGCGACAGGTCGCACCTCGAGAAGCAGCCCCGCGTTAAGAGGCATCTGCAGTGCTAACGCGAATAGCAGCGGGCGGGCGGATCCTCGGTAGTCCCCCTTCCCGGAGGTCCGCCCCAATCCTGGCTAGAGCCTGCGCGAAGCCGCCGCACCGGAAGGGCTTGCTCCGGTTCTAAGGCACGCCAGATCCGTCACTGCCTCAATGCGCGCTGTGCCATCGGTGGCTAGAGGCGGCCGGTGAGGAGAAACCAGAGCAACCCCGCAATATCCCGGAGTGGGCTCTGCTTCACAGTTGCGGAGAGAAACGCCGCCATGGACTCATTTAGGGCGATCCCGTTGCCGGAAGGCAGCGAGCTACGCCGCAGAGTCGCTACGGCGAACTACCGACACCCGCGATTCTGAGCCCCCATTTCGCCAAACCCTCCTAGGAGGGCTTTACGAAATAACGAGGCGTCGAGACAACGATGTCCCACGTCGTCACTTCGCCTCGCTGGCCTCTGGTGCCTGTAGTTGGCGTACGGCGTCAAGGACCTCAGTGATGCCGCCCTGCGTCGCGCAGTCGAGGCGGTCCACGATCAACTCGATGTCCTCGAATGTCTTGGCAGCGCGCACGTCAGCGGCCGCGTTCTGCAGGTTCTGGCCGACCATCAGTGCCGGGAGCAGGACGAGCTGGATGAAGGTCTGCGCGACCCAAGCGACGAGAGCGATGATCGACGCCTTGATGATGAACGCCGGGAATGTATGCGCGAACGGCCCGAAGCCGGACAGAACCGCGGGGAGCGAGAGAAGCGATAGGCAGCAGAAGATCCAGAACGTCGTCATCGTCCCGACGTACTTGGTCAGGGTGATCGCGACCTTCTTGTTGAACCGCTGATACGCGGTCTCGTTGGGTAGATGGTCAACCGTGTGGGCATGGACGGGATGGCCGCGCCGCGTAAAGCCATGTGCGGGGGCATTGCTCATCCTTGTTCTCCTTTCGGTTACTCATGCGGCAGCCTCCAAGCCGAACCTCAGAGGTGCTCGGCAGAAGTGGGGTCGCCCCAGCGCTTCCCGCTCACCCTGGACCGTCGGTCTGGCACAGGTCGAGGCGGCGTAGCACAGGTGCCACGACTCCGGGAGGCCGTCTGGCCGGATGTTGGACAGAGGCGGACGCTCCCGCCGGGCTGGGTGCTGAAGTGACGGCGAAAGAGGCCCTCGCGGTTGAGGTGGATGAGCCGGCCGCAAGTCGGGCACTCGCGTCTCACGCGCCGGCCCTAGTAGGCTTGGAGCGGCTTATGGCGCTTCTGAGCGCCGCGCTTTGCACTGCATCTAGCTTGACGCCATGCGGATAGCCGGGACGCCGAGTCGCACCGAGAAGAAGCGTGGCCGTCGAGACGGCTCCCGGCACGCTGGAGAGCTTCCATAGCGCCTCGTAAACGCGGCGATAGTTACTGCTCTTTACCCCCACGCTCGTACCGTCAGCGAGATCGAAGTGGACGGACTCAGAGGAACCCATCGAATGTGTCCCTTCCTTGTGCATGCCCTGGGCACGCTGCTCGAGCCCTGGAAACGATGCGTCCTAGGGCCGTTGAGAGCGCAGGCGGCGGAAGGGCGAGTGCAAATCACCATACCCGCTCCGGTGCGTCGACTTCGCTGCCGGCCCCACACTGGCGATGACGAGCCAAGGGACGGCGCACGGCAGATTCACTCGCGCGATCCAGCAGCGAATTCTCCGGGCTCAGGCGGCGCCTACGGCTCAGCGTCGAGGATGTGCTTGCCGACTACGGCGAGCCGTTCGGCTTCGGTCCGGCTGATTGGGTCGCCGCCGTTGATCAGACGTTCCGTCCCGTCACCCTCGACCACCCAGGCGACTCCCATTGCGTCGTCGTCAGGCGTGCCTTCTTCCCGCCGCCAGTAGAGGATCGTTTCGGTCCCGATGAACGGGTCCATGGTTCTGCGTTCTTCCCTGTTGCGCGGCTCGCCAAAACCACTGGGTGAAACCTTGGAGGCGGATCGGCCGAGAAGCCCTGGCAGCAAAAGGCGTGAACGGCGCATGTTCCCCCCAACGAGGGGCACGCGGCGAGGCGTCCTGGGCGGCTCCGCTCGGCGAGGATCGCGCGCCGTTCCCGGTACGGCTGTTTTCTCGGCGCTGACAAGGAGCGGTTGCGGCAAGGTCGAATACTCAGCCCGCCAGGGCTGCGCCATCGACGGCGGGATCCTCTTGCGGCCCCTCTATTCGCGGGAGGTGGGTCAGGGCGTCTCGCTCGACCTCGGCGCAGCCTTGGTTCTAGAACCGGTACGTGTGCGCGCATGTGTGTTCACGTTCGCTCACTTGTCACGGTCCTATAGTCCCTGTTGCGCGACGGCCCCGGCCGGCGCCTTCATCGCCGCGCCGGGGCCGTAGCGCGTTAGGAGGCCATCGTGGCTGAGACCACGACCCAAGTCGATCCGCTTGTCCGGCTCGCTGCACTGTGCGAGCGCGGC
>DATGEB010000067.1:0-59236 GCA_035310545.1 Gaiellaceae bacterium
GATCCCGAAGATCCGCCGCCGCCTGCAGACGCTGCACGACGTCGGGCTCGACTACATGAAGCTCGGACAGCCCGCGACGACGCTCTCGGGCGGTGAGGCGCAGCGGGTGAAGCTGGCCGCAGAGCTCTCCAAGGTTGCGACCGGGAAGACGCTCTACATCCTCGACGAGCCGACGACGGGCCTGCATTTCGCGGACATCGAGAAGCTGCTCGATACGCTCCAGCGGCTCGTCGACGCGGGGAACACGATGCTCGTGATCGAGCACAACCTCGACGTGATCAAGCAGGCCGACTGGGTGATCGATCTCGGGCCGGAGGGCGGGGAGGCGGGAGGCGAGCTCATCGCCGTCGGCACACCCGAGGACGTCGCGCGGGCGGAGGGGAGCTTCACGGGCCAGTTCCTCCGGCACGTGCTGCCGGCTCCCGCGGTCGCCGCGGCGTGACGACATCACTCTGTAAGACGGCTCCCGGACGCTGACCCTCCCCTCGACGAGGGTCGTAGCCGGGCTACGCTGATCCGTGGTGAGCGAGGGGATCGCGGACACCCCGTCAGCACTGGAGCGGACCTGGTGGCTACGCGCGCCGGCCGTTCTGGTGGCGCCGCGCGCCGTCTTCGCCTCGCTGCGAGGCGAATCGGAAGCGGAGGTCGACGCGCGGCAGGAGCCGCTGACGGCGATCATCGGCCTCGCCGGGATTGCCGGCGTCCTCGGCACGCCCGTGGCGCGCGGGATCCTGAACAACCCGGGAACGACCCCGATCGTCGTGGCGGTGTGGGCGTTCCTCGGCGGTCTCGCCTACGCGGTCGGTGTGTACTGGCTCGGCGGCGGGCTGCTCTACGGAGCGGCGCGCCGCTTCGGCGGGATGGGCAGCTACCTGCGGGCCCGGGGCGTGCTCGCGCTCTCGTCGGCGCCGCTCGCCCTGTCGCTCTTCACGCTCTGGCCGGTACGGATCCTGATCTACGGCCAGGATCTCTTCCGCACGGGCGGCTACGACTACGGCCGGGGAGACGAGATCTTCGGCGCATTCGTCTATGCCGCGTTCGCGTGGTGCGCGGTGCTCCTCGTCGTCGGGGTGCGCAGCGTGCACGGCTGGAGCTGGGTCCGGAGCCTTGCGGCCGTCGGCCTGGCGGCGGCGCTGCCGGCGCTTCTCGTTCTCGCGACCGTCCTCTAGCAGGGCGACCTGTCTTTCCTAGTAACAGACTGTTACTAGGTGTCGTGGATGCCCAGCAACGCTGTCGTTTGACACCGCCATAACGGCCAACGGCCAACCTTGTAACAGACTGTTACTTGGGATTCGCGGCCTCGAACTCCGCCTGCTCATCGTCGGGCATCGGGTACGTGTGCTCCTCCTCGGGGAAGGCGCCGCTCCGCACCTCGGTCGCGTACGCCGTGAGCGCGTCGCGGATCTCGGCGGAGAGGTTCGCATAGCGCTTGACGAAGCGGGGGAGATGTCCTTCGGAGAGTCCCAGCAGGTCGTGGTAGACGAGCACCTGGCCGTCGCACTCCGAGCCGGCGCCGATCCCGATCGTCGGGACGGCGAGCTCCCTCGTGCTGTGCGCGGCCACCGGCGCGGGCACCGCCTCGAGCACGATCGAGCAGCAGCCGGCGTCCTCGAGCTCCTTCGCTCCCTCGACGATCCGCTGTGCGGCTTCCGCGGTTCTGCCCTGCGTCTTGAAGCCGCCGAGCATCGTCGCCGACTGCGGCGTCAGCCCGACGTGCCCCATCACCGGGATGCCGGCCTGCACGATCGCGCGCGCCCGCGAGACCATCGGCCCGGCGCCCTCCAGCTTCACGATGTCGGCGCCGCCCTCCTTGACAAAACGGACGGCGGTGTGCACGGCGTCCTCGTCGGAGGCCTCGTACGAGCCGAACGGCATGTCGCCCACCACGATCGGGCGATGCACCTGGCGGGAGACCGTACGTGTGAGGAAGAGCATCTCGTCGACGGTCACGGGCGTCGTGCCCGCGTGGCCGAGCACGACCATCGCGGCCGTGTCGCCGACGAGGATCACGTCGATCCCGGCGTCCTCCGCGAAACGCGCGCCCGGCGCGTCGTACGCCGTGACCATGACGATCCTCTCGCCGCGCCGCTTCATCGCGAGCAGCTCGGGGACGGGCAGCTTGCCGGCCGGGATGCTCATGCTTTCCGCTCCCGGCACCGGCACGGCCGGTGCCTTCGCTCTTTGATGAGCTCCGTCGAGCCTACGCTCATTGGATCTCTCCTTCCAGGAGGACGTTGTCGACCAGGCGGGTGGAGCCGACGCGGGCCGCGGCGGCGAGGACCTTGGCGTCGCCGAGGTCGAGCACCTCGACGTAGTCGGGCTCGAGGCCGTTCAGCGAGGCCCGGGCGGCGGCGACGGGATCGGGCGCGGCCGCGGCAGACATGAGCGCTCGTGGCAGGCCGAGCGCGCGCTCGCGCTCCGCTGGCGACAGGCGCACGTTGCGAGACGAAAGCGCGAGACCGTCGGCGTCGCGCACCGTCGGGACGACGCGGATCGCGACGGGGACGTTCAGGTCGTGGACGAGCCGGCGGACGACCGCCACCTGCTGTGCGTCCTTCTGGCCGAAGTAGGCACGCTCCGGCACGACGATGTTGAAGAGCTTCAGGCACACCGTCGCCACGCCGCGGAAGTGACCGGGCCGCGAGTCCGCCTCGGCTCCCGTCACGTCCGGGACGACCCAGGTCGAGAAGCCCGCGGGATACAGCGCGTCGGGCGCGAACACGACGTCCACGCCCTCCGCTTCGGCGATCGCGAGGTCGCGCGCCTCGGCGCGGGGGTACGCCTCGAGGTCGGCCTCCTCGTCGAACTGGGCCGGATTGACGTAGAGCGAGACGACCACGCGGTCGTTCTCGGCGCGCGCGGCCCGGAAGAGGGCTCGGTGGCCGTCGTGGAACGCGCCCATCGTCGGCACGAGGCCGGTGCCAGGCCCCGTCTCGAGCGCGGCGGTCGAGCGGATCACGTTCACGTGAGCAGCACTGTCGCTTCGACGAGTGCCTCGTACAGGCTCTCGAGCTCGGGATGCTCGGTGCTGATCGCGTCCTTGTGCGCCCCGACCGTCGCCCAGTCGCCGCGGGCGATCGGGCCCGTGAGCTGGAAGCCGTTCTCGATCGTGCGCGTCATCAGCGGCACGACGCCCTCGGCCGGAACGCCGAGCCGCACCGCGGCGCGCTGCAGCGTCACGAGGTAGTTCGAGGCGAACACCGCGCCCGCGTGATAGAGCGTCCGATCCCGGTCCGCGAGCGCGAACGGCTCCAGCCCGAGGAGTCCTGCCAGCTCCCGCGCGACGCCGAGCGCCTCGTCCGTCTCGCCGCTCAGCGCCGCCCAGGCGCCGTCGAACTGCGCGGGATCGCCGCTGCGGTCGAATGTCTGCAGCGGATGGAGCGAGAAGCGCCGCTCGTGCGGGGAGAGCGCAGCGAGCGGCGTCGCCCCCGAGACGTGTCCCACCCAGGCGTTTCCAGGTGCCAGACCCTTGGACACGTCGGGAATGGCCGTGTCTGGAATGCAAAGGAGGACCAGGTCGGGGTCGTCGGGCCCCACGGCGACGCCGCGCTCACGCAGGCGGGCGGCGACGGCCGAACCGACGCGGCCAGAACCGATGACATGCACTCTCTCGATCACGATCGTGCTCCAGCTCCGATGCGGATGCCGGGCAGGACGAGTGTACCCGCGCCCCAACGGCCGACCTCGCCCAGCTGCCACAATCAGGGTGGTGCTTTGACCTCCGTCGCAATCTCCCTCGCGCAGAAACTGAGCCCGGCCCGCCGCCGCGAGCTGGTGATCGGGGCTGCGCTGACAGCCGGCTTCGCGGCGCTTGTCCACGCCGTCGGGCCGGCGCCGGGCGACGCGCCGGTTCACCTCTACCGGACATTTCTCGTTCGCGACGGCGCGCTCGTCTGGGACAACTTCTGGTACGCGGGGACCTACCCGCTCGCCGGGTACAGCCTCCTCTACTACCTGCCGGCGGCACTCGTCGGGAACCTGCCGCTCGTCTTCGCGGCCGCGATCGCCTCGACCGTCCTCTTCTCGTCGCTCGCAATGCGCGAGTGGGGAAGCGCCGCGCTGTGGCCCTCGCGCGTCTTCGGCGTGCTCGCCGCCGCTCCGCTCTTCACCGGGCTCTACGCGTACTCCCTCGGCTTCACGGCGATGCTGGCGACGCTCAAGCTGCTGCAACTCCGGCGGCTTCGCTGGGCTGCGGTCGTCGCGGCGCTCACGGTCGGCTTCAGCCCGCTCGCCTTCGCGTTCCTGTGCCTGATCGTGGGGTCGGTCGCGGTGTCGCGTCGCGCCATCGGGCGCCGGCATCTCTGGTTCGGCCTCGGGCTCGGCCTCTCGGCGGGAATCGAAGTGGCGGCGCTCGTCCTCTTCCCTGCGGGAACGGGCGTCTATCCGTTCCACTGGATCGACTTCCTCGGCGTGCTCGCCGTCACCTCGCTGGGAGTGCTCGTCGCCCGGCATGCGCGCCGCGGCGGGCCGCTCGTCGCGTTCTACGCGCTGTGGGGCCTCGGCAGCGTCGTCGTCTACATCGTGCCCTCGCCGCTCGGGGACAACTGGACTCGGCTCAGCGCCTTCGTCTTCCCCGTCATGCTCCTCACGGCGAGTCTCGCTCGCTTCCGGCCACGGCGGATCGTCGTCCTCGCCCTTGCGGTTGCCTTCGCCTACAACCTTGTGCCGTACGCGCTCCTCGTCCCGTCACGTCTCGACAACGCGAGCCAGAACGCGAGCTTCTGGCGGCCCGCGCTGGGCTTCCTCCGCTCGCACGACCAGCCCGGCTACCGAGTCGAGGTCGTGCCGACGGCGGAGCACTGGGAGGCGTACTGGATTCCGAGATCCGGCTTCCCGCTTGCGCGAGGCTGGTACCGCCAGCTCGACGTGGTCGACAACCCCACGCTGTACGCGAAGCACCTCGACGGTCCCGCCTACCGAGCGTGGCTGCGCTCGGCCGCCGTGCGGTACGTGCTCCTCAGCACGACGGCGCCGCTCGACTGGGACGGCGGTCCCCAGGAGGCTGGTGTCCTCCGCTCGCCGAGCTCCGGCTTGAAGGTCGTCTTCCGCAGCGCGAACTGGACGATCTACGAGCTGCCGCACGCGACGCCGCTTCTGACCGGCCCGGCGCGGCCCGTCGTGACCTCCTTCGGGCACACGGTGATTCGCGGCCGCGTCTTCGCGGCCGGCCACTATCTGCTCCGTGCGCACGACAACCCTTACTGGCGGCTGAAGGGAGCGGGCTGCGTCACCCAGGGGCCGGACAAGATGACGATCCTCGAGCTGCCCCGGCCCGAGCGGTTCACGCTCTCCGTGCCGGGGACGCCGAGTGGACTCGCCCGCGAGCTCTTCGGGGATCACAGCGCAACCTGCGGGTCGAGCTAGTGGTCGCTCCGGCACGGAGCAGCACCCTTTGCCCGGCTGCAGAGCGTCGCATGCCGGCGTCCTCGGTCGGCCGCGTACCTTCGGGTACCCGGCCTTCCTGCGTCCTTGGCCTGCTCGCTTTTCGCACGGCCAAAGGGCACTGGACGTACCGGAGCAACCACTAGGATCCCCGTCGTGCCGATCTACGAGTACGTCTGCATGGAATGCGAATCGCACTTCGAGGAGCTCGTCCGCGGCGAGGAGCAGGTCGCCTGTCCCGACTGCACCGCGACGAACGTGTCGCGCCAGTTCTCCTCCTTCGCCGTGCACGGCCTGTCGAAGCCGGTGACCGCGGGCGGCGGAGGAGGCTGCTGCGGCGGCTCGTGCGGTTGCGGCCACTAGCCGCCGTGGCTCGGGGGGACGACGATGGCGAGCTGCTGACGCCCGCCGCTCATGCGCAGCTCGAATCCGAGCTCGCCGAGCTCGAGGGGCCGAAGCGCAAGCAAGTCGTGGAGGCGATCGCGACCGCGCGCGCGCACGGCGACCTCTCCGAGAACTTCGAGTACCACGCGGCGAAGAACGAGCAGGGGCTCCTGGAGGCGCGGATCAGGGTTCTTCGCCACCGTCTCCAGCACGCGACGATCGTCGACGAGGAGGCGGCCGCCGCGAGCGGCGTCGTCACGGTCGGCTCCCGGGTGGAGCTCGAGCGCGAGGACGGCGAGGTGCTCGCGGTCGAGATCACCGGCGTCGGCGGGGTGTCTCCCGACTCGCCGGTCGGGCAGGCGCTGATGGGCAAGGCGCCGGGCGACGAGGTCGAGGTCGACGCGCCTCGGGGAAGCTGGCGAGCGCGAATCGTGTCCGTCGGACGCGCCTCGTAGACTCGCCTCCGTGAGTGCCGTGCCGGTTGCCTCCGTCGAGACGCTCGAGGCGTACGGGGCGGCGACCGCGAGCTGCACGCGCTGCCGGCTCGCCCAGGGGCGGACGCAGGTCGTGTTCGGCGCCGGCAATCCACGCGCCGACCTGATGTTCGTGGGCGAGGCGCCCGGCTTCCACGAGGACAAGCAAGGCGTTCCGTTCGTCGGCCAGGCCGGGAAGCTGCTCGAGAAGCTGCTCGGCGGAGTCGGCCTCCGGCGCGACGACGTCTACATCGCGAACGTCCTGAAGTGCCGGCCACCGGGCAACCGCGATCCGCAGCAGGACGAGATCGAGGCGTGCGAGCCGCACCTCTTCCGCCAGATCGAGCTCATCGAGCCGAAGGTGATCGCGACGCTCGGCAACTTCGCGACCAAGCTTCTCTCCGGCCGGCCGCTCGGCATCACGCGTGTCCACGGGCAGGAGCAGGCACTCACGATCGCCGGCCGCAGCGTCGTGCTCTACCCGCTCTATCACCCGGCCGCCGCGCTCTACACGCCGGCGATGCTGAAGGTGCTCGAGGCGGACTTCGCACGCCTGCCGGAGATCATGGGCCGCGGCGTTCAGCCCGCGGCTGTCACGGTGCCCGAGATCGAGCCGGAGCCGGCCGTCGCCGAGCCCGCGGAGCAGCTCGGCCTCTTCTAGAGCGGCTCGTCCAGGCCCTGCACGGCGACCATGCGGAGGCTTGCTGCGCCTTCGCGCAACCGCTTCGCCTCCTCGTACTTCGTGGAGGCGTACCACTCCCTCGCCGTTTCGAGGTCGGGGAATTCGAGGATCACGAGCCGCGCCGGATCCCAGTCGCCCTCGAGCACGGCGAGCTCTCCGCCGCGCGCGACGAAACGACCGCCTCCGGCGTGAACCGCGTCGGGCGACGCGGCCTGGTACTCCGAGTACTGCTCGGGGTCGTGGATGTCCGTCTCGACGATCACGTAGGCAGGCATGGTTGGATCGTACGCATGGAGCAGCAGACCGACTCCCCGAAGGAGACGGAGGCGCTGGCCGCGGATCTCGCGCGCCGGCTGGCGGCCGGCGACGTCGTCACGGTGGCCGGCGAGCTCGGCGCCGGCAAGACGACGTTCGTGCGCGGCGCGTGCGGCGCGCTCGGCGTGCGCGAGCGCGTGACGAGCCCGACCTACACGATCGGCCACCGCTACCACGGCGAGGGCGTCGAGGTCTCGCACCTCGACCTCTATCGCTTCCGGGGACTGTCGCCCGCCGAATGGGGAGACCTCGAGCCGTATTTCGAGGGAGCGATCGCGTTCGTCGAGTGGCCGGAGGCAGGCGAGGGCGTCCTGCCGGCGCCTCGCTTCGAGGTGCGCTTGCGGCATGCTGACGGAGGGAGAGCTGTGGAGATCGAGGAATGCTGACGCTGGCTTTCGACACGGCGACCGCAGTCGCCACGAGCGCGCTCGTGGACGGCGACGAGGTCCTCGGCGAGCGCGTCTCGCGCGCGCAGACGCTGCTCGAGGACGTCGACGCGCTGCTGCGCCAGGCGGGCTCGCACCCGTCCGAGCTCGAGCGACTCGCGGTCGGGGTCGGCCCCGGAAGCTTCACCGGAGTCCGGATCGGGCTCGCCGTGGCGCGCGGGCTCGCGCTCTCGCTCGACCTGTCCGGCTGCGGCGTCTCGACGCTCGCCGCGCTGGCCGCCGGCGCGCCCGGAGCGCTTCCGGTGGTCGACGCGAAGCGACACGAGGTGTTCACGCTGCTCGGCGGCGAGGCGCGGGTGCTCACGCCGCAAGAGCTGCCGGTTGCGGAGGGTGCCGTCTGCGTCGGCGACGGCGCCAAGCGGTACCGGGCGCTGCTCGAAAAGCGCAGCGCGTTCGTCCCGCCCGACGACGACGAGCGCCATCTGCCGCGCGCCCGCTTTCACGCTTCGCTGGCCGGCGAGCCCGGCTCCGTGGACGAGCTCGAGCCGCTCTACCTCCGCGTCCCCGACGCCGACAGGAACGTCCGGTGACGACGATCGAGCTCCGGCGCCTGCTGCTCGACGATCTCGCCGACATCGAGGAGATCGAGCGTCGGTCGTACCCGACACCGTGGTCGCGCTCGATGTTCGCGGGCGAGCTGGCGAAGCCGACGTCCGTCTGTCTCGGCGCGTTCGAGGCCGAGGGGGAGGACGGCGCTCTCGTCGGCTACCTGATCGTCTCGCGCTACGTCGACGCGTGGCATGTGATGAACGTCGCCGTCGATCCCGACCACCGTGGGCGCGGCGTCGCCTCGATGCTCCTCGAGCGGCTCTTCGACCTCACAGCCGACGACACGCGCCGCGGCTACACGCTCGAGGTCCGCGTCACGAACGCGAAGGCGATCGATCTCTACGAGCGGCTCGGCTTCCGCTCGCGTGGCCTGCGGCGCGGCTACTACACCGACAACCGCGAGGACGCGCTCATCATGTGGAAGGACCCGGTCGGGTAGGAGGCCCGGTGGAACGGTGCTCGCAGCAGGGGTGCACTGGGCGTCGTGAGGCAAGGACGCAGGCGGCGTTCGTAGCTGGAGGCTACGGGCGTGACCGAGGACGCCGCAGCCGGCGTTGCCGGCCGACGAGCGAAGCGAGGAAGTCTCGGCGCTCAGCGCGGCCCTGCGGCACAGCCACTGTTTCTCCGGGGCCTCCTCAATGATTCTTGGGATCGAGACCTCGTGTGACGAGACTGCGGCGGCTCTCGTCAGCGACGAGGGCGAGATCCGCTCGAGCGTCGTCTCCTCGCAGGCCGAGTTGCACGCGCGCTACGGCGGCGTCGTGCCGGAGGTCGCGTCGCGCCGGCATCTCGAGCTCGTGACGCCGGTCATCCGCGAGGCGCTCGCAGAGGCCGATGCAACGCTCGACGAGGTCGATCGCCTCGCTGTCACGCAGGGGCCGGGCCTGATCGGCGCGCTGCTCGTCGGGCTCGCTGCGGCCAAAGCGGTCGCGTGGTCACGGAAGATCCCGCTCGTCCCCGTCGACCACCTCGACGGCCACGTCGCCTCGCTCTACCTGCAACCGGATCCGCTCGAGCCGCCGTTCCTCTGCCTGCTCGCAAGCGGCGGCCACACGATGCTCCTCGACGTTCGCTCGCACACCGAGCACGTGCTGCTCGGCTCGACGCTCGACGACGCGGCCGGGGAGGCCTTCGACAAGGGGGCCCGCCTGCTCGGGCTCGGCTATCCGGGCGGACGTGAGATCGAGCTGCTGGCGCGCGACGGCGACCCGGGCGCGTTCGACTTTCCGGTCGCGCGCGTGCCCGGCCTCGACTTCTCGTTCTCCGGACTGAAGACCGCGCTCCTGTACGCCGTACGCGACCTCGACGAGGACGACCTCGACGCCCTGCGCGCCGACCTCGCCGCCTCGTACCAGCGCGCCATCGTGCAGGCGCTCGCGACGCGTGTCCACGACGCCGCGAAGCAAAGCGGACGCGACCGGATCGCGATCGTCGGAGGCGTCGCGGCGAACTCCGCGCTCCGCGCCGCGCTGCCCGAGGCGGCCGCCGCGCCCCTCGCGCTCTGCACGGACAACGCCGCGATGATCGCCTCGGCCGCCCGCTGGGTCGAGCCGCTCGAGTACCCGCGGTACCTCGCCCTCGACGCGTACGCATCGCGCTAAGCTCGCCGCGGCGTCCTCTTTTCAAGCCGTTTGCAGCGACAAAGGAGCAACCAGGTGTCCGCAGTCGTAACGACGTCCCACCTCCGCGAGAACCCGTACGAGCTGGCGCGCGAACAGCTGCGCCGAGTGGGCGAGACCTTCGAGATCGACCCCAACCTCGTCTCCGTGCTCGGCGAGTGCAAGAAGGCGATCGAGGTCTCGGTCCCGGTGAGCATGGACGACGGGCAGACGCAGGTCTTCAAGGGCTACCGCGTCACCCACAACATCGCGCGCGGCCCGTCGAAGGGGGGCATCCGCTACCACCCGGACGTCACCGTCGACGAGGTCAAGGCACTGGCGATGTGGATGACGTGGAAGTGCGCGCTGATGGGGATCCCGTTCGGCGGCGCCAAGGGCGGCGTGGTCTGCGATCCGAAGAAGATGTCGCGGCCGGAGCTCGAGCGGATGACCCGCCGCTTCACGAGCGAGATCATCAACGAGATCGGCCCGGAGAAGGACATCCCGGCGCCGGACGTCGGCACGGACGGCTCGACGATGGCCTGGATCTTCGACACGTACTCGATGAACAAGGGCCACTCGGTGCTCGGTGTCGTGACCGGCAAGCCGCTCACGATCGGTGGCTCGCTCGGGCGCGTCGAGGCGACCTCCCGTGGCGCGCTCTTCTGCATCCGCGACGCCGTGGCGAAGCTCGACAAGCGCCTTGCCGGCATGAAGGTCGCGGTCGAGGGCTTCGGCAACGTCGGCAGCTACCTCGCGAACTTCCTCCACCAGGAAGGCGCGCTCGTGGTCGCGATCTCCGACTCGACCACCGCGCTCCACAACCCGAAGGGGATCGACGTCCCTGCGGCGGTCGCGCACAAGGCCGAGCACGGAACGCTCGCCGGCCTGAAGGACGCCGAGGCGATCACGGACGGGGAGCTCCTGCTCCTCGACTGCGACATCCTCGCGCCGTGCGCGCTCGAGCAGGTCATCACGAGCGAGAACGCGGACAAGGTCAAGGCCTCGATCATCTGCGAGGGCGCGAATGGACCCGTCACGCCGGCGGCCGACGCGATCCTCGAGGACAAAGGCGTTCTCATCCTCCCCGACGTGCTCGCCAACGCCGGCGGCGTCGTCGTCTCCTATTTCGAGTGGGTGCAGGGCCTCCAGGAGTACTTCTGGAAGGAGGTCGAGGTGAACGCGAAGCTCAACGACATCATGAGCCGCGGGTTCGACGAGACCTGGGAGACCGCGCAGGACCGGAAGCTCCCGATGCGCGTCGCGGCCTACGGGCTCGCGGTGCAGCGCGTCGCCGAGGCGACGGTCACACGCGGGATCTACCCGTAACCGAGGTCGCCCTCTACACCGCGGCCGGCTGCCACCTCTGCGAGGCGGCGCGTCGGGTGGTCGGCACTGCGCGCGACGAGCTCGGCTTCGAGTTGCGGGAGATCGCGATCGACGGCGACCCCGAGCTGGAGGCCGAGTACCGCGAGTGGATCCCGGTCGTGGAGATCGGCGGACGACGCCGCTTCACGTACTTCGTGCACCCGGAGGCGCTGCGAAAAGCGGTTGCACAAGCGGGCTCGACGAACGACTGCTAGAACAGAGAACGCCGTCACGAAGTCGAGCCACTGAGGGGGTTGCGTGGCCGAGCGCCTGAACGTCGGAGTCGCCGCGCGCCTGTCCCGGTACCTCCAGGTGCTGACGCAGGCGCGGAAGATGGGCAAGACCAGGATCTCCTCGCAGGAGATCGCCGAGTACACGAACATCAACGCGACGCAGATCCGTCGCGATCTCTCGAACTTCGGCAAGTTCGGCAAGCGCGGGGTCGGCTACTCGATCGAGCTCCTGCTCGACGCGATCCGGAAGATCCTCCGCACGCAGGGCCAGCACAACGTCGCGCTGGTCGGCGCCGGCCGGCTGGGGCAGGCGATCGCCTCGTCCTCGATCTTCGCGGAGCACGGGATCAACATCGCCGTCGTCGTCGACACCGACACGGAGAAGCTCGGACAGCCGATCGGGCGAGTCGCGGTCGAGCCGTACGGGGAGCTTCCGCAGCTCGTGCGCGACCACAACGTCGTGGTCGGCGTGCTCGCGGTGCCGGCCGAGGGCGCGCAGCGTGCGGCGGACGATCTCGTCGCGGCCGGGGTGAAGATCATCTTCAACTACTCGGAGGCGCTGCTCGAGACGCCCGGCGACGTGACGGTGCACACCTCGAACCCGGCGGTGGAGCTCCTCTACGCGTTGTACTTCCACCTGACGTAGCCTCCCGCGTCATGCGAGTGCTCTTGTGGCACGGCTACCTCCTCGGAGGAACCGGCTCCAACGTCTACACGCGCGCGCTCGCGCGCGAGTGGAGCCTCGCGGGGCACGACGTCACCGTCGTTTGCCAGGAGAGGCGCACCGAGCGCTACGACCTCGGTCGCGCGCGGGTCGTCGTGCCGGAGCTGCCGGGCCGGCTGCTGCCCGTCTTCGTCCTCGACCGGTACGAAGGGCTGGAGGCGCGGCTGCTCGTCGACATGTCGCCGGAGGAGCAGAGCGCGTTCGTCGCGGCGAACGCCGCGGTGCTACGCGAGCTCGCGCCCGCGGATCTCGTGTTCGCGAACCACGTCCTCCTCGGGGCTCCGGTCGGCGCGGCGAGTGGGCTCCGCTATCGGGTCAAGGCGCACGGCTCCGAGCTCGAGTACGCGATGCGCGGACGCTCCGACCTCGCGCGCTGGGGAGCCGAGACGCTTGCAGGAGCGGAGGTCGTCTACGCCGGCTCGGAGCACATCCGTGCGGTGCTCGAGGAGATCGCCGGTCACGTCGACCGCGTCGAGATCGTGCCGCCGGGGGTCGACGTCGACGAATTCCGGCCGGAGCCGCGCGAGGCCGCGCTCGCCGCGCTGCTCGAGGAGGCGCGAGCCGACCCGCCGAATCCCGGCAACGCCGACGAGCGTCAGCCGGACGAGGGAAACGCGCAGCGCTTCGAGCGCTTCTTCGCGGAGGGACGACCGACCGTCCTCTACTTCGGGAAGCTGCTCGAGAACAAGGGTGTCCACGTCCTGCTCGAGGCGCTCGCCGGTCTCGACACGCGCGCGGTCGTCGTCGGCTTCGGCGACTACCGGCAGCAGCTCGAGGCGCTCGCGCCGCAGGGCACGCTCTTCACCGGCGCGCTCGAGCATCGCCACCTCCGGCACCTGCTGCCGCTCTGCGACGTGGCCGTCGTGCCGTCGATCTTCCCCGAGGCCTTCGGCATGGTCGCGGCCGAGGCCGCGGCAGCCGGCGTGCTGCCCGTCGTCTCCGCGCACTCGGGCCTCGCGGAGGTTGCCGCGGGCATCGGCGCGGAGATCGGCCCGGAGACGGCCGGGCTCGTCTCGTTCCCCGTCGCCGACTCCGCGGCTTTGCGCGAGCGGCTCGCTGCGATCCTCGCGCTGTCCGACGATCACCGGCGGGCACTGGGTCTCGCGGCCCGCCAGGCCGTCGCCGACCGCTGGAGCTGGAGCGTCGTCGCGGCGCGGCTGCTCTCCTAACTATGACCGATCGCAACGACGAGATCTTCGGTATCGACCGGAGGAAGGCGATCTTCACCGGCATCGCCGCGATCGCCCTCGCCGTGGCCGCGGTCGTGGGGATCGGACAGGTCACGAGCCTCCACCACGTCGTGCGAGCGCTCCGACGGGGCGACCACGCGTGGTTCCCCGTCTGCCTCGCCGGCGCGCTCCTCGCGTATGTGGGCTACATCGGCGCGTACCGCGATGTCGCCCGCTTCGACGGCGGGCCGATCCTCGGTGCCTGGACGACGTTGCGGATCGTCGTGATCGGCTTCGGCGCCGTCCTCATCGGCTCCTCCGCGGGCACGCTCGGGATCGACTACTGGGCGCTGCATCGGGCCGGCGAGCCACGCAACACCGCGGTGCGTCGCGTTCTCGCGGTGAGCACGCTGCAGTGGTTCGTGCTCGCGATCCTCGCGTGCCTCGCGGCGGCGGCCACGCTTGCAGGGCCGTGGCATGCGCCCCTCGCGATGGAGGTCGCCTGGCTGGCGATCGTGCCGCTCTGCATCCTGCTCGCTGCCTGGGTGAGCTCGCCGCGCCGCAGCGCCAGGCTCACGGCGGTGCCGACCGACAACGTCGAGCTCGACCGAAATCCGGGAACCTGGGCGCGCTGGCTCTGGCATGGAGGGCGAGCGGCTCGGTCGCATTCGATCGGCGGCGTCGTGATCGTCCGGCGCCTGCTTCGCCGCCCGTTCGCGCATCCCGCTGCGCTGCTGGGCTTCCCGCTCTACTGGGCCGGAGACGTGCTCGTCCTCTATGCCGCGCTCCGGGCCTTCGGCGTCCATCCGCATCCGATCCCGCTCGCGCTTGCCTACGCCACGGGCTTCGTGATCACGGCTCTGCCCCTGCCGGCCGGCGGCTCGGGCGGCGTGGAGGCGGGGCTCACCTTTGCTCTCAACTCGGTCGGGATCGCGCTCGCGCCGGCGCTGCTGGGCACGCTCGTCTATCGAGCGTTCACGCTCTGGCTCCCCGTCGGCCCTGCCGTCGCGCTGCTGCCGCAGGTGCGCACGCTCGACCGCGAGCTGCCGCTCGTGCCACGTACTTCAAAAGCGTAAGTAGGCTCTTTCCGTGGGCGACGAGCAGAAGCTCGGTTACGAGGAGATGCTCGCGCGCTCGCGCGAGGACTTCGTCGCAGTGCCCGATTTCACCGTCGCGGTGGAGGAGGAGTTCGCTCTCCTCGACCCCGAGACGCTCGGTCTCGTCAACCGTTTCGAGGAGCTGCAGGACGCCGTCAGGGGCACGGATCTCGAGCCGCATCTCGTCGGCGAGCTGATCGCGTCCGAGGTCGAGATTCGCACCGGCCGCTGCGACACGTTCGCCGAAGCCGCCGCGGCTCTCGGCGAGCGGCGGCAACAGCTTCGCGCCCTCGCCGAACCGCGAGGCATCGGGCTCGCCGCCACCGGCACGCACCCGTGGAGCCCGTGGCAGGAGCAGCGGATCATCGACACGCCGCACTATCGCCGCAACGACGAGATCCTCCGCTACGTCGTCTGGCGCAACAACTCGTTCGGCCAGCACGTTCACGTCGGGATCAACGACCCGGACCGCGCGATCCGCGTCTGCTCGACGCTTCGCAACTACCTGCCGGAGCTGCTTGCGCTCTCGGCGAGCTCGCCGTTCGTGGAGGGCTCATTCACGTACCTCCACTCGGCGCGCACACAGATCTTCACGCGCATGTTCCCGCGCTGCGGCATCCCGGACTCACTCTCGAGCTGGGAGGAGTGGGAGACCTACGTCCGCTTCCTCTACGAGACCGGCTCGATCACCGAGCACACGCAGATCTGGTGGAGCGTGCGGCCGCACCTCGCCTTCCCGACCGTCGAGATCCGGATCTGCGACGCGCAGCCCGACCTCGGCGAGTCACGCTCGCTCGCGGCGCTCTGTTACGCCCTGGCCGCACGGGTCGCGCGTGCGCTCGACGAGAGCGAGCCGCTGCCGGACCTCCCGAGCCGCCTGCTCGAGGAGAACTTCTGGCGGGCGATCCGGCACGGTCTCTCCGGGGAGCTGATCGACTTCGAGCGCGGGGAGCCCGTCCCCACGCGCGCGCGCCTCGAGCAGCTCCTCGAGTGGGTGCGTCCGATCGCGGAGGAGCTCGGCGCGGCGGAGTGGCTGGCGATTCCCGACCGGAACGCCGCCGAGCGCCAGATCGCGCGCCACGAGGAAGGTGCGACGGACCGCGAGATCTTCGCAGAACAGGTGCGCTGGCACCTCCGCACGCCCGCTTCGTGACACGGCCCGACCGGCTCGTATGGTAAAAACCAGGCCGCGCCGGGGCTTCTCGGCGTTGACTTTGTAACGCCCTGGAGGGAGATCTCACTCGATGAGCTGGTTCATGCATCACGCCGTGCTGTTCGCGCTGCTCTGCGCAGGCGCCGCCGTTCTCTACGGCCTCGGCCTCACGTATTGGCTCCTGCAGCAGCCCGCCGGCACCGAGCGGATGCAGGAGATCGCGCGCGCCGTGCAGGAGGGGGCAGCCGCATACCTACGCCGTCAGTACATGACGGTTGCGGTCGTCGCGATCGCGCCGTTCCTGCTGCTCGGCTTCTACCACTCGCTCGGCTGGGGGTCGGCGATCGGCTTCCTCATCGGCGCGGCGCTGTCGGCAGCGGCCGGCTTCATCGGGATGAACGTCGCGGTGCGCTCGAACGTGCGCACCGCGGAGGCGGCCCGCAAGGGCCTGCCGCCGGCGCTCAACGTCGCCTTCCGCGCCGGCTCGGTCACGGGTTTGCTCGTGGTGGGCCTCGGACTCTTCGGCGTCGCGGGCTATTACTGGATCCTCACCGCCGGCATCGGAGACTCGCCGGACAAGGCCGTCCACCACCTCGTCGGGCTCGCGTTCGGCGGTTCGCTCATCTCCGTCTTCGCGCGTCTCGGCGGCGGCATCTACACGAAGGCCGCGGACGTCGGCGCCGACCTCGTCGGCAAGATCGAGGCGGGGATCCCGGAGGACGATCCGCGCAATCCGGCCGTGATCGCGGACAACGTCGGCGACAACGTCGGCGACTGCGCCGGAATGGCCGCCGACCTGTTCGAGACGTACGCGGTGACTGCGGTCGCCGTGATGCTGCTCGGCGTCACCACCGCGGACACCGCGGGGAAGAGTCTCTGGCTCTACCCACTTGCGATCGGCGCTGTCTCGATCATCGCCTCGATCATCGGCGTCCAGTTTGCCCGTGTGCGTGCGGGCGGAAACATCATGAACGCGCTCTACCGCGCCGTCCTCGTTGCCACGGTCATCTCGGGCTTGATCTTCATCCCGGTGACGAAGGCGTTCGTCGGACACGTCTTCACGTCGGGGTTGAACGTCAACCACTCGTACTCCTTCGGCGAGCTCTACGGATCCGCGCTGATCGGCCTGGCGGTCACCGCGCTGCTCGTCGGGATCACCGAGTTCTACACGGGCACCCGCTGGAATCCGGTCAAGTCGATCGCGCGCGCGTCCCAGACGGGGCACGCGACGAACATCATCGAAGGACTGGCCGTCGGCATGCAGGCGACAGCACTGCCGGTGATCGTGATCGCGATCGGGATTCTCGTCGCCAACCACTTCGCCGGCCTGTTCGGGATCGGCGTGGCCGTGATGGCGCAGCTCTCGATGACGGGTCTCATCGTCGCGCTCGACGCGTACGGCCCCGTGACCGACAACGCCGGCGGGATCGCCGAGATGGCCGACCTGCCGCCGGAGGTGCGCGCGATCACCGATCCGCTCGACGCGGTCGGCAACACGACGAAGGCCGTGACGAAGGGCTACGCGATCGGCTCCGCCGCGCTCGCCGCGCTCGTCCTCTTCGGCTCGTATTCGGATGGTCTGCACACGCAGGCCAAGCCCGGTTCGGCGCTCTCGCACCTCACCTTCGACCTCTCGGACGCGTGGGTCATCGCTGGCCTCTTCATCGGCGGGCTGATGCCGTTCCTCTTCGCCTCGCTCGCCATGCAGGCGGTCGGGCGCGTCGGCGGCGAGGTCGTCGAGGAGGTGCGCCGCCAGTTCCGCGAGCACCCCGGGATCATGGAGGGCACCGAGCGGCCGCAGTACGGCCCGGCGATCGACATCGTCACCGGCTCGGCGATCCGCTCGATGATCCTGCCCGCGCTCGTGCCGATCGCCTTCCCGATCATCGTCGGCCTGATCAACGCGAAGATGCTCGGCGGCCTGCTGATCGGAACGATTGTGACCGGTCTCTTCCTCGCGATCGCGATGACCTCGGGCGGCGGCGCGTGGGACAACGCGAAGAAGCTGATCGAGGACGGCCTCTACGGCGGCAAGGGCTCCGAGGCCCACGCAGCCGCGGTGACGGGAGACACCGTCGGCGACCCGTACAAGGACACGGCGGGCCCGGCGATCAACCCGATGATCAAGATCACGAACATCGTCGCGATCCTGATCATCCCCATCATCATCTCGATCCACGGCTAGCCGGCGGAGTACCGTTGCCCGGGTGAAAACGTTCACCCGGGCAACGGCCTCCGCCGCGGCGCTCGCGCTCGTCACCGGCGCGGTCGAGCTGCTCAAGGGCCATGTGCCCGTGCTGAGCCTGGCCGTGCTCTACCTGCTTGCGATCATTCCGGTCGCGGTCGCGTGGGGGATCGTGTTCGCGGTCGGAGTGGCGATCGGGAGCATGCTCGCCTTCAACTTCTTCTTCGTCGCGCCGCTCTACACGTTCACGATCCAGGACACGAAGAACTGGTTCGCGCTCCTCGTCTTCGTCGTGACCGCCGTCGTCGTGAGCGAGCTCGCGAGCCGGTCACGTCGCCGGGCCGAGGAGGCCGAGGCCGCCTTCCGGGCCCTGCGCGACCTGACGGAGGAGCGGGAACGGCTCGCCGAGGGGGTGCTCGAGGCCGAGGCGCTGCGGCGCAGCGACGCGCTCAAGACAGCGCTCCTGCGGTCGGTGTCCCACGACCTTCGCTCGCCGCTGACCGCGATCCTCGCCTCGGCCGACGCGCTCGCGAGCCCGGGTCTGGCGTTGGAGCCGGAAGACCGGCTCGGTCTCGCCGAGACGATCCGCGGCGAGGCCACCCGGCTCGACCGCGTCGTCGAACAGCTCCTCGATCTCTCGCGTCTCGAGGCCGGATCGGCCGAGCCCCATCGCGAGCTCTGGCACGTGGACGAGCTCGTCGGCCAGGCGCTCGCCGGTCTCGGCGCCGAGGCCGCACGCGTTCGACTCGACATCGGCTCGGAGACGCCGCCGGTCGAGGTCGACGCCGCGCAGGTCGAGCGCGTGATCGCAAACCTGCTCGACAACGCGCTCAAGTATTCGCCGCCCGGTTCGTTCGTGCTGCTGCGCGCCGAGCCGGGCGCAACGGAGCTTCGGCTCCATGTCGTCGATTCCGGCGCCGGCCTGCCCGATGAGCAGCGCGAGGCGCTGTTCCAGCCGTTCCGCCGCGGCGCCGCCGGACACGGCTCCGGGCTCGGGCTGGCGATCGCGCGCGGGTTCGCCGAAGCGAACGGCGGGCGTCTGTGGGCGCAGGACGATCCGGGCGGCGGGCATCTCGTCCTCTCGCTGCCGCTCGCGGAGCGCCGCGCGGTGGTGAACGCGTGAGCGCGCGCATCCTCGTCGTCGACGACGAGCCGCAGATCCTGCGAGCCCTGCGCACGAGCCTGCACGGCGCCGGCTACGAGGTGGACACGGCCGAGACGGCGGAGGGAGCTCTGGCGGCTCTCGCCGCGAACCCGCCCGACGCGGTCGTGCTCGACCTCGTCCTGCCGGACGGCAGCGGTACCGCGGTCTGCCGCGAGCTGCGCACGTGGAGCAGCGCGCCCGTCATCGTCCTCTCGGTCGTCGGCGACGAGGCCGAGAAGGTGGCCGCGCTCGACGCCGGCGCCGACGACTACGTGACGAAGCCATTCGGGATCGACGAGCTGCTCGCACGACTGCGTGCGGCGTTGCGGCGGGCCGATGCTCCGGCCGAGCCGGTCGTGGAGATCGGTGAGCTGCAGATCGACCTCGAGAAGCGTGCGGTCTCGGTCGGCGGCGAGCCCGTCCAGCTGACGCCGCACGAGTTCGCGCTCCTTCGCGTCCTCGCCCGCAACCCCGGAAAGCTGTTGACGCACACGATGCTCCTGCGCGAAGTGTGGGGGAGGGGGTACGGCGACGAGTCGCACTACCTCCACGTCTACGTCTCGCAGCTGCGGCGCAAGCTCGAGCCGGACCCGGCGCGGCCACGCTTCATCCTCACGGAGCCCGGCGCGGGATACCGCCTGGCCGGGCCGTCTTGAGCCTTTTCTGAGGCCCGCGGAGGGAATCCTGACCTTCGGCTGAGCCACGCGGACCTAGCGTGGGAACGTGAGCGTCGCGACACGTTCGGAGGAACGCGCCCTCGAACCGAGACGCTTGCGCCGCGTGCTCGTCGGGCGGCCGATGCAGACCGGCCAGATCCACGAGACGCTGCTCCCGAAGTGGCTCGCGCTGCCGATATTCGCCTCCGATCCCCTCTCGTCGGTCGCCTACGCCACGGAGTCGGCGCTCGTCGTCCTCCTCGCCGTCTCGGCGACCTCCGCACATCTCGTCTTTCCGATCTCGATCGGGATCGCCTGTCTGCTCGGGATCGTCGTCCTCTCGTACCGGCAGACGGTACGCGTGTACGAGACGAGCGGCGGCGCGTACGTCGTGGCGCGAGAGAACCTCGGCACCGCGCCGAGCCTCGTTGCCGCCGCGGCGCTCCTGACCGACTATGTCCTCACGGTCGCCGTCTCGATCTCTGCCGGGATCTACGCGATCACGTCCTTCACGCCGTCGCTCGCGTCGCACAAGGTCGCGCTCTCGCTCGCCTGTCTCGTCGTCATCGTGCTCGCGAACCTCCGCGGCGTCCGGGAGTCGGGACTGCTGTTCGCGCTTCCGACCTACACGTTCGTCGCCTCGATCCTCACGCTCGTCGCGGTCGGGCTCGTTCAGGTGGTGACGGGAGACGTGCACCGAGCGACGGTGCCGCACGCGCTTCCCGTGGGCGTGGGCACGATCGGCGTCTTCGTGCTCCTCCGCGCGTTCTCCTCGGGCTCGACGGCCTTGACCGGCGTCGAGGCGATCGCGAACGGGGTCAATGCCTTCCGCCACCCGCAGGGGAAGAACGCGGCGACGACGCTCGCGGTGCTCGGAGGGCTGGCGATCGCGATGTTCCTCGGCGTCTCGTATCTCGCCGTGCACGTGCATGCGATGCCGAGCGCGACGGACTCGGTCGTCTCGCAGGTTGCGCGGGCGGTCTTCCGGCCGGGCTCGTTCGGCGGCTTCATGTACTACGCGGTGCAGGGAGCGACCCTGCTCGTCCTCGTGCTCGCCGCGAACACGTCGTTCCAGGGCTTCCCTCGGCTCTCGGCGCTGCTGGCGCGGGACCGCTTCGCGCCGCGGCAGTTCTCGAACCTCGGCGACCGGCTCGTCTTCTCGAACGGGATGCTCGTGCTCGCGGCGGCCGCGGCCGCCCTGCTCGCCATCTACAAGGCGAACACCAACAGCCTCATCCACCTCTACGTGATCGGTGTCTTCACCGCCTTCACGCTCTCGCAGGCGGGAATGGTGCGCTACTGGCTTCGCATCCGCACCCAGGGCTGGAGACACCGGGCTCTCGTGAACACCGTCGGGGCGACGGCCACCGGTCTTGTCACGGTGATCGTCGTCTGGACGAAGTTTGCCGAGGGAGCGTGGCTCGTCACCCTCGCGATCCCGCTCCTCGTCTTCGCGATGCTCGGCATCCGGCGCCATTACCGCCGCGTCGGGCGCCGTTTGGCTGCCGGCGCTGCGGCGGTCGCGTCGGCACCGGGAGCCCGCAACCGCACCCTGCTCGTCGTCGAGGAGCTCGATCCCGCGGCCGAACGCGCGCTCGCCTTCACGCGGAAGATCGCGCCGGACGGGTTCCGCGCGATCCACGTCCCGAGGCAGCGCACGGATCCCGGAATCGCGCCGCGCTGGTTCCACCTGGCGGGTGGCGTACCGAAGCTCGAGACGCTCGACCCGCACGGCGGAGCCGTCGACGCCGTGCTCGAGCAGGTCTGGCGCCTGCCGCGTGGCGAGTCGGACTTCGTCACCGTCGTCGTCCCGGAGCAGCTTCGGCGCCGAGCGCTCACCGAGGAAGCGCGGCATCCGTTCGAGTTCGCGCTCAAGCTGCGGCTCCTGACCGAGCCCGGAGTCGTCGTCGCGGACGTGCCGACGGTGGACGAGGATCTCGGCGGGCGCCCGCTTGCCGTGCGGATCTTCGTCTCCGGCGCCAACGCCTCCTCGATGCGCGCGCTGAACTGGGCGCAATCCGTCGGTCTTCCGGACACCTGCGCCGTCAACTTCGCCTTCGACGAGAACGAAGCCGCCGCGATCCGGCGGAAGTGGTTGGCTCAGGAGGCGCGCGTGCCGCTCGAGGTGCTGGCGGCGCCGTATCGCGACATCGGCGACCCCTTGCTCACGTACCTCCGCGGGCTCACCGGCGACGGCCGCGACGTGCTCGTCGTGCTCCCCGAGCTCATCCTCCGCGGCTGGGCGCGGCTCCTCCACAACCAGCGCGCCCTCTATGTGAAGCGGCTGCTCCTCGTCGAGCCGCACGTGATCCTCGCCTCCGTCCCGTACCAGCTCCTGCGATGAAGCTGCCCGACGTCAAACTCCTCCATCGGCGGGCGCGGCGCTTCGCGCGCTGGACGGGCTCGATCGCCTACCGGAGCATCGTCGTGCCGCTGCTCGACGGCGAGGAGACGGAGCATGCACTCGATCTCGCGTGCCGGCTCGCCGCCGATCGCGGCGCGCAGGTCGTCCTCGTCGCCGCGGCCGTCGTCGAGCACGAGCTGCCGTTGAACGCGCACCTCGACGCAAAGATCGCCCGCCTCAAGGAGCGGCTCGAGTCGGCGACCGCAGTGGCGACGTCCTACGGAGTCGGGGTGCGGCGCGAGATCGTCCGCACCCGCCCGGGAGCTCTCGGCGAGGAGGTCGCCCGGGTGGCGGCGGAGCGTCGTGCGGAGCTCGTCGTCGTCGGCGCGCCGGTCGAGTCGAGGCGCGGCTTCCGTCGCCCCTTCCCGCGCGAGATCTTGCTCCTCGTTCGCGACGCGCCGTGCCGCGTGATGATCGCGACCGGCCCCGTCGCCGGCACCGGCGCTAGGGCGACCGCGACGGGCACTACAGTCACGCCGTGGCACGACGGCGTCGCCAGGCGCACGAGCTCGAGCGCGTTCTCGGAGCGAACGCCCTCTTCGCCACCGCGTACGGCAACGTCGGCTCCTCGATCTACTACGCGCTTGGCGTAACCGCCTTCTTCGCCCTGGGGCTGACGCCGCTCGTCTTCGTCATCGCAGGCCTGTTCTTCGCCGCTACCGCCGCGACGTACGCGGAAGGGACCGTGAGCTTCCCGGAAGCGGGCGGGTCCTCGAGCTTCGCGCGCCACGCCTTCAACGAGGTCGTCTCGTTCGGGGCCGCCTGGGCGCAGATGCTCAACTACATCATCACGATCGCCATCTCGGCGTTCTTCGTGCCGCACTACCTCTCGATCTTCTGGGAGCCTCTGAGGCAGAACCCGTGGGACATCGTGGTCGGCGCCGCCGTCATCGTCCTCCTCGTCGCGCTGAACATCGTCGGGATCCAGGAGTCGGCGCGGATCAACGTCGCCCTCGCTGCGATCGACTTCGCCACCCAGGTTCTGCTCGTGCTGCTCGGCTTCGTGCTCGTCTTCAGCCCGCACACCCTCGTGAAGAACGTGCACTTCGGGATCGCGCCGACCTGGGGGCACTTCCTGCTCGCGATCCCGATCGCGATGATCGCCTACACGGGAATCGAGACCGTGTCGAACCTCTCCGAGGAGGCGCGCGACCCCGTGCGGAGCATCCCTCGCTCGATCCTCATGGTCGCGATCGCCGTCTTCGCCATCTACTTCACGCTGCCGATGATCGCCCTCTCGGCGATGCCGGTGAAGCACGGCGTCACGGTCCTCGGCCTGAACCCGCCCAAGGGCTTCGCGGCCGACCCGGTGCTCGGCGTCGTCGAGCACCTCGGCATCGGCGGCGCCCTGCTCTCCGTGCTCAAGATCTACGTCGGCCTGCTTGCCGCGACGATCCTCTTCATCGCGACGAACGCAGGGGTGATCGGCGCCTCGCGCATCACGTACGCGATGGCCGGCTACCGGCAGCTGCCGACGATCTTCCGGCGCCTGCACCCGAAGTTCAAGACACCCTGGATCTCGCTCGTCGTCTTCGCCGGGTTCATCTCGATCCTCGTCCTCCTGCCGGGCAAGACGAACTTCCTCGGCACGATGTACTCGTTCGGCGCGATGCTCTCGTTCACCATCGCGCACGCCTCGGTGATCCAGCTGCGGCGGAAGCGCGCGGGCGAGGACATCCCGTGGAAGGCGAGACCGAACCTGCGCTGGCGCGGCGTCGACTGGCCGCTGTTCGCGGTGATCGGGCTGCTGGGAACCGGGCTGTCGTGGCTCGACGTCGTGATCCAGTATCCGAGCACGCGCTACGCCGGGCTCGGCTGGCTCGCGGCCGGCTTCGTCGTCTACGTCGTGTACCGGCGTCGGATCCTCGGGGTTCCGCTCGCCGAGACCGTGCGGGCGCCGGTCGAGTACGGGACGGCCGCGGCGCTCGAGTTCCGCAGCATCCTCGTGCCGGTCGCGCCGGGGTACGCGTCGGACGAGGCGATGGACTTCGCCTGCCGGCTCGCGGCCGAGCGGCGCGCGTCGATCGTCGCGTTCACGGCGATCGAGCTCCCGCTCGACCTGCCGCTCGACGCGGAGCTTCCGGAGGAAGTGCGCGAGGCGAACGAGCAGCTCGACGAGGCGCGCGCGATCGGCGACTCGTACGGTGTGCGTGTCATCGGCCGCATCGCACGCACCCGGAACATCGGACGCGCGATCGTCGACGAGGCGATCCGGCGGCACTCGGAGATCATCGTCATGGCCGGCCCGCGACGCGTCCAGCTGCAGCAGGGCAGGCGCCAGATCTTCGGCGACGCGGTGGACTTCGTCCTGCGTCATGCCCCGTGCCGCGTCATGGTCGCGACGCCGCGCGAGCGCGCAGCGTGAGCGGCTTCTACCGGCGCTCGGTCGTCGTGTTCGGGCTCGTCGCTATCGGTCTCGGGATCGCGCTCCTCGTCGAGACCACCGTCGCCGGAGGGGGCACGACGGGCTATGTCGTCGGCGTGCTCTTCCTCGCCCTTGGGTTCGGCCGGATCTATCTGCTGCGCCGCCGGTAGACGGGCTAGGCTCGCGGCTCAATGGCCCGCAAGCTGCCGCGGCTGCAACGCGCGCTCGACGCGCCGGTCCTTGCCTCCGTCGCGTACGGCGAGGTCGCCTCGTCCCTCTACTTCGCGCTCGGAATCGTCGCGCTGCACGCGCTCGGTCTGACGCCGGCCGTGCTCGCGGTCGTCGGGCTGCTCTTTCTCGTCGTCACGCTGTCGTATGCGGAGGGGACGACGTCGATCGGCGAGACGGGAGGCGCTGCGACCTTCGTCCGGGTGGCGTTCAACGACCTCGCGGGATTCGTCACGGGCTGGTCGCTCTTCCTCGACTACCTGATCGTGATCGCGCTGTCGGCCCTCTTCTTCCCGCACTACCTCGGGCTCGCAATCGGGGTGCACTCGATCGCAAAGCACCCAGGCGACGTGATCGTCGGCTGCGTCGTGATCGCGGCGATCGGGCTCGTCCGGCTCCTGCGCAAGACGAAGCTCTACTCGTTCAGCCTGGCCGTGCCGCTCGTCGATCTCGTGACGCAGCTGCTGCTCGTCGTGCTCGGCTTCGCGTTCCTCTTCTCGCCGAGCGCGCTCGGCCGCGGGCTCTCGCTCGGCACGCAGCCGTCGTGGCACGAGATCGCGTTCGCGCTGCCGCTCGCCTTCCTCGCGTACACGGGACTCGAGACGGTGGCGAACTTCGCGGAGGAGACGCGCCGGCCGGGCCGAGACCTGCCGCGCAGCCTCTTCACCGGGATCGGGCTGGTCGTCCTCATCACGGTTCTGATCGCGCTCGTCGCGCTTTCGGCGTTCCCGGCGCCGCACGGATCGACGGAGCTCGGGACGACCTGGCAACGCGCGCCGCTCATGGGAGTCGTGTACGCGCTCGGGCCGCACATCGCCTTCTGGATCGAGCGGATCCTGCGGATCTACGTCGGCCTGACCGGCGCGCTCATCCTCCTCACGGCCGCCGCGACGTCGAACTCGGGCTTCGGCCGGCTCGCGTACTCGCTCGGCGAGCACGGCCAGCTGCCGCGACGGTTCGCCCGCCTCAGCCGCCGGAGCCTCCACTCCCCGGAGACGGTCGTCGCGGCCACGACGATCTCGATCGTGCTCCTGCTGTCGACGGCGTTCACGACGAATCCCGTCAGTTTCCTCGCGAGCCTTTTCAGCTTCGGCGTTCTCGTCGCGTTCACCGCGGCGCAACTCGCGGTGATCAAGCTTCGGTTCAGCAAGCCGGGTCTCGAGCGGCCGTTCCGAGTGCCGTTCTCGATCCGCGTGCGCGGCGCCTACGTACCGGTGCCGACGGTGGTGGGAGCGCTCGCGACGACGGCGATCTTCGTCGCGGCGATGGTGACGCACATCGGCGCCCGCTACGGCGGCCCGATCTGGCTCGCGGCGGGCGGAGTCGTCTACCTCGTCGTGCGCCGCCAGCGCGGCGCCGGGTTGTTCGAGCATGTCGAGCGGGTCGAGGAGGAGGAGCTGCCGCAGGCGGTGTTCTCGAAGATCCTCGTGCCGATGAAGCTCGGCGAGATCGGCGAGGAGATGGTCGCGACGGCGGTCAAGCTCGCGCAGGAGCGCGGAGCCGCGGTCGTCGCCCTCCACGTGATCAAGGTCCCGCTCGACCAGCCGCTCGACGCCGAGCTCTACGAGCAGGAGGAAAGCGCGGCCGCCTCGCTCGCGGAGGCGGCGGCGCTCGGCGCCGACCACGGCGTCGAGGTCGAGGGCCGCTCCATCCGCGCACGGTCGATCGGCGAGGCAATCGTGCAGGCGACCGAGGCGAGCGGCGCCGACCTGATCGTGCTCGGCTCGTCGCCCCGCTGGCGCCGCCAGTCGCGGTTCTTCTCGCCGACCGTGGACTACGTCCTCCGCAAGGCGCCCGCGGAGGTGCTCGTCGTCGCGTTCCCGCAGGGCGTGCTCGAAGAGGTCTAGCGAGCTACATTCCGCGGATGCTCAACGCTCTGATCATCGGCTGCGGCCGCGTGGGCTCGTCGATTGCGCTCCAGCTCCACCAGGAGGGCTGGGACGTGACCGTCGTGGACGAGAACGAGGACGCGCTCTCGCGGCTGGGCGAGAGCTGGCCCGGCACGTTCATCGTCGGCCACGGCATGGATGCAGATCTGCTGCGCGAAGCCGGCATCGAGGACGCCGACGCCGTCGTCGTCGCCACGGACGGCGACAACACCAACATCATCATCGGCCAGGTCGCGCAGAAGCGCTTCGACGTCCGCTGCGTCGTGGTCCGCGTGCTCGACCCGGCGCGCGCGAAGTTCTACAGGGAACGTGGCCTCGACACGGTGTGCCCGACGAGCGTCGCCATCGACGCGCTCATGGAGGCGGCGCGGACGTGCGCGATCCCGACTCCGCAGCCCGCCGAAGAGGTCGCCGGCTGATGTACGTCATCGTGGCCGGCGGCGGCAAGATCGGTGCGAACGTCACGCGCTCCCTCCTTCGCCTCGGGCACGAGGTCACGCTGATCGAGCAGAAGCGCGACCGCTTCGACCAGCTCGAGGACGAGTTCGAGCACCAGGTGCAGCGCGGTGACGCGACCGAGCTCTTCGTGCTCGAGCGGGCCGGGATCGCGCGGCCGCCCGACATCGTCCTCGCGCTCACCGGCGACGACGAGGACAACATGATCGTCGGCCAGATCGCGCGCGAGAAATACGGCGTCCCGAAGGTGATCGCGCGCGTGAACGACCCGCGCAACCAGCCGCACTTCGACCTGCTCGGGATCTCGCCCACGATCTGCGCGACGTCGAGCGTGATGGCGCTCGTCGAGCACGAAGTGCCGGAGCACGACCTCATCCACCTCCTCGAGCTGCGCGGCGAGAACCTCGAGATCGTCGAGGTGCAGATCGACGGCGACTCGCCGTCCGCCGGCCGGACGGTCGAGGCGCTCTCGCTGCCAGAGGGCTCTCGCCTCATCTCCGTCATGCGGGGCGGCCGGGCCGAGATCGCCGTCGGCTCGACCGTGCTCGAGGCCGGAGACCAGGTGCTTGCGATCCTCGAAACCGGCAAAGAGGACGAACTACGTCGCGTCCTGCTTCGGCGCTAGGCGCTCTTCTCGTTCTCGCCGGGATCCTGCTCGTCACGGGCGGGAGCGGCGGCGCGACGAACCTTTCTTCCGAGCAGGACTGGACTCGGTTCGGCTGGGACGCGCAGCGGAGCGACGACGACCCCAATGCGACCGGGATCACCGCGGCGAACGTCGGCTCGCTGCGTCGCCAACAAGTCGAGCTCCCTGGAACCGTCGACTCTTCGGCGATCTTCTTGAAGGACGTCTCGATCCACCGCTCTGCTCACGACGCGTTCTTCCTCACGACGACGTACGGGATCACCGTCGCGATCGACGCGGCGACCGGCCGGATCCTCTGGCGCTGGACACCGCCCGGCTATTCCTCCTGGGCCGGCACGGCGCAGATCACGACGGCGACGCCGGTCGCCGATCCCAGCCGCAGGTGGATCTATGCCGCCTCGCCGGACGGGCGGATCCAGAAGCTGACGGTCTCGGCCGGCCATGCGGTCTGGCGCCGCAGCATCACGCGGCTGCCGGCGAAGGAGAAGATCGCGTCCTCGCTCAACTTCGCCGGCGGGCACGTGATCGCGACGACCGGCGGCTACATCGGCGACGCGCCGCCCTACCAGGGGCATGTCGCGATCCTCGCGGCGCGAAGCGGCAGGCTCCTCCACGTCTGGAACTCGCTCTGCTCGAACCGCGGCGGGCTGATCGCTCCGGCGAGCTGCGTTGCGAGCGACTCCGCGATCTGGGGACGCGCCGGCGCGGTCGTCGCGCCGCACACAGGCAACCTCCTCGTGGCGACGGGCAACGCGCCGTGGAACGGCACGACGAACTGGGGCGACGCGGTTCTCGTCCTCTCGCCGAGGGCGAGACTGATCGGCAACTACACGCCGACGAACACGGATCAGCTGAACGCGAGCGACACCGACCTCGGCTCGACGTCGCCGGCGTACCTCACATCGAAGCTGATCGCGCAGGGCGGCAAGGACGGAAAGATCCGGCTCCTCTCGCTCGCGCGGCTGCGCGGCACGGCGCCGCACAAGGGACGCGAGATCCAGATCGTCTCGACGCCGTCGGGCGGCGGCCTGTTCACGGCCCCGGCGGTCTGGCGTAGTGGCAAGCGCGTGTGGCTGATCGCGGCCGACGGCGGCGGGACGCAGGCGTGGTCGCTGCACGGCGGGAAGCTCCACCCGGTCTGGCGATCCGCTGTCGGCGGCACGAGCCCGGTGATCGCGGGCGGGCTGCTCTGGGTGTACGACCCGGGCGGAGGCGGGCTGCGCGTCTACCGGCCCACGAGCTCGAAGGTCGTCGCCACGCTGAGCGCCGGCTCGGGCCACTGGAACAGCCCGATCGTCACCGACGGGCTCGTCGCGCTTCCCGAGGGCGACGCGAACAGCCACTCGACGAGCGGCGTGCTGGACATCTGGCGCCTGCCCTAGGCGGGCCGGCGGCGGCGAACCTGCGGTGCCTGCTGGCCGAGCGCCGCGTAGGCGAGCGCCTGGAGCGACTCGTTGAGTGTCGACAGCTCGCGGGCGATCCGGAGGAAGTTCTCGTCGTTGTCGAGGCGCTTGTTGGTCTTCGCGAGCTCGTCCGCGATGCGATCGAGCCGCTCGAGGATCAGGTCGAAGCGCCGGTCGGAGAGGTCGTGCTCCATCGGCTCATCCTAGTGGGAGCGCCGCGAGCTCCTCGCGCGAGCGCATGACGATCGCGCCTTCGCCGAGCTCGGCCTGGACCTCCGCGAGCGTCCCGACGACCACGGCCTGGCGCGCCGCGCCCGCATGGGCGAGCGCGATCTCCACGAGCTCCTTCGGCGCGTCGCTGAAGACGCCGATCCGGGCTCCACTCGCCGAGAGCCGGCGCAGCGCCGAGTTCGTGTCCGCCCGCGGACGGATGTAGACCGGCGCCCGGTCGGCCGCGAACCGCGCGAGCAGAGGGCGCCAGTCGCCGAGCGCGTCGTCGAGCACCGTCGCCGCCGCCTCCCGATCCTCCGGCACGGCGAGCTCGACACGCGCGCGGCGCGAGGCGTCCTCGAGCCACGCATCCCAGAGCGGACGCGTGTCGGCGAGCACGCCGTCGAGGTCGATGGCAAGCGCGAGGCCGGGCACGAAGAACGATGCTAGATTCCGTCCACAAACCGGCGAGCGGTGAGGGAACTCCGGTGCAAGTCCGGGACGGTCCCGCCGCTGTGAGGGGAGACGCTCTTCCGCCAAGACGCCACTGGGCCGCAAGCCCGGGAAGGCGGCGGGGGAGGGAGCCCCGAGTCAGAAGACCTGTCGCCCGCCGCGAACCCCGAACCCCTCGCGGAAGGAGGATTCGTGCACCGCCATGCCCTCGCACTCGTCGCGGCCCTTGCCGCCACCGGTTTCGCCTTCCTGGCAGTCGTCTCCATGTCGGCGGCCGCGCCCCAGCGGTCGGACGTGAAGCGTCCGCACCGCATCATCTCGCTCTCGCCGACCATCACCGAGGACCTGTTCGCGATCGGCGCGGGCAAGCAAGTCGTCGCGGTCGACGACCAGTCGAACTACCCGCGGCGCGCTCCACGGACCAGCCTCTCCGGCTTCACCCCGAACGTCGAGGCGATCGCGAACTACCACCCGGACCTCGTGCTCATCTCGTACAACCCGAACGGGTTCGCCTCACAGCTCCGTTCGCTCGGGATCAAGGTCGTGAACTTCGCTGCGGCCGCCAACCTGAAGCAGGCGTACCAGGAGATCGTCCGGCTCGGCCGGCTCACCGGCCATACGACGGGCGCGAGCGCCGTCGTGCATTCGATGAAGACGCAGCTCGCCGCGATCGTCCGGAGCGTGCCGGGTTCGCGGCGGCACCTGCGGGTCTACCACGAGCTCGACCAGACCTACTACTCGGCCACGTCGTCGACGTTCATCGGGAGCATCTACAAGCTCTTCGGGTTCAAGGACATCGCCGACGCCGCCGGAGCCGCCGCAAGCACTGCGTATCCGCAGCTGTCGGATGAGTACATCATCCAGCAGAACCCGCAGATCATCGTCCTCGCCGACACCAAGTGCTGCGGGCAGACGGCGGCGACGGTCGCCGCGCGCCCCGGCTGGGGCGCGATCGCCGCGGTGCGGCATGGCCGTGTGGTCGGCGTCGGCGACGACATCGCGTCGCGCTGGGGCCCGCGGATCGTCGAGTTCGCACGCGCCGTGGCGCGGATTGCTCGCAAGGGCTGATGGCCGTTACGGCCGGACCGGCGGAGGCGATGCCCCGCGTCGAGGCGCGAGGCGTCGGCCTACGCGCCGGGCTCGTCACGCTGGTCTTCCTCGTCGCCGCGGTCGCGATCGGTCTCGCGGTCGGGCCGATTCACATCGGCGTCGGCTCGATCCTGCGCTCGGCGCTCTCGTACGTCCCGGGCCTGCCCGTCCACCAGCCGCTCGACGCGCTCGATCGCGCCGTGCTCTGGCAGGTGCGCGCGCCGCGGGTCGCGCTTGCCGGCCTCGTGGGCGGGATGCTCGCGGTCGCCGGCGCCTCGTATCAGGGCGTCTTCCGTAATCCGCTTGCCGATCCGTATCTGCTCGGGGTCGCGGGCGGGGCGGGGCTCGGCGCGACGCTCGCCATCGTGTATGCGGCGTCGGCGGCTGCAGGGAGCAACTGGACGGTGCCGCTCGCCGCGTTCGGCGGCGCGATCGCGGCCGTCGCCGCGACCTACGTCCTCGGCCGCTCGGCGGGAGCGGTGCACACCACGGGCGCGCTCGTGCTCGCCGGCGTCACCGTCGCGACGTTCACCGCGGCCGTGCAGACGTTCGTCCAGCAGCGGCACACGGACGTGCTGCAGAGCGTCTACTCGTGGTTGCTCGGCGGGTTCTCGACCGCGACGTGGAGCGACGTCGCCGTCTGCGCGCCGTACGTCGCGGTGAGCTCGCTCGTGCTCGTTCTGCACCGGCGCGTCCTCGACGTGCTCAGCCTCGGCGACGACGAGGCCTCGAGCCTCGGAGTCGACGTTTCGCGCGCGCGCTTCGCGATCGTCGTGGCTGCGACGCTCGGGACCGCGGCCGCGGTCTCGGTGAGCGGCTTGATCGCGTTCGTCGGGATCATCGTCCCGCACACGATCCGGCTGCTCGTCTCGACGAGCTATCGGGCTGTCGTGCCTCTCTCGCTTGCCGCCGGCGCCGGGTTCCTCGTCCTCACCGACGTGCTCGCGCGGACGATCCTCTCGCCGGCGGAGCTTCCGATCGGTGTCGTGACCGCCTTCTTCGGCGCGCCGTTCTTCGCAGTCGTCCTGCGTACCTCGCGAGGCATCAGATGATCGAGACGCGTGATCTCTGGGTTCGGTTCGGGCCGGTCGCCGCGGTGCGCGGGCTCTCGTTCCGCGCGGAGCCGGGGGGCTGGACGGCGCTCATCGGGCCGAACGGCGCCGGGAAGACGTCGGCGCTGCGCGCGCTCGCGGGGCTCGCCGCGTACGAGGGAGAGGTGCTGCTCGACGGCCGAGACGTGCGTCGGCTCGGGCGTCGCGCGGTGGCGCGGCTCGTCGCATTCGTCCCGCAGAAGCCCGAGACGCCGCCCGCGCTGACGGTGGCGGAGTACGTGCTCCTCGGCCGCACGCCGCACATCCCGTATTTCGGCGGCGAAAGCCGCCACGACCGCGAGGCGGCGGCGAGTGCGCTGCGGCGGCTCGAGCTCGAGCGGTTCGCGGAGCGTCCGCTCGGCTCGCTCAGCGGCGGCGAGCTGCAGCGCGCCGTGCTCGCGCGCGCGCTCGCGCAGGAGGCGCCGGTGCTGCTTCTCGACGAGCCGACGACGGCGCTCGACCTCGGTCGCCAGCAGCTCGTGCTCGAGCTGGTCGACGCGCTGCGCGGCGACGGGCTGACGGTCGTGACGACCATGCACGACCTCACGCTCGCCGGGCAGTACGCCGAACGACTGATCCTGCTCGACGAGGGCTCGGTCGTCGCGGAGGGGGCTGCTGCGGAGGTGCTCTCGGCGCCGAACGTCGCCGCGCACTACGGCGCGAACGTCCATGTCGTCTCGAACGAAGCCGGAGTGTTCATCCTCCCGGTTCGCGCGCGCTAGCCCCTGGCTCGACCGGCCGCGTCTTTCCTTGTAACAGACTGTTACTTGGGATCTCGCTAGAGTGGCCGACGGCGCTTGGCGCGCCGTTCTATGCGCGACTGACACGTCTCATCGGGCCACTGTCCTTGCAAGTAACAGTCTGTTACTTGCGCTCGCCGTTGGAGGTCGTTGCGCATGTCTCGCTCTGCTGGTTCGCTCGTCGCGGCCGGAGTCTCGAAGTCGTACGGAGCGGAGGTCGTCCTCCGGGACGTCGGGCTCGTCGTTCCCCCGCGCGCCCGGATCGGGCTCGTCGGGCCGAACGGCGTCGGCAAGTCCACGCTGCTTCGGCTGCTCGCCGGGCTCGAGGAGCCCGACGTCGGACGCATCCGGCGCACTCCGCCGTCCCTCGCCGTCGGCTACCTCCCGCAGGAGCGAGACGCGGCGGTCGGCGCAAGCTCCGGCGGCCAGAAGGCGCGCGCCGCGCTCGCCGACGTGCTCCGCGGCAACGTCGACGTTCTCCTCCTCGACGAGCCGACGAATGACCTCGACTTCCCCGGCCTCGCGTGGCTCGAGCGGGGGCTCGCGTCGCACCCCGGCTCGGTCGTCGTCGTGTCCCACGACCGTGCCTTCCTCGACCGCACCGTCACCCGCATCGTCGAGCTCGACGAGTGGACGGGCGGCGCGAAGGAGTACAGCGGCGGCTGGAGCGACTACGAGGCCGAGCGCGAGCGGCGCCGGGCGCGGCAATACGAGCGCTGGGACGCGTCGGTCATCGAGCGGCGACGCATCGAGGAGCAGCAGCGCCGGATGATGGAGTGGGAGCGGCGCGGGTACGGCCAGGGCCGCAAGAAGAAGAAGCCGAAAGACGTGAAGCGGACGTACGGCGCGAAGCTCGCGCAGATAGAGAAGGTCGAGAAGCCGTACGAGCCCTGGGAGCTCCACCTTTCCCTCGGCTTCGGGGCGCGCAGCGGCGACGTCGTCGTGCGGCTCGAGGACGCCGTCGCCGAGCGCGGCTCGTTCCGCCTCGGCCCGCTCGACATCGAGGTGAGGTGGGGCGACCGGCTCGCGATCGCCGGAGCAAACGGAAGCGGCAAGACGACGCTGCTCGACACGCTGCTCGGCCGCCTCCCCCCTGCGGCCGGCGCCCGTTGGAGCGGTCCCGGCGTCGTCTTCGGCGAGCTCGGGCAGGATCGCGCCGCGCTCGGCGGATCGCAGACGCTCCTCGAGGTCTTCCGGGACTACGAAGCGGAGAGCGCCCGCACGCTGCTGGCGAAGTTCGGTCTCGGCGCCGACGATGTTCTCCGTGCTGCCTCGTCGCTCTCGCCCGGCGAGCGCACCCGCGCCGGCCTCGCGCTCCTGACCGCTCGCGGCGTGAACTGCCTCGTTCTCGACGAGCCGACGAACCACCTCGACGTCGAGGCGATCGAGGAGCTCGAGCGCGCGCTTGCCGCCTACGACGGCACCGTCCTGCTCGTGACTCATGACCGCCGCTTCCTGGAGGCTTTCGCGCCCACGCGTACGATCGACCTGTGAGCGCAACCGCCTCGATCCTCACGATCGGGAACGAGCTCGTTTCGGGTGACGTGCCGAACACGAATGCCTCGTGGCTCGCGCGGCGGCTCGCGCCGCTCGGCGTGGAGGTGCGGCTGACCGCGGCCGTCCCGGACGAGATCGACGGCGTCGCAGACTTCGTCCGCGCGGAGGCGCCGCGGGTCGACTTTCTCCTCGTGACGGGCGGCCTCGGCGGCACGCCCGACGACCTGACGCGCGAGGCGATCGCCGCCGCGTTCGGTGTCGCGCAGGAGGAGCTGCCCGAGGTCGCCGCCATGCTGCGCGCCCGGTTCACAGACGACCCGGAGTACGCCGCGCGGTGGGCGATGCTCCCCGCCGGCAGCCGTCCGCTCGCGAACCCGCTCGGCGGTGCGCCCGGCTTCGCAATCGAGAACGTCTACGTCCTGCCGGGCCTCCCGTCGGAGATGGAGGCGATGTTCGCCTCGATCGAGGGGGAATTCAGGCGCGGCAGCCCGATCGAGTCGTGGCGGCAGGTCTACCGCACGTACGAGAGCGTGATCGCCGCGACGCTCGCCGAGACGGGGGCGCGTTGGCCCGGCGTCCTCGTCGGCTCGTACCCGAGCTTCGGCGCGGACGGCTTCATAGTAGAGGTCGTGCTCAAGTCGAGCGACGCGCAGGCGCTCGCGGAGGCCTCGGCCTGGCTAGCGACTGCGATCGAAGAGCGCGGCTGACGGCAGATAGAACGCCGCGATCGCGAAGGTCATCAGCACCGCGGCGAGCGGGCTGACGAACGCGACGACGAAGACCGTGCCGTACATGGGCACACCCGGAAGGTAGGCGCGGTCGACCGCACGCAGCGCAGAGTCGGGGGTCGTGTCCGCGATCAGCCGCCGGTTGTGCCGCGCGTACTCCCACCAGACGAGGTGGAGCATCGCCATGAGGACGAACGTGGCCGCGTAGACGAGCACGGCCGCCTTCTCGCCGTCGTGGCGGAGGAAGTCGGCGACGAGCCGCGTCGGGAAGGGGAGGAACGCGACGACCAGCAGAAGGAGGTTGTTGATGAAGAGCATCGTGCGATCGGTGCGTCCGAGCAGCGAGACGGTGTGGTGGTGGTTCATCCAGATGATCCCGATGGTGACGAAGCTCGTGACGTAGGCGAGGTAGGAAGGCCAGAGGTGGAGGAGCTGCCCGCTGAGGTCGAGGTTGCGGTCTCTGGAGACGGCGAACTCGAGCACGAGCAGCGTCGCGGCGATCGCGAAGACTCCGTCGCTGAACGCCTCGAGTCGTGCGGTGCCGCTGCTGTCCATCAAGGGCGATCCTCTCCAATGGGCAGGACGGCGTTTTCGGTCCGGCCGCAGGGCAACCCGCTCCGCCCCTCGACGGCGAGTCGGTCGTCGCTGCCCGCTCGGAGGAGACGGGCGAGGTCTGCTCGGAGAAGGTCGAAATTCGCGCCGCGAAGGACGACAGGGACTGACAGAGGTCGCCGGTACGATCGGCGAGTGGCCGCGACGACGCCGGAGACCTACCTCGCCGACCTGAATCCGGCGCAGCGCGAGGCCGTCCTCCACACCGAAGGGCCCGTGCTCGTCGTCGCCGGCGCGGGCTCGGGCAAGACGCGCGTTCTCACTCGCCGCATCGCGCACCTGCTCGGAGCGGTCGGCGTGAAGCCGCCCGAGATCCTCGCGATCACGTTCACGAACAAGGCGGCGGGAGAGATGCGCGAGCGAGTCGCCGACCTCGTCGGCCCGCCCGCGCGTGCCGCCTGGGTCATGACGTTCCATTCCGCGTGCGGCCGGATCCTGCGACGCGAAGCGCAGCGGCTCGGCTACCGCTCGAACTTCACGATCTACGACTCGGCCGACCAGATCCGGCTCGTCAAGCGGTGCCTCGAGGAACTCGAGCGCGACCCGAAGCGCTTCACGCCGCGCGGCATCCACTCCCAGATCTCGAACGCGAAGAACACGCTCGTCGGCCCGGTGGAGTACACCGAGCGCGTCTCGAGCTTCTTCGACCAGACGGTCGCCGAGGTCTACGACCTCTACCAGAAGCGACTCTTCGCCTCGAACGCCGTCGACTTCGACGACATGCTCTTCCTGACCGTCGACGTGCTCGAGCGCTTCCCCGAGGCGCGCGAGAAGTGGCAGGAGGCATTCCATTACGTGCTCGTCGACGAGTACCAGGACACGAACCACGCCCAGTACCGCCTGCTCCAGCTGCTCGCCGAGAAGCACCGCAACGTCTTCGCTGTCGGCGATCCGGACCAGTGCCTGGTCGAAGGGACGCTCGTGACGATGGCCGACGGAACGCGCCGACCGATCGAGGAGGTCAAGGAAGAAGACAAGGTTCTCTCCTGCTACGGGAGCGGTCGCTTCGGACCCGCGCGAGTGATGCGGACGCACGTGTCGATTCAGGCCGAGGGAATCGCCATCACGCTCGCTTCCGGACGCCGGATTGTCTCGACGCCCGAGCACATGCATTTCGCCGGTTTCAAGGTGGGCAGAACGCCGCAACTCCACATGACATACCTCACGTGGAAGTGTGGCCACGGCTTTCGGATCGGGACGTCGCGCACGTACACGAACAGCCGCGAAGGGACGCTTGCGGGACCCGCGATCCGGCTGAACGGGGAGCACGCGGATGCGACGTGGGTGCTCGGCTGCTACACCTCGGATGCCGAAGCTCGTACAGCAGAGACGGTGCTCTCCCTCGCGCACGGGATCCCGACGATCTCCTTTGTCGCTCGGCCTCGAGGAGCCGCGAACGGACTTGTCGGAGACCAAGGTCTCATCGACCGTGTGTTCACGGAGATCGACACCGAGCGCGCAGGCTGGCGCCTTCTCGGAGCTGAAGGTCTCAGCTTCCACCATCCCCATTTCACGGCGGCGACGACTACGAGCGGCGCGCGAGTGCGGCGGCGCCTCACCGTCGCGCTTTGCGGTGATTCGCGGTCGGCCGGTCCGCAGCACCGGATTTCGCTCTTCGGCTACGACGAAGAGGGTCGTGAAGCACTCGAACGACTCGGCCTCCGCTGGAAGCCGGCCTACAACGGATCGACCGGCTGGCGTTACGAGTCTTCATTCGCGGATATCGCGAAGCTCGACGAGGTAGTGCGTCTCCTCCGCGACGAGCTGAGCTGCTTCGTCCGGTACACGGCGCGGCTGGCCGGCCGGGACGGGAGCGTGGGCAAGGAAAGGAATTCACTCCCCTTCATGCCGGCGTCCGCGGTCCGGCCGGGCATGGTCATGGTCGACGAGAGCGGCGAGTTCGACCTCGTGACGAGGGTCGAGCGTGTCGAGCTCGACCGGCCGGTGTACGACCTCGACGTCGAGCGCACGCACAACTTCATCGCCGAAGGGATCGTGACCCACAACTCGATCTACGGCTTCCGCGGCGCCGACATCCGCAACGTCATGGAGTTCGAGCAGGACTTCCCGGGCTCGTACACGATCGCGCTCGAGCAGAACTACCGCTCGACGCAGCACATCCTCGACGCGGCGAACGGCGTGATCGGCCACAACCGCGAGCGCAAGGAGAAGAACCTCTGGTCGGAGCTCGGCGCCGGCGACCCCGTGCGCGTGATCGAGGTCGAGGACGAGCACGCCGAGGCGCGCTACGTGGCCGCCGAGATCGCGCTGCTCGTCGAGGAGGGCTTCAACGGCGACGACGTCGCCGTCTTCTACCGCACGAACGCGCAGAGCCGGGTGCTCGAGGACGTGCTCGTCCGCCAGGGGATCGCGTACCAGGTGATCGGCGGCTCGCGCTTCTACGAGCGCGCCGAGATCAAGGATCTCGTCGCGTACCTCCAGGTGCTCGACAACCCGTACGACGCGGTCTCGCTCATCCGCATCGCAGCGCGGCCGCGCCGCGGCATCGGCGACTCGACGCTCGCCCGCCTCGCGACCTGGGCCGACCAGCGCGAGATCTCGCTCTGGGAGGCGACCGCCGAGGCCGAGAACGCCGGCGTCGGCGCCGCGCCGCAGAAGGCGCTCAAGAGCTTCCGCTCGATGATCGAGTCGCTCATGGCCGCCGCGCACGAGCTCGAGGTGCCGGAGCTGATCGAGGAGGTCCTCCGGCGCAGCGGCTATCTCGAGTCCCTCGAGGCCGAGCGCACGATCGAGGCGCAGGGCCGCATCGAGAACCTGCAGGAGCTCGTCTCGGTCGCGCGCGAGTGGCGCGAGCAGGCCGAAGACACGACGCTCTCGTCCTTCCTGCAGGAGATCTCGCTCTACTCCGACCAGGACGCGATCCGCGGCGACGGCTCGCTCGTCACGCTCATGACGCTGCACAACGCGAAGGGCCTCGAGTTCCGCGCCGTCTACCTCATCGGCATGGAGGAGGGGATCTTCCCGCACTCGCGCTCGATTGAGGAGCAGGGGATCGAAGAGGAACGACGCCTCTGTTACGTGGGCATGACCCGCGCCGAGGAGCGGCTCACGCTGCTGCACGCGTCGTCGCGAATGCTGTACGGCGGCCGCAACCACAACCTGCCGTCGCGCTTTCTCGACGAGCTGCCCGACGCGCACGTCGAGCGCGACCGCCTGCGTCCGGCGTCGTGGTCGAGCTACGGCGCCGCGCGGCAGAGCGCGATCCAGCCGCTCGAGAACGTCCCGGATCTCTCGACCGGCGACTCCGTCCGCCACTCGACGCTCGGCGAGGGCGTCGTCGTGCAGATCGAGGTCGGCGGCCTCGTCACCGTCCGCTTCGCGGACGACGGCAGCGAGCGGAAGCTCATGCTCGACTACGCGCCGCTCGAGAAGCTGTAGCTTCGCGGGATGTTCGAGGTTCGCGCCTGCGCCGGCGCCGACGAGTACGCCCGCGCGATCGGCGCGATCGGCCAGTACTTCAACCCGCCGCCGAGCGAGGAGTTCTTCGAGCGGTTCGTCGAGACCCTGCCGCACGAGCGGATGCACGCCGCGTTCGACGGCGAGCAGATCGTCGGTGGCGCCGGCGCGTTCCCGTTCGAGCTCTCGGTGCCCGGCGGCGGCTCGCTGCCCTGCGGAGGCGTCACCGCGGTCGGCGTCCATCCGACGCATCGCCGTCGCGGCGTCCTGCGCTCGATGATGGACGCGCAGCTCCGCGACGTCCACGAGCGCGGAGAGCCGATCGCGGCGCTGTGGGCCTCCGAGGAAACGATCTACGGCCGCTTCGGCTACGGCATCGCCTCGTGGGCGGGCGAGCTGCGCGTCCCACACGAGTGGGACGCGTTCGCCGAGCCGCTCGAGCTCGCCGGAACGACCCGGTTCGTCACACCGGAGGAAGCGTTCGAGCTCTTCCCGCCGATGTATGACGCCGTGCGTCGCTCGCGGCCGGGCATGACGTCGAGGAGTGAGGCGTGGTGGAAGAGCCGACACCTGCGCCTGCCCGAGGAGGAGTCGGCCGCCCCTCGGCGCTTCGTCGTGCTCGAGATCGACGGCGCGCCGCAGGCCTATGCGCGTTACCGCACCCACTTCGGCTTCGACGGAGGCTCGGCGACCTCGCGGCTCGTCGTGGGGGAGGCGCTCGGCGCGACGCCGCGGGCGACCGCCTCCATCTGGCGCTTCCTGCTCGACATCGACTGGATGGGAACGGTCGAGGTGCAGCTCGCGCCGCCCGACCACCCGCTCTTCCTGCTCCTCGCCGCTCCCCGTCGCGCTCGATACCGGATGGGCGACGGGCTCTGGGTTCGCCTGGTCGACCTCCCCGCCGCGCTGAGCGGCCGCTCCTACAGCGAAGGTGGGTCGCTGGTGCTCGAGGTGCGCGACGCGATCTGCGACTGGAACGACGGACGCTGGCGGCTCGAGGGGGGCACATGCGAGCGAACCGACGAGGAACCCGACCTCGCGCTCGACGTCTCGGCGCTCGGCTCCGCCTATCTCGGCGCGGTCTCGTTCACGCAGCTTCGCGACGCGCTTCGGGTGGAAGAGCTGCAAGAGGGAGCGGTCGCACGCGCCGACGCGCTCTTCGCGTGGCGCCCGCTGCCCTGGTGTCTCGAGATCTTCTGATCGAGCCGCGCCTCCTTGATCGAGTGAAACGCGGGATCGAGCAGCGGGGCGCACAGCGGACAGCCGCTCGTTCCTCGCCGTCGCCTAGGCGGCTACAATCCCGCGATCCGGGGCGGTTAGCTCAGTTGGGAGAGCACCAGCTCGACAAGCTGGGGGTCACTGGTTCGAGCCCAGTACCGCCCATTTCCCCCGCGTTTCCTCGAGTGCCTCGCAAACGGCTTGATTAAGCCGTTTCCGGCGCGTCAGTCTCCAGTCGCCGCAGAGCTTGACACGTGCCTTTCCACCCGTCAGGATCGCGGGCTAGATCTTCAGGATCAGATTGTCTGACGATCAGCCGTTGGGTGCCGGCTGGAGAACGTTGCGTCGGTGCTCGTCCTCGTCGTAAAGGAGGCTCGAATGCATTCCGGATGGCAGTGGCAGCGGCGAGGGGGATTGCTCGCCGCGGGGAGTGCGCTGGCTCTCGCGCTGGCGCTCGTGCTCGCTCCCGCGGGCCTCGGAGGCTCGAAGCGCACAGCCGCGAGTTGCATCAAGGGCGCCGGCAAGCCGATCAAGATCGGCGCCTCGTTGTCGCTCTCTGGGGACTTCTCGGCCGACGGGCAAGCGTTCAAGCGCGGCTACCAACTCTGGGCCGCCCACGTGAACTCACACGGTGGCCTGCTCGGCTGCCACGTGAAGCTCGACATCGTCTCCGACGCGTCGAGTCCGGCCCAGGTGGTGACGAACTACCAGAAGCTGATCTCCTCCGACCACGTCGACCTGGCGTTCGGACCGTTCTCGACGCTGCTCACCGTCCCCTCGTCGAAGGTCGCCAACCGCTTCGGCTACGCGCTGATCGAAGGCGCTGGCGGGGCGCCGGCCGTCTTCGCGAACGGTCTCCACAACGTCTTCGACGTGAGCCTGATCATCAAGAACCAGCTCGTCACCGCCGCCAAGTGGCTCGCCTCGCTGCCCAAGAGCGAAAGGCCGAAGACGGCGGCGTACCCGACGAGCAACGACCCGTTCACGCAGCCGCAGCTGCCGGTGGCACGGAAGATCATGCAGAAGGCCGGCATCAAGACGGTCTACTCGAAGGTCTTCCCGGCCGAGGTCACCGACTACACGCCGATTGCAACGGCCGTGGCGGCGACGAAGGCGCAGGCTGTTCTCCTGGGCTCGGTCGACGTGCCCACGGTGTCCGCGTTCATCCAGGCATTCGCACAGCAGCACTACAACCCGAAGGCGTTCATCGCGACCGCCGGGCCCGACCAGGGTTCCGCCTTCACGTCGGCGGTCGGGTCGAACGCCGAGGGCGTGATGGTGCCGAACGGCTGGTATGGGGGCGAAGCCAACAAGCTCAGCCGCGCAATGGTGAAGGCGTACATCAAGAAGTACGGGGGCAACGCGTCCGGCATCAACGCGGATGTTGCCGAGGCGTACTCGGTGGGCGAGGTCGCCCAGCAGGCGGTCACCAAGATCAAGAGCCTCGACAACAAGAAGCTCATCGCGTACCTGCACAGTGGGAAGACCTTCACGTCGGTGCAGGGCCCGGTGAAGTTCAACGCGCTCGGGGAGAACACCGCGATCAAGGCGTTCACCTTCCAGTGGCAGAAGGGGAAGTACGTCCAGGTGCTGCCGAAGGGCGCCAAGCAGTCGAAGAGACCCGAGTACCCGAAGAAGCCCTGGGGCTAGTGACGCGTTGACGAGCCAGTACGCGCAAGCGGTGGTCGACGGTGTCCTGAGCGGCGGCGTCTACGCGCTCATGGCTGCCGGCCTGACGCTGATCTTCGGCGTGATGGACGTGATCAACATCGCGCAGGGGGTCATGGTCGTGCTCGGCGCGTACCTGAGCTACGCCTTGTCGGTGCACCTGGGGCTCGACCTGTTCGCGACCCTTGTCGTGACGGTGCCGGCGCTCTTCGTCGTGGGAGTCGCGGTCGAGTGGCTCTTCATGCGTCGGCTGGCGGATCGCGATCGGACAGCGATGTCGATCCTGGTCACGTACGCGGTCGCGATCATCATCGAGGGCATCCTGATCCAGGTCTTCGGGCCGGACTTCGTGCAGTTACACGGTCCGTACGTCGACAAGTCGGTTCACGTGCTCGGCTTCTATCTGCCCTACATCTACCTCTACGGGTTCATGCTGGCCGTTGTCCTGCTGGGACTGCTCTACGCACTCCTGTACCTGACTCGCTTCGGTCAGGCGCTGCGAGCGTCCCTGCAGGACCGGCGGGCAGCCGAGCTGATCGGGATCGAGGTGAACAGGGTCCGGACGCTCACTTTCGGGATCGGCGTCGCTGTGACGGCGGCCGGCGGAATGGTCTTCGGTGCCACGAACGCATTCAATCCAAACAGCGGCTATGACCTCATCTCCCGGCTCCTGACGATCGTCATCCTCGGTGGGCTCGGCTCCATCGGCGGTGCGCTGGTCGCCGCCGTGTTCATGCTCGTGGTCGAGGACGTGGTAGCCGTCGCCTGGTCGCCGACCTGGTCGACCCTCGTCTTCTTCGCCGTGCTCGTGATCGTGCTGACCTTCCGGCCTTCCGGCCTCTTCGGTCGCACGGCGGTTCGGGCACAGTGACCGGCGAGACGAGTCTCCTGCGTCGCGGGGGCGTGTTTGCCGCGACGCTGGCGGTTACGGCGGCGTTCGTGCTCTTTCCGCTCGTCTTCTCGAACCCGACCACGACATCGATCGCGTTCTTCGTACTCATCTACATGATCGCGGCAACGGCATGGAACGTCTTCTCCGGCCTGTCGGGGTACATCGCGCTCGGCCACGCCGTCTTCTTCGGCGCCGGCGCCTACACCCTCGCGGTCGGTGCGGAGAAGCTGAACGTAAGCGCAGGCTGGACGCCGTTCGCGCTCGTGCCTCTGGCGGGCATCGTCGCCGGGGCGATCGCGATCCCCTTCGGCCTGATTTCTCTGCGGACGCGGCGGCACACGTTCGTCGTGATCACCATCGCGATCTTCTTCATCTTCCAGACGCTCGCATTCAACCTCTCCTTCACGGGCGGCTCCTCGGGGCTGCAGACGCCGTTCCCGCTCTGGACGGCCGTCGGCTACAACCAGCGCTTCTACTACGTCGCCCTCGTCGTCCTCGTCGCGACCGTGGCGATGGCGGTAGTCGTTCGCCGATCGCGGCTGGGGCTCCAGTTGCTTGCGATCCGCGACGATGAGGACCGCGCGCTTGGCCTCGGCGTCCGGACCAGTCGCGTGAAGCTGTTCGCGTTCACGCTGTCGGCCATCCCGGTAGGGATGGCCGGCGCCGTCTACGCGTACTTCCTGGGGCAGATCTTCCCGCAGTTCGCATTCGACCCGCTGTTCGACATCACGATTGCATTGATGGCGTTCTTCGGCGGCTTGGCGACAGTCGTGGGGCCGTTGCTCGGCGCGCTTGTGCTCGAGTCGATGCAGCAGGAGTTCACGCTCCGGTTCTCGGCCGGTGGGGGCATCTACCTCATCGCCTACGGAGCGCTGTTCCTCGTCGTGATCCTCGTCATGCCTCGCGGGGTCGTGCCGACGCTGCGCGATGCGCTTGCGAATGCGCGCGAGCGTCGCGCGGGCAGTCCCGGTCCTGGCGTACGCGTGCACGCCCCACTCCGGAGTCGGCCGTGACTGCGCTGCTCGAGATCGAGGACGTTCACAAGGCGTTCGGAGGCCTGCAGGCGCTCGCGGGGGCATCGCTCGCAGTCGAGGAGGGTGCGATCGCCGGCCTCATCGGTCCGAACGGCTCCGGCAAGACGACGCTCTTCAACGTCGTCACCGGCTACGAGCGGCCCGACCGCGGCGTCGTGCGGCTACAGGGCGAGTCGATTGCCGGCCTCAGCCCCGACCGGGTCTTCGCACGCGGCCTCGGCCGAACGTTCCAGTTGTCGCGCATCTTCGGGCGGCTGACCGTGCTCGAGAACATGCTCGTGGCGACACAGCGCCGCCAGACATGGCTACGCGGCGTGCTCCGCCACGCGGGCTCGGCCGCGGAGCGGGCTCGCGCGCTGGAGTTGCTGGAGTTCGTCGGCATAGCGGAGCTCGCAGCGCTCCCGGCCGGCAACCTGTCGTACGGGCAGCGCAAGCTGCTCGAACTTGCGTATGTGTTGGTCGCAGACCCGGACGTGCTCCTCCTCGACGAGCCGGCGGGAGGCGTCAACCCGACGCTCGTCAACCAGATCGCCGACCGCATCCGCGAGCTCAACCGGTCCGGCAAGACGTTCCTCGTCGTCGAGCACGACCTCGGCTTTGTGATGGACCTCTGCGTGCCGGTGACGGTGCTCGACCAGGGCATGGCCCTTTGCACCGGCATGCCGGAGGAGGTGCGGCGCGATCCGGCCGTGCTCGACGCGTATCTCGGCGGTGCAGACGAGGATGAGGTGGAGGGCGCTGCGGAGGCCGTGCGGTGAGCGCCCTGCTGGCCTTCGACGGTGTCGTCGCCGGCTACGGCGGCGGCGACGTGCTCAAGGGCGTGGACATCGATGTCCCGGAGGGCGGCATCACCTGCGTCGTCGGCCCGAACGGTGCGGGCAAGTCCACGCTTCTCGCAACGGTCAGTGGGGTGCTACGCGCCCGCCGTGGCAGCATCCGCTTCCGCGGCCGCGAACTCGTCGGTCTGCGCCCCCGGCAGATCCTCGCTCTGGGGATCGTGCAGGTGCCGCAGAACCACAGTCTCTTTCCTGCTATGACCGTCCGCGAGAACGTGGAGATGGGCGCCTTTACGCTGCGGGACAAGCCGCTCGTTCGCCGCCGGCTCGCTGCAGTCGAGGAACTCTTTCCGATGATCAGGGAGCGCGCCCGCGAGAAGGCGGGGTCGCTCTCCGGCGGGCAGCGCCGTCTGGTCGAGTTCGCTCGCGGCCTGATGCTCGACCCGGCCCTGATCATTCTCGACGAGCCCTCGATGGGTCTCGACCCGCGAACGCGTCGGGCCGTGTTCGCGAGCATCCGCACGATCAACGAGCAGGGCCGGACGATCCTGCTCGTCGAGCAGAACGCGCGCGCCGGGCTCCGTCTCTCGAGCCGTGGCGTCGTGCTCGAGAACGGCGCTGTCCGCTTGTCGGGCACGGGGCGCGAGGTACTCGACCATCCCGAGATAGGCGCTCTGTACCTCGGCCTGCGGGTCGAGCCTGCCGGGGCTATCGCCTCGCAACCCGAGGGCCACATAACCTTTGACGGTCAATCGTCAGACAAACAGACATGACCATGCCGATAAGCCCCATCTCGCGCAGGAAGACATACGAGCTCGTCGCCGACCGGCTGGTCGCGCTGATCGGGGATGGATCCTTGCAGCCGGGCGACCAGCTGCCGACGGAGCGCGAGCTGACCGGGAGCTTCCACGTCGGGCGCTCGTCGGTGCGCGAAGCGCTTCGAATGCTCGAATCGCAGGGGGTCATCCGTTCGGTGAACGGGGGGGTGTTCGTCATCGCCGACGCCGCCTACCCGCTGAACAGCTCACTCCGGCTCCTGCTCACGCTCGACGAGCAGACCCGGCTGCATGACGTGATCGAGCTCCGCTCGATCTTGGAGTGCGAGGCGGCGGCGCTCGCGGCCGAGCGGCACAGCCCTGACCATCTCACGCTCATGGATGGGGCGATCGAGGAGATGGCCAACAGCCTTGAGGATCCTGAGGGCGACGTCTTTATCGACGCTGATCTCCGCTTCCATCTGGCCGTCGCTGAAGCGACCGGCAACCGCGTGCTCTTCCACAGCATGCACGCGGTCCGCGACGTCATTCGCCGCATGCTCATGACCGTCTTCCGGATGCCGGGCAGCGCCGCCCGCGCAGTCGAGGAACACCGCGCCATCCGCGCCGCGATCGCGGACGGCGACCCTACTCGCGCCCGCGACGAGATGCGAGCGCACCTGGCTCGGGTCGAGCTGGACGTCCAGAAGGGAGGCGGGGATGGCTGAGGTCGGCTACGTCGGGCTCGGGGTGATGGGGAGCTCGATCGTGCGCCGCTTGCTCGCGGACGGGCACGACGTGACCGTCTGGAACCGCACGCGCGAGAAGGCGGAGCCGCTCCTCGCCGAAGGCGCGCGGTGGGCCGATAGCCCGCGCGAGGTCGCCGCTGCCCGGGAGCTCGTCTTCACCATGGTCACGAACACCGAGGCTGTGCGCGCGGTAGCCGAAGGCAAGGAGGGCATCCTGGCAGGGCTTTCCCCGGGCGCGATCTATGTCGATATGAGCACCGCGAGCCCGGCGAACACACGCGTGCTCGCCGAGCGGGTCGCTGCGGCCGGAGCCGCGATGCTCGACTCGCCCGTCTCAGGCACTTCCGTCACCGTCGACCAGGGCAAGGCCTCGCTCATGGTCGGCGGCGACACCGAGGCTTTCGAGCGGGCGCGGCCGGTGCTCCAGTCGATCGGGCCGAAGGTCATCCACGTCGGCCCAAACGGGTCGGCCGTGACGATGAAGATTGCGGTCAACCTCTCGCTCGCCGTTCAGATGCTGGCGTTCAGCGAGGGTGTGCTGCTCGCGGAGAAGAGCGGGATCTCGCGGGAGAAGGCGGTCGAGGTCATGCTCGCGTCGGTGATCGCCTCGCCAATGGTCGCCTACCGGGGCCCGCTCGTGCTCGGGCACCCTGACGAGGTCTGGTTCGACTGCCACATGATGCAGAAAGACCTGAACCTCGCCCTCGAGCTTGGCCGGCAGCTCGAGGTGCCGCTGCCGACGACGGCAGTCACGAACGAGCTGTTGACGGCGGCGAATGGGATGGGGGTCGGCGGGCGCGACTTCGCGGTCCTCTTCGACGTTCTGGCGGCGATGGCCGGCGTCGAGACTGCGATCCTCGAGGAGTTGGTGGGGTGACGACAACCGCGCCCGGAACGCCCATCGCGGCCGAGCTTGCCCTCGAGATGTACGGGAGGATGACGCTGATCCGTCTCTTCGAGGAGCAGGTGAACGAGCTCTACCGGAGCGCAAAGATGCCTGGCCTGGCGCACCTCTATATCGGCGAGGAAGCGGTCGCGGTCGGTGTCTGTTCTGCGCTCCGGCGCGACGACTGGATCACCTCCACCCACCGGGGCCACGGCCACTGCCTCGCGAAGGGAGCCGAGCCGGGACGGATGTTCGCCGAGTTGCTCGGCAAGGAGGCCGGCTACTGCCGGGGCAAGGGTGGCTCGATGCACATCGCCGACCACGAGAACGGCAACCTCGGCGCGAATGCGATCGTCGGCGGATCCGCCGGGATCGCCACCGGCGCGGCACTTTCGGCCAGCCGCCGCGGCACCGACCAGGTCGCGGTCTGCTTCTTCGGTGAGGGCGCGCTCGGACAGGGCGTCGTCTACGAGGTGATGAACCTGGCCTCGCTCTGGGCGCTCCCCGTGATCTACATCTGCGAGAACAACCTGTACAACGAGTACACGCACTACCTCGAGACGACTGCGGGCGAGATTCTCGCCCGACCGCGCGCGTTCGGGATCGAGGCGCGAGCGGTGGACGGGCAAGACGTTCGTGCGGTCTACGCGACCACCGCCGAGCTCGTCGAGCGTGCCCGCGCCGGCGAGGGGCCCGCGTTCCTGGTCGCGAACACCTACCGCTACCACGGGCACCACGTCGGCGACATCGACCGCTCCTACTACCGCAGCGAGGAGGAGGAGCAGCTTTGGCGCGAAGAGCGCGACCCGCTCATCGTCCTAGGCTCGTGGCTCGAGGATCAGAACCACGTCTCTGCCGGAGACCTGATGCGGGTCGGACAGGAGGCGCGCACAGAGATCGAGCGGGGCCTCGCCTTCGCGCTCGACGCTCCGTTCCCCGACCCGAGCGAGGTGACCGAGGATGTCTACGCCTAGCGCCACCGAAACGGCCGCCGCGACGAGAGAGATGACGTTCGCCCAGGCGATCAACGAAGCGCTCGCCGAGGAACTGCGTCGCGATGCGACCGTCTTCATCGTTGGCGAGGACGTGGCCGAGGCAGGCACGCCGTTCAAGGTGCTGTCCGGCCTCGTGGAAGAGTTCGGGCCGCAACGAGTGCTCGACTCGCCGATCTCGGAGGCTGGGATCACCGGTCTCGGTGTCGGTGCGGCGATGACCGGGATGCGGCCGGTCGTGGACATCATGTTCGGCGACTTCCTGACGCTCGTCATGGACCAGCTCGCGAACCAGGCGGCGAAAACGCACTACATGTCGGGCGGGAGGCTGAAGGTGCCGCTGACGGTGCGCACAACGATGGGCGCGACGCGCCGCTCGGCTGCGCAGCACAGCCAGAGCCTCCACGCCTGGGTCGCGCACGTTCCGGGGCTCAAGGTCGTCCTGCCCTCCACACCGGCCGACGCGAAAGGGCTGCTGAAGACCGCGATCCGCGACGATAACCCTGTCGTCTTCATCGAGGACAAGATGGACTACGCGGTGAAGGGAGAGGTGCCCGACGGCGAGTACACGGTCCCACTCGGAGTCGCCGACGTGAAGCGGGCCGGGGAGGACGTCACGATCGTCGCGACGAGCTCCATGGTGCGCGTCGCGCTCGCCGCAGCGGAGCAGCTCGAGGCGGACGGAATCTCCGCAGAGGTCGTCGACCCACGCACGCTCGTCCCGCTCGACCGCGACACGCTCGTCCGCAGCGCGCAGAAGACGGGCCGCGCCATCGTCGTGGACGAGGGCCACCGCGGCTACGGCGCGAGCGCCGAGCTCGCGGCCGTCATAGCCGAGGATGCGTTCTGGAGTCTCGACGCGCCGGTGCGCCGGCTTGCTGCGCTCGACGTGCCGATCCCGTTCTCTCCGCCGCTTGAGGACGAAACCGTTCCCACACCCGATCTCGTCGCGCAGACCGCGCGCGAGCTCGTCAGGGGTTAGAGAGGAGACACCGATGGCCCTGCGCACGTACGGGACGATGCAGGTCGACTGGGAGCAGCGGGCCGACATGGACCGGCTCCGCCGTGAGCGGCTCGCCCGCGCGAAGGAGCACCTGAAGCGCTCCGACCTCGGCGGCCTGCTCCTGTTCGACATGGCGAACATCCGTTACGTCACCGCGACGCACATCGGCACGTGGGCGATGGACAAGCTGATCCGCTTCTGCCTGCTGCCGCGGGACGACGAGCCGATCATGTGGGACTTCGGCTCCGCCGCGCGCCACCACAAGCTCTACAACCCATGGCTCGGCGAAGAGCGCTCGCGGGCCGGGATCTCGACGCTGCGCGGCGCCGTCGAGGGGCGGGCGGAGTCGGTCGCCGAGAAGATCCGACACGAGCTCGAGCTGCGCGGACTCCTCGGAGCGTCGGTCGGGGTCGACGTGGTCGAGCTGCCCGTGCTCTTCGCGCTCCAGCAGGCCGGGGTCCAGGTCGTCGACGGGCAGGCGCTGATGCAGGAAGTCCGCAAGCTCAAGACCGTCGACGAGATCACGCTCCTGAACACCGCCTGCGCGATGGTCGACGCCGCCTACGACCACCTCTACCGGGCGCTGCGGCCCGGCTTCCGCGAGAACGACTGCGTCGCCCTCGTGAACAAGGTGCTGTTCGAGCTCGGCTCCGAGCACGTCGAGGGCGTGAACGCCATCTCGGGTGAGCGCTGCTCGCCACACCCGCACGTCTTCACCGACCGGATGCTCCGTCCAGGCGACCCGGCGTACTTCGACATCCTCCACGCCTACAACGGCTACCGCACGTGCTACTACCGCACCTTCGCGGTCGGCTCTGCGTCACGGGCGCTGATCGACGCGTACAAGCGTTGCCGGGACTATCTCGACCAGGCGATCGCCGCGATCCGGCCGGGTGTGACCACCGCCGAGGTGGTCGAGCTGTTCCCACGCGCGGAGGAGTTCGGCTTCCCGGACGAAGAGGCCGCGTTCGCGCTCCAGTACGGGCACGGGGTCGGACTCTCGATCTGGGAGAAGCCGATCTTCAGCCGTCTCGTCTCCTTCGACTACCCGGAGACGATCGAGGAGGGGATGGTCTTCGCGCTCGAGACCTTCTGGCCGTCCTCGGACGGCTGGTCGGCGGCGCGGATCGAGGAGCAGCTCGTCGTCACCGCGACAGGCGTCGAGGTGATCACCCGTTTCCCGGCCGAGGAGCTGCTGGTCACGGCGGGCGGCCAGTACACAGTTGGCGGGTCGCTGCCGGGCGAGCGGGAGGTGACGTCCAACCTCAACAATCCGCGCGTCGCCGACGCTGTCGTCGACTCCGCCAGGTTCGAGGGAGCGCATGCCGGCTGAGGTGATCATGCCCGCGCTTGGGATGGCGCAGGAGACGGGCAAGGTCCTGCGCTGGCTCAAGGCAGACGGCGAGCCCGTCGCCAAGGGCGAACCGCTGCTCGAGGTCGAGACGGACAAGGTGACCGTCGAGATCGAGGCGCCCGCGGACGGGACGCTGACCGGTCTGACCGTGCCGGAGGGCGCAGAGGTTCCGGTCGGCTCGGTGATCGCGCTGGTGCTGGCCGAAGGCGAGGAGCTAGCGGCCCTCCCCGAACCAGTCCCCGTTCCGGTTGCGGAGGTGGCCCAGGCGGCGACCGCCGTCGCGGCTGTACCGGCGGCGCCGCAGGAGAGCCTGGGCCGCCGGCTGGCCTCGCCCAAGGCGCGGCGGCTCGCCGAGCTGCGCGGCATCGACCTGGCCGTGGTGGCCGGGACCGGTCCGGGCGGCGCAGTGGTCGCGGCTGACGTCGAAAGTGCCGGAGCGTCTCCTGCGCTGGCTACCGGCTCGGTCTGGCGCCTCATGGCCGAGCGGATGACGAGGGCCTGGCAGCAGGTGCCACAGTTCGTGCTCGCCCGCGAGGTGGATGCGCGCAGGCTGGTGCGGCGCGACGATGGCGTTAGCGTCACCGACCTGCTGATCGAAGCGTCCGCCCGGGCGCTCGCCCGGCATCCGCGCCTAACCGCGTCCTGGCGGGATGGCGCGCTGGCTGCTGGGGGCGGCGTCAATGTGGGCGTCGCCGTCGCGACCGCCGAGGCGCTCGTCGTCCCCGTGATTTCCGACGCCGATCGGCTGTCGCTCGTCGAGATCTCGGCGCGACGGCGCGAACTCGCCGAGGCGGCCCGTGCCGGTACGCTCCGGCCCGAGGACGTCCAGGGCGGCACGTTCACGATCTCGAACCTCGGCATGTACGGCGTCGACGCCTTCCAGGCGATCGTGAACCCGCCGCAGGCGGCGATCCTCGCCGTCGGGCGGATCGTCGAGCGGCCGGTCGCCGTCGACGGCGCGGTCGCGGCGCGCCCCGTCCTGACGCTCACCCTCTCCTTCGATCACCGCGTCGTCGACGGCGCCCGCGGCGCAGAGTTCCTGGACACGCTGGCCTCGCTCGTCGAGACCGGGGAGGAGGCCTGAGATGGCAGTGACGGAGACTCTCCTGGGCGAGCGCAAGATCCTGCTCGGCGGTGACGAGGTCGAGACCGGCGAGAGCTACGAGGTCTACAGCCCCTACGATGGCGCGCCCGTCGCGACCGTCCATCGTGCAGGCCCCGACGAGGTCGAGCGCGCGATCGCAGGCGTGGTCGAGGCGTTCGAGACCACGCGGCGTCTGCCGTCGTGGAAGCGCGAGCAGGTGCTGCAGGCGGTCTCGGCGGGGGTCGCCGCACGCCGTGAGGAGCTCGCGCGCACGATCGCGCTCGAGGCCGGCAAGCCGATCCGGACTGCGCGCCTCGAGGTCGACCGCGCCGTCTTCACATTCTCGGTCGCGGCCGAGGAGTCGAAGCGGATCTACGGAGAGATCGTCCCGCTCGACTGGCTGCCCGGGAACGAGGGTCGGGAGGCGCTGATCCGGCGTGTCCCGCTCGGGCCCGTGACCGGGATCACCCCGTTCAACTTCCCACTCAACCTCGTCGCGCACAAAGTCGCGCCCGCGCTTGCAGCCGGGAACCCGATCCTGCTGCGGCCCGCGTCGCAGACGCCGTGCAGCTCGCTCGCACTCGGCCGGATCCTGCTCGAGGCGGGTTGGCCGGGAGACGCGATCGCGGTGCTGCCGTGCTCGACCCGAACGGCCGGGCCGCTCGTCGAGGACGACCGGATCAAGCTGCTCAGTTTCACCGGCAGCCCGGCGGTCGGGTGGGCGCTCAAGGCTCGCGCCGGCCGCAAGCGGGTGACACTCGAGCTGGGCGGGAACGCGGCGGTGATCGTAAACGACGACGCCGATGTCGCCTACGCGGCCGAGCGAGTCGCGTGGGGCGGTTTCACTTACGCGGGCCAGACCTGCATCTCCGTGCAGCGCGTGTACGTTCACGACAAGGTCTACGAGGCGTTCGCGCGGGAACTCGTCCGCCACGTCGAGGCGCTCACGGTCGGCGACCCGCTGGATGAGGCGACCGAGGTCGGCCCGGTGATCGACCACTCGAACGCCGAGCGCATCGAGGAGTGGCTCGAGGAGGCGAAGGCGGCGGGCGCAACTGTACTGACCGGCGGCGAGCGGGAAGGAAACCTGTGGCGGCCGACCGTCGTCGAGGGCGCCCCAGAGAACGCCCGCGTCACATGCGAGGAGGTGTTCGCCCCCTTCGTCGGGTTGCACCATTTCACCGACGTGCGGGACGCGATCGACGCGGCTGCACGGAGCGAGTTCGGTCTCCAGGCCGGGCTCTTCACGAACGACACGCGCGTCGTCGAGGATGCGTTCGACCGCATCGACGTGGGGGGACTGATGGTCAACGACGTCTCGACCTTCCGGATCGACCACATGCCCTATGGCGGCGTCAAGTCGTCCGGTCTCGGGCGCGAGGGGCTCCGCTACGCGATCGAGGAGATGACCGAGCTGAAGCTCCTGACGACGAACCGGAGGAGCTAGCGACGGGTACCACGACCGTGGACGTAGTCGTCGCCGGTGCTGGGCACAACGCGCTGATCGCGGCCGCCTATCTCGCGAAGGCGGGTCACGAAGTGCTTCTGCTCGACGCGCGGTCGACCGCTGGCGGCGCGGCCGCGACCGAGGAGCTGACGCTGCCCGGCTTCCACTTCGACTCCTGCTCGACGGGCCACACGCTGATCCAGCCGAACCCGGTGCTCCGCGACGACGAGCTGGGGCTGAAGTCGGTGTACGGGCTCGAGTACGTCAGCCCCGACCCGATCGCGCACGTCGTCCTCCCGGACGGCGAGTCGTTCACCCACTGGCTCGACCTCGACCGAACACTCGAGGAGATCTCCCGCTTCTCGAAGCGCGACGCGGTGACGTACCGCCGCGGGCTCGACGAGTTCGCGGAGATTCGGCCGCAGGTCGGCGCCTACCGCTTCAACCCGATCGGCTACGCGCCGCCGCTCGACGTCGCCCTCGCAGACCGGCCGCGCTGGCTGCGCCGTATCGCCTCGAGCGCGTACGACGTGATCCGGCGCGAGTACGAGAGCCGCCACGTCCAGTCCTACCTGCTCTGGCAGGCGTTCCAGACCGCGCAGCCGGTCGATTCGCCCGGCTCGGGGCTCCTCGCGCACTCGATCGTCGCGGGCCGGCAGGCGCAGAGCTGGACGCTGCCGCTCGGCGGCTCCGGCGAGCTTCCGCGCGCCCTCCTCGACTGTCTGGCCGACCTCGGCGCAACCGTCGTCTGCGGCATGCGCGTGGTCGAGCTCGTCGTCGAGGACGGGCGCTGCGCCGGCGTCGTCACGGACGACGGAGAGCGCTACCTCGCACGGAAGGCCGTGCTTTCCTCGATCCACGTCAAGTCGCTCGTCGACATGGCTTGCGCCGAGGCGTGGGGGGACGACTTCCTCGACGGGATCCGAACGTACGACCCGGGGATTTCCGTCCTCGCCCAGTACTACGCGACGACAGAGGCGCCCGAGTTCGTCGCGCCGGACGGGACGCAGACGGCGGTCTCGGCCGGCGTCGTCGGCTGGCCCGAGGACGTGCTCCAGGCGGGCCGCGACGTGCGCGAGGGAAAGCTTCCGCACGCGCGCTGGCTGCTGATCGCTACGCCGACTCTCGTCGATCCCTCGCGCGCCCCCGAGGGCAAGCACACGGTCAAGCTCCTGTGCATGGTCCCGTGGAACGACGGCGACTGGAAGACGCTGGCGCACGCGGTCGCCGAGGAGAACTTCGAGGCGATGTGCCGCGCCGCCCCGAACATGACGCGCGACGTCGTCCTCGCAGAGCTCGTGAAGAGCCCGGTGGACATCGAGCAGGCGAACCCTCACATGTGGCACGGCACGATCCACGGCGGCGACCGCTCGTACCCGAACGACGGTCCGCGCCGCCCGGCGCCCGGCTGGGCGCAGCACCGGATGCCGATCCCGGGCCTCTACCAGACCGGAGCCACGACGCACCCCGGCGGCTCGGTCACCGGCGGGCCGGGACGGAACGCCGCGATCGTGATGCTCGAGGACCTCGGGCACGACCCGCGCGAGGTGCTCGCAGCACCCGTCCGCGCACGGCTCTCCGCTCCGTGAGCACGGTCGTCGACGTTCACGCACACGTCGTGGTTCCCGGCCTCGGGGCGGAGGTCGAGTGGCGCGCCGGCGCCCAGGTCGTCTCCTACCGCGGGCAGGAGATCCGGTCGGCGCTCCGCGAGTTCTGCGACGTCGGCCGGATCCTTGAGGAGCAAGATCGGGCAGGCGTCGACGTGGTCGTCCTCTGTCCGTGGGTGAACCTCTGCGGCGTCGAGGTCGAGCGCCAGAACGAGGCGCTTGCCGCGCTCGTGGGGGAGCGGGTGCTCGCGCTCGGCACCATCGATCCGAGGCGGCCCGAGGGGCTCGTCGAGCTCATGCGGGACGGGCGGCTGCGCGGCGTCGAGATCCCGGCGGTCTGGAACGGTACGTATCTCGGAGACCCGCATCTTCGCGAGTTCTGGGCGGCGGCCGAGGAGACCGGAGCCTTCGTCTTCGTCCACCCGACCTCGCGCGGCTTCGCACTACCGGTGATGGAGGAGCACTATCTGTGGAACACGGTCGGCAACCCGCTGGAGACGACCGTGAGCGCAACGCACCTGCTCGGCGCAGGCGTCCTCGACGACCACCCGCGCCTCCGCGTCCTGCTCGCCCACGGCGGCGGCGTCCTGCCTTCGCTCCGCGGCAGGCTCGCGCGCGAGCAGGAGATCCACCCGCCTGGTCGCGACGTGCGCACCGCACTGCGCCTCTTCCTTGTCGACACGGTCGTCCACGACGTCGACGTGCTGCGCGACCTCGTAGGGCTCTTCGGCCCGGAGCGTGTCCTGCTCGGCTCCGACTACCCGTTCGACATGGGGACGGAGCGGCCGGCCGAGGTCGTGCGGGCGCTCGGCCTCCCGCCGGACGAGGAGGCGCTGATCCTCGGCGGCAACGCGCTACGCCTCCTCGCTCAGGAGGCCCGTGCGTGAGAGGCGAGCCCGGCGTTGCCGTCGCCGAGGACCTCGCGGTGCCCGAGGTCGAGCGTCTTCACGAAGCGTTGCGCGCCCGCGGTGAGGGAGACGAAGCTGCCGAGCTCGACGATCTGCGCCTCGTCGAAGTGCGCATGCAACCGCTCCCACAGGGCGTCGTCGGCGAGGTCGGGATCCCAGGCGATCGCGCGCGTGTACGCGAGGGCCGTCTTCTCCCGCTCGTCGAAGGCATCCGACTGCTCGAAGAGGAGGATCTCGTCGACGAGCTCCTCGGAGAGGCCCTGCGCGCGTGCCGCCTCCGAGCGCTGGCCGCCGCAGTAGTTGCACTCGACGGTCTTCGCCACGTAGAGGCGGCAGAGCTCCTTGAGCCGGTTGTCGACGTGCCCGTCCGGGAAGGTCGCGTTCCAGTACGCGGAGAACGTGCGCAGGATCTCGGGCACGTGCGCGCGGATCGCCTGGCTCTCCGGTCGCGGCGTCCCGTACAGGCGCGCGCGCTCGAGGATCTCGCGGTCGCCCGGGTTCGCAAGCGTGTCGGGGTCGACGTAGCGGATCCTCGGCACGTTGACAATCTAACGAGGAGGTAGATGGAGTGCCCGACGAGAGGGTCGCGGCTGCGATCGCGCACTGGGCGCCGCGCTTCGTCACGAACGGGGTCGACATGAACGACTTCCAGACCGTCACCGGGTCGGTCGAGACCTGGGCAGAGTGGTTGCCCGCGTGGCGCGCGAACGGCGACATGCACGCGGGGCTCGCGCGAGCGGCGGAGGAGGCCGAACGCTGGCGGACTGCGGGCGAGGCGTGGAACCGCGCCGCGCTCTCGTACCACTTCGGGAAGTTCGTCTGGATGCTCGACATGGACCGCTACCGCGAGAACACGTTCCTCGCCGTCGAGGCGCTCCGGAATGCCCACCGCCATCTCGACCCGGGCGCAGAACGTCTCGAGATCCCGTACGAGGGGATCGCGATGGCAGCGAACCTGCGCCGGCCCGCTGACATCGAGCGGCCACCGGTCGTGCTCCTCCTGCCCGGACTCGACTCGACGAAGGAAGAGTTCTTCGCGTGGGAGAACGTCTTCCTCTCGCGCGGGATGGCGACGCTCTCGCTCGACGGGCCCGGCCAGGGCGAGACCGGCCTCTCCTCGACCATCGAGCCCGCATACGAGAACGCGGTGACGGCCGCGCTCGACCTCCTCGAGAGCAGGGACGACCTCGATCTGGGCCGTGTCGGGCTCGCGGGCGTCTCGCTTGGCGGCTACTACGCCCCGCGCGCCGCCGCGTACGAGCCGCGGGTGAAGGCGGCAGTAGGGATCAGCGGTCCGTTCAACTTCGCCGAGTGCTGGGAGACGATGCCGCGGCCGACGCGCGAGACCGTCCAGCACCACGTCGGGGCGGCAGACGAGGAGGAGGCGCGCGCGAAGGCGGCCGAGCTGAACCTCTACGACGCGGCGCCCCGGCTCGACCGACCGTACCTCGCGATCACGGGCCGGCACGACCGGCTGATCCCGTGGGAACAGACGAAGCGCCAGGCGGACGAGGCGCCACGCGGCGAATTCGTCCTCTACGACGACGGCAACCACGTCTGCAACAACCTCCCGTATCTTTACCGCCCGCTCACCGCCGACTGGCTGCGGGAGAAGCTCGGGTGAGGAGCACGCACTGCGTCGCGCGCGGCTGGATCGGCGAGGCACTCACGCGGCTCGAGGACGAGCGCTTCCTCAAGGGCGAGGCGCGGTACGTCGGCGACATGAAGCTCCCGGACATGCTCCACGCTGCATTCGTGCGCAGCCTCTACGCGCACGGCCACCTGCGCAGCCTCGACACGGAGACAGCGAAGGCGGCACCGGGCGTCCGCCTCGTCCTCACTGGAGCCGACCTCGAGGGCGAGACCGACCCGTTCCCCATCTTCGGGCGCGACGCCGAGCTCGTGCCGGTGCTGCACCCGGCGCTGGCGCGCGACCGCGTTCGCTACGTCGGCGAGCCGGTCGCGCTCGTCGTCGCCGACACCGCCGAGCAGGCCGCCGACGCTGCCGAGTGGGTGATGGTCGAGGTCGAGGAGCTGCCCGCGCTCATCGATCCGCGCGAGGCCCAGACGGCCCCGCCCCTCCACGACGAAGCACCCGACAACGTCCTCCTTCGCCTGCGCCTCGGCTCCGGCGATGTCGATGCGGCGTTCGCCGGCGCGCACGCGATCGTGCGCCAGACGGTGCGGATCCCGCGCCTGATCGCAACCCCCCTCGAGCCGCGCGCCGTCCTCGCCTCGCACGACCCGGACAGCGACCTGCTCACACTCTGGCTCTCCGCCCAGGACCAGCACCGCCAACTCGCCGGCCTCTCGAAGGTGCTACGCCGCACGCCGGAGAAGCTCCACATCATCGTCCCCGATGTCGGCGGCGCCTTCGGGAGCAAAGGCGTTCCACAGGCCGAGACCGCAGTCCTCGCACTCGCCGCGATCCGCCTCGGCCGCGCCGTCAAATGGACGGAGACGCGCACCGAGAATTCGCTCGCCGTCTACCAGGGCCGCGGCGCCGAGGTCGACGCGGAGCTGGCGCTTGCCGCCGATGGGCGGATGCTCGGCCTCCGTGCCCGCGTACTCGCCGACCTCGGCGCCTACCTCTACACGTCCACGCCCGTCTCCTCGCAGACGCTTGCCTCGCTCCTCGTTGGCTGCTACGCGATCCCGGCGGCGGACGTGGAGGTCACGGGCGTCTGCACGACGAAGGTGCCGACCGGCCCCTACCGCGGCGCCGGCCGGCCCGAGGCCGCGCTCGCGATCGAGCGGCTCGTCGACCGCGCCGCCGCCGAGCTCCGGCTCGACCGGATCGAGATCCGCCGCCGCAACCTGATCCCGCGCGACGTCTTCCCCTACCGCTCGCCACTCGGCCACACCTACGACTCCGGCGACTACGCGGGCGCGCTCGACGCGGTGCTCGAGCTGTCGCGATGGGACGACCTCCTCGCCGACCACGACCGTCTCCGTGCCGCCGGACGTCTCGCGGGCGCCGGGCTCGCGCTCTACGTCGAGCGCGCAGGGCCCGGCGGAGAGACCGCACGCCTCCGCCTCGAAGAGGACGGGTCCCTTGTCCTGCACACCGGCTCGTCGCCTCACGGCCAGGGCCACGAGACGACCTTCGCGCAGATCGTCGCCGAGGAGCTCGGCGTCGAGCCGGAAGCGGTCGAGGTCCGCTGGGGCGACTCGTTCGAGATCCCGGAAGGCGTCGGCACCTTCGCCAGCCGCTCGGTCACCGTCGGGGGCTCGGCGGCGCTGCTCGCAGCGCGTCAGCTGAAGGCCCGGCTCGAGGCGGGTGAGACCGCGCCGCTCGAGGCGTCGACCCGCTTCGAGCTCCCCGGGCCGGTCTTCTCGTTCGGCGCCTACGTCGCGACCGTCGAGGTCGAGCCGGAGACGGGGGAGACGCACCTGCGGACCCTCGCCGCGGTCGACGATTGCGGCCGCGTGGTCAATCCGATGCTCGCGGACGGCCAGGTCCAGGGAGGGATAGTGCAGGCGATTGGCGAGTGCTTCCACGAGCAGGTCGGCTACGACGACCACGGCCAGCCGCTCGCTGTGAACCTCTACGAGTACCACCTGCCGACGGCGCAGTCGCTTCCGGAGCTCGCGACCGCGCTGCGACAGACCCCGTCTCCGTTCAACCCCCTGGGCGCCAAGGGCGTCGGCGAGGGCGGTTCAATCGGGACGCCCGCCGCCGTCGCGAACGCCGTCGCGGACGCGCTCACACCGCTCGGAATCCGCCACCTCGACCCGCCCTACACCGCCTCACGGGTCTGGGAAGCGATCCGCGCCGCCTCGCCATCGGGTTCTCCGAGCGCTGACTGAGGTGGCAAGGATGGCAAGGAGCGTCGCTCTTTCCCGTTCGCCCTGCCCTTCGCTTCGCGAATCGATCTAGCCCCATGCGGTCGAGCCGAACGCTCGCGAACCGCTGCGAACTCTGCGCCGAGTCGACAAGCTGGGGGTCACTGGTTCGAGCCCAGTACCGCCCATTTCCCCCGCGTTTCCTCGAGTGCCTCGCAAACGGCTTGATGAGCCGTTTCCGGCGCGTCAGTCTCCAGTCGCCGCAGAGCTTGACACGTGCCTTTCCACCCG
>DATGEB010000068.1:0-62522 GCA_035310545.1 Gaiellaceae bacterium
CAAGCTGCTCAAGCCCTCGCTCGGCGCGCTCTTCGTCTCGCAGCTCGCCGTCTTCGTCGTCTTCCCGCTCTACCGGCGCGGCCTCCGCTGGCTGCCGCTCGCCGCCGTCGCCTCCGGCCTCGCCGCGTGGGGCTTCTACACGCTCGTCGCCGGCGGCGCCCCGACCTAGTGGTCGGCGACGGCCGAGCCGAGGATCAGCGGGCGAACGAACTTCGGCGCCTTGGGAAGCTCGGAGTGCTCGATCCGTGAGACCGTGAATCCCGCCGCCTCGATCGTCGCGAGCGTCTGCCGGTTGCAGTCGCAGTCGACGACGATCCGGTTCAACCAGTTCATCCGGTCCTGGAAGCGCGCGAGCGTCGGATCGTCGGAGCGCACGTGCTCGAGGAAGAGCAGGCTGCCGCCCGGCCGCAACACGCGCTGGACCTCGCGAAGCGACCGCGCCTGGTCAGCGACGCCGCAGAGCACGAGCGTCGACACGACGGCATCGAAGCTGTCGTCCTCGAAGGGCAGATCCTCTGCGGGAGCCTGCACGATCTCGGCCAGCGGGAGCTCCTCCTGCGCCTTGCTCTGGAGCCGCCGAAGCATCGCCGGCTCCGGCTCGCTCACCACGAGCGACTCGACCCCGCTGCCGTAGTGCGCGAGGTTCGCGCCGGTGCCGGCGCCGATCTCGAGCACCGACCCGCGTGCGTCGGCGAGGAGACGGCGGCGCATGTCCCGGACTCCGGCATCCTCGCTGGAGCGGGACATCGGGTCGTACACCGCCGCGAAGATGCTCTTGCGCAGGCCCACGTCGCGAGGTTACGCCTGCGTGTTATATTGAACTCAATGGTTCAGTATTCGTCGACGACCGACCGAGCCTTCGCAGCCCTCGCCGACCCCACCCGCCGGGCGGTTCTCGAACGGCTCGGCTCGGGCAGCGCGTCGGTCAGCGAGCTCGCCGAGCCGTTCGGCATGACGCTGACCGGGATGAAGAAGCACATCCGGCTGCTCGAGGAGGCGGAGCTCGTGACGACGGAGAAGGTCGGGCGCGTCCGCCGGTGCATGCTTGCCCCGTACGCCTTCGAGGGCATCAGCACGTGGCTGCAGCGGCTCGACCGTTTCGCCCAGGTAGTCGAACGCACGAAAGGAGCAGGATGAGCCCGACCAGGCAGGAGCAGAAGTTCACGGCCGAGGAGAAGGCCGCGATGCGAGCCCGAGCGAAGGAGCTGAAGGCAGCCGAGGACGGGGAGACCGCGATCCGCCAGGCGCTCGAGAAGATGTCTCCGGCCGACCGCGCGCTCGGTGAGCGCGTCCACACGCTGGTCCGGGAGACGGCGCCGGACCTCGTCCCGAAGACGTGGTACGGCATGCCGGCGTACGCGAACAAGGACGGCAAGGTCGTCTGCTACTTCAAGGACGCCGGCAAGTTCAAGGCGCGCTATTCGGAGCTCGGCTTCAACGACGCCGCGAACCTCGACGACGGTGCGATGTGGCCGATCGTCTACGCGCTGACGAAGCTGACCAAGGCCGACGAAGCCCGGATCGTCGCGCTCGTCAAGCAGGCCGTGAATTGATGAACGAGACCACCGTCACCACGCCAAACGAGCTCGAGATCCGCGTCGAGCGGGTCTTCGACGCGCCGCGCGAGCACGTTTTCTCCGTCTGGACGGACCCGCAGCTGATCCCCGAGTGGTGGGGCGAGAGCACCACGGTGGAGGAGATGGACGTCCGGCCCGGCGGCAGGTGGCGCTTCAACACCGGCCACGGCGTCGTCGAGGGCGAGTTCCGGGAGGTCGAGCCGCCGGAGCGGCTCGTGCAGACGTTCCAAAATCACCTGCAAATGCTGGAATTCGAGGATCTCGGCGGACGCACGAAGCTGACGCAGACGATGCGGTTCGCCTCGACTGAGGAACGCGACACGACGATGCAGTACGGCGTCGAGGAAGGCGCGAAGGGCGGCTTCGCACGAGTCGACGAGGTGCTGCGGAAGCTGGCGACGAGGGGCTAGAGAAGCGCTTCTACCTCGCCGGCCGCGCGCTGACCGCTGCGGAGCGCGCCCTCCATCAGGGCGTGCCACTCCCCCGCGGTGTGCTCGCCGGCGAACGTCACCCTGCCGACCGGATGGGCGAGCGCTTCGTCGTCGAGCGGCGAGGAGAGCGCGCGGGCCGAGTAGGCTCCGCGCGCCCACGGGTCGTCGTGCCACTTCCAGAGGAGTGGCGGCCCGTCCGCGTAGTCGAGGTCGGGGCGCAGTCGCCGCGCCTCGGCCGCCCACGTCCGCGGTCCATCGCCGACTTCGAGACGCTCCAGGGCCGAGGGCGAGCCGGCGAATGAGGAGGCCGCGGCCACGCCGTGCTGCGTCCAGGTCCAGAACCGCAGCGGCACCGAGAGCGTCTGACTCGGAGGCGCGGGCGCCTCGAGCGGGAGGAAGAGCTTCGCGGCCTGGCCGTAGCGGACAGCCGCCAGCGCCTCGTGCTTCCAGCCGGGCAGCGGCGGATCCCACTCGAGCTCGAGCGCGTGCGGGGCCGGCGTCGCGATCACACACGCGTCCGCGGCGAGCTCGTCGCCTCCGGCGCGGACGACGACGCCTTCGTCCGACCACGCGACGCGCGTCACCACGGTCGAGATGCGGACTGCGTCGCGGAGGCGCCCCGCGAGCTCGAGCGCGATCCGGTCGTTGCCGCCGACGACTCCGTGGCTCGGGAAGTCGCCGAATCCCGCCGCGCCCTCCGCGAGCGCCGCGGCGTCCTGATCCTCGAGCTCGTAGCCGGACGAGACGGCGAGCCTGGCGGCGATCGCGGCTCGTGCCCCGGGAGACTCGAGCTTCTCGAGGACGTCGCCGACCGAGCCCGAACCGGGCTCGCGGAGCGCGGCGTACGCGGCGACCAGCTCGTCGCGCGTCACGGGCGGCCCGTCGCGCGGCTCGCGGTCGCCGTAGAGCGTGCCCTTCTCGTAGAGCTCGAGGCCGAGGCGCGACGCGGTCTCCTGCAGCATCTCGTAGCCGGGGAGGACGAACTCCGCGCCGAGCTCCACGACGGCGCCGTTGTCGAGGCGGCCCGAGCGAACACGCCCGCCGACGCGGTCGCGCGCCTCGAACACCGTCACCTCGACGCCGCGAGCCGCGAGCGCCTCCGCCGCCGCGAGCCCGGCGAACCCGGCCCCCACGACGACGACGCTACTCAGCGTCGATCACGTGCTGCGAGGTACGTCTGGTTGAAGGCGTACGGCAGCTCGTCCTTCTCGGCGTAGACCCCGTGGGCGAACGCGCGCGAACGAACGCCCTGCTGCACGCGCTCGCAGACGACGTAGTCCTGGTGAGCGACGAGCTCGGAGAACTCGATCGTCTCGCGCGGGTCGAAGGCCGGGTCGGCCATCGCCTCGGGGCGGAACAGGTAGTCGGTGGTGATCGTCGTGTGCTCCGGCCCGCGCGGCTGCATCCGCGTCGCAATCACGACGGTTCCGGTCAGGTCGATGAACATGTTCGGGAAGATGCTCGCCCCGTGCATCGCGTTCGCCTGCTGCTCGGTCAGGCCGGGCATGACCGGGATCGTCGTCGTGCCGGTCGCCGTGTAGCCGGCGCCCTCCATCGAGACGCCCCAGTCGTCGCGGCCCTCCTCGAAGACGAGGCCCTTCCGGAAGGTCGGCGCGACGGCGACGAGCTCCGGATGAACCGTCGGGCAGTGCAGGCACTCGTTGTAGTTCTCGATCAGGATCTTCCAGTTCGCGCGCAGCTCGGTCACCGTCTGCTCGGCGGTGCGCAGCTCGTCCATCCGCCACGGCTCGTACTGCAGCGGCCTGTCGTTCTGGCGTTCGAAGGAGGTGCGAACGTCGGCCTCGGGCTCGCCGAGATGGACGAAGACGAATCCCTGCCAGACGTCCACGTGAACCGGCCAGAGCGAGAGCGCCGACCGGTCGATCTCGTCAGGACCGACGAGGGGAGTCCCGATCAGCGTTCCGTCATACGAGTACGTCCAGGCGTGGTACGGGCACTTGATCGCACCCTTGGCGTGGCCCCGTGTCTCCGGGTCGCAGATCCGGCTGCCGCGATGCCGGCAGACGTTGTAGAAGCCGCGCAGCTCCCCGTCTCTGCCGCGAACGACGAGGACGCTCTCGCCGACCACGTCGACGGTGAGGAAATCGCCCGGCTCGGGTGCGTGATCGGCGCGTCCGGCGTAGAGCCACTCGCGGAAGAAGATCGCCTCTCGCTCGAGCTCGAAGACCTCCTGCGCGTGGTAGTCGCGCCCCGGAAGAGTCGGCCGACCCGCGCTCGTCATGCCCGGTATGTAACCACAGGCACCTTTCGATCGCCTTCCGACGCTTGACACATCGTGCGTAGTCGGTTTGCATTGTGCGAACATCCCGACCCTGGAGGGTCCCATGCATCCGCGTGAACGGCCGACGAGTAGGCGCCAGTTTCTGATCCGGGCGGGGGTGGTCGTCGGGACCCTCACCGGCGCCGATGCGCTGCTCAGCGCATGTGGCGGAAGCGCCAAGGTTGCCGCGACCACGACCGGCACCGGCGAAACCGGGGTTCTGATGGGCCCGGGGGGAATCCCACTCGCGCGCCGCGACCACCCGGTCACTCTCCCGCTCTACAGCGACAACGCCGCCATCGACTCGGGCCTGAACCTGGAGAAGGGGCCTCTGAACCTCTTCAACTGGTCGGCGTACATCAATCCCGCGGTCGTCCGGAAGTTCGAGCGGGAGCACAACGTCAAGGTCTCGATCACGACCTTCGAGAACGAGGAGGAGGCGATCGCGAAGCTGACGGGAGGCAACGCCGCCAACTTCGACGTCTGGTGGGGAACCGTCGACTACATCTCGCGAGCGGTCGCAGGAAAGCTGATCCAGCCGCTCAACCACTCGTACCTGCCCAACCTGAGGAACGTCTGGCCTTCGCTGCAGAGCCCGTACTACGACCAGCATTCGCGGTACACGGTCCCGTACACCGTCTACACCACCGGGATCGGCTGGCGGACCGACAAGCTCAAGAAGGCTCCGCCCGACTACGCCAACCCGTACGACATCTTCTGGGACGCGCACCCGTACGCGGGCAAGGTCGCCATCCTCGACGACCAGCGGGAGGCGCTCGGGATGACCCTGCTCCGCCGTCACATCTACGACATCAACACCGAAAACCCGACGCTGATCAACCGAGCGGAGAAGGATCTCGCGGAGCTCACGTCGCTCGTCAACGTGAAGGTGAACGTCAACGACTACACCGACATCCCCTCCGGCGCGACCTGGATCTCGCAGGCGTGGTCGGGCGACATGGCCGGCGCCTGGAACTACCTCCCGAAGGGCGTCAAGCCGACGGTGCTGGGCTACTGGAGTCCCGCCGAGCATGCGGAAACGCAGAACGACATGATGACGATCCTCCGCGGCGCAAAGCACCCCGTCCTCGCCCATACGTTCCTGAACTTCATGCTCGACAACCAGAACGGCCTCGAGAACCTCTCCTGGAACGGCTACATGCCGCCGCTGACCGCCTGCGACCCGAACACGGTCATCTCGAAGGGGTACATCCCGAAGAACCTCGCCTCGACGGTCATCCGCGAGTCGGACTTCAAGAAGGGCGTGACGATCGACGCGCTGACGACGAAGGGACAGTCGCTCTGGGAGAACGCGTGGTCGACCTTCAAGGCCGGGTGACCCCGGCCGCCACCGGGGCGGCCGGATGACGCGACGCTGGTTCTGGCCCTCGTTCGCGCTGCCGGGCGCGGGATGGTTGATCTTGCTCTTTCTCATCCCGACGTACGCGGTCGTGGCGGTCGCCTTCGGGACGTTCGACCCGATCTTCTCGACCCCCGTCCCGATTTGGAACCCGCTCCATTGGCAGTTCGCGTCGATGCGCTCGGTGCTGAGCGGGCTCGAGCCCGGGCACGCGTTCTGGATCGTGTTCGTGCGGACGGTCGGCTACGTCGCGATCTCGCTCGCCGGCTGCCTGCTGATCGGCTATCCCGTGGCCTACTACCTCGCGCGACATGCTCGGCGCACGAAAGGGCTGCTGCTCGTCCTGCTCATCGTGCCGTTCTGGGTCAGCTACCTGATGCGGATGCTCGCCTGGGTCGGACTCCTGCTTCCGGACGGACTCGTGAACCGGACGCTGATGGACGTGGGGGTCATCTCGGCGCCGCGCGCCTGGCTCGCAGGGCAGGCGTCGTCGGTCGTTCTGGCGCTCGTCTACGGCTACGTCCCGTACCTGATCCTGCCGCTCTACGCGACACTCGACCGGATCGACCGAAGCGTGCTCGAGGCTGGTCGCGACCTCGGCGGGAGCCCGATCCGAACCTTCCTCCACGTCACCCTGCCGCTCAGCCGGCACGGGATCCTGGCGGCGAGCGTGCTGATCGCGCTGCCGATGTTCGGCGACTACTACACGAACGACATCATCTCCAACTCTCCGCGGACGTCGATGATCGGCAACCAGATCAACCTCTTCTTCCAGGGAGGTAGCGAACAGGCCGTCGGCGCCTCCCTCGTGATCGTCCTCTCGCTCTTCCTCGCAGTGCTGATGTCGTACTACCTCTGGATCACGGTGCGCGCCTCGGCCGAGACGAAGGAGTCGCTGCTGTGAGGCGCGTGCGCAACTGGTTCGCGAACCCGTGGGGCCAGCCTCGTGCGCTCGGAGCGATCACCTGGCTCTACATGGTCTGGTCGATCGCGCCGGTGCTGATCGCGATCCTCTTCTCGTTCAACAACGGGCGGTCGCGAAGCGTGTGGCAAGGATTCTCACTGCGCTGGTGGTGGCGTGACCCGAACAACTCGGTGCTCCACGACCCGACGCTGCGCGGCGCGCTCGAGCAGAGCCTCAGGCTCGCAGGACTCGACATGTTGATCGCGGTTCCGCTCGGCGTCGGGCTCGCAATCGGCCTTACTCGCTGGCGCGGCTACGGCGCGAAGCCGGTGAACTACCTGATGCTCTTCCCCCTCGTGACGCCCGAGATCGTGATGGCGGTGTCGCTGTTCCTCGTCTTCGATCACCTCTACAACGTCCCGTTCGGCACGGAGGCCCAGGTGCTCGGCCAGGTCACCTTCTCGATCTCGTACGTCGTGATCATCGTTCGTGGGCGACTGTTGTCGGTCGGACCGGAATACGAGGAAGCCGCGCGGGACCTCGGGGCGTCGCCGCTGGGCGCCTTCCGCCTCGCCCTGCTCCCGCTGCTCTACCCGGCGGTGTTCGCGAGCCTTATCGTGGTCTTCGCGCTCTCGATCGACGACTTCGTCGTCACCCAGTACATGTCAGCGGGTCAGCAGACACAGACCGTTCCCATCCTGATCTACCAGACGGTTCGAGGCACCGCCACGCCGGCCCTCAACGCCCTCGCCTCGCTGATGGTCATCGTGACGCTGCTCTCGGTCGGTCTCGCGTACCTCGTCTACCGCTGGGCGTCGCGCGCGCAGCCGGTTACGTCCAGCGGCGCCCTCAACGAGATCGCCGCCCTGGAGGCCTGAGATGAAGAACGGCGCCGTCGACCTCGTCCAGCTCCGCAAGCAGTTCGGGGAGGTTGCAGCCGTCGACGGGATCGACGTCTCGATCGAGGCAGGCGAGTTCTTCTCGCTGCTCGGCCCGTCGGGCTGCGGCAAGACGACGACGCTGCGACTGATCGCCGGCTTCGAGCGGCCCGACGGCGGGAAGATCCTGGTCGACGGCGAGGACATGGCGGCCACGCCGCCCCACCGCCGCAAGGTCAACACGGTCTTCCAGAGCTACGCGCTCTTCCCGCACCTCGACGTCTTCGACAACGTCGCGTTCGGGCTGCGCCGCGCGCACGTCAAGAAGGGCGAGATCAAGGGGCGTGTGACCCGCGTGCTCGAGGCGGTACAGCTCGGCGGCTACGAGAAGCGGAAGCCGGGACAGCTCTCCGGCGGGCAGCAGCAGCGGGTCGCGCTCGCGCGCGCGCTCGTCCTCGAGCCGTCGGTGCTGCTGCTCGACGAGCCGCTCGGCGCGCTCGACGCGAAGCTCCGCAAGGCGCTCCAGCTCGAGCTGAAAGCGATCCAGGAGCGCTTCGGGATCACGTTCGTCTACGTCACGCACGACCAGGAGGAAGCGCTGACGATGTCCGACCGGATCGCGGTCATGTCCGGCGGTCGCGTCGAGCAGATCGCGACTCCCGAGGGCATGTACGAGGAGCCGGAGACGGTCTTCGTCGCCGACTTCCTCGGCGTCTCGAACCTGATGCGCGTGCGGGCCGAGGGGGCGGACGGCGGCGCGTGCCTGACGGTGCTCGGCGACTTCTCCCTTCGCGCCGGCCGCGGCGAGATCGCCCACCAGGGCGAGACGCACATCGTGATCCGGCCCGAGCGGGTCGTGATCGAGCCGTACGAGTCGTCGGGCGCGAACCGCGTCCCCGGGATGATCGAGCGCGTCGTGTACCACGGATCCTCGGAGCAGTTGGTCGTCCGGCTCGCGAGCGGGGACATCGTGCAGGCGCTCTTCGTGCGCGACGGGAGCTCCCACGACTGGGCGCAGGGAACGGCGGTGCAGGTGCATCTTCCCGCCGAGGCGCTGCGCGTGCTGCCGCCGAGCTCCCCCGGTGAGATGGCTGCCGTCGCGGAGGTAGCGCCGCCCGACTCCGGCGCGGCGCTCGAGGTCGGCGCGAGCTGACGGGCGCGCCCGTCGTCCCGGGCCTCGACGACGAGGCGGCCGAGTGGCAGTCGCGCGCCCGGCGCTTCGTCGAGGAGGAGATCTACCCCACCGAGCAGCGCATCGCAGAGCGGGGCGCGATCGACGCGGAGGAGGTGCGCGCGCTGCGCCGGCGGGCGCGCGCAGAGGGCTTCTCGCACTACAACCTGCCCCGCGAGCTCGGCTGCGCCGACCTGCCGCTGCTCACGCAGGTCGCGATCGAGGAGCAGGCGGGGCGCGCGACGAACGGGCTCGGCTTCGTCGTCGCCGATCGCGGGCCGCGCGAGCTCGTCGAGCTGGCGACCGACGACCAGCTCGAGCGCTGGCTCCGCCCGATGCTGCGCCGGGAGACGGTCGAGGCCTGGGCGGTGACCGAGCCTGGCGCCGGTTCGGACGTCTCGGGAATCGCGGCGGCGGCGACACGCGACGGCGACGACTGGGTGCTCGACGGCGAGAAGTGGTTCGTGACGGGCGGCGACCACGCGGGCTTGTTCGTCGTCCTCGCGCGGACGGGGACCGAGCAGGCGCTCTTCCTCGTCGGGCGCGACGCGCCCGGGCTCGAGATCGTGCGGAGGCCGCAGTTCATGCACGACCCGTACATCGACGGCCACGTCGAGCTGCGGCTGACCGGCTGCCGCGTCCCCGAGCGCGACCGCCTGCCGAGCGGAGACGACGGCGCGCGGCGCTGGTTCACGGTCGAGCGGCTGATGATCGCGGCGCGTTGCTGCGGCGCCGCGGCGCGGCTGCTCGAGCTGGCGACGGATTGGGCAGCCGGCCGCGAGGCGTTCGGCCACGCGATCGCCGAGTACCAGGGCGTCTCGTTCCCGCTCGCCGACTCGCTGACGGAGCTCCTGGCGGCGCGGCTCCTCACCTACCACGCGGCGCACGAGCTCGACGCGAACCCGTCGCCGAGCGTCGCGCACGGCAAGGTCGCGATGGCGAAGCTCTACGCGTCCGAAGCGGGGAACCGGATCGCCGACCGCGTCCTGCAGGTCTTCGGCGGGCGTGGCTACATGACCGAGCATCCGGTCGAACGGCACTTCCGCGAGCTGCGCGTCGACCGCATCTGGGAGGGCACGAGCGAGATCCAGCGCGTGATCATCGCCCGCGGCTTGTTCAAGCGCGGCGCGGGGCCCTACCTCGGTTGATCGCCGAGTATCTCCGCGACCTGCCGGCCGACATTGAAGTCGCGCATCTCGGCGAGATCCGGAGCGCAATCGCGGGGCAGGTCCACCGTCGACCCGGCGGCGAGAGCCTCCTCGGGGCTCGCCGCGCCGAGGACAGCCGCGTGCAGGGAGCGCAGGTACTCGAGATCCGCCTCGGCGATGCGAAGCGCTTCTTCCGGCTCGAGGGGCGGGCCGTGGCCAGGGATCACCGCTTCGGGCGGGTCGCCGCGGAGCATCTCGATCAGACCCGCGAGCGTCAACCGGTAGGCAGCGGGCGATTTGGCGAACGGAAACTCGACGGGCGACAGGTGGTCGCCGACGATCAGCAGCCCGAGCTCGCGGATGCGATAGCCGGTGCCGTCCTCGGTGTGCCCGACGAGCGGAAAGGTCTCGACGACGAACGGGCCGAGCTCGATCGCCGAGCCCCTCGAGAACGTCCGGTCGGCTCGGGGAGACCCGGGAACCTCGATCCCGTACGTCTCTGCCGCTCTCCGGACGGACTCGGCGCCGTGGCTCGTGACCCTTTCGGCCGTCTCTTCCCCCATGACCGCTTTCGCGGTCGGGAACGCGTCCATTCCGCAGACGTGATCCCAGTCGCCGTGCGTGATCAGGACGTGCCGGATCGGGGCGTCGAGCTCGAGCGCCCGCCGGCCGATCGCAGCCACCTCGGTTGCCGAGATCGCAGGATCGACGACGAGCGACTCCCCAGCGGCGACGACGAGGAGCGACGTCGTGCTCCAGAGCGACGCCTCGAAGCGTTCCCAGACCGGTCTAGTGGTCATGTCGCAGATTCAACACCGCCCAGGCGCCCGCCTCCAGGCCCGACTCGATCGCGCCGTCGATGAAACCCGCCCAGCCGTTAGCGACGTCGGAGCCGGCGAGGAGGACGCGCCCCTCCGGCCGACGTATCTCCGCGTGGTGCCTCGTGTACCAGCCGGGGCGGTGGATCGCCCAGGTGCCGCGCGCGTACTCGTCGGCGAGCCAGTCGTGCCACGTGGCATCGATGAGCTCGTAGCCGGGCAGGATCTCGTCGAGGTCGCGCTGCAGCTCGGCGCCGCCGGCGTGACAGCGCTCCGCGTCGATCCCGAAGCCGATCTGGAGCTGCGTCCCGTCCTCCAGCAACGCCTCGGTGTCGAGGTAGCCGAACGGGTGGCCTGGCCGGATCGCGTTGTCGAGCACATCGGGGCCGCGGGCGCGGAGGAAGATCTTGACGCCGCGCGAGGCCTGCCCGAGCGCGATCGCCTCCTGCTTGCCCTCCGACAGGACGGGCTCGAACTCGATCGAGCCGAGCACGTTGAGCGGGACGGCGACGACGGCGACCGCCGCGTCGTGCACCTCGCCGGCTCGGGTCTCCACCTCGACCCGTCCGCCTCGCACGCGGACGGCCGCGACCGGCGTGCCGAGCCGCTTCTCGACCGGCGCGGCCGAGGCGATGGCGCCGAGCAGCGCTCCGGTGCCGGCCGCGAGCGTCACCCGACCGCCGGTGTACTGGGTGAGCGCGAGGCTGTAGCCCGAGAGCGCGTGCCAGCGCAGCACCGACACGGCGCCGGCGTCGGTGAGCGGAGCGCTCGCGAGCGACTCGAGCTCCGCAACGAGGACGTCGTGCTCCTCGTCGTCGAGATCGAGCTCCTCGAGCCGTTCTGCGATCGTCACCCGGTCGAAGCGGGCGAGCTTGTCGAGCGCGAGCAGAGGATCGTGCGGATTCGGAAGCGAATCGTGGACGCCCTCGACGAAGCGGCTCCATCCTCGCTCGGCGATCGCGTCTCGCTGGGCGATCGTCCCCTCGCGCCGCTCGTCGCCGACCCACCAGTGCGCGCGCTGCGCGTCCTCGCTCAGCTCCAGCTCCAGCCCGGCGCGCGTGATCTCCGACCACGTGTGCGGCTGGTGCCAGTGAACCCACGCGCCGCCGTACTCGACCGGGATCCCATCCCAGTCGGCGCTCCAGGTGCGGCCGCCGAGGCGGTCGCGCGCCTCGAGGAGCAGAACGGAGCGGCCGCGGAGCGCGACCTCCCGCGCGGCGGTGACTCCCGCGAAGCCGCCGCCCACGACGACGACGTCGTGGGTCACGCGAGGACGATGCGCGCGTCGAGGCCGACCGCGCCCTCCCGGCGGACGAGGAGCGGATTGACCTCCACCTCCGCGATCTCCGGATGCGCGGCGGCGAACTGCGACACCGACGCGACCGCACGCGCGGCAGCCGCGACGTCGAGCGGCGGGCGGCCGCGCGCACCGGCGAGCAGAGCCGCCGAGGCGAGCGAGCGGACGAGCGCCTCGGCGGTGGCTTCGTCGACCGGGGCGAGCGCCACCGCGACGTCGCGCAGGGTCTCGGCGTGGAGCCCGCCTGCGGCCACGGCGACGACCGGCCCGAAGCGGGGGTCACGCCGTCCGCCGACGAGCAGCTCGAATCCGGCAGCGACGTCTTCCGCCGCTTCGACGGAGAACCGCGCCGGCGCGAGACGCGAGGCGAGGTCGTCGAACGCCGCCGAGAGCTCCTGCTCGTCCCGAAGGCCGACGACCACGCCGCCGGCGTCCGACTTGTGCACGGCGCCGAGCGCCTTGAGGACGACCGGGTAGCCGAGCGCCGCGGCCGCCGCGAGGGCTCCCTCCCCGTCGGTGACCGTCCGCGCCGCCCCGAACGCGATGCCTGCCTCGGCGAGCGCTGCGCGCGCGGCCTCATAGCTCGCGTCCGTCACCGGCGGCGCTGCAACCGGCAGCGCCGGCAAGGCGGCTGTCGCCGCACCGTCCGCGACGAGCGCCGCCACGGCGTCCACGGCCGACTCGATCACGCGATACACCGGAATCCGAGCCGCGCGAAGCGCGTGCGCGGCGGGCGAGCTCGCGTGCATCGTGTGCGCGACGAGCGGCTTCCCCGTCTCCGCCACCGCCTCGGCGAGGAGACCGGCGACGGCGACCTCGCGGTCGCGCATCTCGTCCGACTGCGTGCTGTAACCCCCGAAGTACGCCGTGAAGAGGACGACGTCGGCGTCCTCGGCCTCGAGCAGCGCGCGCGTCGTGCGCGCGAAGCTGAAGACGTCCTGCTCCCCGGCGCCCGCGAGATCGACGGGATTCGCGGTCGGCGCGGTCGGCGGCAGCAGCTCGCGCAGCGTTGCCTGCGTCGGCTCGGAGAGGAGCGGCAGCTCCAGCCCGCGTCCCCCGAGCAGGTCGCTCGCAATCGCGCCGTAGCCGCCGCCGTCGCCGATGACCGCGACGCGCCGTCCGCGCGGCCGGTGCGGCGCGAGGAGCGCCTGCACCGCGTCGACGAGCGCCCGAGGCGTGTCCACGAGATGGATCCCGCCGGCGCGGCAGGCCGCCTCGACCGCCTCGCGACCACTCGTGAGCGCGCCCGTGTGCGAGCGTGCCGCGCGGGCACCGGCCCCGGTGCGGCCGACCGTGAGCAGGACAACCGGCTTGCACGCCGTCCTCGCAGCCTCGACGAACGCACGACCGTCGCGAAAGTCCTCGCAGTAGATCCCGATGACGCGCGTTCCTTCGTGCTCCCCGAGTACGGCGACGAGCTCGGTCACGCCGACGTCCGCCTGGTTCCCGGTCGAGACGGCGCGCGAGAAGCCGAGACCGACGTCCTCGAGGAGGAGGCCCGTCTCGAGTAACACGTTGCCGCTCTGCGAGACGAAGCCGACCGGGCCGGCGGGCAGCGGCACCGAGGCGAGCTGCAGCTCGGCGGCGCCGTCGAAGAGGCCGAGGCAGTTCGGGCCGACGAGCGCGGCGCCCGCGGCCCGCACGCGCTCGACCAGCGCGCGCTCGCGGGCCGCTCCCTCCTCTCCGACCTCGGCGAACCCGGCCGCGATCGCGACGAGCGCCCGCGCGCCCGCCGCGAGCGAGTCGTCGACCGCCTCCTCGAGCCCGTGCGCGGGGACGCTGAGGACGACGAGCTCCGGCGGCTCCGGCAGCTCGCCGAGGGAGCGGTGAACCTGCATCCCGTGCAGCTCGCCGCCGTTGCGCCCGACGAGGTAGACGCGCCGCCGATGCGCCCCGAGGGCCGCGTCGCGCGCGAACCAGTAGCCCCACTTCGCCGGGTCGGACGAGACACCGACGATCGCGACCGTCTGCGGCTCGAAGAGCGGCGTGAGGTCGCGGCTCACTTGACGCCGATCGAGCGCCCGGCGCGTTCGGGTCGCGGCAGCTCTCCGTGCCGCCGGGCGAGCTCGGCGACCCGCTCGCGCACCGGTTCGCGCGCCGCTGCGGCTCGGCCGCTCTCGGTGTCCACGTGCAGGAGCATCTGCTCCGCCGTCGCGAGCGGATCGCTCTCGCCGTCTCGGAACAGGACGTGGAAGACGTGCAGACGCTTCTCGTCGGAGTCGAGCAGCTGAGTGGTCACGTACACGCTGTCTCCCGCCTCGAGCTGGCGCAGGTGCGAGAGGTGCGTCTCGACCGTGAAGTAGCTCCCCCCACTCGCGAGGTAGCCCGCGTCGACGCCGAGCTCTCCCAGCAACGCGTCCGTCGCGTCGGCGAAGAGCTGGAGGTAGCGGCTCTCGTGGACGTGCCCGTTGTAGTCGACCCACTCGGGGGGAACGAGGCGCGCAGACGTCGGAGCCGCCTCGCCGAGGAGGCTGCGCTCCCACGCCGCGAGCGTCGCGCCGGCCGCGGTCTCCTCGACACGGAGCGCCTGAAGCAGCCGGACGAGCACCCGGTCGCGCAGTTGCTCCAGCTCGCGCGCCGAGCGACCGCCGGCTTGCGAATCGGACTGCTCGACCACCTCCTCCACGAGCTCGTCGGTCAGCTCGGGGACGTCCATCAGGCGCGTCCACGGCAATTCGAGCGTGGGCCCGAACTGGTGGAGGAAGTGCCGCATGCCCGCCTCGCCGCCCGCGATGCGGTAGGTGAGGAAGGTGCCCATGAACGCCCAGCGCAGGCCCGCGCCGTAGCGGATCGCGTCGTCGACCTCCTCGACCGTCGCGATGCCGTCCGAGACGAGCCACAGCGCTTCGCGCCAGAGCGCCTCGAGCAGGCGGTCGGCGATGAAGCCGTCGATCTCGCTCCGGACGACGAGCGGCTGCATTCCCACCGAGCGGAACAGCTCGGCCGCGCGCTCGATCGCCTCCGGTGCGGTCCGCTCACCGCCGCAGAGCTCGACGAGCGGCAGGAGGTAGACCGGATTGAAGGGATGCGCCACACAGAAGCGCTCGGGTCGCTCCATCTCGGCCTGCAGCTCTGTCGGTCGGAGCCCCGACGTGGAGGAGCAGATCAGAGCCCCATGCTGGGCGACGCGATCCGCCGCCGCCAGGAGTCCGCGCTTCAGGTCGACCCGCTCGGGTGCCGACTCCTGGACGAGCTCCGCGCCTGCGACCGCCTCCTCGACCGACGCGGCGAAGCGCAGCGCTCCCTCCGCCGGCAGCGGCGCGAGCGTCAGCCGGCCGAATGCCGTCCGCGCGTCCTCGAGCACCTCGGCGGCCCGCGCCGCCGCGCCGGGCGCGGGATCGTAGAGCCGGACGTCCCAGCCGTTGAGGACGAAGCGCGCCGCCCAGCCGGCGCCGATGACACCGCTGCCGAGGAGGGCGACGGATCGTCGCCTAGCGGACACCGACCCGCAGCGCGAGCTTCTCCCGCACCTCGTCCGGCCCGAGCACGCGCACGTTCATCCGCTCGAGGATCTCGACCGCCCGCGCGACGAGCTCGCCGTTCGTCGCGAGCCGACCGCGCGAGAGGTAGAGGTTGTCCTCGAGCCCGACGCGGACGTTCGCGCCGATCATGGGCGCGAGCGCGACGAACGGCAGCTCCATGCGTCCGATCGAGAACGCGGAGTAGACGGCGTTCTCGGGCAGCCGGTTCACCATCGCGAGCACCGTGCCGAGGTCGTCGGGCGCGCCGTACGGGATGCCCGTGCAAAGCTGGATCAGCGGCGGCTCCTCGACCAGGCCGTCGCGGACCAGCTCGTGGACGAACACGAGGTGGCCCGTGTCGAAGACCTCGAGCTCCGGCCGCACGCCGAGCTCGCGGACCCGGGCCGCCATCGCGCGCAGCATCCCGGGGGTGTTGACCATCACGTAGTCGCCGCCGGCGGCGAAGTTCATCGTCCCGCAGTCGAGCGTGCAGATCTCGGGGCGCAGCTCCTCGACGTGCGCGAGCCGCTCGGCGACGCCGGCCATGTCCGTTCCGGCCGGATCCGGCGGGAGCGGCGCGTCCTCGCCGCCGAGGACGAGATCGCCGCCCATCCCGGCGGTGAGATTGAGGACGACGTCGACGTCCGAGGCTCGGATCTGCTCGACGACCGCGCGGTAGAGGGCGGAGTCCCGTGCGCCGCGGCCGGTGTCGGGATCGCGGACGTGGATGTGCGCGACCGCAGCGCCCGCGCGCGCCGCCTCGATCGCGGCGTCGGCGATCTGCCCGGGCGTGACCGGGACGAGCTCGCTCCGCCCGGTCGTGTCCCCCGCTCCGGTCACCGCACAGGTGACGAAAACTTCCCAAATCACGGCGTCCTCCGTTCGAGATGCGAACTGCCGTTGCACATCCTGCGAAGGACGTACCATAATTCAGCAGCCTTCGATGGTGCAGAGCGCCCCCACGCAGCCGCTCGATCTCGACGCTCTCCGTGCAACCGCGCACGCGTTCGCGCGCGACGAGATGCGACCCGTCGCGCTCCACTACGACGAGACCGAGGAGTATCCGCTCGATGTCCTGCGCCGCGCGGCCGGGCTCGGGCTCACGCGCTACGACCTGCCCGCCGAGTACGGCGGTGGCGGAGTCGAGAGCCTCCGCGACCGCTGCGAGGTGATCGAGGAGCTCGCGTGGGGCGACTCGCCGATCTTCTGGGTGATCGCGCAGAGCGGGTTCTTCGCCGGGCCGCTCCTCGCCCTCGGCTCGGAGGAGCAGAAGCAGCGTTGGCTCCCGGCCCTCTGCGGCGCCGAGCCCCCGGCTTGCTCGGTCGCGATCACGGAGCCGGAGCACGGCTCCGACGCGGCCGCGATCGAGACGACCGCGATCCGCCGCGGCCACGGCTACGTCCTGAACGGCCACAAGAAGTTCATCGGCAACGGCCACATCGCCGATCTCTGCATCGTCTTCGCCACCGTCGATCCGGGCAGCCGCTCCCGTGGGATCACCGCCTTCCTCGTCGAGAGCGGTGACGACGGCTTCGTCCGGGGGCCGCGGCTGCCGAAGATGGGCAGTCGCTGCTTCCCCGCCGCCGAGGTCTCGTTCGAGGAGTGTTTCGTCCCCGAGGATCGGCGTCTCGGAGGAGAGGGCGAGGGATTCCGAGGACTGATGCGGGTGTTCGACGTCGCGCGCGTGCAGCTCGCGGCCGGGTCGGTCGGCCTCGGGCGCGCCGCGTTCGAGCTCGCGGTCGACTACGCGAAGAAGCGGGAGGCCTTCGGTCGCGCGATCCACGAGTTCCAGGCCGTCTCGTTCCGGCTCGCAGACGCGAAGGTGAAGCTCGATCAGGCTCGGCTGATGACGCACCGTGCAGCCGAGCTCGCGGACGCCGGTCGGCCGTTCTCGACCGAGGCCGCGATGGCGAAGCTCGCCGCCTCCGAGGCGTCCGCGTTCGCGACGTCGGCGGCGGTCACGACGCTCGGCGGCGCCGGCTACATCCGCGACTCGCTCGCGCAGAAGTGGTACCGCGATGCGAAGCTCGACGAGATCTGGGACGGGACGAGCGACATCATGCGCCTCCTCATTGCGCGTAGCCTCTTCGCCCAGTGAGCCGCGACCCGCGCTACGACATCCTCTTCGAGCCTGTCCAGCTCGGTCCTGTGACGGCGCGCAACCGCTTCTTCCAGGTGCCGCACTGCAACGGGATGGGCCACCGCGATCCGACAGCGCACGCCGTCATGCGCGGCGTCAAGGCCGAGGGCGGCTGGGCCGTCGTCTGCACCGAGGAGGTCGAGATCCACCCGACCGCGGACGTCGGTGGCTTCATCGAGGGACGCCTCTGGGACGACGCAGACATCCCGGCCCACGAACGGCTCGTCGAGCAGGTGCACGCACACAGCTCGCTCGCCGGTCTCGAGCTCGTGCACAACGGCATGGCCGAAGGGAACTTCTACGGCCGGATCCCGCCGCTCGGCCCGTCGCATCTGCCGGTCACCACCAACGAGCCGACGCAGGCGCGGGCGATGAGCCACGACGACATCGCCGACCTGCGCCGCCGCCACCGGCAGGCGGTACAGCGCGGCCTCCGGGCGGGTTACGACCTCGTCTACGTCTACGCGGCGCACGGGCTGACGACGCTCCAGCACTTCCTCTCGCGCCGGTACAACCTGCGCGACGACGAGTACGGCGGGCCACTCGAGAACCGCGCGCGCCTGCTACGCGAGGTGCTGGAGGACACGCTCGAGGAGTGCGACGGACGGGCCGCCGTGGCGTGTCGCCTCGTCGTCGACGAGCTGCTCGGCGACGAGGGAATCGAGCGCGCCGAGATCGAGCAGCTGTTCGCGCTGGTGGGCGAGCTTCCCGACCTGTGGGACGTGATGGTCGGCTTCTGGCCCGACGACTCGCGCACCTCGCGCTTCACGCACGAGGCGTGGACGGAGGAGCACTTCCGCGGGATCAAGGAGCTCACGTCGAAGCCGGTCGTCGGGATCGGCTGGCTGACCTCGCCGGACACGATGGTGCGGCTCATCCGCGACGGCGTGATCGACTTCGTCGGCGCCGCGCGCCCCTCGATCGCAGACCCGTTCCTGCCCGTGAAGGTCGAAGAGGGACGGCTCGAGGACATCCGCGAGTGCATCGGCTGCAACATCTGTGTGACGGGCGACTGGACGATGACTCCGATCCGCTGCACCCAGAACCCGTCGATGGGCGAGGAGTGGCGGCGCGGATGGCATCCCGAGCGCTTCCGCCCCGCCGGCTCGGATTCGAAGGTGCTCGTCGTCGGCGGAGGACCTGCAGGGCTCGAGGCGGCGATGGCGCTCGGCAAGCGCGGCTACGACGTCGTCCTCGCGGAGGCCGGGCGCGAGCTCGGGGGACGCGTGCTGCGCGAGGCGCGGCTCCCGGGGCTCGCCGCCTGGATTCGCGTGGTCGACTACCGCCGCGGCCAGCTCGCCAAGCTCCCCAACGTCGACGTCGCGCTGCAGAGCGAGGTCTCCGCCGAGGACGTCCGCGACTACGGATTCGAGCACGTCGCGGTGGCCACCGGCGCGCGCTGGCGCACGGACGGGGTGGGTCGCTATCACACCCGGCCGCCCGCCTTCGACCCCACGGTCGAGACGCTGACTCCCGACGACCTCATGGCGGGCACGCGGCCGGCCGGCGAGCGGATCCTCCTCTTCGACGACGACCACTACTACCTCGGCGGCGTCCTCGCCGAGCTCCTCGCAGCCGAGGGAAAGCGCGTGACGCTCGTGACGGCCGCGCCGCTCGTCTCGGAGTTCAGCGTGAACACCATGGAGCACGCGCGCATCCACAAGCGCCTCGCCGAGGCGGGCGTCGAGCTCGCCACGGCGCAGGCGCTCGTCGCGGTCGAAGGCGGCACGGCGCGCGTGGTCGAGATCTACACGGCGCGCGAGCGCGAGCTGCCACTCGATTGCCTCGTGCTCGTGACGGCGCGGCTGCCGAACGACGCACTCGCTCTCGAGCTCGGAGCGACTCCCATCGGAGACGCCTACGCGCCCGGCACGATCGCGAACGCCGTCTGGGAAGGACGCCGCTACGCGGAGGAGCTCGACGGCGAGCCGCACGGAGACGCGGTGCCGTTCCGCCGCGAGGTGGTCGAACTCGCGCCGCTCGGGGAAGAGGTCTCGGTGCGATGAGCGCCACCGAGTCCCGCGCCAAGACGATCCAGTCGGTCGACCGCGCCGCGGCCCTGATCAAGGCGATCGCCGACAGTTCACACGCGCCGACCGTCAACGAGCTCGCGACCGCGTGCGGGCTGAACCGGAGCACGGCCTGGCGGCTGCTCGCGACCCTCGACAGCCACGGCCTGATCGAGCGCGATCCGATCAGCCAGCGCTACAGCCTCGGCTACGCCTTCCTTCGCATCGCCGCCGGCGCCGACGTCGATCCGCTCGTCCGCCGCGGCCGCCCCGTCCTCGAGCTCCTCGCGCAGGAGACCGGCGAGGCGACGAACCTCGCGGTCGCTCGCCGCTTCAGCCTCGTCTACGTCGACCAGGTCGACCCGCCGCACGTGATGGCGCCGAACTGGTTCGGCCGGACGGTGCCGGTGCACGCGACCTCGACCGGCAAGGCCTACCTCGCGTACCTCTCGGAGGAGGAGCAGGATGCAGCGCTCCCGCGCCGCCTCGAGCGCTACACCGGGACGACGGTCACCGACCGGCGCAAGCTCGCGGACCAGCTCCGTGACGTGCGCCGCGACGGCTACGCGATCTGCGTCGGCGAGCTCGAGGACTCGCTCTTCGGCGCGTCGGCGCCCGTCCTCTCCGAGCAGGGCCGCCCCGTCGCGATCGTCAGCGTCTGGGGCACGGAGCACCGGCTGCCGCGCGAGCGGCTGCCCGAGGTGGGCCGGCGCGTCGTCGAGGCTGCCGACGAGCTGAAAGAGTTGTTGCGATGAGCGTCGTCGAGCTCGCACGCGAGGGGGAGGTGGCGGTGCTCCGGCTGAACCGGCCGGAGAAGCTGAACGCGATCTCGAGCGAGGTCGAGCGTGCGCTGCACGAGGCGCTCGCCTCCGACGAGCTCGAGACGAGCGGCGCCGTGATCCTCGCCGGCGAGGGCCGCGCCTTCTCGGCCGGGGCCGACATCTCCGAGTTCGAGGGCCGCTCGCCCGAAGACGTGCTGCGCTACTACCAGGAGACGGGCGGCGTCTACGAGGAGCTCGCGGCGCTGCCGCAGCCGACGATCGCGGCGATCCACGGCTACTGCCTCGGCGGCGCGCTCGAGCTCACGCTCGCGCTCGACTTCCGGATCGCCGACGAATCCGCGGTCTTCGGCTTCCCCGAGGTCTCGCTCGGGATCCTCGCCAGCTCCGGCGGCCTGCACCGCGTCACGCGGCTGCTCGGGCCCGCACGGGCGAAGGAGCTGTTCCTTCTCGCCGAGCGGTTCGGCGCCGACGAAGCGCGGCGCGCAGGAGTCGTCACGGAGGTCGTCGCGGACGGAAAGGCGCTCGAACGAGCGCTCGAGATCGCAGCGCGCCTCGCCGCGTTGCCGCGTGACGCCGTCGCGGTGACGAAGCAGGCGATCGACGCCGCGAGCACCGCCCCGCGCGAGGCGGCGCTCCTCATCGAGCGGCTCGCCTACGCCGCCCTCGCGCAGACGCAGGCGGCGCGCGACGCGGCAGCCGGCTTCGGGAGCCAGCGGTGACGCACGAGAAGGCGATCGAGGTTCGCTGGCGCGACCTCGACGCATTCAACCACGTCAACCACGCCGTCTTTCTCACGTATCTCGAGGAGGCGCGCGACGAGTGGCTCGGGCTCGTGCTCGCCGATCCAGCGCTCGTCTGGGGCTACGTGATCGCGCGGGTCGAGATCGACTACCGCCGTGAGCTCACGCTGGAGGACGACGTCGTCGTGGCACGCTGCTCGCTCGAGCGGCTCGGAGCGAAGAGCGTCACGACGTGCGAGTCGATCGTGACCCGCGAGGGAGAGACGTCCGCCGAGGCCCTGGCCGTGCTCGTCGCGCGCGACGCGAAGAGCGGCCGCTCGCGCACGATCTCCGAGGGCGAGCGGGCTGCGTTCGAGCGCGCCTCAGCGGCCTAGCCGATTCCCCCACCAGAAGCCTCTGTCCGCGCCGCGTTCTAGGCTGGTCCCAAGCTGCCTGGTTGGTTCCAGGCCCACTTCGAGCACGTCCTCTCCGGGAATGGCTACCAGTTCTGGTCCGGCGTCGGATCAGACATTGGCGAGTTGACCCTCGTCACTGCCTTTGCGATCTTCGTACGCCAACGCAACTGTCACGTCTACAGATGCTGGCGCCTCTCCTGGCACGTTTCGGCGGGAGAGAAGATCGGCACATCGCCTCCGCCGTCAAGCACCTGACGCCGCGGCCTGGCGACGCAGAGCCTGCTGCAGCTCCTTCGACGCGGGGCCGAGGCCGAAGCTCACGCCGTCGACCGACGCGACCGGCATCACTTCGCGGATGGAAGACGACACGAACACCTCGTCGGCGTCCAGCAGCCGGGCGAGCGGGAAGACACCCTCGACGGTCTCGCGCCCGGCGATCTCGCGCAGGAGCCCGCGTGTCACGCCGGCGAGAATCGGCAGGTCGAGAGACGGCGTGACGAGGCGCTCGCCCTCGCGCCACCAGACGTTCGCGGTCGGCGCCTCGAGCACGGTGCCGTCGTCGGCGACGAGCAGAGCATCGTCGGCACCGGCCGCGACCGCATCGTCCTGCGCGCCCATGTTCTCGGCGTAGCTCGTCGACTTCGCGCTCGCGAGCGCGCCGGTCGACCACCGAAACGTCACGAGCCGCACGCCGCACGTACGCAAGCTCTCGAGCTCCGGGTCGACCGGAGCCGTGGTGGCGACGAGCGTGCGGCCGGTCCAGTAGAGGCGGAGAGCGAGATCGCTCGCGTCGCAGGCGCCGATCACCAGCTCTGCGAGCTGCTCGCATTCGTGCGGATCGGGAGCCGGCAGACGCGTGCGGTCGGCGGAGAGGGCGAAGCGCACGAGGTGCCGGTCGAGCAGGAACGGGCGTCCGCCGTAGACCCGCGCGGTTTCGAACACCGAGCGGCCGCGGAGGAGCGCCTCGTCGTCCGCCGCGAAGACCGGCTCGTGCGGATCGACGAGCCCGCGTCCTGCGACGGCAACGGCGCAAACTTCCATCAGAAAACGGCCGCCGCAGACACGGCCGGAACCAGGTTCCGGCCGTGGCCTGATGACACATGTCTGAAAGGCCCAAAGGTCACGGACTGTGCGACGTGAGTCGACACCGCACGCATCAGGACAGGGCCGCTTCGGAGACGTCCGGTACCAGGTTCCGGCCGTGTTCGAGTGGGACATCGCTCGCTGCGGCATCTGCGGCTAGAGTCAGAAGGGGCCGCGCCTTCACCCACGACTCCTCGATCTCGGCGTCGGCCTCGGAGTCCCAGACGATGCCGCCGCCGACCCAGAGGTGGATCTCGTCCCCGACCACGGCGAACGTGCGGATCGTGAGCGCGAGGTCGAGGTCGCCGTTCGCGTAGATGCGCCCGAGCGCGCCCATCGACGCGCCGCGCCCGACCGGCTCGAGCGCGGCGATCAGGTCGAGCGCGCTGCTCTTCGGGCAGCCCGTCACGGAGCCGCCGGGCAGCACGGCGTCGAGCAGCCCGGTCAGCCCCACCTCGGGCCCTAGCTCGCCCTCGACGGTCGCGACGAGATGCGTCACGCCGGCGAGCTGACGCTCGGCGAGCAGCTCGGGCCAGCGGACGCTGCCGGAGACGCAAACGCGCGAGAGATCGTTGCGCTCGAGATCGACGATCATCACGTGCTCCGCCGCGTCCTTCGCCGAGGAGATCGGCACGCCGGCCGGCCGCGTCCCCTTGATCGGCATCGTGCGAACGACGCGCCCGCGCTTCTGCAGCAGGAGCTCCGGCGAGGCGGAGACGATCGTCCAGCCTTCGCCTTGCAGCGGCGCCGGCTCGAGGGGCCGCAGCGGCCCCAGCGCCGCGGCGAGCGCGAGCGGGTCGCCCGCGAAGTCGGCCCAGATGTGCTGGACGAGGTTCACCTGGTAGACGTCGCCCTCGCGGATCGCCTCGCGGACGGTCTCGATCGCGGCCGCGTAGGCGGCGGGCGTCCACGTCTCGTGCCACTCGCCGGTTCGGAACGAGCCGCTCGGTGCGGCCGGCCGCTCGAGCGAGTACGCGACCTTCGGCAGCCTGCACGGCTCGGGCGCGGACGGCGCGGTCGCCCCGTAGCCGACGAACACCCGCGCGACGTCGAACTCCTCGTCCGCGAGCGCCGGCTCGAGCTCCGCGAGGGAGCCGAGCTCGACCGTCACGCCGGCTTGCGGCTCTGCACGTACCGGTAGCCGAACCGGCCCTTGATGCAGAGGTTTCCGCGGGTGACGTCGTGGTCCTCGGGCGAGGTGACGTTGACGATCGCGTCGTCCTGCACGTGCAGCGTGAGGTTGCAGCCGACGCCGCAGTACGGGCAGACGGTGTCGACCTCGGTCTGCTCCTCCTCCCGCCACTCGCCCGCCTCGCGCAGGTCGAACTCGCTCTTCGCCATCAGCGCGCCGGTCGGGCAGACGGCGACGCAGTTGCCGCAGTAGACGCACGCAGACTCCGGGAGAGGCACGTCGAGCTCGGTCGAGATGTGCGCGCCGAAGCCGCGCCCGGCGACGGTGATCGCGAACGTGTTCTGGTGGTCGACCCCGCAGGCCTCCACGCACTTGTAACAGAGGATGCACTTCGAGTAGTCGCGGACGTAGAGCTCGTTGTCGACCTTCACCGCCTGCGCCACCGTGAGCGACTCGGGGCCGAAGCGGTCGGGCTGGGCCTCGTAGCGGTCGATGTACTCGAGCGCCTCCGGCGCCGTCGAGAGGTCGACCGCCGAGCCGAGCAGCTCGAGCACGAGCTTCCGGCTCGTGCGAACGCGCTCGGAATCGGTGTGCACGACCATCCCGTCCTCGACCTTGCGGGAGCAGGCGGGCACGAGCGTCCGCGAGCGCTCCACCTCGACGACGCAGACGCGGCAGACGTTGACGGGCGTCAGCGTGTCGCCGTAGCAGAGCGTCGGCGTGTCGATCCCCATCTGCCGCGCCGCGTCGAGGATGGTCGAGTCCTTCGCGATGTCAGTCGTGACGCCGTCGATCGTGATCTTCACGCGAGCACTCCGAGGTTGTGGATCGCCGAGTCGACGGCGTTCGCCGCAGTCTGGCCGAGGCCGCAGATGGACGCGTCGCGCATCACCTGCGCGAGGTCGGCGAGCACGGCGATCTCGTCCCCCTGCGTCTTGCCGGAGGCGAGCCGATGCAGCGCCTCCTCCTGGCGCACCGTGCCGATGCGGCAGGGGACGCACTGGCCGCACGACTCGTCGCGGAAGAACTCCGCGATGCGCAGCACGGCGCCGACGAGGTCGGCCCCCTCGCCGTAGACGATGACGACGCCTGAGCCGAGGGTCGTCCCCGCCGCGCGTGCGCCTTCGAAGGAGAGCGGCAGGTCGAGCTGGTCGGGCCGCAGGAACGAGCCCGCTGCGCCGCCCATCAGCACGGCCTTCGGCGGCTCTGCGCCCGCGAGCTCGAGCAGCTCCGACAGCGGCGTTCCGAGCTCGAGCTCGTATAGACCCGGCCTCGCGACATTGCCCGAGACGCAGAAGAGCCGTGTGTCGCTGGCGTCGTCCTCGAGCAGGATGTGCGGCACGTTGAGCAGCGTCTCGACGTTGTTCACGACCGTCGGCTTGCCGTACAGCCCGACCTCGACCGGGAACGGCGGCTTGTTGCGCGGCTCGCCGCGGTAGCCCTCGATCGACTGGAAGAGCGCCGTCTCCTCCCCGCACACGTAGGCGCCCGCGCCGATTCGCAGCTCGATCTCGACGCCGACGTCGGAGCGGTCGATCGCGTTCTGCAGCCGCTCGTGGGCGAGCGGGTACTCTGCGCGCACGTAGATGAAGGCGCGCTCGCAGCCGGTCGCGTACGCCGCGATCGCCAACGCCTCGATCAGCCCGAACGGATCCTGCTCCATGAGGACGCGATCCTTGAACGTGCCCGGCTCGGACTCGTCCGCGTTGCAGACGAGGTAGTGCGGCTTCGCAGGCTGGCGCGCCACCGCCTCCCACTTCACACCGGTCGGGAACGCAGCGCCCCCTCGGCCGAGCAGCGGGGACGCCTTCACGAGCTCGATCACGCGCTCCGGCCCGAGCTCGCGCGCGAGCTCGAGAGCCGCGAACGAGGTCGGCGGCGTCTCGGGATCGATCCCCTCGGCGATGCGGCGCAGCAGCTTCAAGCCGGAGCTCTGCGGCAGCGGAGGCGACGTCTCCGGGATCTGCTCCTCACGCGGCTCTGGCCCGGCGATCGTCCGCATCGACGCCGGCGCCCGCTCGCAGAGCCCGAGACAGGGCGACGGGTGTGCGCCGGGCGGAACCTGCGCGCCCGCGAGCGCACAGGACAGGTCGGTGCACACGTGCAGCACCTCGGCCGGCCGCTCCTCGAGCGAGATCAGCGCGTAGAACGTTGCCACGCCATAGGCGTCTGCCGGCGGCACCTCGAGCCGGCGCGACGCGTACCCGAGCGCGCCCGGCGTGACCCAGCCGACACGTCGCTGCGCCGCACGCAATGCGGGCAGGAGGAGATTGCGCCGCGTCCGGTCGCGGCGTGCGACGCGGTCGCCGCTCGACGACTCCGCGCCCACTACCGCGTCGATCGCGTCGCGCTCCGCCTGGGTCGGCTCGGCCTCGAGTAGCTTGAGGTCAGGCAACCAGTGGCTCCAAGCGAATCGCGGTCGCCTTGAACTCGGCCGTACCGGACTTCGGGTCCGTGGCGTCGATGGTGAGCACGTTGGTCGCCACCTCGTCCGGGAAGTGGAGGTTCATGAACGCGAGCCCGGCGCGCAGGTTCGAGTCGTAGCGCGCGGACGTCTCGACCGCGCCGCGCCGGGAGACGACGCGCACGCGCGCCCCGTCGGCGACGCCGTAGCGCTCTCCGTCGGTGGGCGAGAGCAGGATGTCGGTGCCGCCGGCATGGAGCGGCGAGGAGTAGCCGCCGGTCTGGACGCCGGTGTTGTACGACTCGAGTCGGCGGCCCGTGGTGAGGCGCAGCGGGAAGTCCTCGTCGAGCCGGTCGACCGGGGGGTCGTGCTCCACCGGCATGAACGGTGCGCGATCCTCGACGACGTCGTCCCACAGCCGGCCGTGCAGGAAAAGCGCGCCCGGATCGTCCTCGTCGGCGCACGGCCACTGGATCCCACCCGACGCCTCGAGCCGCGCGTAGCTCATCCCCCCGTGCATCGGCGAGAGCGTGCGGCACTCGTTCCAGACGTCCTCGGCCCGCGGCGAGCCGAGATCGTGGCCCATTCGCCGCGCGAGCTCGTAGACGATCTCGATGTCGTCTCGCGCCTCGCCCGGCGCGTCGTACGCCTTGCGCACGCGCTGCACCCGGCGCTCGCTCGAGGTGACGGTGCCCTCCACCTCGCCGAGCGTCGCCGCCGCGGGCAGCACGACATCCGCGAGCTCCGCGGTGCGCGTGAGGAAGATGTCCTGGACGACGAGATGGTCGAGGCCGGAGAGCAGCCGCTCGGCACGCTGCTGGTCCGCCTCTCCCTGGGCCGGGTTCTCGCCCACGACGTAGACCGCGCGCAGCTCGCCGTGCTCCATCGCCTCGAACATGCCGGAGAGATGGAGCCCGTACCCCGCCGGGATCGACGAGCCCCACGCCGCGTCGAACTTCGCGCGTACGCCGTCGTCGAGGATGTCCTGGAAGCCGGGCATGCGGTTCGGGATCGCGCCCATGTCTCCCCCGCCCTGCACGTTGTTCTGCCCACGCAGCGGCTGCAGGCCCGAGCCCCACTTGCCGACCTTGCCGGTCAGGAGCGAAAGGTTGATCAGGGCGAAGACATTGTCGACGGCGTTGTGGTGCTCGGTGATCCCGAGCGTCCAGCAGAGCTGCGCGTTCTTCGCGTTGCCGTACGCGTGCGCGAGCTCGCGGATCGCGTCGGCGGGAACACCAGTGACGCGCTCCGCCGCCTCGAGCGTCCACGGCTCGACCGACTCGCGGTAGGCGTCGAAGCCGGTCGTCGCGCGCTCGACGAACTCCATGTCCGCGAGACCCGCCTCGATGATCTCCCGCCCGACGGCGTTCGCCAGCGGGATGTCGGTGCCGACGTCGAGCCCCAGCCAGAGGTCGGCCCACTGCGCCGACGGCGTGCGGCGCGGGTCGACGACCATCAGCGTCGCGCCGTCGTTGACCGCCTTGAGGACGTGGTGGAAGAAGATCGGGTGCGCTTCACGCGCGTTCGAGCCCCAGAGGACGATCAGGTCCGCGCTTCGAGTCTCCTCGTAGGAGCTCGTCCCGCCGCCCGCCCCGAACACCGTCGCCAGACCGACGACGCTGGGTGCGTGTCAGGTTCGGTTGCAGCTGTCGACGTTGTTCGTCCCGAGCACGACGCGAGCGAACTTCTGCGTTGCGAAGTTCAGCTCGTTCGTCGCCTTGGAGCAGCTGAAGACACCGGTGAGCGCGCCTTCGTCGAGCGCGCCGCGGAAGCCGGCCGCGGCGCGCTCGAGCGCCTCGTCCCAGCTCGCGGCACGCAGCTCTCCATCCTCGCGGACGAGCGGCGTCGTCAGCCGTTCGTACTTCTTCGCCATGCCTGGAATCTAGATCAAGAGCCGACGGATCACATCGACGTCGATGCGGTCGATCAGCTCGTCCGCTGCGGCGAGCCGGTGCGGCTCGAGCGTCGTGCGCACCGCGAGCACGCGGCCGACGCCCGCCGCGCGTGCCGACGCGATGCCCGCCTCGGTGTCCTCGAACACAGCCGATTCGGCCGCGTCGGCTTCGAGAATCGCGAGTGCTTCGAGATAGCCCTCGGGATCCGGCTTGCCGTGGACGACGTCGTCGGAGCTCACGATCGCCCGGAAGCACTGCGCGAGACCGGCTGCCTCGACGACCGGCTCGATCTCGTTCCGAGCGGCGCCGGAGCAGATGGCAAGCGGCAGCCGCTCCGCGGCGTGACGCACCGCCTCCCGAACGTGCTCGTGAATCGTCGATCCGTCGGCGCAGGCTGCGCGGTAGCGGCTCTCCCGCTCGCCTATCACCGCCCGCACATCGGGGTGTTCCTCGCCGAGCCAGGTCGTCACGATCTCCGGGTCCGAGAGGCCGGCGAGGTGATCGAAGTACTCCTGCGCCGAAAGCGGCTTGCCGTGCTCGGCGAACAGGTGCATGAAGATCTCGCAGAGCACGGGCTCGTCGTCCGAGAGCGTCCCGTTGAAGTCGAAGATCAGCGCAGCGGCAGGCACCTGCGCACTCTATGCCGAGCAGGGAACGAGCCTATTGACACGAACTCGGCGCTGTGGGTCAATCGGGGCACCACCACAGGGAGGGCATACCCCAATGACAGAACTGTCCCGCGACGAGCACGATCTTGCGCAATTCGGCTACAAGCAGGAGCTGAAGCGCAGCCTCGGTGTCTTCTCCTCCTTCGCCGTCGCGTTCAGCTACATCTCGCCGTCGACCGGCATCTTCACGCTGTTCGCGCTCGGTCTCACCACCATCGGAGGCGTCTTCATCTGGAGTTGGCCGATCGTCGCGATCGGGCAGTTCGTCATCGCCCTCGGGTGGGCCGAGCTCTCCAGCCACTACCCGGTCGCGGGTTCCGTCTTCCAATGGACGAAGTACCTCGCCGGGAAGACGTACTCGTGGTTCGCCGGGTGGATCTACCTGTTCGCCGGCATCCTCACGGTCACCGCGGTGTGCGTGACACTGCCGCTGGCGCTGATCCCGGCCTTCAACCTCATGGGCTGGAATATCAGCGACTCCCTTCACAACCAGCGCCTATTCGCGATCGTCACGCTCGCGATCGTCACGGTCATGAACATCTTCGGCGTGCGTCTCGTCGCCCTCGTGAACAACACGGGCGTGCTGTTCGAGATTCTCGGCATGGTGATCTTCGCCTTCATCCTCGGGGCCTTCCACCACCATCAGAGCGCTGCCGTGATCTTCCACACGGGTGGGACGAATCTCGCTTTCGGGACGTTCCTCGTCGCGATGTTCATGTCGTTGTTCGTGATCTACGGCTTCGACACCGCAGGAACGCTCGCGGAGGAAACCCGCAGTCCACGGACCGAGGCGCCGAAGGCGATTCTCGGCTCCGTCGTCGGCGCATTCATCATCGGCGGCATCTTCCTCTTCTGCATGCTGCTCGGAATTCGCGACCTGCCGGCGGCGATCAAGGGCGGCTTCGGCCCGGCGCAGATCATCGAGTCGAACTTCGGCTCCGCCTTCTCGGCTGCGTTCCTCATGGTCGTCTCGGCCGCCATCTTCGTCTGCTGCCTCTCGATCATGACCGCGACGATCCGCCTCTGCTTCGGCATGTCGCGGGACAACGCGTTGCCGGCTTCGCGGGTGCTCTCGCAGGTCAACCCGCAGCTGCACACGCCGATCTGGTCCTGCATCGCGATCGGAGTCCTGGCCTTCGTCCCGATGCTGCAGTACGCCGGCGCGGGGATCATCGCGATCGCGGCGACCGGAATGATCTACCTCTCGTACTTCATCGGCAACCTCGCGCTGCTGCGCGCCCGCCTGCGCGGCTGGCCGAAGACCAAGGCGCCGTTCTCGCTCGGCCGCTGGGGACTGCCGCTCACCGTCCTCGGCCTTGCCTGGGGCGGCGGGATGCTGATCAACTTCGCATGGCCGCGTGTCGCGTCGAACCCGCGGCCCGACGAGCTGCCCGGAACGCTCAACTTCCACTGGCACTGGCTGAACCACCAGCCCGTCTTCTGGACCGTGGTGATCGTGATTGCGCTCGTGGGCGCGACGTACTTCGTGCTCGTGCAGCGGAAGAAGCCGGCGCACACCGCTGCGCCGCCGGACGAGGCGATGCAGCTACCTGCGCCGCACCAGATCTAGTCCTCGCGCTGCACGTCCGCGAGTAGCCGTTCGAACTGCGGGCCGTCGAACTCCTCGACGGCCCGCTCGTACTTCTCCATCCCCCAGCTCCAGAAGTCGAAGTCGAGCTCGGACACGCCGTCCTGGATCGACGCCCAGAGCGTCCACCCGTACTTCGACATCAAACCCCACAGGCGTGCCCGCGCGACCTTGCTGCGGAGCGGCCGGCCCCAGTACGCCGCGACGAGCTCCTCGAGCTGCTCGAGCGAGAGGTTCGACTCGCTCCACACGTTGCCGAGCTCGAAGCTCGCCTCGTTGTTGCCGGAGTACTCGTAGTCGATCAGCCGGAACTCGTCGCCCGTCCAGAGAAAGTTCTCGGCCAGCAGGTCGTTGTTGCAGGGAACCGCGGGCTCGTGACGCGCGCGGATCGCGCGCTCGAGCTCTCGGACCTGCGGCTCGAACTCGTCGTAGCGAGCCGGCAGGCGAAAGCCACGCTCGCGCACGAGTCCGAGATAGCGGCGTTGGATCTCGAACATGTCGAAGTCGTGGAGGAACGGTCGCGCGCGGTGCAGGCGCCGCATCGCGGCGGCCGCCTCGCGTAGGCGATCACCCCGACGCAGGAGCTCGGGACTCATCGTCTCGGCCTCGAGGAACTCGATCACCAGCGCGTCCCGCTCGGGGAGCGCCGCCACGAAGCCGGGGCCGACGCCGACCTCGGCCGCCGCGATCGTGTTGTGCGTCTCGTTCGCGCGGTCGATCGCGAGCAGCCCCGAGTCCTTGTGCGAGATCCGGACGACGTAGGCCCCGGACGGGCTCGTGACCTTGTAGTTCGTGTTCGTGAGGCCGCCGGCGAGCGGCTCGACGGACTGCGCGTCGTGCAGCTCCGGGACGACCGCGAGCACTTCCTCCAACGGCATGCGGCGATCCTATTAGGGTCGCGCCATGCCTCCCGAACGCGCCCGCGCCGTCGTGATCGGCGGCGGAGTCATCGGCTGCTCGTGCCTCTACCACCTCGCGAAGCTGGGGTGGACCGACTCCGTCGGAGTCGAGCAGTTCCAGCTGACGCACGGCTCGACGTGGCACTCGGCCGGGCTCGTCGGCCAGCTGCGCTCGTCGATCTCGCTGACGCGGATGATGCAGTACTCCGTTGGGCTCTACGCCGAGCTCGAGGAGCTGACGGGCAACGACCCGGGCTGGCACCAGCTCGGCGGCCTGCGGCTCGCGTCGTCGCAGCCGCGACTCGAGGAGATCCGCCGCCAGGCGTCGTGGGCCAAGACGTTCGGACTGCCGATGGAGATCGTCTCCGCCGAGGAGGCGCAGCGGCTCTTTCCGCCGATGTCGACCGACGGCGTGCTCGCGGCGGCGTTCATCCCCGACGACGGCTACCTCGACCCGTCGCAGCTCACGTTCGCGCTCGCCGACGGCGCGCGCCGTCTCGGCGCGCAGATCGAGGTGCGCACGCAGGTCACCGGGATCGAGACGACGGACGGCCGCGTATCCGCGGTCGTGACGGACAAGGGACGGATCGAGTGCGAGGTCGTCGTCGACGCCGCCGGCATGTACGCGCGGCAGGTCGCAGCGCTCGTCGGCGTCGACGTCCCGATCGTCCCGTTCGGCCACCAGTACCTCATCACCGAGCCGCTCGACCCGCCGCTCGAGCCGCTGCCGACGCTGCGCGATCCCGACAACCTCGTCTACTTCCGCACCGAGGTCGGCGGCCTCGTCATGGGCGGCTACGAGTCGAAGCCGGAGCCTTGGGCGATCGACGGCATTCCCGACGGCTTCGAGGCGAAGCTCCTGCCCGAGGAGTGGGAGCGGATGGAGGAGCTCTTCACCAACGCGATCAGGCGCGTGCCGGCGATGGAGAACGCGGAGGTGAAGGCATTCTTCAACGGGCCCGAGGCATTCACCCCGGACGCGGACTTCCTGCTCGGCGAGACCGACGTCCCCGGGTTCTGGATCGCGGCGGGCGGCTGCGCGCACGGGCTCGCCGGCGCCGGCGGGATCGGCAAGATCATGAGCGAGTGGATCGTCGACGGACGGCCCGAGTGGGACGTGTGGCCGCTCGACTGGCGCCGTTTCGGCCGCCAGTACCGCAGCCGCACGTACACGCTCGCGCGCACCTACGAGGCGCTCTCGCAGTACTACGGCATCAAGTACCCGGGCGAGGAGCGGAAGTCCGGGCGACCGCTTCGCGTATCGCCCGTCTATCAGTGGCATCTCGCGCTCGACGCATCCTTCGGGGAGAAGGGCGGCTGGGAGCGTGTGAACTGGTACGAGTCGAACGCCGAGCGCGGCGACGAGTCGCTGCGGCCGCGCGGCTGGGCCGGCGAGAACTGGTCGCCTGCGATCGAGGTGGAGGCCCGAGCCGCCCGCGAAGGGGTCGCGCTCTTCGACCAGTCGTCGTTCTCGAAGCTCGAGGTGCTCGGGCCGGGAGCGCTCGCGTTTCTCGAGCGGCTGTGCGCGAACAGGATCGACCGGCCCGTCGGCAGCGTCGTCTACACGCAACTCCTCAACCGCCGCGGCGGGATCGAAGCCGACCTCTCCGTGCTGCGCCGCGCCGAGGATCGCTTCCTGCTCGTCACCGGCACCGCGTTCGGAACGCACGACCGCGCCTGGCTCGAGCGGAACATGCCGCGCGACGGCTCGGTCTACGTCGACGACGTCACGGGAGCGTACGCCTGTCTCTGCCTCTGGGGACCGAAGGCGCGCGAGGTCGTCAGCTTCGAGCATCCGTACATGACGGCGCGCGAGGTGACGGTCGGCGACGTGCCGTGCATCGCGTCGCGCGTGACCTACGTCGGGGAGCTCGGATGGGAGCTCTACTGCCCGGCCGAGTACGGCCTGAAGCTGTGGAACACGCTCAATGCCGAGGGAGTGACGCCCGGCGGCTACCGCGCGATCGAGTCGCTGCGGCTCGAGAAGGGCTATCGCGCCTGGGCGAGCGACCTCACCGCCGAGACGACTCCGTTCGAGGCGGGGCTCGGCTTCGCCGTGAAGATGGACAAGGCCGACTTCATCGGCCGCGAGGCGCTCGAGTGTGCGGCGCCGCGGCAGAAGCTCGTCTGCATCGTGCTCGCGGATCCGCGCGCGGTCGCGCTCGGCTCGGAGCCGGTGCGGCACGGGGACGAGATCGTCGGGCGGGTGACGAGCGGAGGCTACGGCTACGCCGTCGGCGCGAGCATCGCGTTCGCGTACGTCCCGCCGGCGCTCGCGGCGCCCGGGACGAGGGTCGCGATCGACATCTTCGGCGACTGGATCGACGGCGAGCTGCGCGCCGATCCGCTGTACGACCCGAAGGGCGAACGCATCCGCGCCTGAAGTTGCGGTGCGGCCCGCCGGAAGACGGGCCACACCGGGTTAGGTCGGCTCAGGTGCCCGGAGGCGGCGGGCTGACCTTCGTATAGGGGGTCTTCGAGTTGAGCCACGACTTGATCAGGGACTTGTGCGACGCGGCGAACGCCGCCGCGGCCTGACCGTTCGACATGTGCTTGACGGCGAGGTCGTACGCGACCGAGTTCTGGTCGTCGGACGTCCAGCTGAAGCGACGGAGGAACTTCGCCACCGGCGGCGCGGTCTTCGGAAGCGTCGACGCCATCACCTTGTACAGGTGGTAGGGCGGGTACGCGCAGTTGATCGCGACGGGCTTCAGCTTTGCGCACGCCTTCGTCCAGGGCGGCAGCGCCACCTGGGAGAACTTGTAGATCCGGTTCTGATACTGCGGCGTGTACCAGTAGAAGATCACCGGCTTCTTCTGCTTGTAGTCCGACTCGATCTCGGTCAGCTGCGCCGCCTCGGTGCCGGCGAAGATGACCTTGAGATTGATCTTCAGGTTCTTGACGAGCGCCTGGTCGTTCGTGACGTAGCTCGGCGACCCGTCGAGGAACTGCCCTTGCGGGGACGACTGCGGGGTCACGAACAGCTTCCAGTCCTTCTTGACGCCCTTCCAGTTCTTCAGCTCGGGGTGCTTCTTCATCAGGTAGGTCGGGACATACCAGCCGATGTTCCCGTTCGGGCCTTCGAGACCGGCGTCGCTGACCTGGTGACCCTTCTTGATGTACTGGCTGTACTGCGACGAATGCCCCCACTCCTCGAGGACGGCCGACATCTTGCCCTGGGCCATCGCGGTCCAGGCCGGGATCTCGTCGATCGTCACGAGGTTCACCTTGTAGCCGAGGTACTTCTGGATCACGTACTGCGCGACGACGTTGTTCGCGAGCGAGCCTTCCCACGAATTGGTCGCCAACGTGATCGTCGGCTTGCCGTTGGTGCGAGCCGAGGCACCCCCGGCGGTCGCCGCGATCGCCGCAGCTGCGACAGCGATCACAGCGAGCAGCACTGCGACGCCGGCGATGCGGCGGCGGCCCTTGGGAAGCCGCACGTTGCGGCGTTGATCCCTCATTACCCTTGCCCTCCTTCTAGTTGGCGCGTTTGACTGAGTCGATCGAGGACGATTCCCATGAGCACCATGGTGAGACCGGCCGCGGCGCCGAGGCCGACCTCCGACCGTGAGAACCCGGTGACGACGTCGAGCCCGAGGCCGCCCGCGCCGACGAGTCCCGCGACGACGACCTCCGCCATCACGAGCAGGATGGTCTGGTTGACGGCCAGCGTGATGTACGGCCGTGCGATCGGCAGCTCGATCTTCAGCAGGAGCTGCCAGCGTGTCGAGCCGAACGACTGACCGGCTTCGATCACCTCCCGTTGCACGGCCCGCAGACCGAGCGTCGTGGCACGCACGGCGGCGGGTAGCGCGTAGACGAAGGACGCCGTCACGCCCGCGAGATTCCCGACGCCGAACAGCGCGACGACCGGGATCAGGTAGACGAACGCCGGCAGGGTCTGCAGGAAGTCGAGGATCGGGCGCAGGACGGCGTCGGCCGCGCGCCAGCGATAGGCGGCGATCCCGAGCGGGATTCCGATCACGAGGTCGAGAGCCAGCGCGACGATGACCAGGCTCAGCGTCTGCATCGCGTCGCCCCACGCCGAGAAGTCGTACGAGGTCGTCCCCTGGAACGTGTAGCCGACGGGCGCCTGCATCAGACCCATGAGAGCCACGCAGCCGACGAGGAGGACTGCGCGGCGCGGGCCCCCGCGGGCCCACGCGGCGACGCCGACGAGCGCGGCGAGCAGCCACCACGGAAAGTCGTTCAGGAACGACTGGAGCGGGTTGAGTACGTGAAGCGTCAGGAAGCTCGACAGCGACTCGCTCACGTGGGTGAGCTGAGTCGTCACCCAGTTCATCGCGTTCGTCACCTGATCCACGATCGAGAAGCCCCAGCCGGACGGCCAGTCGCCGAGGTTGAGGCCGTAGTGCGCGACGAGCACGACGGCGAGGAGCCCGCCCCACACGATGGAGAGCTGCAGCCGCGTCAGACGCTTCTGCGAGCCGGCACGCCGGGTCGCGCGCTTCCCGAGCGCGGCGGACGTGCGGTCGAGCCACATCGCCATGAAGACGATGAGCAGGCCGGCGACCGCGCCCATGCCGAGATCCTGGGTCTGCAGCGCCTGGAGAACGGGATCTCCGAGGCCCCCGGCGCCGACGAGCGAGGCGATCACGACGATCGAGAGCGCCATCATGATCACCTGGTTCAGGCCGAGCATGATCGCCTGCGCGGCGAGCGGCAACTGGATGTCGCGAAGCACCTGCCGACGCGTCGCGCCGAACGCTTCGCCGGCCTCGATCACGTCGCGCCGCACAGTGCGAATCCCGACCTCCGTGAAACGGACGAGCGGCGGCACGGCGTAGATGACCGTCGCGACGATGCCGGCCGGATTGCCGATCGAGAAGAGCACGACGATCGGGACGAGGTACGCGAACGCCGGCAGGATCTGCATGACGTCGAGCACCGGCCGGAGCGTCTTGCGCACGGGGGTCCACACCGCCGACGCGATGCCGAGCGGGATCCCGATGATCGTCGAGATCACGATGGCGACGGCCATCAGCGAGAGCGTCGTCATCGCCGGCTGCCACATGTCCGAGATGCCGTTGGGGCCGCCGTTCGGGATCTGCAGGATGCCGAACGACGAGACCATGATCGCGCTGAAGATCGCGGTCTTCCAGCGGCCGACGAGCCAGGCGACGAGCACGGCCAGGACGAGAACTCCGACCCAGGTCAGCCAGTGGAGGGCGTTGACGAGATCGTTCGTCGCGCTGTTGAGGACGTTCCCGAAGCCCCCGATGATGGTGTTGAGGAAGAAGTTCGACGACTGGTTCGTCGTCACCCAGCCGTCGAGGCGGTCGAACCAGTTCGGCACCCCGCCGCCCAGCACCCACTTCGCCGGAAAGCCCTTGTGGAAGCCGCTCGACGCGATGCCGGCGATGCAGATCGCGATTCCCACCGCGAGCGGCCCCAGTCTGCGGACGAGTCGGCCGATGTCGAAAAGGGGAAGCCGCGCCTCGGCGGAGGCCACCGACGAGGCTGCGGGAGGAGGGCTCAAGGCGCAGCCGGGGTGCTCGGCTCGAGCGTCGGCTCCTCCGGAACGTTCGACCGTTCGCGGCCGGCGAGGATGTGGACGACCATCCGCCGGTCGAGTATCCCGACGAGCTCGTCGTCGGACCCGACGACGCCGATCGGCCCCTGGACGCCGAAGATGACGGGCAGCAGCTCGCCGAGCCGAGCGTCCTGGTTGACGACGCTCTCGGGCGTCTCTCCCGCGTGCGGCTGGAGGGCGAACGCCGCGGTCAGCACCTTTCCGCGCGGCACGTCGCGCACGAACTCCGCCACATAGTCGTCGGCAGGGGCGCCGACGATCTCCGCCGGCGTGCCGACCTGGACGAAGCGCCCGTCCTTCATGATCGCGATCCGGTCGCCGATCTTGAGGGCCTCGTCGAGGTCGTGGGTGACGAAGACGACCGTCTTGCGCAACCGAGCCTGCAGGCGTGCGACCTCGTCCTGCATCTCGCGACGGATCAGCGGGTCGAGGGCCGAGAATGCCTCGTCGAAGATGAGCACCTCGGGGTCGACGGCGAGCGCCCGCGCGAGACCGACGCGCTGCTGCATGCCGCCACTGAGCTGATCCGGATAGGAGCCCTCGACTCCCGCGAGCCCGACGACTCCGAGGATCTCGCGCGCCCGCTCGTGACGAGCCTGCTTGGAGACGCGCTGCACCTCGAGGCCGTACGCGGCGTTGTCGATCACCGTCCGGTGCGGGAACAGCCCGAAGTGCTGGAAGACCATCGCCACCTTCGTGCGGCGCAGCTGGCGGAGCGTACGGGCGTCGGCGCCGAGGACGTCCTGGCCGCACATCCCGATCGACCCGGACGTCGGCTCGATCAGCCGCGTGATGCAGCGGACGAGGGTCGACTTGCCGCTGCCCGAGAGGCCCATGATCACGAAGACCTCGCCTCGGGAGACGTCGAAGCTGACCTCGCGTGACGCGACCGTGTTGCCGGTCTTCGCGAGCAGCTCGGCCCGCGGAAGGTCGAGATCGTCGCTGCCGAGGAGCCGCTCCGGGTGCGGGCCGAAGATCTTCCAGACGTCGCGCGCCTCGATCACCGGAGCATCGGGCGAGTCGGTGTGCTCGGAGCCGGCCGTCGGCGTGGGCGCTGTCACCGCACCACCGTATTACCGCGCTGTCGACAGTTCAATGGTGCGATGCATTCAGAAGAGCCCAACGGTCTTTCCGTCTTCGTCGATGTCGACCGCGTGGGCCGCCGGCGTCTTGCCGTAGCCGGGCATCGTCTGCATGTCCCCGCAGAGCGCGACAAGCCAGCCGGCGCCCGTGTAGGCGCGGATGTCGCGCACCGTGACCGTGAAGCCGGTCGGCGCATTGGCAAGCGTCGGGTCGTGCGACAGGGAGAGGTGCGTCTTCGCCATGCAGATCGGGAGCTTGTCGAAGCCGACGCGCTCGAACTCCTCGATCTTCTTGCGCGCAGCCGGCTGCAGCAGGATCCCGTCGCCCCCGTAGACGCGCGTCACGATCGCTTCGATCTTGCGCTCGATCGAGTCCTCGAGCGGATAGACGGGCGCGAAGCTCGACGGCTGCTCGGTCGCCTTCACGACCGCCTCCGCGAGCGCGGCCGCGCCCTCGCCTCCCTTGACGACGGCCTCGTTGGCCTCGGCCGCAACCGCGCCGTTCGCGAGCGCGATCTCGCGGATCTGCTCGATCTCCTCGTCCGAATCGGCCGGGAAGCGGTTGACGCCGACGACGGCGTTGAGCCCGAACTCGCGGATCGTCGCGAGGTGACGGATCATGTTCGCCGAGCCGGCCGCGATCGCCTCCGCGCCTCCGTCCGGGTTGCCCCCGTGGTGCTTCAGCGCCTTGACCGTCGCGACGAGGACGACCGCGCTCGGCGTGAGGCCACCGACGCGGCAGACGATGTCCATGAATTTCTCCATCCCCATGTCCGCACCGAAGCCGGACTCGGTCACGACGACGTCCCCGAGCTTGAGAGCGATGCGATCGGCGACGAGCGAGTTGTTGCCGTGGGCGATGTTGGCGAAGGGGCCGCAATGCACGAACGCGGGCTGGCCCTCGAGGGTCTGAACGAGGTTCGGCTTGATCGTCTCCTTGAGGAGGACGGTCATCGCGCCGGCGGCCTCGAGCTGCTCGGCGGTGACCGGCTCTCCCTCGTAGGTCGAGCCGACGGTGATCGCTCCGAGCCGCGCGCGGAGATCGCGGAGGTCGCGCGCGACCGCGACGACCGCCATCACCTCTGACGCGGCCGTGATGTCGAACCCGGTCTGCCGCGGATAGCCGTTCGCGCGGCCGCCGAGTCCGACGACGGTGTCGCGGAGCGCGCGGTCGTTGATGTCGACGCAGCGCCGCCAGGAGATCGAGAGCGGATCGATGCCGAGCTCGTTGCCGTGCAGGAGATGGGCCTCGAGCAGCGCAGCGAGAAGGTTGTTCGCGGCGCCGATCGCGTGGATGTCGCCGGTGAAGTGGAGGTTCATGTCCTCCATCGGGACGACCTGCGCGTAGCCGGCTCCGGCAGCTCCGCCCTTGATCCCGAAGACCGGGCCGAGCGACGCCTCGCGGAGGCAGAGCACGGGCTTGCGGCCGATCGCGCCGAGGCCCTGCGTGAGTGAGACGGACGTCGTCGTCTTGCCCTCGCCGAACTTCGTCGGCGTGATCGCCGTGACGCAAACGAGCTTCGCGTCGGGCTTGTCGGCGAGGCGGTCGAGCACCGACAGCGAGACCTTCGCCTTGTAGGTGCCGTAGAGATCGAGCTCGCCCGGCTCGAGCCCGGCGACGGCCGCGATCTCGCTGATCGGGCGGAGCTGGGCGTCTTGCGCGATCTCGAGGGAAGAAGGTGTCGTCGTCGCCACGCTCGGTGTCCTTTCTGCGGCCCTGCCTCGGATATGCCTAATATATCTGTTGTGGATCTTGCGGTGGATCGTGCGTATCTGGCCATCCGCGAGCTCATCGTCTCACTCGAGCTCGCGCCCGGCGCGGTGATCGACGAGCGGGAGCTGATGCAGCGCCTCGGCCTCGGGCGGACGCCCGTTCGAGAGGCTCTGCGCCAGCTTGCGCAGGAGCAGCTCGTGGAGGTCTTCCCCCGCCGAGGCATGTTCGTGACCGGCGTCGACGTCCGCGACCTCGCCCGCATCTCGGAGGTGCGCGCCGCGCTCGAGCCGGAGGCGGCGCGGCTCGCAGCCGAGCGCGCCACCGACGAGGAGCGCGACGAGCTCACCAAGCTCGGCGACCAGATCGAGCGCGGCGCCGACCTGATGGAGCTCGACGAGCGCATCCATCGCTCGATCTACGCCGCCGCCCACAACCACCTTCTGGAGAAGACGCTCGGCGAGTACTACGTGCTCGGGCTGCGGATCTGGATGATCGCGCTCGACCGCGCCGAGGCGCTCGAGGACGCCGTCGAGGCGCATCGCGACCTCATTCGTGCGATCGTCGTCGCGGACGGCGACCGCGCGGCGAGCCTCATGCGCGACCACGTCGAGAACTTCGAGACCGCGATGCGAAAGGTTCTGGTGAGCGTATGAGGGTGGTGGTGATCGGGGGCGGGATCGTCGGCAACTCATTGGCCGGCTGGCTGACCGAGCTCGGCTGGACGGACCTCGTCCAGCTCGACAAGGGGCCGTTCCCGAATCCGGGCGGCTCGACCGGGCACGCGTCGAACTTCATCTTTCCCGTCGACCACTCGAAGGAGATGACGCAGCTCACGCTCGAGTCGATGCGCCAGTACCGCGAGGCCGGGACGCTGCACGAGTGCGGCGGGATCGAGGTCGCGCGCACCGAGGAGCGGATGGAGGAGCTGCGGCGCCGGTTGGCGTCGGCGAAGTCCTGGGGCGTCGACGACTGCCGCCTCGTCACGCCTGCCGAGATCAAGGAGCTGGTCCCGTTCGTCGACGAGTCGATCCTGCTCGGCGGCTTTTACTCGCCGTCGGTGGCAGTCGTCGACTCCCTCCGCTTCGGCACCGTCATGCGGGAGAAGGCACAGGCGAACGGCGCCCAGATCCTGGCCAACACCGAGGTCGAGGGGATCGACGTCGAGGACGGTCGTGTCCGCCGCGTGCGCACCACGCGCGACGACTTCGACGCCGACGTCGTCGTGATCGCGTGCGGCGTGTGGTCGCCGCGCGTCGCGCAGATGGCCGGCGCCTCGATCCCGCTCACACCCGCCGTGCACCAGATGATCGACGTCGGCCCGGTGCCGCGCTTCCTCGACTCGAAGACGGCGGTCGACTACCCGATCGTCCGCGACATGGACACGAACATGTACGAGCGCCAGGACGGCCAGGGCCTCGAGGTCGGCTCGTACGCGCACCGCCCGATCCTCCACGAGCCCGGCGAGATCCCATCGATCGAGGAGTCGGCGCTCACACCGACGGAGCTGCCGTTCACGCAGGAGGACTTCGAGCTCCAGTTGGAGCACGCTCTCGAGCTCGTGCCGGAAGTCCTCGGCGACGAGTCCGTCGGGATCAAGTACGCGATCAACGGGCTCCTCTCGCTGACGCCGGACGGGCTGCCGCTCCTCGGCGAGACGCCGGAGGTGAAAGGCCTCTGGTCGGCGGCCGCCGTCTGGGTGAAGGAAGGCCCCGGCGTCGGCAAGTCGGTGGCCGAATGGATGGTGCACGGCGAGCCGGAGATCGACCTCCAGTCGTCCGACATCGCGCGCTTCTACCCGGAGCAGCGCACGCCGCAGCATGTGAAGGGTCGCGCGGCCGAGGGGTTCAACAAGACGTACGGAATCGTCCATCCGGGCGAGCAGTGGGAGTCGAACCGAGGCGTCCGCGTGTCGCCGTTCTACGAGCAGGAGAAGAAGCTCGGCGCAGTCTTCTACGAGGCCGCGGCCTGGGAGCGCCCGCACTGGTACGCCTCGAACGCGCCGCTCGTCGAGGAGTACGGCATCGAGCCGCGCGAGCACGAGTGGGACGCGCGCTGGTGGTCGCCGATCATCAACGCCGAGCACCTCGCGATGCGCGAGCGTGCGGCGATGTTCGACCTGACTGCGTTCTGCGTCTTCGACGTCGTCGGCCCGGGCGCGCTCGACTGCGTGCAGACCGTCGCCGCGCGGCAGATGAACGTCCCGGACGGCCGCGTCGTCTACACGCCGGTGCTGGCGCCGAGCGGCGGCTTCAAGTCCGACCTGACGATCATGAAGATGGCCGACGACCGGTTCCGCGTCGTCACCGGCGGGGCGCACGGGATGGTCGACATGAAGTGGTTCGCCGACCACTGCGGCCCGGACGCGCACATCGAGGATCACACCTCTGCCCACTGCACGGTCGGTCTCTGGGGGCCGCGGGCGCGGGACATCCTCTCCTCGATCACCGGCGACGACGTGTCGAACGACGGCTTTCCCTTCGCGACGTGGAAGATGGTCGACGTCGACGGAATGGAAGTGCTCGCATCGCGAATCTCGTACGTCGGCGATCTCGGCTGGGAGCTGTACGTCCCGTTCGAGCAGGGTGCGAAGCTGTGGGACGCGGTCTGGGAGGCGGGTCAGCCGCACGGCGTCGTCCCGGCGGGCATCGGCGTCTACGGCACGACCGGCCGCCTCGAGAAGGCGTACCGCGCATTCGGCTTCGAGCTCGACCAGGACTACGACGTCGTCGAGGCCGACATGGCGTGGTGGAAGGTGAAGGGCGAGGACTTCGTCGGCAAGGAGGCGCACCTCGCGGCCCGCGAGGGGGAGCCGGCCGCAGTCTGCTCCACGCTGACCCTGACCGGCAGCAAGCGCTTCCCGCTCGGGCGCGAGCCGATCGTGCGCGCCGACGGATCGCCTCTCGTCGACGCGAAGGGCCGCCGCTCGTACGTCACCTCCGCCGGCATGGGCCCGTCGCTCGGCAAGTACATCCTCATGACCTACCTCCCACCCGGCGACCACGGACAGCTCTACGTCCAGTACATGGAGGAGCTGCAGCCGGTCACGGTCGAGGTCGTGGGCTCGCGGCCGCCGTTCGATCCCGACAACGAGAGAATCAGAGCGTGAGCGAAAGGCGGCCAGGGGCGTGAGGATCCTCGTCTGCGTCAAGCGCGTCCCGATCACGGGCGGGAAGATGGTGCTCACCGACGACGCGCAGGCGCTCGAGACGAAGCACCTCGGCTTCACAATCTCGCCGCACGAGGAGTGCGCGGTCGAGGAGGCGGTGCGCATCGTCGAGGCCGGTGTCGCTGCAGGTACGGCCGGCGAAGTCGTCGCGCTCGCGTTGGGCCCGTCCGAGGCGGAGGAGCAGATCCGCGACTGCCTGGCGATCGGGGCCGACCGCGGGATCCTCCTCGAGACGCACGGCGAGGAGTGGGATGCGCAGGCGACCGCGGCGGCGATCGTCGACGCGATCCGCGCCCAGGAGCCGTTCGATCTGCTCCTGTTCGGCAACGAGTCGGCCGACGCCGGCGGCTACCAGGTCGGGATCCGTGTCGCGCACGCGCTCGGTCTGCCGGTCGTCACGGGGCTGAAGAAGATCGACGTGGGCGACGGCAGCGTGCGGTGCGAGCGCGACGTCGGCGGTGCGCGCGACGTGTACGAAGCGCCGCTGCCGGCCGTGCTCACCGTGCTCGAAGGCCTCAACCTCCCGCGGTACCCGTCCGTGCCCGGCCGGCTGCGGGCCAAATCGAAGCCGCTCGAAGTCGTCGAGCCTGCGCGGCCGGCGCAGCGCCTCGAGAAGCTCCGGTTGGTCGTGCCGGAGGGCCACGGGAAGCAGGCCGAGATCCTCGGCGAGGGGCCCGAGGCTGCGCCGCGCGTCGTCGAGATGCTGCAGGCTCTCGGGGTGGCATGAGTGGCGGGCTCGTACGTGCCTCCTACGACGACCGCGAGCGGGCGATCGCGACGGATCTGGACGAGCCGCTGCGCGAGCTGCCGCAGTCGACGGTCACTCCGAGGCGCCGCCGGACTCGATTCCTCCTCTCCGTCTTCAGCTCGCTCGAGCGGCAAGGGCGGCTGCGGCTCGGGCGGCGCGTCTTCTGCGTCGCGTGCTTCGGAAACATCGACCTCGACCTGCGCGAGGCGACGCTCGAGCGAGACGTCCTCACCGTCGTCGCCCTGGGGCTCTTCGCGGCGATCGACGTGTACGTGCCCGAGGGGATCGCGGCCGACATCGGCGGAGTGATCGTGTTCGGCCATCGCGACGCAAACGGCAACGACGTACCGCCGGTGCCGGGATCGCCGCTCGTGCGGTTCACCGTGTTCGGCCTCTTCGCCGGCGTCGACCTCTGGCGTGTCCCGCTCGGATGGGCGACGCGCACATGGGGACAGGTGATCGAGGGCATCGAGCGCGGCGAGCACCTGGAGCTCGGGTCGTGAACGTCCTCTGCTTCGTCGAGCCGGACGACGAGCTCTCTGCGCAGGCGGTCGGGTTCGCGCGGACGCTCGGCGACACGCGCGCTGTCACCCTCACCGGCGCCTACCAGCCGGCTGCATGGGCCAAGGCGCTCGCCGCCGAGCCCGCGGACGCGATCGTTGCCGCCGGGTCGGACCGCGGCAACGAGCTGCTCGCGCACGTCGGCGCGATCCTCGACCTCCCGTTCGCGGCGAACGTGTTCGCGATCGACGGCGACACCGTCACGAGGCAGCGCTGGGGCGGCAGCCTCGTCGAGGAGGCGCGGCTGCACGGCTCGCCGCAGCTCCTCACCATCGCGCCGCACACGCAGCCCGCAGCCGAGCTCGGCGACGTCGAGACGCTGACCGCCGAGGACGACGGCTCGCCGAAGGTGCTCGAGCGCGTCGAGGAGTCGTCGGGGGGCGTCTCGCTGCGCGACGCGAAGGTCGTCGTCAGCGGCGGCCGCGGCGTGGGCTCGGCGGAGGCCTTTTCGATCATCGAAGAGCTCGCGAGCCTGCTCGGCGGCGCGGTCGGCTGCTCGCGCGTGGTGACGAGCGCCGGCTGGCGCCCGCACACCGACCAGGTCGGGCAGACGGGGACGAAGATCTCGGCCGATCTCTACGTCGCGTGCGGGATCAGCGGCGCGACGCAGCACATCGCCGGCGCGAAGGGCGCGAAGCGGATGCTCGCGATCAACACCGACCCCGAGGCGCCGATCTTCGCGGTGGCCGACTACGCGGTGATCGGCGACCTGCACGAGGTCGTCCCCGCCATCAGCGCCGAGCTCAGAAGGGTTCGCGGATAGGCGCTCTCGCCCTCGCCGCGCTGGTGACCTTCGCCGGCGTCGGCGCGTGGCGGCGCGGCGTCTTCCTCTACGGCCTCGTCGTCCGGGCCGTCCCGAACGACCGCCGCCGGGATCCGCCGCGCCAGGCGCGCGCCGAGCTCGAGATCGTGCTCGGGCAGCGAAAGCTGCTGCGCAGGCTCGTCCCCGGCCTGATGCACGCCTTCATCTTCTGGGGCTTCCTGGTGCTGCTGCCGACGATCCTGATGGCGATGATCTCCGCGGTCGACGGCCGCACCGAGCTCCCGTGGCTCGGCGGCCAGGAGTGGTTCGGCTGGCTCGCGGACATCTTCTGCGTCCTCGTGCTCGTGGGAGTCGGAACGGCCGTCGTGATCCGGAAGATGGTCCGGCCGGAGCGGTTCCGCGGCTCACACCTCGGCGAGGCGGACTTCATCCTCCTGATGATCGCCGGCGTCGTCACGACACTGCTCTTCTGGCACGCGTCGGCGCACGCCGTCGGCCTCTACCCCGCCGCCGGCCCGCTCTCGCGGGCGATGGCGTACGCGTTCTCGCCGCACACGAACGCGGATCGCGTCTTCCTCTGGGCCCACCTCGCCTTCATCTTCGGCTTCCTCTGGTACGTCCCGCGCTCGAAGCACCTCCACATCGCGACGGCCGCGCTGAACGTCTGGCTGGCGCGGACGCGCGCGGGCGGACGGCTCGAGCCGCTGCGCTTCGACCTGCCCGACGACCAGCTGCGCTTCGGCGTCGCCACGATCGCCGACCTCACGCGGAAGGAGGTCGTCGACGCGTTCTCGTGCACCGAGTGCGGCCGCTGCCAGGACGCCTGCCCCGCCTACGCGACCGGAAAGATCCTCTCCCCGAAGCTCGTGATCATGGGCGTCCGCGACCAGCTCTTCGCGCAGAGCGACGAGCCGATCGTCGGCAACGGCGTACCCGAGGACATGATCTGGGACTGCGTCACCTGCGGGGCCTGCGTCGACGCGTGCCCGGTCTCGATCGAGCACATCGACCACATCGTCGACCTGCGCCGGAGCCGCGTGATGGTCGACGCGCAGTTCCCGGCCGAGGCCGAGCCGATGCTGCGGGACGTCGAGCGCGCCGCCAACCCGTGGGGCAAGCCGCAAAGCGAGCGTGCAGCCTGGGCCGAGGAGCTCGGCGTCCGCATCCTCGAGCCGGGCGAGCCGGCGCCGGAGTATCTCTACTGGGTCGGCTGCGCGGCGTCGTTCGACGAGCGCGCCCGCATCTCGGCGGAGGCGACCGCGACGTTGCTGCAGAGGGCGGGAGTCGACTTCGCGATTCTCGGCCCGCGCGAGGCGTGCACCGGCGATCCCGCCCGCCGCATGGGCAACGAGTACGTCTTCCAGGGCTACGCCGAGCAGAACGTGGCGACGCTGAACGAGCAGGGCGTGACGAAGATCGTCGCGAGCTGCCCGCACTGCTTCAACACGCTGGCGAACGAGTACCCGGACTTCGGCGGCGACTACGAGGTCGTCCATCACAGCGAGCTTCTCGCCCGGCTCGTGCGCGAGGGCCGGCTGACTCCCAGGGCCGACGCGACGCCGATCACCTACCACGATTCCTGCTACCTCGCCCGCCACAACGACGTCCGCGTGGAGCCGCGCGAGCTCGTCGCCGCCGTCGGCCGGCCGGTCGAGATGAGGCGCAGCGGCAAGCAGACCTTCTGCTGCGGCGCCGGCGGCGCGCACATGTGGATGGAGGAGCGCGGCAGGCCGATCAACGCAGAGCGCGTCCGCGAGGCGGCCGAGACCGGCGCCGAGACGCTCGCGGTCGCCTGCCCGTTCTGCACCGTGATGCTCGACGACGGGGTTCGCGAAGCCGGCGCAGAACTACGCGTGGCCGACGTTTCGACGCTGCTCGCCGAGTCGCTCGAGGCGTACTAGAGTGCTCGTCGGGCTCGGTCACGTCGATCTCGTCTGCCGCGACCTCCGGCGGTCGCTCGTGTTCTACGCCACGGTGTTCGGCCCGCTGGGATTGAACGAGCCGTTCCTCGTCGCAGGCGAACGTGGGGAGCAGATCCACTACCTCCGCTTCCCCTCGCCGGGCTCCGGCTCCCTCGGCCTGCGGCAGGCGCTCGAAGAGCAGGAGTTCGCGCTCTACGCGCCTGGCCTGCACCACGTCGCCTTCGCGGTCGATTCCCGGGAAGACGTCGACGGCGCGTGCGTGCGGGCGGCGGCAGCGGGTGGAGAGGTGATGCACTCGCCCCGTCTCTGGCCGGAATATCACCCCGAGTACTACGCAGCGTTCTTCCTCGATCCCGACGGCTTCAGGATCGAGGTCGCGGCATCGCGGGACGCACGCCTCTGATTCAGAACTCGTCCGCGAAGTCCCAGGTGCGGAGGCTCCCGGGCTCGAGGCGGACGAGAACCGATTGGGCCGAGGCCGCCGCGTACGCCTCGCCCGCCTCCTGTCCGAGATAGCGAATCGACAGCTCGAGCGCGGCGTCGGCCCCGGCGGCATCCGAGAGCTGGGCGGTCGTGCGGAGCTCGACGCCGCGGTAGGGGGGCTCGTTGTCGTAGACGAGAATGGACGCGCGCGGGTCGCGGCGCAGGTGACGCACCTTGATGTCTTCCGGCGTGCAGAGGACGTCGAAGCCGCCGTCGCGCCACTGGTGCCAGACGGGCGAGAGCAGGACGCTTCCGTCGCGCCGGTAGGTGGCCAGCACCGCGACGAGCGGCAGAGCGAGGAACTCGGCGAGTTCGGAGGGTGGAAGGTCGTGGCGCATCGAGAGATCTTGACGGAAGATCACGTGCTGGTCGCCCAGATGAGCAGCAGGCTGCTCGAGGCGACGCTCGCCCAGACCAGGGCCCCGAGCAGAAGCGGCCGGGCGCCCGTCCGGCGAATCGTCGCGAAGCGGGTGGAGAGACCCACGCCGGCGAGCGCGACCGTGATGAGGACGACGCCGAGCTGTGACGCATCGTGACCGAGAGACGCTCCGATGACACCCGTGCTGTTCAGGGCCGCTGCAAGGACGAACCAGAGGAGGAACCAGGGCGCCACCCGTCGCAGGCTGCGCTCGCTGCGCGCGCCGGTCCGGCGCAGGCGAAGCCCGGCGAGCGCGAGCACGATCGGGATGATCATGGTCGTCCGCGTCAGCTTCACGATCACCGCGTAGGCGCCCGCCGCGTGACCGTAGGCGTACGCGGCGGCGACGACCGACGAGGTGTCGTTGACTGCCGTGCCGGCCCAGAGCCCGTAGGCGTGCGAGGACAGCCCGAACAGGTGGCCGAGGAGCGGAAAGAGCACGACTGCGACGACGTTGAAGGCGAAGATCGTCGAGACCGCGTAGGCGATCTCGGTGTCGGCCGCACCGACGACCCCGGACACGGCCGCGATCGCCGAAGCGCCGCAGATTCCCGTCCCGACACCGACGAGGGTCCGCAGCGCCGGGCCGATCCGAAGCAGCCGGCCGGCGACGACCGCGACGACGAGCGCCGCCGCGAGCGAGCCCAGCATCACTGGCAGCGAGGTCCGGCCGACCGACGCGACGCGGGTCAAGCTGAGACTCAGGCCGAGGACGACGATCGCGCCCTGCAGCACGGTGCGGGACGCGAAGGCGGCGCCGGGCTGGAGCGACGGCCTCTCCCCGAGCAGGGCTGCCGCGGCCGCGCCGAGCGCAATCGCGAAGACCGGAGCCCCGACGACCGGGGCGAGGCGGCCGAGCGGCTCCGCGACCGCAGCCACGCCAAGCGCCGCGACCAGCCCCGGCAGAAGCGGACGCGGCGTCCGGAGGAAACGGGACTGCGACCGGGGGTCGGCTTCGTCGACGACGCCCACCTACACAACTATACAGCTATTCAGTTTTGGGATACGATGGGGCGCATGGCGCTTCCCCATCCGCTTCCCGAGGAGCTCGCAGACCTGATCGCACACCGCTTCCGCTCGCTCGCCGACCCACTTCGCGTTCGCATCCTCGACCTGCTGCGCGATCAGGAGCTGAGCGTGAGCACGATCGCCGAGCGCCTGGGCGCCGGCCAGCAGAACGTCTCCAAGCATCTCGCGGTGCTCGTCGAGTCGCGGATGCTCGCCCGGCGCAAGGAGGGCAACCACGTCTACTACCGGATCGCCGACGAGGCGGTCTTCGCGCTCTGCGAGCAGATCTGCGGCTCCCTCCAGGAGCAGGTCGCGACGCTGAACGCGCTCGTCGCGAGCGCCTGAGACTCCCGTGGACGTCACCGCCGGGACATTCGAGCGCGAGGTGATCGAGCGGTCGCACGAGGTGCCCGTCGTCGTCGACTTCTGGGCGGACTGGTGCGGACCCTGCCGAACACTCGGCCCGGTGCTCGAGCGAGAAGCCGGCTCGCGCGAGGGCGAGCTCGTGCTCGCAAAGGTCGACGTCGACACCGAGCAGGAGCTGGCTGTCCGCTACCACGTGCAGGGGATCCCCGCCGTGAAGGCCTTTCGCAAGGGAGAAGTCGTCGCCGAGTTCGTCGGCGCACAGCCGCCGGCCGGGGTCGCGGAATTCCTCGACCAGCTGACCGGACCGACCGCCGCAGAGCGCCTCGTCGCCGAGCTGAGCGCAACCGGCGAGTTGCCCGGCGTCGTCGACGCGGTCGGGCGGGGCGACCACGAGGAGGCCTTCGAGCTCCTCCTCGACGCGATTCTCGCCGCGGCCGGCGAGCAGCGCGACCGCCTCATCGCACTGACGGTCGGGCTGTTCGGCGAACTCGGCCAGGAGCATCCGACGACGGTTCGCTATCGCCGTCGCCTCGCGGCGAGCCTCTACTGACGCTCGGCTAGAGATCGCGGCCGAAAATCACGTGCTCGCCGATCTGCTCGAAGCCGAGCTTGCGGTTGATCGCGCGCATCGCGGCGTTCTCCTCGGCGTTGGAGGTCGTGACGCGCGTCGCCCCCCGTTCCGCCGCCGCGCGCAGCGTTCGCCGCTTCGCGGCCGTGGCCAGGCCGCGGCCTCGATGCGCACGAACGGTTCCGGTGAAGCCGTGCGTCGCGCGCTCGCCGCCCCGCATCAGGAACGAGAACGCGGCGACGCTCCCGTCCGCGGCGAGCACCGCGGTGCCGGACTCGAGGTCGGCGTCGGGCTCGTTCCACTCGCGCAGGAAGTCGTCGAGACCGAAGGCGTCGTTCGGCACCGGCGTCGGCTCGTCGAGCGCCGCCTCGCGGACCGCCTCGTACATCGCCTCCGGCGCAACCTCCTTCACCGGCGCCCACGAGTAGCCATCGGGCACGGATGGCTCCGGGACGGTCCGCGGATCGACCGCGATGAGCGGGCCCGTGATCAGCCGCGACCAGCCGCGGGCGACGGCCCAGCGCTCTCCTTCCTCCGTCCACCGGAAGAAGGACGTCGCTTTCGTCGCGCCGGCCCCGCGCAGGTGGTCGAGCAGCCGATCGCCGAGCTCGTCTCCAAGACCCCGCCCGCGATGGGCCGCGTCGACGGTGACGAAGGCCCAGGAAGCTCCCTCGGTCGAGGTCCAGATGTTGAGGCCGGCGTGCCCGAGCCCCACGATCTCCCCGCCCTCCTCGGCGACGAGGTCGAGTTGCCGAGCGCGCTCCGGCCGCGTGCGGCGCATGTGCCGGATCCCCTCCGCGGAGATGACGCGTGCGTCGTCGGCGGCCAAGAGGAGCCGCGCGACCCTTTCGATGTCGCCGTCAACCGTCTGGCGGATCGCCACGTCTCGACCGTATCGCGTTCGTCCCGACTTGACATCCGTGGAACGGCTGTTCCACTATATGGAAGCGAATGGCGGCTGAAACCGGCACCCAGGCGATCGAACGCGCCGCGCAGCTGCTCGTGCGCGTGGTCGAGGCGCCGCAGCCGCCGTCGATCGGCGAGCTCTCGGCCCGCGCCGGACTGCCGAAGAGCACGACGTCACGCCTCGTCGGCGCCCTCGAACGGCAAGGGCTCGTCGAGCGCCTCGGCGCCCGCGGGCGGCTGCGGCCGGGGCCCGTTCTCCTCCGCTATGCGAGCCGCGACGCGTCGCAGGCGCTCACTGCACTCGCCCGCCCCAGCCTGAAGCGCCTCGCCGACTCGAGCGGAGAGACGATCAACCTTGCCGTCCCGGGGCCCGAAGGCGTCGAGCACCTCGCCCAGGAGGACACGGCCCATCTCGTCGGCGTGACCGACTGGGTCGGGCGCCGCGTGCCCTTCGAGCTCGCCGCGAACGGCAAGGTGTTCCTGGCCTTCGGCGGCGGCGAGGTCGACGGGGCCGACCTGATCCGCTCGCGGGGCTACGCGACGTCGATCGACGAGCTCGAGGTCGGCCTCTCGGCTCTCTCCGCCCCGGTGCTCGACACCGACGGCGCCGCGGTCGCCGCCCTCTCCATCTCCGGGCCCACGGCCCGCCTACCGGCAGAGCGCATCGATGAGCTCGCGCCGCTCCTCAAGGACGAAGCCGCGTCCCTCACCCGACGACTGCGAGGTGCCGCATGACCCACGAAGAAATCCTGCAAGGCCTGTACGACAACACGCTGATCGGCAACGCGCCCGAGGTGAGAGACCTCGTCAACCAGGGCCTCGAGGACGAGCTCGCGCCCGACGTGATGCTCTACGACGCGCTGATCCCCTCGCTCGAGGAGGTCGGCGCGCGGTTCGAGCGCGGCGACTTCTTCGTCCCGGAGATGCTGATCGCCGCTCGCGCGATGCAGGGAGCGCTCGACATCCTCCGCCCCCTGCTCGCCGAGACCGGCGCCGCCCAGATCGGCACCTACGTCATGGGGACGGTCAAGGGCGACGTCCACGACATCGGCAAGAACCTCGTCAACATCATGCTCGAGGGCGCCGGCTTCACCGTCTACGACCTCGGGGTCAACGTCGCGCCGGAGACGTTCGTCGAGCAGGTGCAGGAGCACAATCCCGACATCGTCGGCTTCTCGGCCTTCCTCACGACGACGATGCCGATGTTCAAGGCGAACATCAACGCGCTGGAGAAGGCGGGCATCCGCGACGACGTGATCGTGATGGTCGGCGGGGCGCCGGTCACGCAGGAGTACGCGAACAAGGTCGGCGCCGACGGGTACGCGGCGGACGCGTCTGCCGCCGTGCGGCTGGCGAAGGACCTGATCGAGCGGAAGCGGAGCGCGGTCCCGGCGTGAAACCCGTCGCGCTGCTCGAAGCCGCGGTCAAGAAGCCTGTCTTCGGCTGCCATATGTGCGGCCAGTGCGTCCTCCACTCGACCGGCCTCACGTGCCCGATGGAGTGCCCGAAGACACTGCGCAACGGCCCCTGCGGCGGCGTGCGGCCGGACGGCCACTGCGAGGTGAAGCCCGAGATGCGCTGCGTCTGGGTGAAGGCGGTCGAGCGCTCACGCCGGCTGCCGTGGGCGGCGGAGATCCACGACCTGCGGCCACCGGTCGACAACCGGCTCGAGGGCACGTCCTCCTGGCTCAACCTCGCGACCGGACGCGACAAGCAGACGCCGAAGGGCTGGCATGTCCCGGCTTGAGGAGGCGCTCTCGGCGGGACGCTTCGTCGTCACCTCCGAGCTCCTCACCGTCGACTCCGGCGGCTTCGACGCGGTGCACGAGCGGTTCGCGCCGTTCGAGGCGCTTGTCGACGCCACGAACGCCACCGACAACACCGCGGCGCACGCGCACGCCTCTCCCCTCGCCGTGGCGATCGCGCTCGAGCAGCTCGGGATGGAGCCGATCATGCAGCTCGTCTGCCGTGACCGGAACCGGCTCGCGCTCGAAGCGGAGATCGCCGGCGCGGCGCTGCACGGCATCGAGAACGTCCTCTGCCTGACCGGCGACGACGTGACCGCCGGCGACGAGCCCGAAGCGCGACGCGTGTTCGACCTGGACTCGATCCAGCTGCTCGCGCTCGGTGCGGCGATGGCCGGCGGCACGTATCTCTCCGGCCGCAAGATCGATCCGCCGCCGAGGCTCTTTCTCGGCGCGGTCGAGAACCCCGGCGCGCCGCCGTACGACTACCGCGTCGACCGCGCGCTCAAGAAGGTGCGGGCCGGTGCGCGCTTCCTGCAGCTGCAGGTCTCCTTCCGGCCGGAGCGGCTCGAGGCGTTCTTCGCCGAGGCAGTCGCGAGGGGGCTCACCGAGCAGTGCGCGCTCCTCCCCTCGATCTGCCTCACGCGCTCGCCTGGCGCGCTGCGCTACATCGCGGAGCACGTGCCCGGGATCGAGGTCCCGGCCGAGCTGATCGAGCGCTGCGAGCGCGCTCCCGATTCCGAGGCGGAGTGCTTCGAGGTCGCGGTCGAGCTTGCCCAGCATGCGCGCTCGCTGCCCGGGGTCGCAGGCCTCCACCTGATCAGCTTCCGCCGCGAGGCCGGCATCGCCCGGCTCTGCGAGCGGCTCGGCATACCCCCACGAGCGGAAAGGGAGACGAGTGGACACAATCGTCCAGTCGCCGTCTAGGACGGTCGTCATCGGACCTGAGCAGCCGTTCTGCGTGATCGGCGAGCGGATCAACCCGACCGGGCGCAAGGCGTTCCAGGCCCAGCTGCAGGCCGGCGACCTCTCGCAGCTCGACACCGACGTCGAGCAGCAGGTTGCGGGCGGCGCGGACATGCTGGACGTCAACGTCGGCGACCCGCTCGCCGACGAGGTCGAGCTGATGGGCCAGGCGATCCCGCTCGTCCAGGGCCTGTGCGACCTGCCGCTCTGCATCGACTCCTCGGTGATCGAGGCGCTCGAGGCGGGCCTCTCCGCCTACGAGGGCAAGGCGCTCGTCAACTCGGTGACAGGCGAGGACGAGCGGCTCGAGACGATCCTGCCGATCGTCGCGAAGCACGGCGCCGCGGTGATCGGGCTCGCGAACGACGACGAGATCCCGATGGAGCCCGAGCGGCGTGTCGAGGTCGCGAAGAAGATCGTCTCGGTGGCCGGCGACCACGGGATCCCGCCCGAGGACGTGATCATCGACCCGCTCGCGATGCCGGTCGGCGCCGAGCCACGCGCAGTCACGCTCTTCCTCGAGACGCTGCACCTGCTACGCGAGGAGCTCGGCGTGAACACGACCTGCGGCGCATCGAACACGTCGTTCGGCCTTCCCGGCCGGCACATGCTCGGCGCAGCCTTCCTCGCCGTCGCGCAGAGTCACGGGCTGACGAGCGCGATCATGGACGCGCGCCGCGACGAGACCGTCGAGGCCGTGCGCGCGACCGACTTCCTCCTCGGCCGCGACGAGTGGGGCGCCGAGTGGATCCGCCGCTACCGCGCGAAGCAGGCGGCGCGTGCGTAGGCTCGACGGCGCACGCAAGGAGCGCAGGTGCCGGCTTTGGCGGTGCCGGTGCCGGAGCGGAAGACCGGCTTGAGCGCGGTCCGCGACCTGCCCGAGGCGCCGCACCCGGATCGCGTCCGCCTGCGCTACCTGCAGGTCGGTGAAGACCGCGCCGTCAAGGAGGCACGCGTTCCCGCCGGGACGACGCTGTTCGACGCCGCCAGCTGGAACGGCGTCGCCATCGACTCGACCTGCGGCGGTCACGGCACGTGCAAGAAGTGCAAGGTGCGGGTCGTCGCGGGGAGCGCGGAGCTGAGCTCGGTCGATCCGCGCGCCTTCTCACCGGACGAACTGCGCAACGGCTGGCGGCTCGCGTGCCGCGCCGCCGCGCAGGAGGACATGACGATCGAGGTGCCGCCGCTCCAGACTCGGCCGAAGGCGGCGCTGGCCGGCGTCGGGCGCCACGTGATCCTGCGCCCGGCGGTGCAGAAGCGCTACGTCGAGCTGGACGAGCCGACGCTCGAGGACCAGCGCTCGGATCTCGAGCGGTTGCTCGACGCGATCGACGACATCGAGCCGCGCGTGCCGCTCGACGTCGTGCGCACACTCGTCCACACGCTTCGCGAGTCCGACTGGAAGGTGACCGCGGTACTCGCCGACAACCTGCTCATCGACGTCGAGGCGGGCGACACGTCCGGTCGCCGGCACGCGATCGCCTTCGACCTCGGCACGACGACCGTCGTCGCGACGCTGCTCGACCTCGAGACCGGGCAGCCGCGCGCGGTGCGCTCGATCCTCAACGCCCAGCAGCCGTTCGGCGCGGACGTCATCTCGCGGATCTCGGCGACGATGATGGACGACGACGCGCTCGGGCGGCTGCAGGAACACGCGCACGAGACGCTGCGGATGCTCACCGCGGAAGTGTGCGACGAAGCCGGCGTCGACCCGCGCGACGTCTACGAGATCGTCGTGACCGGCAACGTGACGATGCTCCAGCTCGCGCTCGGGATCGACCCGGAGCCACTCTCGATGGCCCCGTTCACGATCGCGGCCCGCCGACTCCCCGAGGCGAGCGCGAGCGACTTCGGTCTCGCCGTCCACGAGCGAGCGCCCGCCGTCCTCTTCCCCGCGCTAGGCGCGTACGTCGGCCCGGACATCGTCGCGGGGATCCTCGCCACCGGGCTCACGCTCGACCGGCGCGACCGCCTCTTCATCGACGTCGGGACGAACTCGGAGATCGTGCTCGGCTCCTCGGCGCGCGCGCTCGCGTGCGCCGCGCCGGCCGGTCCCGCGTTCGAGGCCGCCCAGATCCGGTGCGGGATGCGCGCCGCCGACGGCGCTGTCGAGGGCGTGAAGCTCGTCGAGGGCGAGGTTCAGCTGACCGTGATCGGCGACATGGAGCCGCGGGGCCTATGCGGCTCGGGCCTCGTCGACGCGGTCGCGGAGCTCGTCGGCGCCGGGATCCTCGACCACTCCGGCCGCTTCGTCGCCGGCTCCTCCGAGCGGCTCGACAAGATCGGCGAAGAGACGGTCTTCCACCTCGCGGAGGGTGTCTACCTCTCGCAGCGCGACGTGCGCGAGCTCCAGTTTGCGAAGGCGTCGATCGCGACCGGCTGGCAGATCCTCTGCCGCGACCTCGGGATCGATCCGGCGGAGATCTCGCAGGTTCTGCTCGGCGGCTCGTTCGGCTCGTACCTCACGCCGGCGAGCGCGGTCAAGATCGGCCTCGTGCCGAATCTACCGGTCACGCGGATCGTCGCCGCCGGCAACGTGGCCGGCGAGGGCGCCAAGATCGCCGCGCTGTCGGTGACCGAGCGCGCCGCCGCGAACGCCGTGCTCGACGAGGTCGAGTACGTCGAGCTCTCCGGCCGCGCTGACTTCAACGACCTGTTCATCGACCAGCTCGCCTTCCCGGGATGAAGACGGGCCCGAACGGGACACGACCGGAACCAGGTTCCGGACACGTCCCGAAAGGATCCACGAATGGGCCAGAGACGGCTCGGCGGAGCGCAACCTGGTCAAGCGAGACAAGTCCGGATTCGACCCGACCGGTACCAGGTTCCAGACGCGGCAGTTCCGGACGTGGCCGCCTGAGACACGGCCCTCGGGTGGTGGTGAGCTGCGGCGCGCTTGCGTTGCACGTGAAGCAGATCGCCGCGCGGCGTGGCTGGGACGTCGACGTGCGTCCGATTCCGCCCGAGCTGCACAACCGGCCGGAGCGGATCCGCGCCGCGGTCGACGAAGCGGCCGCCGGCGACGACGCCGTCGTCGCCTACGCGCACTGCGGCGCCGAACTCGGCGACTACCCGCGGCTCGCGGGAGCCCACTGCTACGAGGTCTTCGGCGCCGAGCACGAGCCGGGGGCGTACTTCCTCACCGACTTCCTCGTCCGCGGCTTCGACCGCGTCGTCTGGCGCGGGCTCGGCCTCGACCGGCACCCCGAGCTGCGCGACGACTACTTCCGCCACTACGAGAAGGTCGTCTGGCTCGCGCAGGAGCCGACGGACGAGCTCCGCGCCGGGGCCGAGCACGCGGCGCGTCGCCTGAACCTACCCCTCGAAATCAGGGAGACCGGCATGGAAGGATTGGAGCGAGAACTGGAGAGACTGCTGTGCTGATCAACGACCTACCGCGCTACGAGATCCTCGACGAGGCCGCCCTGGCCGAGCTGGAACGCGGCTGGCGCCGCATCGTCAGCGAACTCGGGATCGAGTTCCTGCACCCCGATGCGCTCGAGTACCTGCGTGACGCGGGCCAGGAGGTGGAGGGCGAGCTCGTCCACTTCGACCCCGACTGGATCCTCGAGCAGGTCGCGAAGGCGCCCGCCGAGTTCGACCTCCAGGCTCGGAACGCCGAGCGGACCGTCCACATCGGCGGGAACCACATGGTCTTCTCCGCCGTCTACGGCTGCCCGTTCGTGCGCGAGGGGATGGAGCGGCGCGACGCGACCTACGACGACTTCCAGAACCTCGTCAAGCTCGCGCAGTCGTTCCCGCAGCTCGACTCGCCCGGCGGCACGATCTGCGAGCCGAACGACCGGCCGCTCGACTCGCGGCACCTCGACATGGTCTTCGCGCTCATGACTCTCTCGGACAAGCCGTTCATGGGCTCGGTCACTTCGGGCCCGAACGCGGTGGACACGATCGCGATGGCGGAGATGGTCTTCGGGAAGGAGTCGCTCGACGAGACCCCGGCGATCATCTCGCTGATCAACGTCAACTCGCCGCTCCGCTACGACGACCGCATGCTCTCGGCGCTCCTCGAGTACGCGAAGGCCGGCCAGGCGACCGTGATCACGCCGTTCCTGCTGATGGGCGCGATGTCGCCGGTCTCGATCGTGGCGACGCTCGCGCAGCAGGTCGGCGAGGCGCTGGCGGGGATCGCGCTCGTACAGACGATCCGCCCCGGCTGCCCGGTCGTGTTCGGCTCGTTCCTCTCGAACACCGACATGCAGTCGGGCTCGCCGAGCTTCGGCACGCCGGAGTCGGCCGTCGGCCTCCTCTGCACCGGCCAGATCGCGCGCCACTACGGGCTCCCGTTCCGCGGCGGGGGCGCGCTCACGTCCTCGCAGGTCGTCGACGCGCAGGCGGGCTACGAGTCGATGATGTCGCTCTGGCCCACCTTCCTCGCAGGCACGAACTTCGTCATGCACTCCGCGGGCTGGCTGGAGTCGGCGCTCGTCTCCTGCTACGAGAAGTTCGTCGTGGACGTCGAGCAGCTGCGGATGCTGCATGCGGCGTTCGAGCCGCTGAAGGTCGACGAGGAGGCGCTCGCCTACTCGGCGCATCAGGAGGTCGGGCAGGGCGGCCACTTCCTCGGCGCCGCTCACACGCTCGAGCGGTTCCGCGACTGCTTCTACCGTCCGCTCGTCTCGTCCACCGAGAACTACGAGCGGTGGAACCGGAACGGCGGCCACGACGCCGCCGCGCGGGCGTCCGAGATCTGGAAGAAGACGCTCTCCGAATACGAAAAACCGCCGATCGACGCCGACCTCGAGGCCGAGCTGAAGGCGTTCGTCGACCGGCGCAGGACAGAACTGGGGGATTGAGCGATGCAGACCGTGGGCGAGGTGATGTCGACGGCGCTCCTGACCGTCGACGCGACGGCGGCGCTGACGGAGGCGGCCGCACAGATGGATGCACGAGGAGTCGGAGCGGCGCTCGTCATGAACGGCGACCGGCTCTCGGGGATCCTCACCGAGCGTGACGTGCTCCGCGCAGTCGCGACCGGCGGAGTCGAGGGGACGAAGGTCGGTGCGTGGATGACGCACGACCCGGACACGGTCGGGCCCGACGAGCGGCCGGGACACGCCGCGGCGATCATGATCCACGGCGGCTTCCGTCATCTGCCGGTGCTCGACGGCGACACGCCCGTCGGGATCATCTCCATCCGCGACCTGATGCGGCTCGTGATCGACGACGAAGCGCCGAAGGGTGGCTGACGCCGCCCGCATGTTCGTCGACGGCGCCTGGGCCGACGCGGCCTCGGGCGCCACGTTCACCGCTTCGTCGCCGGCGACGGGAGAGAAGATCGCCGAGGTGCCGGAGGGCGAGCGGGAGGATGCTCAGCGCGCGATCGCGGCCGCCAACCGCGCTGCGGATGGCTGGGCCCGCGCGAGCGCGTTCGAGCGCGCGGCGGCGATGCACCGCGTGGCCGACGAGGTCGAGCGGCGCCGCGACGGCCTCACGCACACGCTGACGCTCGACCAGGGAAAGCCGGTCTCCGAAGCTCGCGACGAGGTCGGCGAGCTCGTCGCGTACTGGCGCAACGCGGCCGAGGACGCGAAGCGGCTCGAGGGCCGCGTTCCGAACTCGGTCTCGGGAGACAAGCGCATCCTCCTGCTGCGTCGGCCGCGGGGCGTCATCGGCGTGATCACGCCCTGGAACTGGCCGTACACGATGCCGGCCGAGCTGATCGCCCCCGCGCTCGCGTGCGGGAACACCATCGTCTGGACGCCCGCGCAGACCACCGCCGTCGCGGGCAGAGCGCTCGCCGAGTGCGTGGCCGAGTCGGATCTGCCACCGGGGGTCTTCAACTTCGTCACGGGGCCGGGCGCGGTCGTGGGCGACGAGATCGCGCGGAACCCCGGCACACACGGCGTCGGCTTCATCGGCTCGACCACGACCGGCCGCCGCGTCGCCGAGGCGGCCGCCGGCAAGGCAGCGGTGCTCGAGCTCGGGGGCAACGGCCCCGTCGTCGTGCTCGAGGACGCCGACCTCGACCTCGCTGCGGAGGCGACAGTCGCGGCGTGCTTCCTCTGCGCCGGCCAGAGCTGCACTGCGGGCGAGCGCCTGCTCGTCCACCGCGACGTGCGCGAGGAGTTCGTCTCCAGGCTCGCGCGGCTCGTCACGGAGTGCGTCCTGCTGGGCGACCCGTTCGCGGAGACGACGACGATGGGCCCGCTCAACAACGAGGGCGTCGCGACGAAGATGGACGAGCACGTCGCGGACGCGCTCGAGCGCGGAGCGCGGGCGGTGCACGGCGGAGAGCGCGCGGGCGGATTCCCCACCGACCTCTACTGGCAGCCGACCGTGCTCGACGGCGTTCCCGCCGATGCGCTCGTCGCGACCGAGGAGACCTTCGGCCCGGTCGCGCCCGTGTTCGCGATCGACTCGCTCGAACAGGCGATCGAACTCGCGAACGCGTCGCCGTACGGGCTCCTCTCGGCGATCTTCACCGGAGACCTCGCCAAGGGGCTGCGCTACGCCGACGCCGTGCGCACCGGCTGGGTGAACGTGAACGAGTCCTCCAACTACTGGGAGACGCACCTGCCCTTCGGCGGCCGCTCCGGTAGCGCGAGCGGCATCGGCCGCGTGGGAGGATCCGCCCCGATGGAGGCGTTCACCGAGCTGCAGACGGTGGTGCTTGCGTGACGACCTGGGATTACGTCATCGTCGGCGGCGGCTCCGCCGGCAGCGCGCTCGCGGCACGCCTCACCGAGGACGCCTCGACACGCGTCCTCGTCCTCGAAGCCGGCCGCCCGGATCACATCTGGGATCCGTTCATTCACATGCCGGCCGCGCTCTCGTTCCCGATCGGGAACGCGCACTACGACTGGATGTACAGCTCCGAGCCCGAGCCCTTCATGAACGGCCGCCGTGTCTACCACGCCCGCGGGAAGGTGCTCGGCGGCTCGAGCTCGATCAACGGGATGATCTTCCAGCGCGGCAATCCGCTCGACTACGAGCGCTGGGGGAACGAGCCCGGTCTCGAGCAGTGGGATTACGCGCACTGCCTCCCGTATTTCAAGAAGATGGAGACCTGCCTCGCCGGCGCCGACGAGTGGCGCGGCGGCGACGGGCCGATCGTGCTCGAACGAGGACCGTCGGCCTCCCCCCTCTTCGACGCCTTCTTCGAGGCCGTGCAGCAGGCCGGCTACGAGCTGACCAAGGACGTCAACGGCTACCGGCAGGAGGGCTTCGCCGCATTCGACCGGACGCTCCACCGGGGCCGACGCTTGAGCGCGGCGCGCGCGTACCTCCACCCGGCGATGAGCCGTCCGAATCTCGAGGTGCGCTGCAAGACGTTCGTGAACCGCGTCGTGTTCGAGGGCGCGCGGGCCGTCGGCGTGGAACTGGACGGCGGCGAGGTCGTGCGCGCCGGCGAGCTCGTCCTCTGCGGCGGCGCGATCAACTCCCCGCAGCTCCTCCAGCTGTCCGGCGTCGGCAATGCACATGAGTTGGAGGCAATTGACGTATCAGTCGTGCATGACCTCCCGGCCGTCGGGGAGAACCTGCAGGATCACCTCGAGGTCTACGTCCAGCACGCGTCGACGCAGCCGGTCTCGATGCAGCCGGCGCTGAAGAAGTGGCGACGGCCGGAGATCGGTGCCCGCTGGCTCTTCCTGCGCAGCGGCCCCGGCGCGACGAACCACTTCGAGGCCGGCGGCTTCGTTCGCTCGAACGACGAGGTCGCGTACCCGAACCTGATGTTCCACTTCCTGCCGCTCGCCGTCCGCTACGACGGCTCGCGGCCGACCGCGAAGCACGGCTACCAGGTGCATGTCGGGCCGATGTACTCCGACGTGCGCGGCACGCTGAAGCTCACGAGCGCCGACCCGCGGACGCACCCGGCGCTCCGTTTCAACTACCTCTCCACGCCGAACGACCGGCGCGAGTGGATCGAGGCGATTCACGTCGCCCGCTCCATCCTCGGGCAGCCCGCGTTCGCTCCCTACGACGGAGGAGAGCTCTCGCCCGGTCCTTCGGTGCAGAGCGACGAGGAGATCCTCGACTGGGTCGCGCGCGACGCCGAGACCGCGCTCCACCCCTCGTGCACCTGCGCGATGGGAACCGTCGTCGACCCGGCGACGATGCGCGTGTACGGGCTCGACGGGATCCGTGTCGTCGACGCGTCGGTCTTTCCTTTCGTCCCGAACGGGAACATCTACGCGCCCGTGATGATGGTCGCCGAGAAGGCCGCCGACCTGATCCGCGGGGTCACGCCGCTCGAGCCCATCCACGCCGACTTCTACCGCCATGCTCAACCAGCTCCGAGTCGATGAGCTCCTCGCCGCGATCGGCGACCGGACGCCCGCGCCGGCCAGCGGCGCCGCGACCGCGCTGACCGCGGCTCTCGCCGCCGCACTCGCCGAGCTCGCGGCTCGCTACGCGGGCAACGACTCCGACGCCGAGCGCGCCCACGCCCTCGCCGCCGAGCTCGTCGCGCTCGGGGACGACGACGCGGTCGCCTACGCCGCGTTCATGGCCTGCCGGAACGCCGAGACGCGCGCCGAGATCGTCCGGATCCCGGAAGAGATCGCGCGAGGCGCCGAGGAGGCCGCCGAGATCGCGCGACGCGCGACCGAGAAGCTCAGCCCGAGCGTGGCCGGAGACGGGCGCGCCTCGGTCGAGCTCGCCCGGGCCGCGGCCGGCGTGGCGCGCGGCCTCGCGGAGCTTAATCGCGCGGGATCTTGAGCTCGCGCCCGACGTAGAAGCCGGAGACTTCCTCGAGCACGTACGGCGCCATCGCGCTCCGCCGCTCCGACTCGACCTCCGACCGCCGGAACGCGTCACGCGACTCGGCCGAGTCCCAGACCGACACGCCGACGACCTCGTTCCCGTCGGGCGAGTAGAGCTCGTAGGCGCGCAGCATCCCCTCGGGAAACTCGCGCGGCCTCCACGAGTTGCTGAACTCCTCGCGCGAGCCGGGCTTCAGCTTCCGCGTCGTGATCCAGACATAGCCGTCGAGATCCATGCGCGCAGTCTCGCAGAGGAAGCGCCGAGGCGTCACCGTCCCTTCGCCTGCTCGTGACCGCGACCTCCTCGATCTGTTCGCGTTCCAGTTTCGGCGCCAGTCTGGAATACTTGAGGGCGCAACGGTCGTTGTGAACTCCATGGATCTCGGACTCGTCACCTTTGCCGACCTCTATCCCGGCGTCAGCGCCGAGGAGCGGATGCGCAACCTCCTCGAGGAGGCGCGGCTCGCCGACGAGCTGGGACTGAAGGTCTTCGCGGTCGGGGAACACCACCGGCCCGACTACCTCGTCTCGTCGCCGACGACCGCGCTCGCCGCGATCGCCGCCCAGACGAAGGACATCCGCCTCTCGAGCGCCGTGACCGTCCTCTCCTCCGAGGATCCTGTACGCGTCTTCGAGCAGTTCGCCCACGTCGACCTGATCTCGAACGGGCGGGCGGAGATCATGGCCGGCCGCGGCTCGTTCATCGAGTCGTTCCCGCTCTTCGGCTACGACTTGCACGACTACGACGAGCTCTTCGCCGAG
>DATGEB010000069.1:0-27374 GCA_035310545.1 Gaiellaceae bacterium
CGTAGATGCTGGCTCCGCTCACTGTCGCGGTCGTGCCGGGGCCGTAGTAGACGCCGATGTTGCAGCCGCCAGCGTCCAGCGCACCGGTCACGTTCCCGCCGATCTGGGCGGCAGTCATGTTGATGCCGTCTCGGAAGAACCCAGTCTGCGTACAGGATGTTGCGGTTGCCCTGGCCGCCCCGACCGAGATCGTGGCGGTGATTGCTGCCGCGACTAACGCGGCACCGAAAATAAAGCGCTTCATTGAATCTCCTAGCTCTTCAGAGTTCAGGTGACGACACCCCCGGCAAAGGGGGTTCGCCTGATGCAACTCAGGCCACAGGCAAAAGTGAAGAGAGGGAGCAGGTTGAGCCTCGACAGTTTCGCGTCAGGTCTACGCCGCTTCCCAAGTATAGCTCATAGTCCGATCTTTTTTTCCGATCAGGGAATCTCGGGACGCGGGCCGTCGACTCTTAGGTGCTTGGGCGAGGACCCTCGCGTGAGCGAGCGTCCTCTCGTCTGACAGCGCTTCATGCGGGCGTTTGGGATGGGGTAGCGTTTCAGGGCCCACCCGGAGGGCACCGCACGGAGAGGCTCAACGCCAGCGGGGAGGCGGCGGGCGACGACCTTCCTGGCGGAAGCTGAGGCGCTCCTCCTGCCCGACCTGATCGTCGCGGAAGTCGTCTACGTTCTCGAGTCGTTCTACGAGGTCGAGCGTCAGCGGGTGGCGGAGCTCGCTCGCGCGATCATTGGCTTTCCCGCGATCGTCGTGGTCGACGAAGGACTGCTACTCCGGGCGCTCGAGGTCTACGAAGTCGAGCGTCTCGACTTCGCCGAGGCTGAGCTCGTCGCAAGCGCCGAGGCGAGCGGTGTGCCGGCGATCGCATCCTTCGACCGCACGATCGACCGGCTGGCGACGGCTCGGCGGGTCGAGCCGTCGTGACGCCGGTCACGAGAGACTCAACCGCTCGGCGTCAAATCGAGGCCCAAACCGCTCCAACGATCCGACCGGTCGAGTTGACGAGCACGGCCCTTTCGACCATTCGATCTGCCATAGCTCATACGTCAGCGTGGCCGAAGCGGATGTTCGGGAGCAGTCGGTCCAGCCAGCGCGGGGACGCCCAGGCGTAGCGGCCGAAGACGCGCAAAAGCGTCGGGATCAGGACGAGACGGACGAGAGCGGCGTCGAGGAGGACGGCAAGGCCGAGGATGACTCCCATCTCCTTCGGCGGGAGCGGCCCGGCGAGGGCAAAGGTGAAAAAGACAGCGACCATGACGGCGGCCGCGGCGAAGATGACGCGCCCCGCGTGGGCGATGCCGCCGACAGCCGCCTCTTTCGGATCGTGACTCCTGTCCCAGTGCTCCTTGGCCGAGGAGAGCAGGAACACCGTGTAGTCCATCGAGATGGCGAAGATCATGGCGAAGAAGAAGACGGGCGCCCAGGCGTCCATGAAGCCCTGGGGCTCGAAGCCGAGCAACCCGGCGCCATGGCCGTTCTGGAAGATGAGCCGGCCGATGCCGAAAGCGGCGCCCACGGCGAGCAGGTTGGTCAGGACGCCGAGCGCGGAGATGAGCGGCGCCTGCAGTGCGACGAGCAGGAGCAGGAAGCCGAGCGTGAGCACGATGCCGATCACGAGCGGCGTCTTGGCGGCGAGCGCCTTCTCCAGGTCGTGGTTCTCCGCGGCAGCGCCGCCGACGAGCGCGCCGGTCGGGAGGGTAGAGCGAAGGCGGTCGATCGTCCGGCCCGTTGCGCTGCTCGATGGATCGGTGGTCGGGGTCGCCTGCATGAGTGCGAGCCCACTGCCGCCGAGTTGCGGCTGCGAGACCGAAGCGATGCCGGGGTCGCGCCTTGCGACAGTCGCGACGCTTGCAGCTTCGGCGCGCGGGGCGACAAGCTGCAATGCCCCCGGCGCACCCGGGCCGAAGGCCTGCTGCACCTGCGCGTAGCCGATGCGCGAGCTGTCGTTCTTGGGGACGACCTTGATCGAAGGCATGCCGGTCTTGAGGCCGAACACCGGCAGCGCCAGCAGCACCAGGATCGCTGTCGCGACCGGACCGTAGATGTGCGGGTGACGCCAGAGTCGTTCCCCCCAGCGGGCGAAGCGCGGCGAGCGATGCTCGCCGGAGTGCACCCAGCGAACGGCGAGCGAATCGACCTTGGGGCCGAGCTTCGCCAGCACGGCTGGTAGGAGCGTCATCGTCGCCGCGAGGACGAAGGCGACGCTGAGCATGATCCCGAGCGCCATCGAGCGGAAGGCCGGACTCGGCACGAGCATCACGGCCGAGAGGGAGACGAAAACTGTGAGGCCGGAGAAGAGGACGGCCTTTCCGGCTGTGTCCATCGTGATCGCGACCGCGTCCCGCGCCGACTGCTTGGAGCCGAAGTAGGCGCCTCGGAAGCGGTGAACGACGAAGAGCGCGTAGTCGATGCCGAGGGCGAGCGCGAACATGAGCGCGAAATTCATGGCCCAGATCGAGATCTCGAAGCCATGGGCGAGGAGCGCCAGAAGACCCGCCGAAGCGAGGAGGCCGAGCATGGTCAGCAGAAGCGGCAGCCCGGCGGCCACGAGCGATCCGAACGCGAGCAGGAGGATCGCCAGGGTCACCGGCCACGAGTACAGCTCGGACTTCATCATCGCCTTGCGGTTGGCGGCGTTGAAGTCCGACCACATACCGGAGGCGCCGGTCAGGTTCACGGAGATCGCGCTCGTCGAGAGCGCGTGCAGCTTGCCCTCGAGCGAGTCGGCCGCGGCAACCATCGCCGTCGGATCGGCGCGCGAGCCGCCGAGAACGAGCGCGGTGTGGCCGTCACGTGAGATCGACGTCCCGACACTGGGCGGCACGACAGTCGAGATCCGCGGGTTGGAGCGCAACGTTCTCTCGACCCTGGCGACCGTCGCCCGGAAGGCAGGCGAACTCGCACTCAGGCCGCTGGAGTGGATGACCACCAGCGGCGCCGAGCTGGAGAGTCCGCCGAAGTTCCGCTGGATCAGCGAGCGGGCCTGCACGGACTGCGAGCCGCTCGCCTGCCAGCCCGCGCCGGACAATGCGGTCTCGACCTGCGGCGCAAAGACGGCCAGCGCCACGGCGAGCGTCGCCCAGATCACGGCCAAGAGCCGGAAGTGATCGGCCGCCCAGCGCCCGAGGCGCCCGACTGGGCCGACCGCCTCGGGGTGTTGGACAGGTGCGAGAACGGCGGCTCCTTCGGCTACAGCCATGCAGGTTTCCTCCAGCTCGGTTTCATCCGACCGGATACTACACAACTCTACAACTGCGCAGTTGGTTATAGGCGACAGCTGATAGCCGGCGAGATCAGCAGCAGTCGCAGCTCTCGCCACGCCAGCTCTTCACGCCTTCGTACGAGGCGATCGCCGCGATCACGAGTGCCGCGACCGGATCAGCCCACCACCACCCCGCGAGCGCACTGAGGAGCAGGCCGACCAGCAATGCGATCGAGAGATAGGCGCAGATCATGTTCTGGCCCGCCTCGGAAGCAGCGGCCGACGAGCTCAGCCGTCGTGCGACGTTCCGTTTCGCGCCCGCGAGCAGCGGCATCGTCGCCGCCGTGAAGCCGGCGAGCCCGATCCCGACCCAGCTCACCCCCGGATGGTGGGCACCGACGAGATCGCGGATCGCCAGAACGCCGATGTAGGCGACGAGCACGGCGTAGCTTGCGGCAATCAGCCGTTGCGCACGCCGCTCCGCCGCATGATTCGAGCCGCGACCGCCAGTGAAGAGCCAGATCACGACCCCGGCCGCGGCGACCTCGATCAGGCTGTCGAGTCCGAAGCCGACGAGCGCGACAGAACCGGCGGCGATCCCCGCCACGAGGGCGATGGCGAACTCGACGAGATGCCAGCCGTTCCCAACCCACGCGAGGAGCTTCGTGCGACGCTCGAGCTGCCGCCGCTCCACTGGGTCGAGACTCGGCGGCCGGCCGAGGACGCGCAGCTCGCCGCGCGCGGGGGCGGTCGCGAGCTGGATCGAGCCGGGCCGATTAGGGGTGGTCATGGACATGATCCACGTGCTCGAGGTCGATTTCGGCGTGCCGGACCTCATGCCAGGCCTGCCAGGTGATGCGGAGGATCGTAAGCGTGATGACAAGCCCGATGATCGGGTCGGCGATCCGAGCGTCGAGCGCGACGAAGATCGCCGACGCGACGACGCCGAGGGAGACGAAGCCATCCAGCCGCGCGTGACGCCCGTCGGCGACCAGCGCCGCCGAGGCGAGCCGCCGCCCGGCCGAGAGGCGCACGTGAGCGGCCAGCTCGTTCCCGAGGAAGCCGACCACTCCAGCGGCTGCGAGAACGCCGAGGTGCGTCAGGTGCTGCGGATGGATGAAGCGCTGCACCGTCTCGTAGAGAGCGACGCAGGCGGAGACGAAGATCGCAAGCACGACCCCGAGACCGCCGATCTTCTCGCCTCGGGCGCTGCGCAGGAAGAAAGCGATGCCGAGCGGCACCGCGGTGAGCGCGTCGCCGACGTTGTGGATCAGATCCGCCAGGAGCGCTACCGAGTTCGAGAAGGTAAAGATGACGACCTGCACCCCGGCCGTCAGGGCGAGGATCAGCAGGCTGAGCGCAACCGCCTCGACTCCGGCCCGCGAGCGGAGGATCGAACGATCAACGAGCCCGTGCGAATGGTCGTTGTCATGGTCGTGGGAGTGGTCGAGCTGCTCCCTGTGCTCGCACAGGACGGTGCCGTCGAGAGCGCGCAGGTGACTCATAGACCAACGGTAACCGCCTCCATCACGACCGGGGACGACTCGCCGCCCGGGCGGCGAGCGCGCCCGGCACGTCGTCGCTGATCACTCCGCCGATCCGCTCGTCGGACAGCAGAGCTGCGTGCTCGGACGCCATGAAGTCCCAGACGATCACGGTCAGGCCCGCCCCCGAGAGCTCGGCGAGCGAGGCATCGTCGACGAGCTCCACGTCCGGTAGGACGACGGTCGCGCCGCACGCATGCGCACGCGCCGGGGCCAGCTCGGCGGAGCCCGAGACGATGAGCCCCCGGACGAGCTGCGGCGTGAGCTCCGACAGCTGCGCGAGCACGTGGTCGACGAACGAGGTGACGATCAGATCTCCGCCGCCCGCCGCGAAGCCGGAGAGCAAATCCGCGAGCTCGTCCACGTACCCGTCCTCCTTGAGCTCCACGTCCAGCGCGATCCTGCCGCGCGCGAGCTCCAACGCCTCGTCCAGCAGCGGCGGCAGCACTCCCGCGCGGTCCTCGATCTCCGAGCGGGTCAGAGTCGCCACCGGCGCTCCCGCGAGCTCCGCGTCATGGAAGAGGACCAGCTCGCGGTCGCGCGTGCGCCGCACGTCGAGCTCGATCCCGTCCGCCCCGAGGGCGATCGCGCGCTCGAAGGCGGCGAGCGAGTTCTCCGGGACACCGGCGCCCCAGGCGCCGCGATGCGCGACGACGCAGGGACTCGTCAGTGCGCTGCCAGTGCGGGCTCGTGCGCGACGACCACGGAGTCGGCGAGGATGCGCATCGCGATTCGATCCCCGAGACTGACGCGAGCGCTGAGGCTGGACGATTCGACGAGCACCTTCTGACCGGTGTCCAGCGTCACCTCGAGCCGTACGGCGGATCCGAGGAACGTGCGGTCGGTGACCTTGCCGCCCCCAGCCGAATCGGGCACGATCTCGAGCGCCTCGGGACGCAGCAGTGCGTCGACCTCCTCGCCGGGCCGCTGGCCGTTGGGGTTCAGGACCGTGAGGCGCTGGCCGAGCACCTGCACCTCGTTGTTGTCTCCCATGCGACCGGGCAGCCGGTTCATCGCGCCGACGAACTCGGCCACGAACTGCGTGGCCGGACGGCGGTAGACGTTCTCCGGCGTGTCGAGCTGCTCCAGGCGGCCGGAGCGCATGACGCCGACGCGATCCGCGATCGACAGGGCCTCGGATTGATCGTGGGTGACGAACAGGGTCGTGATCCCGAGCCGCTGCTGCAGGCTGCGGATCTCGGCTCGCAGCTGGGTGCGGACGAGCGCGTCGAGCGCCGACAGCGGCTCGTCGAGCAGCAGGACCGTCGGCTCGATCGCGAGCGCCCGGGCGATCGCAACGCGCTGCTGCTGCCCGCCGGACAGCTGGTACGGGTAGCGGTGAGCGGTCTCCGTGAGCCCGACCAGCGCCAGCAGCTCGTCGGCGCTCTTGTGGCGCGTTGCCTTGTCCTGGCGCCGCATCCGCAAGCCGAAGGCGACGTTGGTACGAACGTCCATGTTGGGGAACAGGCTGTACGCCTGGAAGACCATCCCCATGTCGCGCTTGTTCGGCGGCACGTTGGTGACGTCGCGGTCGTCGACGAGCACTCTGCCGGCGTCGGGACGGTCGAATCCGCCGAGGATCCTCAGCGCCGTCGTCTTGCCGCAGCCGGAAGGGCCGAGCAGCGCGATCAGCTCGCCCTTCTCGATCTCGAGGTCGAGGCCCGCGAGCGCCGTGACACCGGGGAAAAAGCGTTGGACGCCTTCGAATTTGATCATGAGAGGAGTCCAACCCTGCCGCCGACGCGACGGCGCTGCGCGAGGAACGACAGGCCGAAGAGAAGCAGGAACGTGAACCCGAGCGTGATCATCGAGAGCGCGACCGATGCGCCGACCTGGGCTTGGTGGTACAGGACGACCATCTCAACCGGGAAGGTGTTGTACAGCAGAAGAGTCGCGATCACAACCTCTCCGAGACACAAGGCGATCGTCAGGAACATCGCTCCCAGAACCGCGGTCTGCACGTTGGGTAGTACGACCCGCACGAGCGTGGCCGGCCATGAGGCGCCGAGGTTGCGCGAGGCATCGACCAGCGTGTGGAGGTCGATCGCGCGCACGCCGGTGTCGATCGCGCGGTACGTGAACGGCATCGCCAGCACCACGTAGAAGGGAATCAACCCGGATTGCGCATGATCGAACACGTACTTGATCATCCACTGCGGCGCGTTGAGCTCCAACTGCTCCAGGCCGGCGGCCATCACCACCGGCGGGACCACGATCGGCAGCAGCGTGGTGAGCTCCATGACTGCCGTCGCCTTGGGCTTCTTCAGCCTCACCCAGACGACCGTCGGCAGGACGAGGAGGATCACGATCGCGGCGCTGATCACGGCAATCTCCAGCGACGTCACGAGCGGCGACCGGACCGCCGTGTTGTTGAAGATCTCGCCGTAGTTCGCGAACCCGTAGCCGCCCTTGTCCTGCTGCAGGCTGTACTTGAAGGCGGCCGCCAGCGGGCCGAGGAAGAAGATCGCGGCGAGCACGAAGATCGTCACCCGCCAGATTCGCGGCCGTCCGCGCCGCCACCCGAACCTCGACGCAGGCGGAGGACCGGCGATCATCTCGCCCACGAGTTCGGCCTGGCCGAGGGGACCCATCGAGCCGGACACGGTCATCGCAGCCACCTCCGGGCACGGCGCTGGACGAGCCAGTAGCCGACCATGACGATCAGGACGACGATGATCATCTCCGTGCCGAGCGTGAGCCCGGCGCGGTCGGCGCCGACGAGCACGTTGCCGTTGAGCGCATTGTCGATCTGCGCCGGAACGATCGAGAGCGTGCTCCCGACGAGCGCCAGTGCGGTCGCATAGGCGGAGAAGGCGTTGCCGAACAAGATCAGCGTGGCGCCGACGAAGGATGGGAACAGCACCGGAACTGCCACGTGGCGCAGATAGCCGAGCCTGCTCGCGCCCAGGCTCAGCGCGGCATCCTGCCACTCCGAGCGGAGACCCTCGAGCGCGGGGGTGATCAGGATCACCATCAAGGGGATCTGGAAGTACACGTAACAGAGCCCGACGCCCGTCATCGAGGAGATCGTGAATCCGTGGGCGTACAGGTCGATCCCGAAGTGTTTGAGCAGCACCGTGACGACGCCCTGGAGGCCGAGCGCGGCGATGAAGGCGAATGCCAGGGGCACGCCGGCGAAGTAGGCGAGTACGCCCGAGCCACTCTGGACGATTCGGTGGAGCAAGCCTCCGGGTCTCGCCGTGACGACCGCCGCCGCGAGCCAGGTCCCGAAGAGCGCGCCGACGAGAGACGTCCAGACGGACAGGGTCAGGCTGTTCTCGAACGCGGTCCTGTAGCCCTGCGAATTCCAGGTCTGCTTGAAGTTGTCGAACGTGAACTGGTTGCTCTCGGTCGTCAGCGACCCGTGGATCACCACGTACAGCGGGATCCCGAGGAACACGATCACGTAGGCCGCGAAGGGGACGATGCCGGCCCAGCCTCCGAGGCTCGACCCGACGCGACGCCCGATCCCGCGGCGCCGGGGCGCCGCGGGATCGGAGGTTGCTACGAAGGCTACGTCCTGTGTTGCGATCGCTTACGGCCAGTTGCTGGTGACGTACGCGCTTGCAGTTGTCGACTGCGCCGTGGTCGGAACGACGGCCTTGGAGAGGTTCGTGACCTTCGGCAGGGCCTTGTACGCCGCCTTGTTCGCCGTGCCGGCCGCGACCATCGCGGCGAGCTCCACGGGGCGAGCACCACCCTTGAGCCAGATGTTCTGACCCTTCACCGAATAGAGGAACTCCTCCCAGAGGCGAGCGGCGGCAGGATGCGGAGCGTACTTGCTCACGGCCTGGTCATAGAAGCCGCCGAACGGGATGCCCTTCGGGTCGATGACCTTCCAATGCGTGCTGCCGGTCAGCCCCCAGGCGCCGGCCGTGTTCAGGTAGTCCCAGTTGATCGTGATCGGGCACGAGGTCGCGATCACCGAGGCCGCGTTGCAATCGGTCGAGTTGAAGTTCCCCGAGCTCATGAGCGCCTTGAAGAAGTCCACGCCGGGGGCGATGTTCTTGGAGGAGCCGCCGTTGTTGACGGCCGCGGCCCAGACCGCCGACAGTGCCGCATTCGCCGACAGCGGGCTGCCGTTGAGGGCGACGTCGTTCTTGTACTTGGACGACTTCAGCGCCGACCACGAGGTCGGGCACGGAGTCGCCCCGAGGAGGTTCATGTTGCAACCGAACGAGATGAATCCGCCGTAGTCCTGGTAGTACATGCCGTTCGAGGCCTTCTGGTTCTTCGGGATGTTCTTCCAGGTCGTGACCTTGTACGGCGCGAGCAGTCCCTGGCTGGCGCCGGCGGACGCGAACGGGCCGCCGACGTCGACGACGTCCGGTGCGGATGAGCGACCCTTCAAGCTCTTGATCGCCTGGATCTCCTGGGCGCTCGAGCCGCTCGGGTTGTCGCTGTGAATCTTGATGCCGTAGATCCGGTGGAACGTGTTCAACATGACGCCGTAGTTGGCCCAGTTGGTCGGCAGCGCGATCACGTTCAGCGTGCCTTCCTTCTTCGCCGCCTTGACGAGTGCCTTCATGCCACCGCCGGCCTTGGCGGACTTGGCGGTCGACCAGTTGAACGACTTCGACGACGCGTTGGCCGCCAGCGCCGCGGTTGCGAGCGCCCCGGTTGCGACGAGCGCGGCTGCAGCGAGTAGCGCAGCACGCTTGGACAGACGAACTTTCACGACACCCTCCTGGTGATTGCAGTGGTTCGAACGACCCGGTCTGACCCGGCAACGATCACACTTTCGCGACTGTCTTGCAAGGGTTGTTCACGCGTTCGCAACCACGCGGCGAAGCTCGTTGGCCGTGGACGCTAGGCTCGTGGGCCGTGGGCCGATGGACGTGAGCGGACGCGCCCGTGCGCTCGAAGAGCTCGCCAGTCGAGACTTCGATCTGCTGGTAGTGGGCGGCGGGATCATCGGCGCCGGCATCGCCGCGGTCGCAGCCCGCCACGGGCTCGCGGTCGCCCTCGTCGAACGCGGCGACTTCGGTGGGGAGACCTCGAGCGCCTCGTCGAAGCTCGTCCACGGCGGGCTGCGCTACCTACGCCTCGGCGACGTGGGGCTCGTGCGGGAAGCACACGAGGAGCGCCGCCTTCTCATGACTCGCGTCGCGCCGCACCTCGTCCGGCCCATGCCGTTCCTGCTCCCGCTCTACGACTCCGGCCCGTACCGCCCTGCCGTCGTCCAGGCCGGGATCGCGCTCTACTCGACGCTCGCCCGCGCGCGCCTGAACGGGCTCGTCTCGGCGGAGCGAGCGCGGCGCATGGTGCCGGATCTGCGGTCGGCCGGTCTGCGCCGTTGCGGCCTCTACGTCGACTGCGTCACCAACGACAGCCGGCTCACGCTCGCCAACGTCCGGGCGGCGGCGGAAGCCGGCGCGACCGTCGTCAACGGCGCCGCGGTGTCGGCGCTGCGGCTCGTCGGCGGTCGCGTCAGGGGCGCCGAGGTGGTCGCCGACGGCGAGGCCATCGCAGTGTCGGCGAGGACGGTCGTCAACGCCGCCGGGCCGTGGGTCGACGAGGTTCGCCGGCTCGCGAACGCCGGCGTGGAGCCGTCGATCCGCCTGAGCAAAGGGGTGCATGCACTGGTCTCTGTGGACGCGTCGTGGTCGGCTGCACTCACGATCCCGCACGACAAGGTGCGGGTGAGCTTCGCCGTCCCGTGGGAGGGGATGCTGCTCCTCGGCACCACCGACACGCTGCACGAAGGCGGGCCCGACGCGGTCGTCGCAGGTGAGGCCGACGTCGAGAACGTGCTCGCGGAGGCAGCAGGCGCGCTCGACGAACCCGTCGTCCGCCGCGAGCGGGTCCGTGCCGTTTTCGCGGGGCTGCGCGTGCTGCCGCAAAGCGGACGCGAGACGACCCGCGCGCGACGCGAGACCGTGTACCTCCGAGACGAGAGCGGCCTGCTGACAGTCGCGGGGGGCAAGCTGACCACGTACCGCCGAATCGCGCTGGACACCCTCGAGCGTCTGCGCGCCGATCTCGGCCTGCACCGCGTCGACCGTCGGCCCTGGCCGCTTCCCGGGGCAGCCGGGCTCGACCGCGTCACCCTCCCCGTCGAGGTCGGCCCGGCGTTGCGCTCCCACCTGCTCGGCCTCTACGGCTCGCTGGCTCCCGAGGTGCTCGAGCCCGCGACCAGCGACCCGACACTGCTCGAGCCGCTGACCCCGGACGCGCCCGACATCGTGGCCCAGGCGGTCTACGCCGCCAAGCGGGAGTGGGCACGCAACTCCGAGGACATCCTGCGTCGGCGCACGACGCTCGCGCTGCGAGGCCTCGCCGACGCCGAGCTGACCCGACGCGTCGCGGAGCTCGTCGGCCGGGAGCGGCTGCCGGCAAGCCGCCGCTAACAATGCCACCGGGGCCGTTGCCCGAGTAGGAGTCAGGCCGGCAGGACGCGGCCGCGCACCTCGCCGAGCTCGACGCCGTTCACGGCTCGTCCACGGAGAACGAGCTCGTCGCCGTCCGCGAGGAACCGCTCGCCGTGGAACAGCTCGATCATCGAGCCCTCCGTTCCCGGCTCGGCGCCGGAGATCGTCCCCGACGCCATCAGGTCTCCGGTGCGCAGCCGCGCTCCGTTCGAGGTCGCGTGCGCGAGCTGCTGGGGCATCGTCCAGTAGAGCGTCCTCGCGTTTCCGCGGGAGATCGTCTCGCCGTTCAGCTCGACCTCAAGCGCGACGTCGAGCCCCCAGTCGCGTCCGCCGTGGAGATGAGGAAGCGGTGGCGGCTCCTTCCACGGCCCCTCGACACGCGCCTCCTCGAGCAGCGCCAGCGGCGTCACCCAGGCCGAGATCGAGGTCTGGAACGACTTGCCGAGGTTGGGGCCGAGCGGGACGTACTCCCACGCCTGGATGTCGCGGGCGCTCCAGTCGTTGACGAGGACGAGGCCGAAGACGTGATCCGCGAACGCCTCAGCGGGGACGGTGTCGCCGAGTTCCGTCGGGACGCCCACCACGAAGCCGAGCTCGAGCTCGAAGTCGAGACGCCGGGTCGGACCGAAGGTCGGCGCAGCCTCGTCCGGCGCCTTCCGCTGTCCATGCGGCCGCACGACGTCGGTGCCGCTGACGACGACACTGCCCGCGCGGCCGTGGTACGCGACCGGGAGCCAGCGCCAGTTCGGAAGCAGCGGCTCCTGGTCCGGACGGAACATGCGCCCGAGGTTCGTCGCATGCTCGAGCGACGAGTAGAAGTCGACGTAGTCTGCGACGTCGAACGGAAGCCCGAGCTCGGCCTCCGCGAGCGGCGTACGAGGGCCGTCGTGCGCCCGCGCGGACGTGATCGCGCTCTCCCAAGCCGCGCGGCCCTGCGCCATGAGCGGATTCAGCGTCGTCTGCGCGAACACACCGCCGAGGCCGGAGAGGTCGACGGCCTCCTCCCCGTCCCGCCAGAGCAGTCCGTTCGGACCGGCGCCGAAGCTCACAGGATCCCCAAGGCCTCGAGTTCCTCGACGGGCTCGAAGAACGAGCACGTGCCGATCGAGTGGAAGAGCGAAGCGCGCACATCGGCAAGTTGCCCCGGAAGCGCCTCCTGGTCACGCCAGCGGAACGACGTGGCATCGAGCGCGAACGCAGGCGAGGGCTCGCGGAGCGCTTCCTCCTCGTTGCCGAAGACCGCCGCCGCCAGGAGGTTGAGGAAGCCGTGCTCCCCCGCCTCCGTCGGATACGCGTGGTGGAGGCCGGCGGTCGCCTTGAAGACGACGCCCCGGTCCCGGCAGCCGCGGACGAACTCGGCGAGGTCCTCGACCGACGGAACGCGCTCGCCGCCGCAACGGATCTTGGCCCGCGCCCCGAGGCCGGCGACGTACTCGGGTGGGCGACCCTCGATGTAGATCGCCTCGCCCTGCGCCTCCATCCTGTCTCCCCCGCTCTCGACCAGAGCCAGGGCTCGGTGCTCGTCCTGCGGAATCTCGGCGAGCTTCGCCGCAGGCCAGACGAGGCGGCCGAGCAGCCAGGCGTGCTCGCTCTGCCGCGCGCGGCGGTCTTGGGCGAGGGCCTCCGCCGGCGGCAGGCCGGCCGGCGGGAACGTCGGCGCGTGGTCGAAGAACCTCGTCAGGAGCGCGTGGCGGGCGTCATCCGGCATCAAAGCCCGAGGCTACACTGGCCGTCGGGCCAGGCCCCGTGCAGTGGGAGCCTGCGAACCGCGTCAGATCCGGGAGGAAGCAGCGCTAAGTAGTTCCTCCCACGTGTGCGTTCGGTCTGGCCCTCTGCTTGAATCGACCCGTGGCCGCTCTTTACCGGAAGTACCGTCCCCAGAGCTTCGCGGAGGTCGTGGGGCAGGAGGCGGTCGTCCGGACGCTGTCGAACGCGATCGGCGGGGACGCGGTGCGTCAGGCGTACCTCTTCGCCGGCCCGCGCGGCACCGGCAAGACCTCGATGGCGCGCATCCTCGCCAAGTGTCTGAACTGCGCGCAGGGACCGACGACGACGCCCGACGGCACCTGCCACGCGTGCCGCGCGATCGCCGCGGGCACGTCCCTCGACGTGATCGAGATGGATGCAGCGTCGCAGCGCGGCATCGACGACATCCGCGAGATCCGGGACCGCGTCATCCTCCAGCCGGTCGAGGGCCGCTACAAGGTCTACATCCTCGACGAGGCGCACCAACTCACGGATGCCGCCTGGAACGCGCTGCTCAAGCTGATCGAGGAGCCGCCACCGCACCTCGTCTTCGTCTTCTGCACGACCGATCTCTCGAAGGTGCTGCCAACCGTCCGCTCGCGCTGCCAGACGTTCGTCTTCCAGCGGCCGAGCCTCCAGCATCTCGTCAAGGTCCTGCGCCAGATCGCGGACGCCGAGCAGATCGACGCGCCCGACCAGGCGCTCGCGCTCGTGGCCCGCAGCGGCCGTGGCGCCTATCGCGACGCGGTCTCGATGCTCGACCAGCTCTCCTCCGCAACCGCGAACCAGGTCACGGTGCCGGCGGTGCTCGAGCTGCTCGGGACGGTCGAGGAGGAGGCGCTCTTCCGGATCTGCGACCTCGTGATCGACAAGGACACGGCCGGCGCGCTGACCTACGTCGAGGAGCTGTCCGAGCGCGGGCACGACCTCGGCCGGCTCGTCCTCGACCTGATCGAGCACCTGCGCCAGCTCATGCTCGCCCAGCATCTCGGCGACGTGCCCGAGGCGGCCGCGTCGAGCGAGGAGGCGCGCGAGCGGCTGCGGGCTCAGGCGAACCAGCTCGGCGAAGCGACGGTGCTGCGGTTGGTGGACCTGCTCGCGGTGGCCGTCGACGACATGCGCCAGGGCGGCGACCCTCGCCTCCCGCTCGAGCTCGCGCTTGTCAAGGTCACGCGGCCGGCCAGCGACCTCTCGCGCGAGTCGATCGCGTTCCGGCTCGAGCGGCTCGAGCAAGGCGAGCCGCCTGTCGCGGCGGCGCCGGTTCCAGCGCCGGCGCCGGCGGTCCCGGAAGCCGTGGACGCGCCCGAACCGGAGCCGGAGCCCGAGCCGGTCCCGGTGCCCGCCGGCGGCGGCCCCGCGCTCGACATCTCGCAGCTCGAGGAGGCCTGGACGCGCACCGTCCTGCCGGCCGTCGAGGAACGCGGCGGCATCCCGACAGCGTCCCTCCTGCGCGAGGCGCACCCCGCCGAGCTGAGCGGCGACACGCTCACGCTCGAGTTCCCGCCGACCGCCCAGTTCCACCTCGACCTCGCGCGCGACCCGAAGAACTCGGGCCTGCTCGCCGACGCTCTCTACGACGTCACCGGCCGTCGGCTCGAGCTCGTCTTCGAGCTCGGCGAGCCGCGCGAGGGCCCCGCGGTGGCAGAGGACGAGCCGGCGGGCGAGGAGCGGATCCTCGAGCTCCTCAAGGAGACGTTCGACGCGCAAGAGCGGGACAGCTAACAATGTCCTCCTTCGACATGGAACGGCTCATGCAGCAGGCGGCGCAGATGCAGGAGCAGGTGCAGAAGATGCAGGACGAGGCGGGGCACGAAACCGCGCAGTCGTCCGTGGGCGGCGGGCTCGTGAAGGTGACCGCGAACGGCGCCGGCGAGGTCGTCGCGATCGAGATCTCCGTCGACGCGATCGATCCGGGAGATCCCGAGGCGCTCGCCGACCTCGTGCTCGCCGGAGTGAACGAAGCGTTGCGCTCGGCGCGCGCCGGCGTCGAGGCGAAGGCCCAGCAGATGCTCGGAGACATGGGCCTGGGCGGGCTCGGGCTTCCCGGGCTCGGAGAGTGAGCACGCCCCCGCCGCGGCGAAGCGTTCGCGGCCGGTACATCTTCTCGAACTGGCTCTGGTCGATCATCGTCCTGGCCCTGATCGGCGTCGTGATCTGGGGCTGGGCGTTCGATTTTCACTAGCCCGCTCAGCCCGCTTCGCTTCGCTCTCCGCTCGCTCAGGCGACCGGATGCGCCGGTCGCCTGCTGACGGCATATCCGATACGAGCCGCACCCGCACAGGTCGGTCGCGACGGGCAAGAGCAAGGGCCTGTCCGAAGCGGACGAGTACCCTCAGGCCACATGCTGAGCCCCTCCATCGACAACCTCGTCGCGCAGCTGACGCGCCTGCCGGGCATCGGCAGCCGCACCGCGCAGCGGCTCGCGTTCCACCTCCTCCAGACGCAGAAGGAGGAGGCCCTCGCGCTCGCGGGGGCGATCGAGGAGGTCAAGGAACGCGTCCGCTTCTGCCGCGACTGCGGGAACCTGACCGAGGAGGAGCTCTGCGGCATCTGCCTCGACGCGCGGCGCGACCGCACGACGATCTGCGTCGTGGAGCAGCCCGTCGACCTCGTCTCGCTGGAACGGACTGCAGAGTTTCGCGGCCTCTACCACGTCCTCGGCGGCGCGCTCTCTCCACTCGACGGCGTCGAGCCCGAGCACCTGCGGATCGACGAGCTCATGCACCGCGTCCAGAGCGACGGCGTCGTCGAGGTCGTCCTCGCCACGAACCCGAACGCGACCGGAGAGGCCACCGCGTCCTACCTCGCGAGCCGGCTGCGCGACCGCGTCCGGGTGACGCGCCTTGCGAGCGGGCTGCCGGTCGGCGGCGACCTCGAGTACGCGGACGAGGTCACGCTCGGCCGCGCGCTCGCCGGACGCCGGGAAATGTAGCCCGTGACGACCGCGCAGTACGAATCGCTCCCCGAGATCGCAGCAGACGCGGCTGCGGGCCGCCCCGATCTCGTGGTGATGAAGTTCGGCGGAACCTCGGTCGGCGACGTCGAAAGGATCAAGAACGTGGCGCGGAGGCTCGTGCGCGCGCACGAGGAAGGGCGGCGCGTCGTCGGAGTCCTCTCGGCGATGGGCGGCACGACCGACGAGCTGATCCGGCTGGCGCACGAGATCTCGCCCGTCCCGCACCCGCGCGAGTACGACATGCTCGTTTCGGTCGGCGAGCGGATCTCGAACGCGCTCTGCGCGATGGCCGTCCACGACCTGGGTCACGAGGCGATCTCGCTCACCGGCTCGCAGGCGGGCATCGTCACCGACACCGTCCACGGCAAGGCGAAGATCGCCGAGGTGCGCGCGACCCGGATCAACGACGCGCTCGACGCCGGGAAGATCGTGCTCGTCGCCGGGTTCCAGGGCATCTCGGCCGACTCCCACGACGTGACGACGCTCGGCCGCGGCGGCTCCGACACGACGGCCGTGGCGCTCGCCGCCGCCCTCGGCGGGCCGTGCGAGATCTTCACCGACGTCGAGGGCGTCTTCACCGCCGACCCGCGCGTCGTCCCCGACGCGCTCAAGCTGAAGACGGTCAGTTACGAAGAGATGCTCGAGATGGCGGCGACCGGCGCACGCGTGATGATGGCTCGGTCGATCGAGATCGCACGAAGGTACGGTGTGGCGCTCCACGTGCGCGCGTCGTTCTCGGACAGCGAGGGCACGCGGATCGCCGAGGAAGGAGATCTGGTGCTCGAGAAGGCGATCGTGTCAGGCGTCACCCACGACGCGACCGAAGCGAAGGCGACGATCGTCGCGGTGCCGGACAGCCCGGGCATCGCCGCGCGCATCTTCCGCGCGCTCGCAGACGCCGCAGTGAACGTCGACATGATCGTCCAGAACGTGTCCGAGAACGGCACGACGGACATCTCGTTCACGCTCCCGAAGACCGATCTCGCCGTCGCCGAGCCGATCCTCCAACGGTTGGCTGCCGAGGTCGGCGCGACGTCGATCGACCTCGACGACGAGGTCGCGAAAGTCTCGCTCGTCGGGGCCGGGATGAAGAGCCATCCGGGCGTTGCCGCCGACATGTTCGAAGCCCTCGCCGAGGCAGGCATCAACATCGAGATCATCTCCACGTCGTCGATCCGCGTCTCCTGTGTCGTGCGCGCGACCGAGGTCGAGCGCGCCGTGCAGGCGGTGCACGACAAGTTTCGGATGTATGCCGAGGAGCGCATCGATGCGTGAGGCGCGCGTCGCCGTGATCGGCGCCACCGGCGCCGTCGGCAGCGTCACGATGCGAATCCTGCGCGAGCGCGGTTTCGAGAACGTGCGCGCGTTTGCGTCCGCGCGGTCGGCCGGGTCGGTGCTCGCCGACGGCGCCGTCGTCGAGGAGGCGACGCCCGACGCGCTCGCCGCAGGCGAGATCGACATCGCGCTGTTCTCGGTCGGGACCCAGGCGTCGCGGGAGCTCGTCCCGCACGCCGTGCGCGGCGGCGCCGTCGCGATCGACAAGTCGTCCGCCTACCGGCTCGAGCCGGGTATCCCGCTCGTCGTGCCGGAGGTGAACGGCGACCGCGTCGCCGACCACGAGGGGATCCTCGCCAACCCGAACTGCTGCACGATCCCGCTCACGTGCGTGCTCAAGCCGCTGCACGAGGCGGCGGGCCTGCGCGCCGTGCGCGTCTCCACCTACCAGGCCGTGTCGGGCAAGGGCGCAGCCCGTGCCGAGCAGCTGAGACGGGAGCCGGTCGAGCAGCACGACGTCGGATTCGACTGGACCTGGGAAGGCGCCGAGACGGACGAGGAGTCGAAGATCCGGGCCGAGTCGCAGAAGGTGCTGGAGCTGCCGGCGCTGCCGATCAGCGCGACCACCGTACGTGTCCCCGTGCTGGTCGGCCACGCCGAGGCGGTCTGGGTCGAGCTCGAGGAAGAGCTCACGCCAGAGCAGGCGGAGACTGTGCTCGGGGAAGCCCCGTCGCTGCGTCTGGTCGACACGCCGACGCCGGCAGCGTCCGCTCGGACCGACGAGGTGCTCGTCGGCCGGGTGCGGCGCGATCCTGCAGCGGAGAACGGGCTCGTCCTGTTCCTCGCCTGCGACAACCTCAACAAAGGCGCCGCGCTGAACGCCGTTCAGATCGCGGAGAGGGTGCTCGACACCGCATGGCGTCCGTTGACGTCGGCGTAGGCCTCCTCGGGTACGGCACGGTCGGCTCGGCCGTCTCTCGGATGCTCGCCGAGAGCGGCGACGAGATCGAGCGCGCGACCGGGCACAGGCTGACCGTGGTACGCGCCCTCGTGCGCGATCCGGCGAAGAGCCGGGAGCTCCTGCCCGGCGACGACGTGCGCAAGCCGGTGGTGCCCGCCAACAAGCAGCTCGTGGCGCGCGAAGGAGCCGATCTCTTCGCGATCGCGTCCGCGGCCGGCGTCCAGCTGCGCTTCGAGGCTTCGGTCTGCGCGGCGGTTCCGGCGTCGGGCTCACGACAAACGCAGGCTGACGACCAGGCCCTGCCCGACGCCGCTGCGGTTGGTGTACGTCCCGACGACCGTGCACCGACTTGCCGAAGCGCACGAAACGGACGGGAGAAACGTGTGCTGGTTGCTCGCAGCGGCTGCGTTCGCCGGAAGCGCGACGTTCACGGCCCGCTCCCATTTGCCCCCGCGCTCGCGAACGAGCAGGCCGTGCGTCTTGCCCCGCCCGGCGTAGTAGCCGACAGCGACGCAGTTGCCGCGTGACGGGCACGCGACCGAACCGAGGAACACCCCGCCGGTGGCCTGGGCTCCCGCGGGCAGGACGAGCGCCGACGCTTTCCACGCTCCGCTTCGCTCGGTCAGCAGCGCGCCGTGCGGCGTGCCGCCGACTTCGAGCACGTACGTGCCGACGGCGGCGCAGTCCGTGGGAGCGGCACACGAGACCGATGTGACCGGCGAGTTGAATTCGTTGGGCTCGCTGTTCGGCACGGCATGCGGAGGGAGCGGTGCCCGGACTCCGCGCGACCACTTGCCGCTGCGCTCGGTGAGGATCAGTCCCCGCTCGACGTCGGTGTTGCCCCAGTAGCCGCCGACCGCGGTGCAGTTCCCGGCCGATGGACAGGACAGCCCGGTGAAGCCGAAGAACGGCGCTGTGCCTCCGCGCTCGGGGTTGCCGCGGGGATTCGCGTCGGCGGGCAGGCGTGCGGAGACGCCCGACGCCCAGTGGCCGGCCGTCTCCTCCAGCACCCACGGGTACTCGTCCGGGGCCGCAGCCTTGTCCGTGTAGGTGCCAACCGCCGTGCAGTTCCCGGCCGAGGGGCACGCGACGAGCGAGAGTCGGTTCCCCGGCGTGGCGATGCTGCGATCGCTGGTTGTCGCCGCTTCCGCGGGTGGCTGAGGCTCGGCTCCGGCGAGCCAGGCGCCGTTGCTCTCTGTCACCACGAGCGGCTTGGCGAACGCGGGGATCTCGTAGGCGCCGACCGCGGCGCAGTTGCCCGGGGAGCCGCACGAGATCGACGCGAGGTCGGGCCACGGAGTCGACGACGCATCCGCGGGGAGCGTCACGGCGGATGCCGTCCACGTCCGGCCCATCTGGATCAGCACGGATGTTCTCTGCTCGCCGCCGACTGTCGTCCCGACGCAGCGGCCCACAGCAGGACAGGCCAGAGACGCGTTGACGACGCCACCGGGAGCGTGCTGCGTCGTCCACTTCCCGCCGCGCCGGGCGATCGCAAGGAGGTGCCCACCCGTCGCCGTCCGGTAAGCGCCCGTGGCGACGCAAACCGCGGCCGAAGGGCAGGCCACGCGGTACAGGCTCGATCCTTTCTTCTGCACGGCGCCGTTCGGCAGGGGAGCGGCCGCGGCCTTCTGCGCGACGTCCGAGCGCGCCGCAAAGGCCGTCGCAGTCAGGACGAGGGACAGCAGACCCGCAATTGCAATCGCCCGCACGGCGAAGACCGTAGAGCGAAAGTGCCAGCTTTCTGTTAACACGACCGTTGGGTTTTCGTTACGCGGATCGTCAGTCAGGGACGCTGTGGTGCGGGCGCCGGCGCGAACGCCTCGCGCACGCGGGCGAGAACTTGCTCCCGCCGCCCCTCCTCCACCGGCTGCAGCCCGCCGAGCTCGAGTCGCGCGAGCTCGACGCGTCCCTTCGAGCGCACCGGCATGAAGCCGAAGTCGGCGAGGAACCGCGACGGGAAGATCGTGCGGTGGACGTGGAAGCGCTCGAAGGACGTCTCTCCTTCCGGATAGCGGTAGGCGAACGCCTCGAGTGCCCGGGCGCCGCGGTCGCGCGCGTCGCCGATCGCTGTGAGGAAGAGCGACTGCATGACCCACGGCCGCGACGGGTCCGTGAGGTAGGCGCACGTCACGAGGACGGCGTCGTCGCTCGCAGGCCCGGCCGGAAGCTCGCGCGCGCGCGGGAAAAGGTCGGCCGGCCCGTACTGCATCGAGCCAAGCAAGCGTCCGTCGTCGTCGTGGTAGACCGTGCCCCAGGCGCCCCACTCGTCCTCGGTGTCGCGGATCCACTTGCGCTTGTCGGTACTGCGTCCGTCGCGTGTCTGCCACCAGATGCACTCGTGGCAAACGGTCGGCGCCGTCTCGAGCGTCGATCCCGTCAGACCGGCGATGCGGGTGCTCACCGTTCGGGCTCCACCGCGTCGACGACCACTTCGACCGTCGCCGGCTCGACGTCGGCCATGCTGCGGAGGTACTCGCGCACGCGCTCCTGGACTCGCTTGCCGACCGCCGGGATCGACGCGCCCCACTCCGTCACGACATGCAACTCGAGCCGCATCGCGCCGTCGGCTCCCGACACCCGCACGGCGTGCCGCCGCGGGAGGGGGCTCTCCGCGAGTCTCCGCACTCCCTCGACTTCCCGCGCCGCGTCCGCGGCGTAGCGGGCGAGGATTTCCGTCGAGATCGACGCCTGACCGGCCATGCGCCTAGGTTAGCCCTGTCTCAGCGTCAGTTCCGTCGCTTCGGGCCTCGCTGCGAAGCGGAACGGGACGAACGTCGTGCCGAGCCCGGCGGAGACGTGCATCGTCGCCGCGCGGTTCCGATAGATGCCGCGCGAGTAGGGCGCCCTCGGATGCGCGAGCAGCACCCTGCCTCCGGGATACGGCAGGGTGATCTGGCCGTTGTGCATGTGGCCGGCGAGGACGAGCTCGAAGCGGCCGGGCTCGAGCTGGTCGAGGGCGCGCGGGTAGTGGCAGAGAAGGATCGAAAAGTCCGCGTCGCGAGCCAGCGAGTTCGGATCGAAGCGAGGCCGCCCGCGCACGATGAGCCGCGGGTCGGCCCCGGCGATCCACACGCGGCGGCCGCGAAGCTCGAAGAGCCGTCCCTCGTCGCGGAGCAGCGTCGCCGGCTCGAGCTCTCGCAGATCCGACCGGCGCGCCTGCGGATCACGGCTGATCGCGAGATCGTGGTTGCCCAGCACCGCGACCGTGGGACGCGGGAGAACGCGCACGTACCTTCGCAGCATCGGCTCCCCGCGCGGATGCGTCAGGAGATCGCCCGTGACCGCGACGAGATCGGGCCGCCGCTCGCGCGCCCAGACCGCGGCACGCCACGCAGCGCCGATCCCGGGCGACGGGACGCCGAAGTGGAAGTCCGAGAGGTGGACGATGCGGAGACCGTCGAGCTCGGCCGGCAACCCGGGAAGCTCGACCTCGAGCTCCCGGAAACGAACCCAGCTCGCCTCGAACAGGCCCCAGCCGAGGCCGCCCGCGATGGCGGTGCCGATGCCTTTCAGACTTCGAGCCGTTCGAGCGCCGGCCGCGGATCGACGATGTGGCGCTTGAACTTCAGCTCCGACTCCTCGAGCCCGGCCGCGACTCCCACGAGCTGTGCCAGGTGGAGGATCGGCAGGCCGAACTTCCTGCCCGTCGTCGCCTCGAGCTTCTGCTGCCAGGCGTCGAGCGAGAGATGGCAGAGCGGGCACGGCGTGACCATCACGTCGGCGCCGGCCTCGATCGCCTGCTCGACCGGTTGGATGACCTCGCCGAGCGCAGTCTCCTCGCGTGCCGCGATGATCGGGAAGCCGCAGCACTTGATCTTCGCCGGATAGTCGATCGCGTCGCCGCCGCACGCCTCGATGATCCGCTCGAGCGACCAGGGCCGGTCCGGATCCTCGAAGCCCATGAGCTTGGACGGACGCAGGATCTGGCAGCCGTAGAACGGCGCGACCTTCAGCCCCTTCAGGCCTTTGTGCGCGACACCCTTGAGCCGGTCGTACCCCTCGCCCTCGGCGATCTCCCAGAGAAAGTGGCGTACCTCGACGTTCCCGGAGTACGGCGGCACCCCGACCGTGACGAGGTTCTCGTTCACCCGCGCGAGAAGCTCCGAATCGCCCCGGAGCATGAAGTTCGCCTGGCGCAGGTTGAGCGTGCAGACGTTGCAGACCGTCATCAGCGTGTCGCACCCGGTCGCCTCCGCGTAGGCCAGGATCCGCGCGTTGAGGTGGACGTAGTAGTCGGGCTCGGCCTCGTGGATGTCGCCGGCGCCGCAGCACGTCACCGACTCGAGCTCGACCAGCTCGAGGCCGACCATCGGCGCGAGCGCCTTCGTCGAGGTGTCGAGCTCCTTCGCCGACAGCGAAGCGAGGCAACCCTTGTAGTACGCAACTCGCTTCACCGGCATCTCGCCTGCTCCCGCTCCGGACCCGGCCGAGCCGGGCCCTCCGCTCCTGGTGGGCTCCGTCGAGCCTACGCCCATGCTCATGCGGACGGTGCCTCCTCCACTTCGGGTAGCCAGGGGCGCGGGGCCGCTCCGGGCCGCGCGTAAATCTCCTCGAGCGACTCGTTCACGTGGCCATGGGCCAGGCGCTCGAGCGCCCGCTCGCCCTGGACGTGACCCAGCGCGCCCTGCCGATCCTGCTCGCGCACGAGCTTGCGGAGATTGCGCGCCTCGCCCACGTCCTTCGCGACGTGCGGAACCGGAACCGGGCGAACCTTTCCGTGCTTCGCGAGCGAGTAGCCGAACTTGAGCTGCTTGATCGCCGAGACGTAGCCCTGCGTCTTCGGGATCAGCTCTTCCTCGCGCAGCCAGCCCGTCGTCTCGGCCGAGCGGACGAACCACTTCGCGTGCTTCGCGCCCATGTCGCGGTCGATGCCGAGGCGGATCGACTCGGCGCCGAGCTTCGCGATCGCGTCGCGCGGATCGACGCCCTTCGGGCAGCGCTCGTTGCAGAAATAACAGCGTGTGCAGTCCCAGATTCCGTGCTCGGCGTTGTAGCGCTCGAGCCGCTCGACGGTGGCGCCGTCGCGCGGGTCGCCGACGAAGCGCATGCCCTTCGCAAGCGCCTGCGGGCCGAGGAACTCGGGATCGGACTCCATCGCGTTGCACTCCGAGACGCAGCAGCCGCAGTTGATGCAGAGCGACTCCTTGTGGACGACGTTCATGCGCTCCTGCGAGATCCGGTACTCCCGGCCGTCCTCCGGGCGCTCGTAGCCGGGCTCGAGCCAGGGCCACATCGCCTTGAACTTCGTCCAGAACGGATCCATGTCGACGACGAGGTCCTTCACGATCGGCAGGTTCCCCATCGCCGAGATCACCGGGACGCGACCCTCCTGCGCGATGTCGTACATCCGCGTCTTGCAGGCGAGGACGGCGGCGCCGTCCAGCCGCATCCCGCACGAGCCGCAGATCATCATCCGGCAGCTCTTGCGGTAGGCGAGCGAGCCGTCGTGGCGGTCCTTGACGATGTCGAGGCAGTCGAGGAGCGTCGCCTCCTCGGGTGCGTCGATCTCGTACTCGCGCAGCGCCCGCTCGCCGCTCGCGGAGTCGTACCGCCAGACCTTGAAGCCGACCTTCATCGTCCGCCGAGCCCCGGAAGCGTCGAGGCATTCACCGTCTCACTCGCAGGCGGCACCGTCACGTGAACCTTCTCGCCGAACTTCGAGAAGTCGGCGTGTATCGACGCCGAGCCGCTTTGACCTGAACTGGAGAACGTGAAGGGAAGCGTCTCGCGGTAGACGTATCCGCTGGTGTTCCCGATCCAGACGTCGATCGGCCCGTACGTGTAACGGCCGAACGACTCGAGCTTCGCGCCTTGCGGGAGTTTCGAGACATCGAGGTTCTGGACGCGGTAGTGCGTCGTCGCCGCGCCGTCGATCGTCCCGGCGCCGACCCGGGTCAAAGTGCCCGCCGCCTGGAGCTGTTGCAGCGCCTGGGTCGGGCTGCGGTCCAGGAGCGAGGCGAAGTCGATTCCGCTCGACTTGCCCAAGCTCGCGAGCTCGAGCTTCAGCCACGTCTTCCCGGCCGGAAGGCTCTTGGCGAAAAGCGGCGAGCTCACGTAGATCGTCGTCCCGTCCTCGATCTCGTTGACCTTCGTGTTCTTCCCGAGGAGGGACATGCGCATGGCAAACACCCCGGTATGCGCGGTATTCGAGTAGTCCCCGGCGCCAGCCAGCGACACGTTCACTGGCCCGACCCCGAGCGTCACCGACGTCGTCACGTGCTCGGACGGCGTGCTCGCGGTGACGCGCGCGGCGTGCCGAACGTACGAGACCGGTTCGAGCTTCGACTGCGAGCTCGACGACGAGCCGCCGCAGGCGACGAGCGCGAGCGGGGCGGCCAGGAGGACGAGCGGCAAACGGCGCATCAGTACTTCCTCTCCTGCGGCTCCCACTTGGTGAACCGCACCTCGGACGTCGAGAGCTCGACTCCACCGTCCTTCCAGCGCGTGATCGAGTGGTGGAGGAACTTCTCGTCGTCGCGCGTCGGATAGTCGTGCGGTCGCGCGTGGGCGCCTCGGCTCTCCTTGCGGGAGAGTCCGGCGGTAACCATGCAAAGCGCGGTGTCGAGCATGTTCCCGAGCTCGATCGCCTGCGTGAGGTCGCTGTTGAACACCTCGCCCTTGTCCTCGACATAGACGTTCGGATACCGCTCGCGCAAACCCTTCAGGATCTCGATCTGGCGGGTCATCCCGTCCTCGGTGCGAAAGACGGCGAAGTTCTCGAGCATCGAGCTGCCGAGCTCCTCGCGGAGCGTCCACGGCCGCTCCCCGCTGTCGCGGTCGAGCAGCTCCCGAACCTTTGCCTCGGCGTCGCGCTCCACGGACTCGGGCACCTCGACCGTCGTGTGCGAGAGCGCCCACTCCGCCGCGGAGCGGCCCGCGCGCCGGCCGAACGTGATCGTCTCCATGAGCGAGTTGCCGCCGAGCCGGTTCCCACCGTGGATCGAGACGCACGCGCACTCGCCGGCGGCGTAGAGGCCGGTCAGCTCCGTCGCGCCGTCGTTGTCGGTCTCGACGCCGCCCATGTGGTAGTGCGCCCCGGGCCGCACCGGCACCGGGTCGTAGATCGGATCGATGCCCGCGTACGTCATCGAGAGCTCGCGCGAGCCCGGCAGCCGCTCGAGGATCCGCTCCGCGCCGAGGTGGCGCATGTCGAGGAGAACGCTCCCCTCGATGCCTCGGCCCTCGTCGATCTCGGTCTGCTCGGAGCGCGAGACGACGTCCCGCGACGCAAGCTCGAGCGCGTTCGGTGCGTACCGCTTCATGAAGCGCTCGCCATCCTTGTTGATGAGGTAGCCGCCCTCGCCGCGGATCCCCTCGGTGAGAAGGATCCCGGTCGGATACAGCGTCGTCGGGTGGAACTGCATGAACTCCATGTCCTTGAGCGGGAGGCCCGCGTGAAGCGCCATCGCCATCCCGTCGCCGGTGCAGGCGTAGGCGTTCGTCGTCACGCGGTACTGGCGACCGGCGCCCCCGGTTGCGAGGACGACGGTCTTCCCGCCGACGGTCTTGAGCCCGCCGTGCAGGAGGTCCCAGCAGACGACGCCCTGGCAGCGACCGTCGTTCTCCACGAGCTGCCACGCGAAGAACTCCTCGTAGACCGGGATGTCGCGCTTGCAGACCTGTTCCCAGAGGACCTGGATCAGGACGTGGCCGGTGATGTCGGCCGCGTACACGGTGCGCGGCGAGCCGGCGGCGCCGAACGGGCGCTGCGCGAGCTTCCCATCCTCGCGGCGCGAGAAGAACGCGCCCCAGTTCTCGAGCTGGATGATGTCGCCCGGCGCCTCCTGCGCGAAGATCTCGATCGCGTCCTGGTCGCCGATGTAGTCCGAGCCCTTGACCGTGTCGTAGGCGTGGATCTCGGGGTTGTCCTCGGCCGCGTTGCCGAGCGCCGCGTTGATGCCTCCCTCGGCCGCGCCCGAGTGCGAGCGCGTCGGATGGAGCTTGGAGATCATCGCGACGTCCGCGCCCGCGTCGAAAGCCTCGATCGCGGCGCGCATCCCTGCGCAGCCCGCTCCGACGACGAGCACGTCGTGCTTCGCGATCACGGAATCGACGCTAGCGCAAGGGAAAGGAACGACGCCCGGCGAACCGTCCTCCGTGGACGCTCACGCGGCAGCCGATCGCTTCCTCGCCTCGCCTGCGCTGAGCGAGGCCACCCGGCGCGCGTACCGGAGCGACGTCGAGGAGTTCTGCACCTGGCTCGAAGACGAGCGCACGAAACTCGACGCGGTCGACGTCCGCGTGCTCGCCGACTACGTCAGCTGGCTCGGCGGGAAACGCGGGCGGAAGCTCGCCCCGTCGACGATCGGCCGCAAGCTCGCCGCGGTTCGCGCCTTCCTCCGGCAGGCGCTCGGGCCGGAGCGCGTCCCCGACGCGCGACTGGCGCCGCGCCGGGCACGCCGTCTGCCCGACGCACCGGCCGCCGCGGAGGTCGAGCAGACGCTCGCGGCGCTCGAAGGCGACGGTCCGGTCGCGCTGCGGAACCGCGCACTCGTCGAGCTCGTCTACTCCGCCGGGCTGAGAAGCGCGGAGGCCGTCGGCCTCGACCTCGGAGACGTCGACTTCGAGCAGGAGCTCGTCCACGTCCGCCGCGCGAAGGGCGGCAAGGAGCGCGTCATCCCGCTCGGCGAGGAGGCAGCGCTCTGGGTTGCCCGCTACCTGCGGGACGCGCGGCCGGCGCTGGCTGGAAGCGCCGCCGGCAAAGCCGCCGGCGCGAACGACGCACTCTTCCTCTCGGCGCGCGGGCGGCGCCTCGATACCAGCACGCTCCGCCGGATCGTCCCCCACCCGCACCGGCTGAGACACGCCTTCGCCACGCACCTCCTCGACGGCGGCGCCGACCTGCGAACGATCCAGGAGCTGCTCGGCCACAGCTCGCTCTCGACGACGCAGGTCTACAGCCACGTCGACCCGCGCCACCTCCGCCGCGTCTACGACCGGGCGCACCCGCGTTCCTAGCGGTCACTCCGGCAAGTAGCACTCTGTCCGGCTGCAAAGCGTCGCATGCCGGCGTCCGTCCTCGGTCGGCCACGTACCTTCGGGTACGCGGCCTCCCTGCGTCCTTGGCCTGCTCGCTTTTCGCACGGCCAAAGGACACTGGACTTACCGGAGCAACCACTAGGTTCGGAAGAGTCGCCTCCATTGAGGCGGCCCGGGCGGAGGGGTGTAGTCGAGTTTGGCGTGCTGGAGGTAGCGGACGAGGTTGCGGGTGTCTGTCTCCAGATGCCTTGCTCGTGTGATCTTCCCGGCCGCAACGTACAGGCGAGGGCTTGCCCCGGCGTGTTCTTCCAGGATCGTGAACGGCACGACCCACTCCTC
>DATGEB010000070.1:0-62694 GCA_035310545.1 Gaiellaceae bacterium
GCCGAGCCCCTCCACGTGATCCAGGTGGAGGTGGGTCAGGCAGATGTGCACCACTCCGGGATCTCGCTCGACGAGCCGTTGCCCGAGCTCCCGGATTCCGGATCCCGCATCGAGAATCAGGGTCGTTCCGTCGGCGAGCTCCAGCTCGACACACGAGGTGTTCCCGCCGTAGCCGACGGTCGCAGGCCCCGGCGCGGAGAGCGATCCCCGCGCGCCCCAGACGCGGACGATCACGGCGCGGGTGGAAGCTCCCAGAAGATCGACATCGATCCGACGACCTCGTCGGGGTGCGAGAAGAGCGGAAACGCCGTGACGGTGATCTCGCGCTCGCGGCCGTCGAGCCCGCGCATCGCGAACGAGCCGTTCACCGGTCGCCGCTCGAGCAGTGCCACGCCTCCCGGCGTCTGCTCGGCCGTCATGGGCTCTTCGTCCAGCGTTCGCGGCTCGAAGAGCTCCTGCCAGCGCCCCGCCTGCAGGGCGCCGATCTCGGTGTACGACCGGCCGAGCACCTCGGTGGCGGCGTCGTTGAAGAACACGAGGTCGCCTCGCGCATCGATGATCAGCGTGGGCGTTGCCAGCTTGGTCGCGAACGAGCGGGCGACGATCAGAACGAGATCCGGTTGCTTGCGCTCCACGCGTCCGATCCTACGCCGCGCCTCGTCCAACTAGGCTTCGCGCCCGTGGCCAAGGTCGCGCCGAATGCTGGAAGCATCACCGGCAAAGCCGGTGATGCCCGGCGGCTAGACCGCGCGCCTGGCGGCGCGCCCAGGCACGAGCTGCGTCGCGTTCTCGACGAGGGGCGGGAGGTCGAGGGCCTCGGCGCCGGCGACCTCCTCGCCATCTACCGCTCGCTCGTCCTCCTGCGCACGTACGACGAGCGCTCCGTCGTCTACCACCGCCAGGGCCGGATCGGGACGTACGCCATCTTCTGGAACCACGAGGCGATGCAGGCGGGCTCGGTGCATGCCCTCGCCGACGAGGACTGGATCTTCCCGAGCTACCGCGAGTCGGCGATCGGGCTCCTGCGCGGGATCCCCGCGAGCACCGTTCTCCACTGGTGGCGAGGGCACCCGGCCGGCTGGTGGAACCCGGCGGACTACCGCGTCGCGTCGATCTGCGTGCCGATCGGGACGCACGTCCCGCACGCCGCCGGTCTCGCCTGGGGCGAGAAGCTGAAGGGCTCGTCGACGGTCGCGATCGCGTATTTCGGCGACGGAGCGACGAGCGAGGGCGCCTTCCACGAGGGAGCCAATTTCGCGGCGGTGATGCAGGCGCCGCTGATCCTCTTCTGCAACAACAACCAGTGGGCGATCTCGACGCCGGTCGAGGCGCAGACGCGCGCCGAGACGCTCGCGGCGAAGGCGGTCGGCTACGGGATGCCGGGCGTGCGGGTCGACGGCGGCGACGTCCTCGCCGTGTACGAGGCGACGCGCGAGGCGGTCGAGCGGGCGCGCGGAGGCGGCGGCCCGACGTTGATCGAGGCTGTGACGTATCGCGCCGCGCCGCACGCGACGGCCGACGATCCACGCGCGTACATCGACCTCGAACGGGTCGAGGAGGAGAAGCGCAACGAGTGCGTCGGTCGCTACGACGCCTATCTCCGACGGCTCGGCGTGCTCGACGACTCGACCGCAGAGGAGATCGAGAGCGAGGCGCTCGAGGTGATGCGCGAGGGAATCGCGGCCGCCGAAGCCGAGCCGGAGCCGGATCCCGAGCTCGTCTTCGACAACGCGTACGTCCTTCCGCCGCCGAACCTGCGCGAGGGCTGGGATGGCTGAGCTCTTCATGGTGGAGGCGATCAACGACGGGTTCCACGTCGAGCTCGCCCGGGACGACGCGGTGATGGTGATGGGCGAGGACGTCGGCCGCGCCGGCGGCGTCTTTCGCGCGACCGCCGGCCTGCGCGAGCGGTTCGGCGAGAGCCGCTGCATCGACACCCCGCTTGCCGAGGCCGGAATCCTCGGTAGCGCGGTCGGGCTCTGCATGGCCGGTTGGCGGCCTGTGTGCGAGATGCAGTACGACGCATTCTCCTATCCGTGCCTCGACCAGCTGATCACCCACGTCGGCCGCTACCGCTGGCGCACCGGCGGGAAGATGGAGTTCCCGCTCGTCGTGCGGATGCCGTACGGCGGCGGCGTGCGCGCGCCCGAGCTGCACGACGACTCGCCCGAGGCGTACTACGTCCACACGCCCGGCGTGAAGGTCGCGATCCCGTCGACGCCGGCCGACGCGAAGGGGCTCCTCGCTGCTGCGATCCGCGACCCCGATCCCGTCGTCGTCCTCGAGCCGAAGCTGATCTACCGCGGCGAGAAGCAGGAGGTGCCGGAGGGTGAGCACGTCGTCCCGCTCGGCCGGGCGCGGCTCGCGCGCGAGGGGACGGACGTGACGCTCGTCGCCTACGGCGCCATGGTGCCCGTCTGCGAGCGCGCCGCCGACGAGCTGGCGGGCGAGGCCTCGGTCGAGGTGCTCGACCTCCGCTCGCTGAGGCCGCTCGACGAGGACGCGCTGCTCGGGTCGGCGTCGAAGACCGGACGCGTCGTCGTCGTGCAGGAGGCGCCGCGCACCGCCGGGTTCGGCGCCGAGATCGCCGCGATCCTCGCGGAGAAGGCGATTCTCGACCTCCGCGGCCCCGTCCTGCGAGTGACCGGGTTCGACGTCCCGTACCCCTACTGGAAGATCGAGGATCGCTACATGCCGTCGGTCGGGCGCGTCGCGGCCGCAGCCCGGAAGCTCCTCGAGTTTTAGTGCGCCCCCCGGCCCCCTCATCCGATCGTGTCGCGGTTGCAAAGCGGCGCGATGCGGCGTCCTCAGTCGCCTCGATAGCCTCGGCTATCGAGGCTCCCCGCGTCCTTGCCGCGCTTGCTTTTCGTATGCGACACGACGCGCAAGGGAACCGGGGGACACACTAATGGCGTACGAGTTCAAGCTGCCCGACCTCGGCGAGGGGCTGACCGAAGGCGAGATCGCGCGCTGGCTCGTCGACGTGGGCCAGGAGATCGCCGAGGACGACCCGCTCGTCGAGATCGCGACCGACAAGACGACGGTCGAGATCCCGTCGCCGGCGGGCGGCAAGGTCTCCCGGATCCTCGTCGCCGAAGGCGACGTCGTCCCCGTCGGGACGGTGCTCGTCGTGATCGGCGAGAGCAGCGCCTCGGAGGCCGCACCTCCGCCCGAACAGAAGCCTGCTGCGAGTCCGGCCGCGCTCGCGACGCCGGGGGAGAGGGTCCGCGCGACGCCGCTCGTGCGCAAGGTCGCGGCCGAGCTCGGCGTCGACCTCGCAGCCCTCACCGGCACCGGTCCACAGGGGCGGATCACGGAGGAGGACGTCCGGAACGCGCCCGGCGGCGGCGCGGTGCCGGCGACCGAAGGCGAGCGAGTCCCGCTCCGCGGCGTCCGCCGGCAGATGTTCGAGCACCTGACTCGCGCCCACCGCGAGATCCCGGCGGTGAGCTGGGTCGAGGAGTGCGACTTTTCGGACGTCGACCTGAAGCGGCTCGTCCCGCTCGTCCTCCATGCGGTCACCGAGTCGCTGCGCGAGTACCGCGAGCTGAACGCGCGCGTCGAGGGCGGAGAGCTCGTGCTGCTCGACCGCTACGACATCGGGATCGCCGTCCAGACCGAGCACGGGCTCGTCGTCCCCGTCGTACACGGGGCGGACGAGCTCTCGCTCGACGAGCTCGACACCGAGGTGCGACGTCTCGCCGAGGCAGCGAGTGAGGGAGCACTGAGGCCCGAAGAGCTGCGGGCCGGCACGTTCACGGTCACGAGCGCGGGCAAGGCGGCCGGCCTCTTCGTGACGCCGCTGATCAACCACCCCGAGGTTGCGATCCTCGGCGTGCACCGGATCGACGAGCGTCCCGTCGTCCGCGACGGCGAGGTCGCCGTCCGCCGGATGGGGAACATCTCGGTCACGTTCGACCACAGAGTGATCGACGGCAGGCGAGCAGCCGAGTTCGGGCTCGCCGTGATCGCGCGCCTCGAAGAGTCCGGCTAGGCGGTTGCGACGTCGGCCGCACCGAGGTGCGGCTCGAGCATCGACTGGATCCGCGGCGCCGTCACCCGGCCTTCGAGCCTGGACACGACACGCTTCTCGACCACGAGCGCGAGCGCCGGCACCTGTTGCACGCGGAAGCGCTCGGCCACCTCGGGTCGATCCTCGATGTCGATCTTGCTGACGCGGAGCCGGTTGCGTTCCTTGCGCGCGATGTGTGCGAGCAGGCTCTCCATCCGACGAGCCGGTCCCGAGCGGCGGGACGTGAAGAACACGAGCAGCGGACGGTCGTCGGCCTTCATCTCGGGCGAACAACGGACAAGAGGCATGCGCGGTTACGGTTCCACCGTGGGTTCCTGGTACTGGGTCGGCGTTTCGGTCGGCATCGGCGCGGCCGCCGGCGTGCTCTTCACGAGCCTTGCCGGCTCGAAGCGCACCGCGCTGATCGTCGCCGCGATCGCCGCGGGAGGCGCCGGCGCTGCGATCGGCTTCGGCATCGCCTCGTGGCAGACCGGCGGCTGGATCGACCGTCTCGGCGGGATCCTCGGAGGGCTGCTCGGGAGCCTCGGCGCCGGCCAGGTCGTCTCCGGCGCGCTACGGCGGGGCGGCACGCGCGGCGGTACCGCCACCCTCGTCGGCGGCGCGGCGCTGGTGCTTGCGGGAGCCGCCTGGATCCCGATCGTCGGTTACCTCGAGGCGCTGGCCCTGCCGGCCCTCGCCGCCCGGCTGAGGCGCGCACGGCCCGAGCGGTACGCGGGATTGCGAACGCTCGCGCGGGACGAGTAACCCGCCGCATGCCACGCAAGCTCGTCCTGATCGTCATCGACGGAATGACCCCGGCCGCGTTCGAGCGGGCGCTCGCGAGCGGCCGCGTCCCGGCGCTGTCGTATCTCGCCGGGCACGGCGACTACCGCCCGGCGACGTCCGTCTTTCCCTCGCTCACACCCGTCTGCCTCACCTCGATCGCGACCGGAGCCGGCCCGGGCGTTCACCACATCCCGTCGCTCGTCTGGTGGAACCGGCAGGAGCGTCGGATCGTGGAGTACGGCTCGTCGTTCGCGGCTCTGCGTGCTGCGGGGCTCTCGCAGTCGGTCACCGACACGATCTTCAACATGAACGAGCGGCACCTCTCGCGCGACGCGGTCACGATCTACGAGGCGCTCGAGGACGCCGGCTTTGTTGCGGGCGCGGTGAACATCACGTGCTACCGCGGCAGGACTCGTTACCTGCCGACGCTTCCCGGCCTGCACCGCGCGGTGCACGGCCCGCGCCGCTTCTTCTTCTACGGGCTCTTCGAGTCGGACCGCACCGGAGCGCCGTTCGCCGTCCGCAGCCGCCGCGCCGGCTCGCCGGACGCGTACGCGAGCGCGGTCGGGCGCTGGCTCGTCACGCGCGACGGCTTCGACTTTCTCGCGTACTACCTCTCCGGCTTCGACTTCGCCTCGCATGAAGGTGGGCCGGACGGCGAGGAGGCGGATCGCTCGCTCGAGCAGATCGACGCCGAGGTGCGCGCGCTGCTCGACGCGGCCGGCGGTCCGGACGAGTTCCTCGAGCGCTACGCGGTCATGCTCCTCTCCGACCACGGACAGACCCCGGTCGATCGCGCCGTACGGCTCGAGGCGTCGTTCGAAGACATCGCCCGCGACGTCGTGGTCGCGGCCTCGAATCGCGCAGCGCAGGTCTACCTCCTTCCGGCCGCACGCGTCGACGCCGCGGATCTGGCACGCCGCCTCGACGGCCATCCCGCGGTCGACGTCACGCTGCGGCGCGAGGGGGACGAGGTCGTCGCGCGCCGGGACGGTGCGGACGGGCCCGTGGAGAAGCTCGACCATCCCGACGCCGCCTGGCGTGCGCGGTCGGCGTTGGCGAATCCCAACGCGGGCGAGTTGCTCGTCTCCGCCGCGGAGGGCTGGGAGCTCACCGACCTGGGTGGGCGGCACCACGCCGGCGGCGGCAGCCACGGCTCGCTCGTCGCGGGCGACTCGCTCGTGCCGCTCCTCACCGTCGGCCTGCAGGCGGAGCCCCGGCGCATCACCGAGGTCGCTCCCGCCGTGCTCGAGCACTTCGGGGTGACCGTGCCGGGACCGATGGAGGCGTTCGCCGGCGTTGGTTGACGAGCGCTCCCGCATGGTCGAGTGGCAGCTCCGCCGTCGCGGCATCGACGACGAACGGGTGCTTGCCGCGATGGGACGCGTGCCCCGCGAGCTCTTCGTCCCCGAAGACGTGCGGCAGGACGCGTACGCGGACGCCGCGCTGCCGATCGGCGGCGGCCAGACGATCTCGCAGCCCTACATGGTCGCGCTGATCTGCCAAGAGCTCGCGCTGCAGGGAACCGAGCGCGTGCTCGACGTCGGCACCGGCTCCGGCTACCAGGCCGCGGTGCTCGCCGAGCTCGCCGGCGAGGTGCACACGATCGAGCGCATTCCGGAGCTCGGCGAACGCGCGCGGACGAACGTCGCCGCCGCCGGCTACGAGGATTGCGTGCATGTCCACATCGGCGACGGGACGCGCGGCCTTCTCGAACAGGCGCCGTTCGCAGCGATCGCCGTCGCGGCCGCCGCGCTCGAGGCGCCGCCCGCGCTCTACGACGAGCTCGAACCGCGCGGCCGCCTCGTCGTTCCCGTCGGCGGCCCTGGCGGGCAGTGGCTCGAGGTCGTCGTGCGGACCCCGGAAGGTCCCGCCGTCGTGCGAACCGTCCCCTGTCGATTCGTTCCTCTGGTCGCCGGACGCTAGGCGTGCGCGTTTCCGCAGCAGCCGACCGGTTAGGAAGCATGGGCGACATGGGGTCGAGGTCAGCCATCGAGCTGCTCCTGCTTCCGGTGCAGCTCGACACCATCCGCCTCGGCCGGCCGGTCGACTTGCTCCTCGACGCCGACGCATGGCGGGTGCTCGGCCTCGTCGTGCTCTGCGGTGACGAGAGCACGCGGTTTCTGCCGTATGCGGCCGCCGACGTCCGCGACGACGAGATCGCCGTGTCCTCAGCCCTCCTGCTGCTCGACGACGTCGAGTTCTACCGGGGCCGCTCGCGTTCTCTGCGCGCGCTTCTCGGCAGCGCGGCAGCGAGGGGGCATCGAGAGGTCGGCCTGCTTCGCGATGTCCTCGTCACGCGTGACGGCACCGTCGGCGCGCTCCTGGTGGAGCACGACGGCGCCATGCGCGAGGTGCAGCCTGCCGGCATAAGAATCGAGTATGTCTCCACTGCGTGAGGCGAAAGAGGCGCTACTCTCGCCAGCGACCGTGGAACGCCCGGCCGCCACGCTTCCCCCCCAGCGCCGGCGTCGGGCGTGGGCGTCGCTGCGCTCTGTTAGCAACTGGCAGGAGCTCGGCAAGTTCTGCGTCGTCGGCGCGGTCGGCTACCTCATCAACCTCGGCGTCTACGACGCGATCCTGCACCGGGGCGTCCACTATCTCGTCGCCGCGACGTGCTCGTTCCTCGTCGCGGTCACGAGCAACTACGCGTGGAACCGACTCTGGACGTTCCGCGAGCATCGCGGTCACGTCGGCATCCAGGGGATGCGCTTCTTCGTCGTTTCGCTCGGCGCGCTCGGCGCCAACCTCCTCGTACTCCATCTGCTGATCAGCTATGGAGGCCTCGGCAAGCTGTTCGCCCAGGCCGTGGCGATCGTCCTCGTCACCCCGCTCAACTTCGTCGGGAACAAGCTCTGGTCGTTTCGCCGTGGGAAGCCGTAACGAGTGGTTGCTCCGGTGAGTAGCAGCACCCTTTGTCCGGCTGCGAGGCGTCGCATGCCGGCGTCCTCGGTCGGCCGCGTACCTTCGGGTACGCGGCCTCCCTGCGTCCTCGGCCTGCTCGCTTTTCGCACGGCCGAAGGGCACTCGACGTACCGAAGCAACCACTAGCCTTCTTTCGCGTGAGGGGTCTCCTCACCGCCGGCCTCGCAGCCTTCGCCCTAGTCCTATCCGCCTCCACGGCGTTCGCTTCGACGCGCACGACGCCGACCGCCCCGGTCTTCGACGGGAAAGGCAACCTCATCCAGACGCCGTTCGCTCCGAAGCGGCCGGGCGCATCCCTCACGCAGGAGCAGGCGCTGCGGGACTTCGAGAGCTATCCGAAGGTCGCCTCGTGGCTCTCGCGCTACCCGCGTGCGGGGCGCAGCGACGAGGCGACGTACGACGCGAAGTCGGGCCAGTGGAACGTCAAGGTCTGGTGGAGCGGGAAGAACGTCTCGGCGGGCGAGATCGCCCAGGGAATCGTGGTCGACGGCACCGGCGGCGTCAGCGAGGCCTGGACGGGCCCGCAAGTCGCGTGGGGGATGGCGCGCGGCACGAACGGCGCGTTCGGCGGCACGGCGATCAACGACCCGTGGATCTGGGGCGCGTTCTGCGTCGTCTTCCTCGTCGGGCTCGGCGACTTCCGGCGGCCGTTCTCGCTCCGCAACCTCGACCTGCTGTTTCTCCTCTCGCCGACCGCGTCGCTGTGGTTCTTCAACCACGGCGACGTCTTCACGGCGGTGCCGCTCTTCTATCCGCTGCTCGCCTGGGTCGTGCTGCGCGGGGTCTGGATCGGCGTTCGCAACCGCGGCACGCCCGGGACGACGCGCTGGCCCGTCTGGGTGCTGCTCGGAGCGACGATCTTCCTCGTCGGCTTTCGAGTCGGGCTCAACGTCGAGCGCTCCAACGTCATCGACGTCGGCTACTCGGGCGTGATCGGCGCCGAGCGGATCGTCTCGGGGCAGGCGCCGTGGGGGAACTTCCCGGTCGAGCAGCTGCCGAACGGCAAGTACCTCGAGCCGTGCGGCAACCCGGATGCCTCGGGCGAGATCCGCGATCGCATCCAGACGAACGGGCACTGTGAGAGCGCGAACCCGGAGGGGGACACCTACGGCCCGGTCGCGTACGAGTCGTACATCCCGGGCTACCTCGCGCTCGGGTGGACCGGGAAGTGGGACGACCTTCCGGCGGCGCACTTCACCTCGATCGCCTTCGACCTTCTCACCATCCTCGGCCTGTGGCTCGTCGGGCTCCGCTTCGGAGGAGGGCGGCTGGCGGCGGTGCTCGGCTTTGCGTGGGCGGCCTACCCGTTCACGCAGTACGTGTCGAGCTCGAACACGAACGACGCGCTCATGCCGTGTTTCCTCGTCTGGGGCTTCTGGCTCGTGTCGAGACCGGCGGCTCGCGGAGTCTTCGCCGCGCTGTCGGGCTGGACGAAGTTCGCGTCGCTGCTCGTCGCGCCGCTCTGGCTCACGTACCCGGGCCGAAGGCCGAGCCGGCGCTTCGCGCTCGGCTTTGCAGCCGCGACGCTGGCCGCGTTCTCCGTGCTGCTTCTGGAGCCGAACCCGCTCCACGAGGCCCACGTCTTCTGGACGCGGACGGTCGGATTCCAGATCGGGCGCGACGCGCCGTGGTCATTGTGGGACTGGCGGCAGTACCACGCACGCGGGCTGCCCGACCTTCACGTCCTGCAGCACGTCCTCCAGGCCCTGCTCCTGGTGGGCGCGGTGGTCGCCGCCTTCTTCCCGCGCCGCAAGTCGCCGCTGCAGCTCGCCGCGCTCACGGCCGCGCTGCTCGCCGGCTTCGAGCTCGTGGTGACCTACTGGCTCTACACCTACATTCCGTGGTTCTATCCCTTCGCCGCGCTCGCACTGCTCGCGCCGGCGATCCCGCTGACGCAGCTCGTGACGGTTTCAGGCCGAGACGCGGACGAGCTCGATCGTCTCGGCGCGGCCCTCGTCGGTGCACGTGACGAGGGCGCCCTCCAACCGCACGTCGCCTTCGGCCGGCTCGAACCGGACGGGTAGGCGCGTCCGCATCCGGGCGATCGCGAGCTCCGAGCGGACGCCGATCACCGAGTCGTGCGGGCCCGTCATCCCGGCGTCGCTGAGCGCCGCCGTGCCGCCGGGCAGGATGCGCGCGTCGTTCGTCTGGACGTGCGTGTGGGTGCCGATGACTGCGGTGACGCGTCCGTCGAGCCACGTCGCCATGGCGACTTTCTCGCTCGTCGCCTCGGCGTGGAAGTCGACGACGACGACCGGCGCCGCCGCGCGCGCCTCGTCGACCAGTGCGTCGACCATCTCCCACGGCGAGACGGGCGTGGGGAGGAAGAGCTGGCCGAGGAGGTTGAGCACCGCGACCTCGACGCCGTTCCGCGCCTCGACGACCGCCATTCCGTGGCCCGGCGCCTCTGCGCCCGAGTTCGCCGGACGGATCACGCGCGCGCTCGTGGCGAGGTAGGAGGCGATTCCGCCGCGGCGGTAGGTGTGATTGCCGAGGGTGACCACGTCTGCTCCGGCGTCGAGCAGCTTGTCCGCGAGCTTGGCGGTGATGCCGGCGCCGTCTGCTGCGTTCTCCCCGTTCACGATTGCAAGGTCGGCGCCATACCGCTCGCGCAGCGTCGCCAGATGCTCCTCGACGGCGCGCCGCCCGGGGACGCCGAAGACGTCCGCGAGGAAGAGGATCTTCAGCTTCGGCGGCCTTTCTAGCCGGTCGCGAGCACCGGGGCCGTGTGGACCTCGACGGTCACGTGGTTCCCGGCGTCGTTCGTGTAGCGCGCGAGCGCCTGCTGCTCGACTGCCGCGAGGTTGGCGACCCGCCCGAGCTTCGTCGCGCCGCTGACGACGGGCTTGCCGACCGTGAGCGCGGGGTCGGCGACGAGCTGCGTCACGGCGACCACGAGGGACGGGGCCGTCTGCGGCTGGATGTCGATCTCGGAGCCGTAGGTCTTTCCCTCGACCACGAACGGCCGGATCGCGACGACGGTGCCGTCCACCGGCGAGTAGACATCGCTGCCGACCGGGGCGCCGACGTCGATCGCGGACGTGCCGCCGCCGCTTAGCTGGTACCACTTCGGCGACCCGCCGCCGCCGCCGAAGATGCCGTGGATGACGCGCTGCACGAGGCCTTCGTTCGCCTGGTGTCCGACCGGCTTGAGCGAGAGCGCGCCGTCGTGAGCGGTGTGGTAGCCGATCGCGGTCAGGCGGGTTTGCGAGACCGGCAGCTGGAAGTTCAGCGATCCGCGCTGCGCGATGATCTCCGGCGACGGCTGCGTCTGGGCGACTGCGGCGAGCGGGCGGCGCGGGATGATCGCCGACGTGCGCACCGTCCCGCGGCTGAACGCGGTCAGGCCGAGGGCCACGAGGAAAACCGCGGCGAGGAGGACCAGCAGGGCCACACGGCGCGCGCGGCGCGCGGCGCGCGCCTGCCTGTGTTCGACCCGCCGCCTCGCGTTGAGGCGTGAGGACGGCATGTCGCGCGGCAGCGTATCGCAGTCCGGCGTCTCTTCCAACCGAGAGAGGGCCAAATTGCCCCGTGTCCGTGTGATGGCGTCTCTACCATCGCTCGCGTGCCACCGCCCGCGTCTGTGCGCATCGAGATCCCGCGCTGGGCGCAGCTCGTGCTTCTGCCACTGCTGCTTCTGCTCGCGTGGACGGTGGCGGGTGCGGTGCGTCACGTGCTCTTCCTGTTCCTCGTGGCGCTGCTCATCGCGTTGCTGCTCAATCCGCTCGTCCGGGGACTCGGTCGGGCCTGGATCCCTCGCGGGCCGGCGGTAGCGCTCGTCTATCTCGCCTTCGCAGCAGCCGTCGCACTGACGATCCTCGCTCTCGCCACGGTGGTCGTGCAGCAGACTCGCAGCGCCGCACACCGGGTGGACAAGTACTTTACGACCGATTCCGGACACCCGCCCCGGACGGGCGCCGAGCAGGATCTCGTGCGCTTCCAGGTCTGGCTGAACCACCACCACCTGAGCAGCATCCACGTCGAGAAGCAGGGCCAGAAGTTCCTGAACCAGGTCGGGACGAAGGACGTCCAGAAGTACACGACCAAGGCGCTGCACTGGGCGGAGGGAGCGGGACTCACGGTCGTCACGCTCCTGTTCGACGCGATCCTCGTCGTCGTCGTGTCGATCTACATGCTCCTCGACATGCAGCGGCTGACGGAGGCGGTCGACCGACGCTTCCCACCGCACGAGGGCGTTGGGCTGATCGTGCGGATGGAACAGGCCGTCGCGAGCTATGTGAAGGGCCAGTTCCTGCTCTCGCTGATCATCGGGGTGAGCTCCGGGCTCGGGCTCTGGATCCTCGGACTGCTCGGGCTGATGCCGCACGGCGGCAGGTACGCGGCTGCGTTCGGCGCCTGGGCCGGTGTGACGGAGCTCATCCCGTACATCGGTCCCTGGCTCGGCGCGATACCGCCGGTGCTCTACGCGCTCGTCCAGCATCCGCTCTCGGCGCTGTGGGTGGCGCTGCTCTTCCTCGGCATCCAGCAGCTCGAGGGTCACGTCGTGGTGCCCAAGGTCATGGGTCGCTCGCTTCGGCTCCACCCGCTGCTCGTGATCTTCGGCCTGCTCGCCGGCGGCGAGATCTACGGGTTCCCGGGGATCCTCGTCTCGCTGCCCCTGCTCGCGGCGGGTCGCGCGGTCTGGGAGTTCTTCGGCGAGCGGGTCGAGCTCCAGAAGTGGACGGTCGAGGAGCCGCTCACGGAGGTCGGAGTCACGCCGGGCCCCGGCGCGGAGCCTCCGCCAGACTCGCCGGCTGCGCCTGCTTCTTGATCCGTCCCAATCCGATTCGCCGTTCGTGGCGTATAACACGTCCGGTGAAGGCCGCCGGCCTCGGGATCGTGGTGCTCGTCGGCGTCGCGGCCGCCGGCTGTGGCGGCGGTGCTCGGCAGGCTGCTCCGGTTGCCTCACACTCGGTCGTCGGTTCGGCGTTCGTCCGGCAGCAAAAGGGATCGCAGGCCGCGGGCAGCGCGGTGCTCGGCTCGGGCAAGACGGCGGTGAGCGTGAGGGCCCTGCCCAACGGCAGGTTCGGCCTCATGGTCGTGCTCGAGAACCGGACGCACAAGCAACTCGTGCTCCAGGACGTGCACGCCGTCGTTCCGCAGGGCTCCTTCGTCCGCCCGCTCGGGGTGCATCTCTCGCCGTACTTCCAGTGCAAGCCGAACTGCTCCCGCCACTTCGTCATGCGCGGCCCGTTCGGAGCGGAGCGCACTGCCTCTGTGCCGGTTCGTCCCACGCACGCCGCCGAGGCGCAGCTCGACTTCGCCGTCGCCGGCTGCGGCGCGCTGCAAAGGGCCGTCACGACGCCGATCACGCAGGCGATCGCCACGTACCGCGACCCGAGCGGGACGACGTTCCGGCAGACGATCGCGCTCGCCTCCTCTCGACTCCAGCTCTCCGGACACGCGGCCTGCAAGGCCTGAGCCACCGCTTCGCGCGCCTGGGCGTACCCTGTCGGACGTGAGCTCGTTCCCGGTCACCCGGCTCCGCCGCTTCCGCCGTACCGCCCCGCTGCGCGGCCTCGTGCGCGAGACGCGGCTCTCGCTCGATCAGTTCGTGATGCCGCTGTTCGTCGCGCCTCGACCGCTCGCGAACGAGGAGCTGCCCGGGATGACGCGCTTCGATCTCGACGGGCTGGTGCGCGAAGTCGACCGCCTCGCCGGGTCCGGCGTCCGAGCCCTGATGCTCTTCGGCGTCCCGGCGGAGAAGGACGAAGAGGCGACCGGCGCCTGGGAGGAAGACGGCATCGTCCAGCAGGCGCTGCGCGCGCTGCGTCCGCGCTTCCCGGAGCTCGTCCTGCTCACCGACGTGTGCCTGTGCGAGTACACGTCGCACGGTCACTGCGGCGTGGTCGTCGACGGCGACGTCGACAACGACCGGAGTCTCGAGCTGCTCGCCCGCACGGCCGTCAGTCACGCCGAGGCCGGAGCCGACATCGTCGCGCCGAGCGACATGATGGACGGCAGGGTCGCCGCGATTCGCGAGATGCTCGACGACCGGGGCTTCGAGACGACGCCGATCCTCAGCTACTCGGCGAAGTACGCCTCGGCGTTCTACGGTCCCTTCCGCGAGGCTGCCGACAGCGCGCCCACGTTCGGCGACCGGCGCGGCTACCAGCTGGATCCGGCCAACGTCCGCGAGGCGATTCGCGAGTGCAAGATCGACCTCGACGAGGGAGCCGACGCGATCATGATCAAACCGGCGCTGCCGTATCTCGACGTGATCCGCGCGGCTCACGAGGCGTTCCAGGTTCCGCTCGCGGCCTACAACGTCTCGGGCGAGTACGCGATGGTCAAGGCCGCGGCCCGCTCGGGATGGCTCGACGAGCGCGCGGCCGCGCTCGAGTCGCTCACCGCGATCAAGCGCGCCGGCGCAGACCTGATCGTCAGCTACTGGACGAAGGATCTCGCCGCTTGGCTCTGAGTGAGCGTTCGGCTCTGTACCGCCGCGCGCTCGAGCTGATTCCCGGCGGCGTCAACTCGCCCGTTCGGGCGATGCGCTCGGTTGGCGTCGACGAGCCGCTCTTCGTCCGCCGCGGCGGCGGCGCGTACATCGAGACCGCCGACGGCCGCCGGCTCCTCGACTGGGTCATGTCGTGGGGGCCGCTGCTCTTCGGCCACGCGGACTCCGGGACGGTCGATGCCGTGCGCGAGGCCGCGCTGCACGGGACGAGCTTCGGCGCAGCGACCGAGGCCGAGGTCGAGCTCGCCGAGGAGATCGCCGATGCGGTGCCGTCGGTGGAGAAGGTGCGGCTCGTCTCCTCGGGGACCGAGGCCGCGATGAGCGCTCTGCGCCTCGCGCGCGCGTTCACGAAGCGCGACCGGATCCTCAAGACGGCCGGCGGCTATCACGGCCACGCCGACGCGCTGCTCGCGAGTGCCGGCTCGGGTCTCGCGACGCTCGGCATTCCCGCTTCGCCGGGTGTCCCGACCGGCGCCGCCGGCGACACGATCGTCGTCCCGTACAACCACCCCGATGCCGCCGCCGAGGCTGTCATGCGCCACGGAGAGGGCCTCGCGGCGATCATCGTGGAGCCGGTCGCGGCGAACATGGGCATCGTCCCGCCCGATCCGGACTACCTCGAGACCCTGCGCCGGCTCTGTGACGCGTCGGGCGCGCTGTTGGTCTTCGACGAGGTGATCACCGGCTTCCGTGTTGCGCGTGGCGGAGCTCAGGAACGCTACGACGTTCTCCCGGACCTGACGGTGCTGGGGAAGATCGTCGGCGGCGGGCTCCCGCTCGCGGCGTTCGGCGGGCGCGCCGAGGTCATGGACCTGCTCGCGCCCGCAGGTCCCGTCTACCAGGCGGGCACCCTCGCCGGGAATCCGCTCGCCACGGCCGCGGGCCTCTCCGTGCTGCGCCGCCTGCGCGATCCGGCGGTGTACGCCGGGCTCGAGCGAACCGGCGCGGTGCTCGAGCAGACGCTCGCCGGCTTCGGTCGGGTGCAGAGGGTCGGCGCGCTGCTCACGCTGTTCATGACGGACGAGCCGGTGCGCGACTTCGAGGACGCGCAGCGGTGCGACACCGAGCGCTACGGCGCGCTCTTCCGGCACGCTCTCGAGCGGGACGTCTACCTCCCGCCGTCGCAGTTCGAGGCGCTCTTCCCCTCGACGGCGCACGGCGAAGAGGAGATCGAGCGGACGATCGTCGCCCTGGAGACCTTTGCTCGCTGACCTCTGGGAGACGATGGCCGATGACGCGGCTGCCGAGAGCCCGCTCTGGGCCGACTGCCTGCTGTCCGAGGACGAGCGCGACCGGAGTGCCGTCTTCTCGCCGCTCGGCGAAGCCCGCTACGCGCTCGGGCTCGAGACGATCTACGAGGGCTACCTCGTTCACTACGGCCGCCCGCGTCTCTTCGCGCCGACCGACGACGACACGGCTCTCCTGCTCGGCGACTACCTCTACGCGCACGGCGTGGCACGCATTTCGGCGCTGCACGACGTCGCAGCGGTCGCCGACCTCTCGGAGCTGATCTCGCTCTGCAGCCAGCTCCGAGCGGAGGAGGCGGAGGGCGAGGGACCGCTCTGGGCGGCGACGGCGGCGCTGCTCGGCCGCGCTGCGCTCGACGGAGCGCGGACGGAGTTGCGGCTCCACGGCGATCCGCAGCCGCTCGAGACGGCGGCCCGCGCGACCGCCGGCGACGAGGCAGTCGACTCGGCGCTCGTGGCTCACGCGGCGCTGCGGTCTTGATCCGCGCGACCTCGTCCGCCAACCTCTGCATATGACCACCTCCGTGCGCGAGGAGCGGAAGGTTTTGACAGCCGTCTTCGCCGACGTCGTCGGTTCGACCGCGCTCGCGGAGCGTCTCGATCCCGAGGACGTGAAGCTCGTCGTCGGGGAGGCGGTCGCACGGATCGTCGGCGAGGTCGAGTCGCTCGGAGGTCATGTGAAGGATCTCGCCGGCGACGGCGTCCTCGCCTTCTTCGGCGCGCCGACCACGCGAGAGGACGACGCCGAGCGCGCTGTCCGGTGCGCGCTCCGCATCGTCGGCGAGATGGAGGAGTACGGTCGCGAAGTGCGGCGTGGCTGGGGCGCCGAGGGCTTCGGGGTCCGTGTGGGAGCCGCGACCGGCGCGGTCGTGGTCGGCGAGGTCGGCGCCGGCTCCCGCGTCGAGTACGCCGCGTTCGGTGACACGGTGAACGTGGCCGCGCGACTGCAGGGCGCTGCCGCCGCAGGCTCGGTGCTCGTCGACGACGCGACACGTCGCGCGGTCGAGGGACTGTTTGCCTGGGGCGAGCCGCAGGAGCTCGAGCTGAAAGGGAAGAGCGAGCCGGTCGTGGCGTGGCCGGTCGCGGGGATTGCCGCCGATGGTCGCTCGCCGCGCGGCCTGCCGGGCGTGGAAACGCGTCTCGTCGGACGCTCGCGTGAGCTTGCCCTCGGCCGCGAAGCGCTCGAGGCGCTGCACGCGGGCCGCGGGGGCGTCCTCGTCGTCTCGGGTGACGCAGGCATCGGCAAGTCCCGCCTCCTCGACGAGCTACGGCAGCTGGCCGAGGGCGTTGGGAGCTGCTGGCTCGAGGGGCGCTGCGTCTCATACGGCGAGTCGCTGCCGTACTGGCCGTTTCGCGATCTGCTGCGTGGCGAGTGGATTGGCGCCGGTGTCGAGGAACCGGAGCTGCGTGTCCGCGTCGGGCTGCGCCGCCGTCTCGAGCAGCTCTTCGGAACGCCGGAAGGGTCGTCGGCGAAGCCGGCGACACCCGGCGGGAGCTCCCGTTCGCCTCTGGCGACCGGCCGGAGCCAGGCCGAAGAGCTCTACCCGTATCTGGGCGGTCTCCTCGAAGTCGCGCTCGAGCACGAGGCCGCCGCGCGCACCTCACAGCTCTCCCCGGAAGCGCTGCAGTGGCGGACGTTCGAGGTCGTTGGCCAGCTCTTCTTCCGGCTCGCGGAGGAGGCGCCGCTCGTGCTCGCGTTCGAGGATCTCCACTGGGCCGACGCGACGTCGGTCTTGCTGCTCGAGCAGCTTCTCTCACTGGCCGAAGACGCGCCCGTTCTGCTCGTCCTCTCGCTCCGGCCGGAGCGAGACCATCCCGCCTGGGGGCTGCGCGAGCACGCGGCCAGGGAGTTCCCGCATCTCCTGCGCGAGATCGACCTCGGCCCGCTCGTGGACACCGACGGCGAGTTGCTCGCCGCGCTCGTGGCGCCGGCGACGCTCCCGACCGAGCTCGAGCGGCGTGTGCTCGATGCTGCGGACGGGAACCCGTTCTTTCTCGAGGAGCTCGTCCGCTCGCTCGCGGACGTCGGAGCGCTCACTCGGACCAACGATGGGTGGCGCTTCGACCACGCGGTGGAGGTCGAGGTTCCGCCGACCATCGAGAAGGCGATCCTCGCGCGTCTCGACCGTCTGTCGGAGCCGGCACGCGAGCTGGTGACCGCCGCCTCGGCGCTTGGGCGCACGTTCGCGCTACCCCTGCTCGCGGGCGTACTCGGCGAGCTCCCGGAGGATGCGCTGCACGAGCTCCAGCGCCTCGGCCTGCTCCGCCAGAGTCGGCGCTGGCCGCAGCCCGAGTACCGCTTCCGGCATGCGCTGATCCAGGAGACGGCATACCGGACCCTGCTCGGCGACCAGCGGACTCGGCTGCACAGGCGCGCCGCGGAATGGCTCGAGGCGCGGTACTCGGAACGCGACGCGGAGGTGCTCGGCCTCCTCGCCTACCACTGGCTGCGGGCCGAGGACGAGGAAAAGGCGGCTGACTATCTCCTCCGCGCCGGGGACAAGGCCAGGCTCGAGTACGCCCTCGACGAGTCGATCGAGCACTACCGCGAGTTGCTGCCACTGCTCGAGCGCCGCGGCGAGCGGCAAGAGATCGCGCTCGTCCTCTTCAAACTCGCACTCGCACTGCACACGTCGCTCCGCTTCGGCGAGGCGAACGACGCGTACCGGCGCGCCTTCGAGCACTGGACTTCGCCCGAGCCGCGGAGGGCGACCGAACGCCTGCGGGTCGCAACGAGCTTTCTCCCCAACGACATCGATCCGAAGAGCGCGATCGCCTGGCCGAACATCCAGACGTGCATGCAGCTCTTCGACCGCCTCGTCGAGGCATGGCCTGAGCGGACGATCGTCCCTTCGCTGGCCGAGCGCTGGGAGATCTCGGACGACGGACTTCGCTACGTGTTTCACCTGCGCGAGGGGCTGGCCTGGTCCGATGGGACACCGCTGACCGCCCACGACGTGGAGTTCGGGATCAAGCGCGTTCTCGATCCCGGGAGCCCCGGCTCCTCCGTTGCCATCTACTTTGCGCTCGAGAACGGGGAGGAGACGTACCTCGGCCAGAACACCGACTGGGACGCGGTCGGCGTACGGGCGCTCGACGACCGGACGGTCGAGTTCCGGCTCAACGCGCCGGCGCCGTACTTCATGAGCGTCATGAACCGCCCGGACAGCGGGCCGCAGCCCCGTCACGCGATCGAGGGCGTTGCCGAGGGTCGCGTCGTCAACGGCGCGTTCGAAATCGCGGAGCGGACGGACGAGCGCCTCGTCCTTCGGCGGCGCAGCGGGCGGGCAGGGAACGTCGCGGAGGTCGAGCTCTACCGTTCCGCGATCGCCGACGCGCTCCCGGAGTACGAGCGCGGCGACACCGACCTCATCCTCGTCCGTTACACGCCCCGGCTCGCAGACCTGATGCCGGGCGCCGTACGCGAGGGCGCCGTTCTCGGCTCGCCCGCCTGGTCCGCGTACATCCGCTTCGACCATACGCATCCGGTGACGGGGAACCTGGAACTCAGGCGCGCGCTCGCGCACGCGGTCGACCGGGACGCGCTTGCCGCGGTCTGCCCAGCGAACCTCGTCGTTGCCACAGGCGGAGTGGTGCCGCCTGCGCTTCAGGGCCATACGCCCGACATCGCGCTGCGTTACGATCCCGACCTGGCGCGCCAATGCCTCGCGAACTCCGGGTACGAGGGGCCGATCGAGCTGGCCGGGATGATGGTCTGGGACGACATCCTCGGCGTGATCGCGGGGGGTTGGCGCGACGTCTTCGGTGACCGCGTCTCCGTCTCCTCATGGTCGTGGCTCGACGAGGAGGCCCGTTCGGTCGGCGCTCGCATCCAAACGGCGCCGATCCGGATCACCGGCTGGCTGCCCGGCTATCCGGATCCGGAGTACTACCTCCGGCTCCTCTTCCAGTCGACGAGCCGGACCAACGAGGGCGGCTTCGCCGATCTGATCTTCGACGAGCTGATCGAAGCGGCGCGGCAAGAGCGCGGCGACCGGGGGCGTCTCGAGCGGTTCCACGAAGCCGACCGCTACGCCGTCGCCGAGCGGGTCGCGGTGATTCCGCTGGTCTACGGCCGGAGTACGGCGTTCGTTCGCCCCTCGGTGCACGGCTGGTGGGAGTTCGGGAAGAGCTCCGCGAACTTCGCCGACCTGGTCGTCGAGCGACCCGACCGCTGAGGTAGATTCCCGCCGTGGTCGCCGCCCTCTTCCATGTGCTCTTCGCCCAAGAGACGGCCGCGCAGGAGGGGGCCAAGGTCGTCCTGCTGATGCTCGCGACCGGCGGCGTGTTCGTCTGCGTGATCGCGCTCGGCGAAGCGGCGCACTGGGCGGCGAAGCAGCGCCGCCGCCGGCGCGGCTAGGCGAACAGCACTCGACGAGAACGCGGATTTGACATCGCTGAGTGGTGCTAGTAAAACTAGCGCGATGTCGGCACACGCTTCCGCGCTGCCGTTCGAGCTCGATCCGCTGATCGCGGAGGCCAAGCGGCGCGCGCGGCGCAGGCGCCTCGCGGCGGCGGCGGCGCTCCTTGCGCTCGCCGGTGCCGTTGGCGGCGTCCTGGCGCTCGAGGCCGGCGGAAGATCCGGAGAGGCGCCGTGGCTGCCCACCCGGCCGCAGCTCGGTCCCGCCAACCCTCCTCTCGCTCCCGCCTGTACGGCGTCGCAGCTTCGCGCGAGTCTCGGGCTCCAGGGCGCGACGGGCAATCTCGCCGGAGGGATCTCGATCGTCAACGACAGCTCGCGCCCCTGTGCGCTCGTGGGACGGCCGCAGCTCTCGTTCGCGGGTGCCACGTCGAAGTGGCGTCAGGCGCGCTGGGCGGATCCGAGCCCGTTCGACCCGCTCACTCCGGCTCCCGGATCCTTGCGCGCGCTGGCGCCGGGCAAGTGGGCCACGGTCAGTCTGTTCTGGTCGAGCTGGTGTGGGCGCGGTTCGACCGCGGCCGGCGATCCGGGCGAACCGCCGAAGGCGTTGCTGCTCAGAGCACCGGGCGGCGGCACGTTGCGGTTCGCGCAGAACCGGATCGGTGGCGGTCGCCGCCCGCTCTCGGCGCCCCCGTGCTTCGGCGCGCAGTCGAAGCTTGCGGCGACGCGCTTCACGCCCTTCGTGCCACAAGGCCGGCCGCGCTCGGAGCTGCCGTTGAGCGTCCAGCTCCTCCTCGGTTCGCCGGGCTCGGTCGTTCACCCCGGTAGGTGGCTCGCGTACACCGTGGTGCTGCGGAATCGTTCGGGCCGTGTCTTCCGGTTCGGCCGGACGTGTCCCGCGTACGTGGAAGGCTTCGGCGGCCGCAGCGACGTCGCCTACGTGCTGAACTGCCACGCCGTCGGGCCGATCGCGCCGCACCGCACGGCTCGGCTGGCCATGAGGATCCGGGTCCCGGTGCGCCTGCAGGCCGGGACCGATGCGCTCGGCTGGAATCTCGCTCCGCACAGCTGGAACGCGCCCCAGGCACTGGCGACCGTCAACGTCCGCTGACGTGGCGGTCGTCTCGCCGCCCCGGCCGGAACACGCGGACTTGGAAGCGCTGATCCGCGAGGCGCGCGAGCGGCAGCTTCAGAGAAGGCTCGCCGCCGACTACGGGCTCACCAACACTGGCAGACGCCGATGCTCGGTGCGAGCTGGCCGAACGTTGTGGCGATCAAAGTCGACGGGGAGTCGGCGACGGGGGTGCGAGTGCACTCGACGTTCTACGGACCATTCAAAGCGCCACGAAGCGTCCCCACGGTCGGTCTGAAACCCGGGGGCCACGGCGGTCTTCGTGCTGACGACCGGCGATAGCACCTCGAGCGGCTCCGATTGCCATTCTCCGTCCGGCCGGCTGCGGATTGGACTCGCTGGAGAATCTGCCGCCAAGACGCTCTCTGCATGGATTCCGTACCTGGGCCGCTGCTTCCAGGCCTGCACACGATTCGAGGGGTCGATGATCGTCCCGAAGACAGATCTGCGATGACGCGGTGTTCGAGTGCGGGCGAGCAGAAGGCGCGGGCCGTCGTTCGACGCGCCGTCGAAGACGCGCTCGGTCCGTAGACTCGCCACGTGCCTGCGAAGGACCTCCGCGACTGGATCGCGCTGCTCGAGCGCGAGGGCGAGCTCACCCGCGTCTCCGTAGAGGTGGACCCCGACCTGGAGATCACGGAGATCGTCGATCGCACGGTGAAGACCGGCGGGCCTGCGCTGCTGTTCGAGCGCCCGAAGGGCTCCGAGCATCCGCTCCTGATCAACCAGTTCGGCACCGAGCGTCGCATGTGCCTCGCGTTCGGCGTGCAGCGCCTCGACGACGTGGCGAAGCGCGTCGCCGACGTGCTCGAGATGCAGCCGCCGAGCGGGCTGATGGAGAAGGTGCGAGGACTGCAGAAGCTCAAGTCGATCGCCGACTCGCGGCCTAAGACCGTCGGCAAGGGCGCCTGCCAGGAGATCGTCCTGCGCGGCGACGACGTGGATCTCGGCCTGCTCCCGATCCAGCGCTGCTGGCCGGGCGACCCGGCGCCGTTCATCACGCTCCCGGCCGTGATCACGCACGACCCGCGCACGGGCGGGCGCAACGTCGGCATGTACCGGATGCAGGTCATCGACCGGTCGACGACCTTCATGCACTGGCAGATCCATAAGGACGGCCGCGCCGACTACCTCGCGACCGACGGACGCATCGAGGTCGCGGTCGCGCTGGGCCTCGACCCGATCACCGCGTACTCGGCCAGCGCGCCGCTGCCGAAGCACGTCGACGAGTTCATGCTCGCCGGCTTCCTGCGCGGCGAGCCCGTCGAGCTCGTGCGGGGCGTCAGCGTCGGCGTCGAGGTTCCGGCCCGGGCCGAGATCGTGCTCGAGGGCTACATCGAGAAGGACGACGTCGGGAGCGAGGGCCCGTTCGGCGACCACACCGGCTACTACACGGCGGCCGAGCCGTTCCCCGTCTTTCACGTCACCGCGCTGACCATGCGGCGCGACGCGATCTATCCGTCGATCGTCGTGGGGAAGCCGGTGCAGGAGGACGCGTGGCTCGGCAAGGCGACCGAGCGGATCTTCCTGCCGGCGGTACGCGCGACCGTGCCCGAGATCGTGGACTACGACCTGCCGGTCGCCGGCGCGTTCCACAACTGCTGCATCGTTGCGATTCGCAAGCAGTTCCCCGGCCAGGCGCGGAAGGTGATGTCGGCGATCTGGGGGCTCGGGATGCTGAGCCTCACGAAGTGCATCGTCGTCGTGGACGAGCACGTCGACGTGCACGACTACGCGGAGGTGCTCTTCTACGCAGGCGCCAACGTCGACCCCAAGCGCGACGTCGTGATCGGCGAGGGGCCGCTCGACCATCTCGACCACGCGCCGGAGCGGCAGTTCGTCGGCGGCAAGCTCGGGATCGACGCGACCGCGAAGTGGCCGGAGGAGGGCGCACGGCCGTGGCCCGACCAGATCGAGATGAGCGTCGAGATCGAGGAGCGCGTGACGCGCCGCTGGACCGAATACGGCCTGTAACAACCCGGGTTGGTTCTCGCCCCGCGGCGTCCGCCTTTCCGATAAGACTTCGACCTGGTGGAGCCGAGGCAGCCGAGTCCCGACACCGAGCAGGAGTCGCTCCACGAGGAGCCGCATCTGCCGCCGCCGACGCTGTGGCCGATCGGCTTCGCGATCGGCATCGTCGTCGTTCTCGTCGGCCTGATCATCAATCCCGAGCTGATCTCCTCGATCGGCGCGGCGATCGCCATCGTCTTCGGGATCCTCTGGGCGCGCGACGCGACCGCCGAGCTGCGCGGGCATCCGCTCGTCGTCGAGCCCGAGCGGCGGGAGACGCGCGAGGCCGGCGCGGGGATGACGGCGCCGCCCGCCGACCAGCAGGGAGTCGCGCTTCCCCACGTCCCCGAGACCGCCGTGACGCGGAGCCGCTTCCTCGAGGGCGCCACGCTCGGCCTCGGCGGCGTGATCGGCGGCGTCATCACGGTGCCGGTCGCCGGCTTCGCGCTCCTGCCGTCCTTCCTCGACCAGAAGCAGCACAAGGTCGATCTCGGCCCGGTCGAGAAGTTCCCGGTCGGCAAGTGGTACATCGGAACCTTCACCGTCGACCCGGCGGAGGGCGAGGTGTCGAGACGAACCGCGTTCATCCGGAACAACGGCTCGGCCGCGGTCAAGGATCCGAAGACCGGCAAGACGACGCAGGAGCCGAGCTTCACGATCATCTCGAACCACTGCGTCCATCTGGGCTGCCCCGTCCAGGCGAACGGGCCGACCGGACAGAAGTACACCGGCACGCCGAGCTTCGAGGAGCGCACGAAGAACGGGGAGGTCACCCTCGATTCGGTCATCCCCGCCGGCTACGGCTGTCCGTGCCACGGCGGCCAGTACGACCCCGAGGGCAACCGCATCGCGGGCCCGCCGGTGCGGGCGCTCGACCGCTACGCGTTCGAGATCGACAACGGCCGCCTCGTCCTGCTCAGCACGTACTCGGTGTCGAAGGTCGTCGGCACGGGCGCCTCGGCCAAGATCTACAAGTACAAGGAGGCCGGGCCGGGCCAGCATGTCGACGGGCCCGAGCAGTGGTTCTACCCCCTCCAGCCGCCTCACCACTGATGACGATCAGACGGAAGCCATCGAAGGCCGAGCTCCGCCGTCAGAAGATGGAGGAGCTCGTCATGTACCCGCTCGACTGGCTCGAAGAGCGGTCGGGACTCGTCGGCGGCGTTCGCTACTTCCTCTTCCGCAACGTCCCGGCGGACATCAACTGGATGCAGACGCTCGGCTCGGCCGCGCTCACCGCGTTCCTCGTGCAGACGATCACCGGCGTGATCCTCGCGATGTACTACACGCCGTCGGCGGCGACCGACCCGCACACGGGCCAGCCCGTCGCATGGGAGTCGATCGTCAACATCACGGACCACGTCTTCATGGGCTGGCTGGTGCGCGGCATGCACCGCTGGGGCGCCAGCGTCTTCATCATCCTGATGTTCCTGCACATGGGCCGCGTCTTCCTGTTCGGCGCCTACAAGTACCCACGCGAGCTGAACTGGATCATCGGCGTCCTCATCCTCGTGATGGGGATGATGGAGGGCTTCACGGGCTACCTCCTGCCGTGGGACCAGACCGCGTACTGGGCCACCGTCGTCGGGATCAATCTGAATGGGACGGCGCCCTTCCTGGGACCGTGGCTGGCCCAGTTCTTACGTGGCGGACAGGAGATCAGCGGTGAGACGCTGACGCGCTTCTACTCGCTCCACATGCTCGTGATCCCGGGCGCGATCATCGCCCTGATCACCCTGCATCTCTACCTCGTGATCCGCCTCGGCGTCACCTCGCCGCCGTGGTCGAAGGACGCCGCGGGACGGGAGCCGGTCGACGAGCCGTCGCCGGCGCGCTCCGGTCTGACGCGGCCGGTGCCGCACGCCGAGCCGGGCGGCCGGCAGTAATGGCCGCGCCGAAGGAGAAGCCGTCACGGGTCGACGAGGCGCGAGCCGGGTTCGCCCGCTACAAGGCGGACGTCAAGGAGAAGGGCAAGCCCTTCTATCCCTACGCGATGTTCCACGACACGATCATGAGCCTCGTCGTCGTGGTCACGATCATCGGGCTTGCGGTGATCTGGAAGTGGACGGCGTGGGGGCCGCATCACGATCCCACGAACAACGGCCTCCTCGGGCCGGAGGTCGCTCCGCCGGCCGACCCGGGCACGACGAGCTTCGTGCCGCGCCCCGACTGGTACTTCTACTTCCTCTTCTACCTCCTCCGGATTTTCAAGTGGCCGGAGTCGGTCTTCCTCGGCACCGTCGGCGTGCCGACGATCGCGCTGATCCTGCTCATCGGCCTACCGTTCCTCGACCGCCGCCGCGAACGGCGGATCTCGGCGCGTCCGGTCGCGATGGTCGCCGCCGTGCTGACGATCGTCTCGATGGGCGTGCTGACCTGGAAGGGCGCGACCGCCAAGGAGGCGCTCGCGTCGGAGGTCGTGAACAACATCCCGCGCTGGATCGCCGACGAGAAGCTGCCGCCGGCCGCGATCCCGGGGGTGAACCTCTTCGCGAGGGCCGGTTGCACGGCCTGTCACACCTACGACGGGGCGGGTGGCGCCAACCTCGGCGCGCCGGACCTGACGGCGATCGGGTCGCGGCATCTCGGCATCCAGTTCCAGATCAGCCATCTCACGTGCCCGTCCTGCGTCAACCCGGGCTCGCCGATGCCGCCGTTCAAGGAGCTCGGCGTCGACCGTCTGAGACAGCTCGCGATCTTCCTCGAAGCGTCCAAGGGCAAGCAGTAGCGGCGTAGAAGCGTCCGAGGGCACGCACCAGCAGCGACAATCCACGAGGAATGCACGTCTTCCTCGGAATCACGGGCGCGTCGGGCGCTCCGTACGCCGCTCGGCTGCTCGAGGCGCTGGCCTCGGCGGACTGCGAGATCGGCGTCTGCGCCTCGAGCGCGGGGATCGAGGTGCTCGGCACCGAGCTCTTCGGCGACCCGAGGCTGCCGCGGGACGAGACCCTCGCCCGGCTGCTCGAGCGCGCGAACGGCGCCGCTCGGATCTACGACCCGCAGGACTGGAGCGCCCCCTACGCCTCCGGCTCGGCGAAGGTCGACGCCTACGTGATCTGCCCGTGCTCGATGGGGACGCTCGGGACCGTCGCCTCCGGCGCGATGCAGAACCTCATCCATCGCGCCGCGTCGGTCGCGCTGAAGGAGGAGCGCCGTCTCGTCCTCATGCCGCGCGAGACGCCGCTTTCCGCGATCCACCTGCGCAACATGCTCACGCTGCGCGAGGCGGGCGCGACGATCCTCTTCCTCGCGCCGGGCTTCTATCACGGCGCCGGGACCGTCGAGAGCCTCGTGGACTTCGTCGTCGCGCGCGCGCTCGACCAGCTCGGGCTCGACCAGGAGCTGACCCCACGGTGGGGCCAGTAGGTGTCTCTTCCGGCGACACATGTCCGCGTCTGGCCCCGGGAGAGACACTCGTGACCGTCGAGTCCGGCCGGCTTCCGGCCGACGGCGTGCGCCGGATGTTCGACCGCATCGCTCCGGTCTACGACGCGATGAACCGCGTCATGACCGCCGGGCTCGACCAGCGCTGGCGTCGCGCGACCGTCGCCGCGGCGGTCCGGCCGGGCGACCGCGTCCTCGACGCCTGCTGCGGAACGGGCGACCTCGCGGTCGCGGCTCGGAAGGCCGGGGCGGGCGGCGTGGCCGGCGTCGACTTCTCCGAGGCGATGCTCGAACGCGCCCGTCGCAAGGCGCCCGGGCTCGAGTGGGTGCAGGCCGACGTCCTCATGCTTCCGTTCGACGACGCGAGCTTCGACGCGGTCGTCGCCGGCTTCGGCGTCCGGAACGTCGAGGATCTCGAAGCGTGTCTCCGCGAGTTCCGGCGCGTGACGCGGCCCGGCGGCCGGGTCGGGATTCTCGAGATCACCAAGCCTCGCGGCCCGCTGGCGCTCTTCTACAAGCTCTGGTTCGACCGCATCGTGCCGCTGCTCGGCCGTGTGCTCCCGGGCGGCGACGCCTACACGTACCTCCCCGCGAGCGTCCGGCGCTTCCCCGGCCCCGAGGAGTTCGCCGGCCTGCTCCGCACATGCGGCTTCGAGCACGTGAGGTTCCGCCGTTTCGCCGGAGGTATCGTGGCGCTCCACGTGGGGGAGGCGGCGTAGTGGCCACGACGCTCGCGGACATCCGGGCCGTGCCCGGTCTGGACGACTATCTCGACGCGCTCGAGGAGCGGCTCGCGCGAACGGTCGCGACGCACCCGGGACTCGTCGCGGCGGTCGGGAACGAGGCGCTCGCGGCCGGCGGCAAGCGGCTGCGACCGACGCTCGTGTTCCTCTCCGCGCCGCCCGGCCGGGAGCCGTCGCTCGCGGCCGGAGTCGCGGTCGAGCTCGTCCACATGGCGACCCTCGTCCACGACGACCTGATCGACCGCGCCCACTTCCGTCGTGGCAAGGCCGCCGCGTGGTCGATCTACGGCCCGGCCGCTGCCCGCGCGACCGGCGACTACCTCTTCGCACGCGCCTTCTCGGAGCTGAGCGCGACCGGTGACGCCGCCGCGGTCGAGATCCTCGCGGACGCGACGCTCGCCCTCGCGCGCGGCGAAGCGCTTCAGCGAACGCAGACCTTCGACCCGTCGACCACTGTCGAGGCGTACCTCGAGCGCTGCGCGCTCAAGACCGGGAAGCTGTTCGAGGCCGCGTGCCGGCTCGGCGGCGGCTCCGGAGAGTACGGTCTCGCGCTCGGCATCGCGTTCCAGATCGCCGACGACGTCCTCGACTGCGCGGGTGCCACGATCGAGACGGGAAAGATCGCCGGCACCGACCTCCGCGACGGGACGCCGACGCTGCCGCTCCTCCTCGCCGCGCAGCAGGACACCGTCGTTCGGGAGGCTCTTGCCGGCGGCCCGCTGGACGGTGCACTCGTGCGCGTCGCGGCTACCGGCGCCCTCGACGAAGCTCGTCGGGTGGCGCTCGACTACGCTAGAACGGCAAGGGCACGGCTCGACGGTGAGCTGCACCGGGACGAGCTCGAGGCCCTCACGCACGCAGTCGTCGACCGCGAAAGGTAAGCGCCGCATGGCGGTTCTGGACACTCTCGACACGCTCGCCCCCATCCGGGACAAGGTGCTCGCCGGCGAACGCCTCGATTTCGACGACGGCGTCGCGCTGATGGAGACCGACGACCTGCTCGCGCTCGGCGAGCTCGCCGATCTCGCGCGTCGCCGGCGCGGCGGCGGCGACGAGGTCTATTTCGTCCAGAACATGAACCTGTACCAGACGAATGTCTGCCGGGTGAAGTGCAAGTTCTGCGCCTTCGCGAAGACGCGCAAGCAGGAGGACGCCTTCACGCTCACCGCGGACGAGTTCGTCGAGGATGCCGTTCAGCAGCACGCGATCCACCGCTTCACCGAGATCCACACCGTCAACGGTGAGAACCCGCACGTCGACCTCGAGTACTACGCCGGCCTCCTCCGCAAGCTGAAGGAGGCGCTGCCGGACGTCCATCTCAAGTTCTACACCGCCTCCGAGATCCACCACATCTCGAAGCTCGAAGGGTGCTCGCACGAGGAGGTTCTGCGGACGCTCCGCGACGCGGGGCTCGACTCGATGCCGGGCGGCGGCGCCGAGATCTTCGCCGACCGCGTGCGCGCCCTCATCGCGCCGGGCAAGGAGCACCCCGACGAGTGGTTCGACGTCCACGACAAGGCGCACCGGATGGGGATCACGACGCAGTGCACGATGCTCTACGGTCACGTCGAGACCTACGAGGAGCGCGTCGACCACCTGCTGCGGCTGCGCGACCAGCAGGACTCGACCGGCGGGTTCCTCTCGTTCATCCCGCTCGCATTCCACCCCGAGAACACGGTCTTCGAGCGGCGCGGCTTCCGCTTCACGACCGGCGCCGACGACCTGAAGGTGATCGCGGTCTCGCGGCTCCTGCTCGACAACGTCCCACACGTGAAGGCGTACTGGATCATGATGGGCCTCCCGCTCGCCCAGGTCGCGCTCCACTTCGGGGCCGACGACGTCCAGGGCACGGTCGTGCGGGAGAAGATCTTCCAGGCGGCCGGCGCGACCGCGGGCACCGAGCAGAAGGTCGCCGAGCTCGTCCGCTTCGTCCGCGACGCGGGGCGGGCGCCGGTGCAGCGAGACAGCCTCTACAACGAGATCCGACGATGGTGACGCTCGACGACTTCGAGCTCGCGCCCGACGTCGTCTTCGTCGGCCTCTATCCGGGGGAGCTCTGCCGAAATCGCGACGAGGTGCTCGAGATGCTGCGTCGTGCGGAGGAGAGCGGCGTTCGCGCCGAGGCCGAGATCCTCTGGGAGGGCGCCGAGACGCTCGTCGTCGACCCGCGCCTGGACGGGCGCCATCAGGTGATCACGCTGCGGGACGGGAAGGTCTCCGAGGTGCGGGCGTACGTCAGCCGCGAGGCGGCGATCGAAGCAGTCGAGGGGAGACCCTGGTGATCCGCCTCGGTCGCATCTCGTACGTGAACATGGCGCCGGTCTTCTACCGGGTCGACGTCGAGGTCGAGGAAGTGCAGGGCGTGCCGACGGATCTGAACAAGATGCTGCTCGCGGGCGAGCTCGACACGGCGCCGATCTCGTCGATCGAGTACGCGCGCAACGCCTCCGGGCTCCGCCTGCTGCCCCGCCTCTGCGTCGCCTCGGAGGGAGCCGTCGACTCGATCCAGCTCGTCACTCGAGCCCCGCTCGAGCGGGTGCAGTCGGTCGCGGTGACGCCGGAGTCCGCCACCTCGGTCGCTCTCACGAAGGTGCTGCTCCCCGAGGCCGAGCAGGCGCCGCTCGAGGCCTACGAGTCGGGAGAGGCCGAGGCCAAGCTCCTGATCGGGGACGCCGCGCTGCGCTCGGCATTCGAGGATCCGACGCCGCATCACGATCTCGGCCGGCTCTGGCTCGAGCGGACGGGGCTCCCGATGGTGTTCGCCGTCTGGGCCTGTCCCGAGCCGCTTGCGGAAGGCCTCGCGGAGCTCGAGGATGCGCTCGTCTCCTCGGTGCGCCTCGCCCGCGCCGAGCCCGAGCAGCTCGCCTACGAGGCGGCCGAGCGCTACGGCTATCCGGCCGGCTTCCTCGCGCGCTACTTCGAGAAGCTCCGCTACCGCTTCGGGCCGCGCGAGCGCGCAGGCCTCTACACGTTCCTCGAGCTCGCGCGCGACGCGGGCCTGCTCGAAACGGTGCCGGAGCTCCGCTTCGTCCAGACCGCAGGCGCGGCAGTCGCATGAGCGTCGCCGAGGGCACACGCGTCGGAGAGATCCTGGAGCGTGCCGTCTCCGGCGAGGAGCGGATCAGCGACGAGGACGCCGTCGAGCTCCTCCGCTCCCGCGACCTCGTCGCGGTCGGCCGCGCCGCGAACGAGATCCGCAACCGGCTGCACGACCCGGATCGGGTCACGTTCATCATCGACCGCAACCTCAACTACACGAACGTCTGCGTCACCGACTGCGACTTCTGCGCCTTCTACCGGCGGCCCGGCGACCAGCGCGAGGGCTATCTGCTGCCGAAGCCGGTCATCTTCAAGAAGATCGAGGAGACGCTCGCGCTCGGCGGGACGGGGCTGCTCATGCAGGGCGGCCATCATCCCGATCTCGGCGTCGACTACTACGAGGATCTGTTCGCGTCGATCAAGGCGCGCTACCGGATCCACCTGCACGCGCTCTCGCCCTCCGAGATCATCCACGCAGCGCGCCGCTCGAAGCTGACCGTCCCCGAGACGCTCGCGCGGATGCGCGACGCCGGGCTCGACTCGATCCCCGGTGGTGGCGCCGAGATCCTCGTCGACCGGGTGCGCGAGATCATCGCGCCGAAGAAGGCGAAGACGAGGGAGTGGCTCGGCGTGATGCGCGAGGCGCACCGGCTCGGGATCTCGACGACCGCGACGATGATGTACGGCCACGTCGAGACGCTCGAGGAGCGGGTCGAGCACTTCCGCCGCATCCGCGAGCTGCAGGACGAGACCGGCGGTTTCCGCGCCTTCTTCTCGTGGACGTTCCAGGACGACGGGAACCGGCTCGTCTCGCTCGTCCCGGCCGAGTCACGGCCGACGTCCTTCGACTATCTGCTCACGCAGGCGGTCTCCCGCATCTACCTCGACAACGTGCCGCACATCGGCTCGTCGTGGGTGACCCAGGGGAAGAAGATCGGCCAGGTCGCGCTCGGCTTCGGGGCGGACGACCTCGGCTCGGTGATGATCGAGGAGAACGTCGTCTCCGCCGCCGGAACGACCCACCGCACGAGCGCCGAGGAGCTCGTCCACCTGATCCGCTCCTTCGGCAAGACCGCCGTCCAGCGGGACACGCTGTACCGGCCGGTCAAGGTCTGGGCCTGACCCGGCTACTCTGAGCGCCGGTCGTGGTGCGCTTCAGAGGTCTCATCGCCGTCGCCGTGATCGGTGCCCTTTGCGCGGCCGCGGCCGCGACAACCGCAACTGGTCGCTCGGAGCAGGAGTCGGCGTCGACGTCGACGCTCATGCCGGGCGTGACGTACACGCGGGAGGTCGATTTCACGTCACGCGGTCCGATCGTGCTCGACATCGTGACCGCGCCGAAGCCGGCCGGCCCGCTGTACTCGCTCGCCCCGGCGCTCTCGAACGATTCGCTCCGAGGCAAGGAGGCGCTCACCCGCCTCGCGAGCCGGGTCGGCGGGGGCGCGGCGACCGTCGGGATCGACGGCGACTACTTCGACCGCGGCTCCGGCGCTCCGCACGGAATCCTGATGCAGGACGGCGTGCTCGAGAGCGGCCCCGCGACCGGGCGCTCGAGCCTCGGCATCTCCGCCGACGGCACGCTGACGATCGCGCGCGTGGCTCTCGCCGGGACGTGGCAGGGCAACGGGCAGCGCCGCTCTCTCGTCCTCAACACGCCCGCCGGAAAGGGGCGGTTCACGCTCTACACGCCCGTCTACGGCACCGCGACACCGAGCGAGTCCGGGGTCGTGGAGGCGGTCATCGCGAAGCTGCCGCCTGCGCAGCCCGGCGTGTCCCTCGACGGCGCCGTGACACAGGTGACCGCCGCCGGCCCGACGCGGATCCCGTCGGGCGGCGCGGTGCTGGTGGCGCGTGGCTCCCAGTCGACGGTGCAGCTTCGGGCCGAGGCTCCCGTCGGCCAGCAGGTCGCGGCACTGCTGAGTCTCTCGCCGGACTGGAGCGGCCTGGCGAGCGCGATCGGCGGCGGCCCGCTGCTGGTGAGGAACGGCAAGCCGGTCTTCCACGCGAACGAGTCGTTCGACCCGCGCCGACTGAACACCCGGCAGCCGCGAGGCGCGATCGGGCAGCTCGCCGACGGCCGCATCGTTCTCGTCGCGGTCGAAGGGACGAGCCCCGCGTACAGTGTCGGCATGTCGAGCTACGAGCTCGCGGTCGAGCTCTCACGGCTGGGAGCAACGACCGCCGTCGGTCTCGACGCCGGCCCGGCTGCTGGAATCGAGTTCGACGGGAAGCTGCTCACGCGGCCGTCCGGCGGCACCGAGGCGAAGCTCTCGGACGCACTCGTCCTCACCTACTCCGGCGTCTACGCGGCGCCGCCTTCGGCCCCGGTGCTCTCGCCGAACGGCGACGGCGTGGGCGACACCGAGACGCTCTCCTACCAGCTCGCGCGCCCCTCGAACGTCGTCGCGACGCTCAGCGGCCCGTCCGGTACGACGATCCCGCTCGCGAACGAGGCGGAGCCGCCCGGCGTGCACACGTTCACCTGGGACGGCATGAACGCCGGCGCGCCCGCGCCCGAAGGACAGTGGACGTTCGACGTCACGGCGACCGACGACCGCTCGGTCACGACAACCGCGCAGCAGGCGTTCTCCCTCGACGACACGCTCTCGTCGCTCGCGGTCACCGGTGGGAGCCGGCCGACGGCGACCTTCCAGCTGACCCGGCCGGCGGACGTCGTCGTCCGGATCGAGCGCCCGACCGGCATTCCGGTGGCCACGGTCAGCTCGGGATCGCGCGCTGCGGGGGCGCAGCACGCAACGTGGCGTGGCAAGATCGGGAAGCGCCGGGCGCCGGGCGGGTGGTATCGCTTGGAGGTCGTCGCCACGAGCTCCGTCGGAACGAGCTCGCTCGCCGCGCTCTTCTCATTCCGTCCTCACGCTGGTCAATAGACTCGCTCGATGCTCATCGCGAGCGTCTCCTCGAGTTTCACCTCCGCCGTGGCGAACCACGGCGTCTATGCCGTGTTCGGCCTGATGGCGATCGACGCCGTCTTCCCGGCTTTCAGCGAGCTCGTGATGCTCTATGCGGGCGCGGTCGCCGCGGGAACCTTTGCGTCGGCGCACGGAATCACCCTCTTCGGCGCGCACATCGGCTTCGGCGCGGGGGCGTTCGTCGCGTTCGCTCTTGCGGGAACGCTCGGCTATCTCGCCGGCGCCCTGGTCGGCTGGGCGATCGGCTGCTTCGGCGGTCGGCCGCTGCTCGAGCGGCGCGGCCGCTGGTTCCACCTGTCGCCGGCGCGGCTCGACCGCGCCGAGGCATGGTTCGACCGGTGGGGGAACGTCGGTGTCCTCATCGGCCGGCTGACACCGGTCGTCCGGTCCTTTGTCTCGATCCCTGCGGGGATCTTCGAGATGCCCCTTGCGCCGTACACCGCGCTCACGCTGGTGGGCTCGGCGGTGTGGGCCTTTGCGTTCGCGGGTGCCGGCTACGGCCTCGGAGCCAGCTATCACCGCTTCGATCACGCGTTCCACTACGCGGAGTACGCCGTCGTGGCAGGCATCCTGCTCGGATTGGCGTATCTGGTCTACCGTCGGGTGACCGCAGCTAAAGTTGCTGCGCGTGCAGACGATTCCACTCGTTGACGTCCGAGCAGAGTACGAGCCGCTGATCCCGCGGCTCGAGGCCGCGTTCCGCGAGGTTCTCGAGGGCGGGCGCTTCATTCGCGGCGCGAACTACTGGGCATTCGAGGAAGAGGCCGCCGCGTATCTCGGCGTGCAGCGCGCCATCGGCGTCGCCAACGGGACCGACGCGCTCGTGCTCGCGCTCGACGCTCTGGGGATCGGTCCCGGGGACGAGGTGATCTGTCCTGCGTTCACGTTCTACGCGACCGCCGAGTCGATCGCGCAGCGCGGCGCCGTCCCGGTCTTCGCCGACATCGACCCGGTCACCCTGAACCTCGACGTCGACGACGCGGCCGCACGGGTGACGGAGCGGACCCGGGCGATCATCCCGGTTCACCTGTTCGGCAGGCCGATGGACATCCGACCGCTGGTCGAGCTGGGTGTGCCCGTGCTCGAGGACGCGGCGCAGGCGTTCGGCGCCCCGGAAGTCGCGCAGCGCGGCGCGATCTCGACCTTCAGCTTCTTCCCGACGAAGAACCTCTTCTGCCTCGGCGACGGCGGGCTCGTCGCGACGAACGACGAGGAGCTCGCGGACCGCGTCCGGCTCCTCTCCTTCCACGGCTCGCGTGACAAGACAGACTTCGACCTCGTCGGCTACAACTCCCGCCTCGACGAGCTGCAGGCCGCGTTCCTGCGCATCTTCCTGCCGGAGCTCGCCGGCTGGAACGAGGGACGACGGGCCGCCGCGGCCCGCTACGCGGAGCTCGGGCTGGGCGATCTCGTGGAGATCCCCCAGGACGAGCCCGGCCACGTCTACCATCTCTTCGTCTGCCGCTCCCCCGAGCGCGAGACGATTCGCACGGCGCTGGCCGAAGCCGGCATCGCCTCGGCCACGTACTACACGACGCCGCTCCACCTCCAGCCGTCCCTGCGCCACCTCGGCTACGAGGCGGGCTCGCTGCCCGCGACCGAGCAGGCAGGCGCGGAGAACTTCTCGCTGCCGCTCTGGCCGGGAATCGCGGTCGAGGCGCAGGAGCGCGTGGTCGACGTCGTGCGGTCGGCCGTGCCGAGCCGGGTCTGATGCGCCGCTACCTCTCGCCGCATCGGCTGGGACAGGTCGTCGTCGACGCGGCGATCGTCGCGCTGTCCTGGTGGCTCGCCTTCCACCTCCGCTTCGACAACGTGATCCCGCTCAAGTACTCGCAGCTCCTGAACCGGACGATCCTGCTCGTCCTCGTGCTCAAGCTGATCGTCTTCATCGCGTTCGGCTTCTACAACCGCTGGTGGCGCTACGTCTCGATCCGGGACATGTGGGCGGTGGCCCGAGGCGTCGTCGTCGCCTCGCTCATCTCCGACGTGACCGTCTACCTCGTGTCGCCGGTGCACGGCTTCCGGCTGCCGCGGTCGATCGCGGCAATCGACCTGCTGCTCACGCTGGCTCTCGTCGCCGGCTCTCGGCTCCTCGCCCGCACGGTCGTCGAGCGGCCGAGCCTCGGGATAGTGGCGAGCGGCAAGGAGGTGCTCGTCGTCGGCGCGGGCGACGCGGGTCGCCTGATCGTGCAGGAGATGCAGCGGTCGCGGATGCTCAACTACACGCCGATCGGCTTCGTCGACGACGATCCGCGCAAGCGGCACACGCGTCTCATGGGCGTCCGGGTCCTCGGCACCATCGACGAGCTGCCGCGCATCCTGCGTGAGCACCGCCCCGACGAGGTGTTGATCGCGATGCCGTCCGTCTCGGGAGACGTGCGCCGCCGCATCGTCGAGACGGCGCAGCAGCTGCGCATCGTCGTCAAGACCCTGCCGGGTCTGTACGAGCTGATCACCGAAGAGGTCGGTCTCGCCGGGCAGATCCGGCCCGTGACAGTGGAGGATGTGCTCGGCCGTGAGCAGGTGGAGGTCGACTTCCACGACGTCGCCGCCTATCTCGAGGGGCACACCGTGCTCGTCACCGGCGCCGGCGGCTCGATCGGCTCGGAGCTCTGCCGCCAGATCGCGCGTGTGCGACCGTCGCGGCTGATCCTCGTCGACAACGCCGAGGGGCCGTTGTTCGAGATCGAGCGCGAGCTCGTGGGCGAGCGCGGGTTCACGGCTGCGCTGCCGAAGCTCATCGACGTCAAGGACCGGAAGGCGCTCCGGCGCGAGGTGTTCGAGAAGTACAAGCCGACCGTCGTGTTCCATGCCGCGGCGTACAAGCACGTCGCGATGCTCGAGACGCATCCGCTCGAGTCGGTGCGGAACAACGTCGTCGGCACGCGCATCCTCGTGGAGCTCGCCGCGGAGTTCGGTGTCGAGCGTTTCGTCTTCATCTCCACCGACAAGGCCGTCAGCCCGAAGACCGTCATGGGGCAGTCGAAGGCGCTCTGCGAGTGGATCGTCGAGTCGTTCGGCCACCGGCGAGACGTGGCCACCCGGTTCGTCGCGGTGCGCTTCGGCAACGTCCTCAACTCCTCCGGGAGCGTGATCCCGATCTTCCGCAAGCAGATCGAGCGCGGCGGGCCGGTGACGGTGACCCATCCCGAGATGACGCGCTACTTCATGACGATTCCGGAGGCCGTCTCGCTCGTGGTGCAGGCGGGAGCGATCGGCGGCCGCGGCCAGGTGTTCGTGCTCGACATGGGCGAGCCGGTGCGGATCCTCGACCTGGCGCAGAACATGATCCGCCTCTCCGGCAAGGAGCCGCGCCTGCCGAACGACACGGCGACGACCGCGCGTGACGTGCCGATCGCCTTCATCGGCTCGAAGCCCGGCGAGAAGATCCACGAGGAGCTCTGGAGCGACGACGAATCCGTCGGAGCGACGACCCATCCCAAGATCATGCGGCTGAGCCGGCCCCCGGTCGATCCCGACTGGCTGAAGACGGAGCTGGAGGAGCTCGAGCGTCTCGCGGACGAAGGGGACACGCTCGAGGTCGTGGGCAAGCTGCGGAAGGTCGTGAACAACCCGCAGCGGGTCGAGCTGCCGAATCTCTCCGACACCGGGAGCTACACGTTCGAGATCGGGCCGCGGGTCGACACGAACCCTGACGCTTCCGTGACGGGCCACAGCCGGTGGCGCGGCTAGTTTCTCCGCCCTGGACGTCGAGAGGATCCTCGCCGGGCTGAATCCCGAACAGCGCGCTGCCGTCGAGACGACGCGCGGTCCGCTGTGCATCCTCGCGGGCGCGGGGACGGGCAAGACGACGACGATCACGCGCCGAATCGCGTGGCAGGTCGCCTGCGGCGCGTTCCCGGCGCAGCAGATCGTCGCGGTGACGTTCACCGACAAGGCCGCGGGCGAGCTTCGCGGACGGCTGCGCGCGCTCGGCGTCGAGGGCGTGCGAGCCTCGACCTTCCACTCGGCGGCGCTGGCGCTGCTGCGCCACTTCGAGGGCGATCCGGGGCGGATCCTCGCCACGAAGGCGCTGCTCTTGCGCCGGATCGGCAACACGCTTCCGGGCCCGTTCCGGTTCCGGCCCGCCGGCGATCTCGCGACGGAGGTCGAGTGGGCGAAGAACCGCCGCCTCACACCCGACACGTACGACGAAGGCCTCGGCGACCACGAGCCGCCGATTCCGCCGGACCTCGCTCGGCGGGTCTTCCGCGAATACGAGCGGCGGAAGTCGGCGGAGGGCTTGCTCGACTTCGAAGACGTGCTCGAGCGGGCGGTGCGCCTGCTGGAAGGGAGCGACGAGGTGCGCACCGCGGTGGGCGAGCGCTGGCGCGCGTTCACGGTGGACGAGTACCAGGACGTCAACCTTCTCCAGCAGTCGCTGCTCGATCTCTGGCTCGGCGACCGCGACGAGCTGTGCGCCGTCGGTGACGACTACCAGGCGATCTACGGCTTCACGGGCGCGAGCGCGGAGTGGCTGCTGGCGCTGCCGCAGCGCTTTCCACAGGCCAACGTCGTGCGGCTCGAGCGGAACTACCGGTCGACGGTGCAGGTGCTCGAGCTCGCGAACGAGCTCGTCCCGCGGCTCGGCGGCTCGAAGAAGACGCTCGCGCCCACCCTGCCCGACGGTCCCGAGCCGGTCGTCGGTCACGGTCTCGATCTCGTGGCGCACGTGCGGCGGCTCCACGCCGCCGGAGTCCCGCTCGAGGAGATGGCAGTGCTCGTGCGGACGAACGCGCGCACGAGCGAGTACGAGGAGGCGTTCCACGACGCCGCGATCCCGTTTCAGGGCGCGTCGCTGCTCGCCCGCGACGCGGCCCGTCAGCTCCTGAAGGCGCTTCGCGGGCGCCGAGGGCCCGCGTCCGAGGTCGTGCGAGAGCTCGCCGTCGGCCAGGGGCTGCTCACGGAGATCCCGGAGAAGCTCGGCGAGCGCGAGCAGACGCGGCAGGCCGATCTCGCGCGGCTCGTCCGGCTCGCAGACGGGTTCGCCGGCGAGGCCCAGAGCTTCATCGACCTGCTCAACGAGCGCTTCGGCGAGAGCGCGGGTCGCGGAGTCCATCTGCTGACGCTCCATCGTTCGAAGGGCCTGGAGTGGGATGCCGTGCTCCTGCCGCACGTGGAGGAGGGCGAGCTGCCGGTCCGGCGCGGCGACGTCGACGAGGAGCGGCGCCTGTTCTACGTCGGGCTCACGCGCGCGAAGCGGCATCTCCTCGTGACCTGGGAGGGGAAGCCGAGCCGGTTCCTCGACGAGCTCGGTGTGCGCGCGGCGGCGGCCCCGCTCCCGAAACGGGAGCGAGCGGTGCTCGAGCAGACGCCGGCGGTGCGGGCGCTGAGGGAGTGGCGGCTTGCGAGAGCGCGCGCGGATGAGGTGCCGGCCTACGTCGTCTTCAACGACCGGACGCTCGCGGAGCTCGCGTCGCGCACGCCACGGACTCTCGCCGAGCTGGCGGCGGTGCCCGGCATCGGGCCTGCGAAGCTCGAGCGCTACGGCCCCGAGCTCCTCGAGCGCCTGGCCGAGCTCACCGCCTGACAGGATCGAGCCGTGCCGCTGGAGGCGATCCATCCGTCTCGCGCGGCGCGTCGTTCTAGGCTTCGGCGATGGCCGACATGCTCGACATGCTGGTGGCCGATTCCGACCGGGTGGCAGCAGCGGAGGAGATGCGCAAGCACTACGACAGTGGGCGCCTGACGCTCGACGAGTTCGAGAGTCGGCTGGCGGAAGTTCACACCGTGCGCACTCGCGCCGACCTCGAGCACGCGTTTCGGCAGCTCCCGCGGAGTGAGCCGCCTGCAAGCCTTCGGGTGCGCGATCGTCGCTGGAGCTCCCTCGCGCTCCAGTACGCGCTCGTCAACCTGGTTTGCATCCTGGTCTGGCTCTTTTCGGGAGCTGACGGGAGCTTCTGGCCGAAGTGGGTTCTCGTCGGGACGCTGGCCATGTATGCGCGGCGCCTGGGACGACGTTCCGGCCGGCGCGGGCTGCCTTCGCACGGCCGGCGCGACCAGGACGCCTGACTTCGGACGCGGGGTGGGCTCTGCCTCAGGTGTCTAGAGCGGACAGCAGCAGGCGCAGCATCTCGGCCGGGTCGCGGCGCACCCGGGCCGACGCCTCGGGATCGCGCTTCGTCAGCTGGAGCGCGCGGGGGTCGGTGAGGGGCTTCAGCCGTCCCTCGCGGATCAACTCCTCGTCCACGCCGCCGAGCCGTCCGCCGTAGGTGGTGTAGACCGGCACGCCGAGTGCCGCCGCCTCGCGGTTCATCGTCCCACCGGCCGAGACGACGAGATCCGCGAGCGCGATCAGGCTCTGCGCGTCGACGGCGTCCTCGGGAAGGATCACCGACGGCAGCGCGAGCCCGCGGACGTACTCCCGCTGCTCTTCGGTGCGCGGCAGGACGAACGCGTGCACGTCCTCGGCCCGGCCGAGGTGCTCGAGCGTCTGCGGGAAGAGCGGGTTCGAATGGCGGTGGTAGAGCGACACGTCGGGCGGCGGCCGCAGCACGACGAGGACGCGCGCCGGGTCGACGCCGAAGCGGTCGAGCAGCGACCGGTCGGGCTCGAAGTCGGCGAGGTAGTACTCCTCCTTCAGCCCCGGGTACTGGACGAGCTTCGGCGGACGCACGCCGTACGGCTGGAGCCGCTCGGGCGGAATCGCGTCCGGCACGAGGACACGCGTGGCCGCCCGGCAGCCGAGCTGGTGCTGCAGCGTGGCGAACTCGTAGTCGAACGTCGTCGAGCTCGGAATCCCGAGCCGTCGCGCCGAGATCGTCAGGTCGTAGGAGCCGTGCGCGAGCGCGACGTCGAAGTCGCGGCCGCGCGCCCACGTGCGAAGTGCGCCGAGCCGATGCGTCATCTGCCGCGCTTTCTGTACGCGGGAGCGACCGCCGTGCCGCCCGACCACCTCGGCGTCGAGCCCGTGCAGCTCGAGCAGCTGCAGCGTCTGCGCGTAGTCGCGCGCCGTGATCCCGACCTCGTCGCCGCGCTCTCGCATGATCCCGATCAGAGGCTCGAAGACGAGAACGTGGGCGGGAGCGGTGATGTCGATCCACACGTTCATGCGACGAGCGCCTCCATGCGCGCCGAGTAGATCCGCGGCGGCTCCTGCTCGACGTGCCGCTCGTACCAGAGCGTGAACGCGAGCAGCCCCCAGAGCTGGCGGCTCCAGTCCTCCCGGCCCGCGGCGTGCTCGTCGATGAGGCGCGTCACCGGCTCCGGCTGGAAGAAGCCCTGGCGCCGCAGGTTCGCGGGCGCGAGCGTCTCTCGCGCGAACGGCTCGAGCTCGCTGCGCAGCCACGCCGCCGCCGGAATCGAGAAGCCGCGCTTGCGGCCGTGCACGACCTCCGTCGGCACGAGCGGCTCGACGGCCTTCCGCAGCAGCACCTTCTTCGCGAGCCCGCGCACCTTCAGGCGCGTCGGCAACGCGAAGGCGAGTGTCGTGACGGCCGGATCGAGGAACGGGACGCGCGCCTCCAGCGAGTGCGCCATCGAGGCTCGGTCGGTCTTCACGAGCAGGTCGTCGACGAGGTAGACGCCGAAGTCGACGTCCTGCAGACGCGCGAGTGCGGGAGCAGCCGCCGTCTCGGCGTAGCGCGCGCGATACACGTCCACGGGATCGAACGCCGAGCGGCGCCCGGTCAGCTCGGCGCGAACGTCGGCGGAGAAGATCTCCTTCCAGCCGTGATGCCGTTCGAGCGGCGGCAGGTGGGCGGCCCGCACGAACCGCTTCGCCCTGTAGTCGAGGCTCGCCTTGCGAGTGGACGCGGGCAGCGCTTCGACGAGTGGGCGGGCCAGCCGGGCGAGGGGGGCCAGGTGGTCTGCTGCGAGATCCGCGACATACGTGTAGTAGCCGCCGAAGAGCTCGTCGCCGCCCTCGCCCGAGAGCGCGACCTTCACGTGCTCGGCTGCGAGCTGCGACACGAGGTAGGTCGGCAGCGCCGACGAGTCGGCGAACGGCTCGTCGAACGCGTCCGCGAGCGCGCCAAGCAGCAGCTCCGGATCGGGGCGGACGAGCAGCTCGTGATGCTCGGTGCCGTAGCGCTCGGCGACGAGCCGCGCGTCGTCGCGCTCGTCGAAGCTCCGCTCGGCGAACCCGATCGTGAAGGTGTGCACCGGCTCCGGCGTCTCCTGCGCGGCGAGCGCGGCGAGCGCCGCCGAGTCGACTCCGCCCGAGAGCAGGACCCCCACCGGCACGTCCGAGAGCAGGTGCGCGCGCACCGAGTCGCGCAGCCGCGCCCGCAGTTCCTCGACGAGCTCCGCCTCGTCGCCGTCGCGCACCTCGGCGGCGTCCGCGAATCCCGCCCGTGCGTACCGCTCGAGTGTGACCGCGCCGTCCTCCCAGACGAGCACGTGACCGGCCGGGAGCTTCCGGATGTCGCGAAAGATCGAGTACGGCGCCGGGATCGAGTTGAACGCGAGGAACGCCTCCAGCGCGTCGAGGTCGACCTCGCCGCGCGGCAGCGAGCGCAGCTCCGAGGCGAAGCGCAACTCGTCGCCGGCGTGCCGGTAGTACAGGGGCTTGATCCCGTAGCGGTCGCGCGCGAGCACGAGCCGCCGCCGTGGCGCGTCCCAGATCGCGACCGCGAACATCCCGCGCATTCGCTCCGCGAACCCGGTGCCGTGCACTTCGTAGAGATGGACGATCGCCTCGGTGTCGCAGCGCGTTCGCAGCGTGTGACCGGCGCGCTCGAGCTCGCGGCGCAGCTCCGGGTAGTTGTAGATCTCGCCGTTCTGGACGACGACGCAACTGCCGTCCTCGTTCGCGATCGGCTGGTCGCCGTGCTCGAGATCCTGGATCGAGAGGCGCCGCGCCGCGAGTGCGACGCCGCCGTCGACGTATTCGCCTGCGCTGTCCGGACCGCGGTGTGCCAGCAGGTCGCTCATGGCACGCAACGTCTCGATCTCCGGGACGCCGCGCGTCGTCGCAATCCCGCAGATCCCGCACATCGCTCTAGGTTAGGCGCCGCGTCGCAGCAGTCCTCCGACGGACTGCTTCAGCACGCGCCATCCGGTCGCCACGACCGTGAGCAGGTAGAGCCGTACGGAGCGATCCGCGATCCACTCGAGATCGTGCGCGAGCTTCTCGCCCATCGGCGTCTCGTAGCCGCGACGCACCTGCGCGAAGCCGGTCAGGCCCGGACGCACGACGAGCCGCTGCCAGTACGACGGAAGCTCGTGCGCGAGCTCCTCGAAGAAGACGGGCCGGATCGGCCGTGGCCCGACCAGGCTCATGTCCCCGCGAAGCACGTTGACGAACTGCGGGATCTCGTCGAGCTGCGTCGCCTTGAGCCACCGCCCGGCTCGCGTGAACTCGGACTGCGTGCGGACGACGAGCTCCTCGCCGAGGTACGGCCCGAGCCGGGTCTCCGCGCCGCGTCGCAGCGTCCGGAACTTGTACATCGTGAAGACGTGCGCGCCCCGGCCGACGCGCTCGCCGCGGTAGAGGACCGGCGTGCCGCTCGTCACGAGCACCAGCAGGGCGATGGGAAGCGAGATCGGCAGCGAGAGGAGGAGGAACAGCGACGACAGGAGGACGTCCAGCACGCGCAGAACGTGGTCTCGCGGCCGCTCCGGCGTCTCGAGCGCGAGCTGGCGGTAGCCGCGGACCAGCGTGTCCTCGATCCGCGTCGTATCGGTCACGCGTCGATCGTAAAGCCGCCGTGGGTCTTCACGTGCCCCGACAGCTATAAGATGTCCTTATATGGATACGCGCCAGTTGGCAGCCTTTTGTGCCGTCGTCGAGCGGAGCAGTTTCTCGCAGGCTGCCGACCAGCTCGGCGTGACCCAGCCCGCGGTCAGCCTGCAGATCCGCTCGCTCGAGCAGCGGCTCGGCCAGCAGCTTCTCGACCGTTCCGGCCGCCGGGTCGAGCCGACCGAGGCCGGTCTCCGGCTCTACCGCGGTGCGCAGCGGCTGCTCGCCCTCGAGCAGCAGGTGCTCGCCGAGCTCGGCCAGGAGGCGGAGGGCGAGCTGAGCGGACGGCTCGAGATCGGCGCGTCCACCGGCCCCGGCGGCAGCGTGCTCCCCGTCCTCCTCGGCGAGTTCCAGCAGCTCCATCCGCAGATTCACGTCGCGCTGACCGTGTCGGACACGCACACGGTGGTCGACCAGGTCGCGCGGCGTGAGCTCGAGCTCGGCGTCGTCGGCGTTGCGAGCCGTCAGCGCGGCGTCTCGTTCGAGCCGCTCTACCGGGACGAGGTCGTCCTCGCAGTTCCGGCCGAGCACGGGCGAGCGGGGAAGAGCATGAGCATCGAGGAGCTGAAGGCGGAGCCGCTGGTGCTCATGCAGGAAGGCGCGGGTATCCGGCAGATGATCGACGACGAGCTGCGCGAGCTCGGCCTGCGCCTCCGCGACCTCAACGTGAAGCTCGAGCTGGGGCTGCAGGAGTCGGCCCGCGCGGCCGTGCTCGCGGGGGTCGGCGCGACGTTCATCTCCCGGATCGCGATCGAAGGAGACCTCGACGCCGGAGCGCTCGCGGTCGCACGCGTCCAGGGGCTCGAGCCGGCAAGGGACGTCCAGCTCGTTCGCGCGAGCGGGCGGGCGGAGACGCGGGTCGCACAGGAGTTCGTCTCGTTCGCGCGCGAACGGCTGTCGTGATCGTCGAATGGGGGCTCCGGTTGCTTCCTGAGGCTTGCGCGGAGGCGGGCGCCTCGTCGCCGCTGCTCGTTGCAAGTCCGCGTTGGGACTCGCTCGCGCTGCCGGTCGAGCCGGCCGCACGCTGGGAGGAGGCGCCGTCCGATCGGATCGCGGAGGCAGTTGCGGCTGCGCAGCGCGCGGACGGCGTGCTCGCGGTTGGCGGCGGGAGCGCGATCGACCTCGGCAAGGCGATCTCGGCCGCGTCCGGCCTCCCGCTCGTGTCGGTGCCGACGACCTACGCGGGCGCCGAATGGACGAGCTTCTTCGGCGTCCGGGATCCGGGTCGGCGGATGCGGGGCGGCGGTGGTGGCGCGCATCCCGTCGCGATCGTCTACGAGCCGGAGCTCACACTCGACCTGCCGCCGGAGACGACCGTCGGCACGGCGATGAACGCGCTTGCGCATTGCGCAGAGGCGCTCTACGTCCAGGGGCACAATCCCGCCGCCGACGGACAGGCTCTGGCCGGGGCTCGCTTGATCGCCGATTGGCTGCCGCGCGTCGTCGCCGCTCCGCGCGATCTCGAGGCGCGGACGGAGCTGTTGCGCGGCGCCTGCCACGGCGGAGCCGCGCTGTCCGGCTCGATGCTCGCGCTCGCCCACGCGATGGCGCAGGCGATCGGCGGCCGCTACGGGCTGCCGCACGGGACGCTCAACGGGATCTGTCTGCCGCCGGCGCTCCGCTTCAACGCCCCGTATGCGCCGGACGCCGTGAGGCGCTTCGGCGAGGCGATCGGCGCACCGGACGATCCCGCCGGCCGCGTCGAGGAGCTCGCCGGCCTTGCGGGGCGAAGCCGCCTCGGCGAGCTCGGCGTGCCGGTGAAGGACCTGCCGTCGCTCGCCGCGGACGCTGCGCAACGAAGCGGGAACCGGGCGAATCCCAAGCCGGCGACCCCGGTCGAGATCGAGCGACTCCTGCGAGATGTCCTGTAAATAAGTGAATGCAATTCCTTCGATTAGATATAGTGGCGGCAAACGCTGGCGACCACTCTCGTGAAGGAGCACGATGTCGGGCTTTGAGGACGGATTTCTAGGGATACCCGCGCGGCCGGGCAAGCCGCGCGAAACGGGCCTGACCCACGTCATCGACAAGGGCCTGAACCTGCGGGAGATCGAGGGGCTCTTCGACACCGCCGGGGCATACGTGGACATCGTCAAGCTCGGCTGGGGCACGGGCTATGTCACGAACAACCTCGAGAAGAAGATCGCGCTCTACCGGCACTTCGACACGCCTGTCGTCTGCGGCGGCACCTTCTTCGAGGCGGTGTACGCGCGCGACCGGATGGACGAGTTCAAGTCCTGGCTCGAGCATTACCGCTTCTCGCACGTCGAGATCTCCGACGGAACGATCGAGATCCCGCGCGAGCGCAAGCTCGAACTGATCGCCGACTTCACGCGCGACTTCATCGTCCTCTCCGAGGTGGGCTCGAAGGACGCCGAGGTGAACATCGCGCCGTACCTGTGGGCGCAGTGGATGCGCGAGGAGCTCGACGCGGGCGCCTGGCGCGTGATCGCCGAGGGCCGCGAGGGCGGCACCGCCGGCATCTACCGGCCGAGCGGCGAGCTCCGCACGGGTCTCGTCGACGAGATCGAGCACTCCATTCCGTTCGAGAGCCTGATCTGGGAGGCGCCGACCAAGGAGAGTCAGTCGTGGTTCGTGAAGCACTTCGGCACGAACGTCAACCTCGGCAACATCCCGCCCGACGAGGTCATCCCACTCGAGACGCTGCGGCTCGGCCTGCGCGGCGACACCCTGAAGGAGGTGCTCCTTGGCGGCGAGCCAGTCGCGTAGGCTCGACGGAGCGGCGTCAGCAAAGGTGTCCGCTTCGCCGGCGCCGGAGCAACAGCACAGCCTGCCCGCTGACGTCGAGTCCTGGCCCGCGCAGCGGGTCGTCGAGCACGTGCTGAGCGAGTTTCCCGGTCGCGTCGCGCTCGCGTGCTCTTTCCAGAAGGAGGAGTCCGTCCTGCTCGACATGCTCTTCGAGCTCGAGCCGGACCCGCGCGTCTTTGCCATCGACACGCATCACCTCTTCCCGGAGACGTACGAGCTCTGGCGGGAGGTCGAGCGCCGCTACGGGATCACGATCGAGTCCTTCGAGGGCGCGGCGGTCGAGGACGAGCTCTGGAACACGAACCCCGATCTCTATCTCGCGATCGCAAAGACCGAGCCGCTCAGCCGCGCGCTGCTCGACCTCGACGGCTGGATCACCGGCATCCGCCGCGACCAGTCGCCGACGCGCGCCGGCGCGCGAAAGCTCGGGTGGGACGAGCAGCACGAGCTCTGGAAGGCGAATCCGATCGCCGACTGGACGGACGACGACTGCTGGGCGTACATCCGCGAGCGCGAGCTGCCGTACAACAAGCTGCACGACCGGGGCTACGACTCGATCGGCGACGCGCACTCGACGGTGCCGGGGAAGGGCCGCGAGGGGCGCTGGGCCGGAACCGAGCGAACCGAATGCGGGCTGCACACCGGCGTAGGCTCGACGGAGCCGGCAACGAGCGGAGGCGCCGGCATGGACGGCGCCGGAGTGGACAAGTGAGCGGCTTCGTCCTCTGGTTCACGGGGCTGTCGGGCGCCGGGAAGACGACGATCGCGAACATCGTCGAGCCGGAGCTCGAGCGTCGCGGCTTCGTCGTCGACCATCTCGACGGCGACATCGTCCGCACACACCTCTCGAAGGGCCTCGGCTTCTCGAAGGAGGACCGCGACACGAACATCGCCCGTATCGGTTGGGTCGCGTCGCGCGTCGCGCGCGCCGGGGCCGTGGTGGTCGTCTCGGCGATCTCGCCGTACGAGGAGATGCGGCGCCACGCGCGCTCGCTCGTCGAGCAGCACTCGCCGTTCGTCGAGATCCATGTCGCGACGCCGCTCGAGGAGTGCGCGCGTCGAGATCCGAAAGGGCTGTACGCGGCTGCCTTCGCCGGCGAGCTCGAGGAGTTCACGGGTGTCTCCGCGCCGTACGAGGCCCCGCTCGAGCCCGAGCTGAGGCTCGACACCTCCGGTCGCACTCCGAGCGAGTCGGCCGCGGCGGTGCTCGAGCGGCTCGAGGAGCTCGACCTGTTGCCGCCGCGCGTGGAGTCGGATTCGTGAGCACGACTCCGGCGATCCCGACGCTGACGCACCTCGACGAGCTCGAGTCCGAGGCGATCCACGTCTTTCGCGAGGTCGCGGCCGAGCTCGAGCGGCCGGTGCTGCTCTTTTCCGGCGGAAAGGACTCGATCGTCCTGTTGCGGCTCGCCGAGAAGGCGTTTCGGCCCGGCAAGTTCCCGTTCCCGATCATGCACGTCGACACCGGTCACAACTTCGCGGAGGCGATCGAGTACCGCGACCGGCGCGTCGCCGAGCTCGGTGAGCGGCTCGTCGTCGCGTCGGTGCAGGAGTCGATCGACAAGGGCCGCGTCGTCGAGGAGACGGGGCCGCGGGCGTCACGCAACCGCCTGCAGACGACGACGCTGCTCGACGCGATCGAGGAGCATTCCTTCGACGCGGCGATCGGCGGCGCACGCCGGGACGAGGAGCGGAGCCGCGCGAAGGAGCGGATCTTCTCCTTCCGTGACGACTTCGGCCAGTGGAACCCGCGCGCGCAGCGGCCCGAGCTCTGGAACCTCTACAACGCGCGCGTTCGCAAGGGCGAGCACGTCCGCGTCTTCCCGATCTCGAACTGGACCGAGCTCGACGTGTGGCAGTACGTCGCGCGCGAGCAGCTCGAGCTGCCGGGCATCTACTTCTCGCACGAGCGCGAGGTCTTTCGTCGCGACGGGATGCTGTACGCGGTCTCGCCGTACGTCGAGCGGATGAAGGGCGAGGATCCGTTCGTCACGTCGGTTCGCTTCCGCACGGTCGGCGACATGACGTGCACCGGCGGGGTCGAGTCGCGCGCGTCGACGATCGACGAGGTCGTGGAGGAGATCGCCGCGACGCGCGTCACCGAGCGCGGCGAGACCCGCGCCGACGACCGCTTCAGCGAAGCCGCGATGGAGGACAGGAAGCGCGTTGGCTACTTCTAAGAACGTGGAGGAACGCATGGTTCCCCCACGGGCCCCCTCCTTCTGGTTTGCGCGTGGACCCGCCGCACTTGCGCTCCGGCGAGAGCGCGGTCTCGCCTTCGCGCGCGACGGGTCGTTCACCGGCGAATCGCCAGGTCGGAGATCGGAGAAACGCGATGGTCACGTCTGAGGCTGCACGGTCGACCGAGCTGCTGCGCCTCGTCACGTGCGGCTCCGTCGACGACGGCAAGTCGACGCTGATCGGCCGTTTGCTCTACGACACGAAGCAGATCTTCATCGACCAGCTCGAGCACATCGAGGACGTCTCGCGGCGCCGCGGCAACGAGTACGTCGACCTGGCGCTCCTCACCGACGGCCTGCGCGCCGAGCGCGAGCAGGGCATCACGATCGACGTCGCCTACCGCTCGTTCGTCACGCCGAGGCGCCGCTTCCAGCTCGCCGACGCACCCGGCCACGTGCAGTACACGCGCAACATGGTCACCGGTGCCTCGACCGCCGAGCTCGGGATCGTGCTCGTCGACGCGCGCCAGGGCGTCGTGGAGCAGACTCGACGCCACGCGTACATCCTCTCGATCCTCCGCGTCCCGCACGCGGTCGTCGCGATCAACAAGATGGATCTCGTCGACTGGTCGCAGGAGCGGTTCGACGAGATCGCGGCTGACCTCGATGCGCTCGGCCTGCCGGATTCGGTCGTGATCCCGATCTCTGCGCTGCGGGGCGACAACGTCGTCGATCGCTCCGAGAACATGCCGTGGTACGACGGCCCGCCGCTGCTCGAGTTCCTCGAGACGGTGGAGATCGCCTCCGACCGTGATCTCGACAGCCGCCGCTTCCCCGTGCAGTGGGTCATCCGGCCGCAGTCGGGCGAGCACCACGACTACCGCGGATACGCGGGCCAGGTCGCGGGCGGCGTGTGGAGCGCAGGTGACGAGGTCGTCGTCCTGCCCGCGGGCCTCAGGACGCAGGTGGAGGTGGTGGAGACGACCGACGGGCCGCTCGAAGCCGCGGTTCCGCCGATGTCGGTGACGATCCGGCTGACCGACGACGTCGACGTGTCGCGCGGCGACATGCTCGCCGATCCCGCCGACCCAGCCATCGTGGCCCGCGAGCTCGAGGCGCGCGTCTGCTGGATGAGCGACCGGCCGCTCGAGCCGCGCGCGCGGCTCGCGGTGAAGCAGACCTCGCGTTCGGTGCGCGCCGTGGCCGACGAGCTCGTCTCGCGGACCGACGTCCACACTCTCGAGGACGTTCCTGCTCCCGAGTCGCTCGGGCTGAACGACATCGGCGTCGTCCGGCTCCGGCTCTCCGAGCCTCTCTGCGTCGATGCATACGAGGAGAACCGCACGACCGGCGCATTCGTGCTCATCGACGAGGCGACGAACGAGACGGTCGGCGCCGGCATGGTGCTCAGCGTCTCGCCATGACCTGGCAGTTCACGCTGACGGGTCTGGGCCTCGGCCTGATCGTCGGCCTCACCGGCGTCGGCGGCGGGTCGCTGATGACGCCGATCCTGATCATCGTCTTCGGCTTCAAGCCGACGTACGCCGTCGGAACGGACATCTTCCACGGGGCCATCTTCAAGACGTTCGGGGCGATGCGGCATCGCCGGCTCGGCACCGTGCACGGGCACATGACGATGTGGCTGTTCGCCGGCTCCGGGCCGATGGCGATTGCGGGAGTCGTCGTCTCCTACGTGCTGCGGAACTCGATCGCGAACGCGCAGACGATTCTCGGGTACGCGATCGGCGTCGCGCTCATCGGCGGCGGCAGCGGCTTTCTCGCGAAGTCGCTCGTGAAGCGAGGAGTGCAGCCGAGCGAGGCGCCGTTCATCATGAGCCGCCGCGATAAGCTGATCGCGCTCGCGACCGGGGCCGTGTTCGGCTTCATCGTCGGGCTCACCTCGGTCGGAAGCGGCACGTACTTCGGGCTCGTGATGGTGCTCGTCTACCCACTGACGATGCCGCGGATCGTCGGCACGGACATCTTCCACGCCGCCGCGCTTCTCTGGGTCGCCGGCGTCGGCCACCTGATCATCGGCGACGTCGACCTGCACGCGGCCGCCTGGCTCCTCCTCGGCTCGGTGCCGGGGATCCTCATCTCGGCCCGCTACACGCTGAAGGTGCCGGATCTGACGATCCGCGGCGGGCTCGGCGGGATCCTCGTCATCAGCGGGCTCAAGCTTCTCCTCGCGAACTGGACGTACGCGAACTGGCTCTTCGGCGGGGGGCTCGTCTTCCTCGCGATCGTCCTGACGATCTACACCGCGAACGTGATGCTGGGCCATCCGCGGACCACGCCCGAACGGGCCTAACCTCTTCCTTAACCCTGGCCCCGTAGAATCAGCGGGCTTTGCAGCGGGTTCTCACGACGGTCACTCTTTTGGGCCTGCTGGTGGCGACCGCTGCCGCGTTCGTGATCACCGAGCACCTCAAGCTGACCAAGCTTCCGCTTGCCGGGGCGAAGGTCTCGAAGGTGCTGTCGCCCGCCTGTCACTGCGCCACCGGGAAGGCGACAGTCCAGATCCGGCTGCGCCATCGGGATCGCGTCACCGTGACGATCGTGAACTCGAGGGGCGTCAAAGTCGCGACGATCGCCTCCAACGAGGTCGTCCAGCCCAAGCTGGCCCGCGTGTTCACCTGGTACGGCCGCACGGCGGGCGGAGGTATCGCGCCGGACGGCGTCTACAACCCGTGGGTCGCTCTCGCCAACGCGCGCCACACGTACCGGCTGCCGAACAAGATCGTCCTCGACACCAAGGCGCCGAAGGTCATTTCGGCGAGCGCGGAGAAGCCGATCTTCTTCGCCCGCCCGGGACGCTCGATCGTGATCCGGTACTCGTTCAGCGAGCCCGCGCATGCCGTGGTCTACGTCGGCGGTCGCCGGGTGGTCGTCGGGCGCGCGACCCGGCAGCAGGACAGGGTCAAGTGGACAGGCGCCCTTCCCGCGGGCGCGTACACAATCTCGGTCGGCGCGCGAGACGTCGCCGGGAACGAGACTCCTGCCGCGGAGCGCAAGCGATTCAGGGTCGTCATCCACGACATCGGGGTCGCGCCGCAGCGACTCGTGGTGCGGGCGGGCAAACAGTTCACGGTGGCCGTCCGGACGGCGACGGCGCAGCGCTACACCTGGCGGCTCGTCGGCCGGCACGGCTCTCACGGCGTCAAGCTGCTTCACCTCCGAGCGCCGACGACTCCCGGCGTGTATCACCTCGTCGTCGCGGCTCAGGGGGACACCGCGACGGTCACCGTCCGGGTGCGGGCGAAGTGATCGGGCTGGCCGAGATCGCAGGGCCAATCGCCTGCATCGGCCTGGCGGTGTTGCTGCTCGCGCGCACCCGCCGGAACCGGATCGCGGGGCTCTGCTACGCGGGAGTCGGCGCGGTCCTCCTCGTCGCGTCGTTCTCGCCCGCGAGCGTCCCGGAGCTCGTGGCCGCGATCGTCGGCGCGATCGTGCTCGGACCGGGCCTCGCATACCTCTTCCGCCGCGAGCCGTGGCTCGTGGCCTACAGCACGCTCGCGTTCGTCCCGCTGCGCATCCATTTCGCCGGCCACAACCTGCTCGTGCCGCTCTACGGCATCGCGCTCGGTGCCGCGTTTCTCATGCTCTGGGAGCTCGCTAACGGAGACGAGCGGACGCGCGAGCTCGGCATCGCATCCTGGCCGCTCGCGCTCTTCCTCCTCTGGACCGGCTTCTCGGTCGGCTGGAGCGTCGACGTGCACGCCGCCGCCATCGACCTGCTCGCGTTCTACGTCCCGCTGCCGATTCTCGCGATCTCGATCGCGCGCCTGCCCTGGCAGAAATCTCGTGTCCGGCTCCTCTACTTCGAGCTGGTCGTCATGGCGCTCGTCTTCGCGGTGGTCGCCTTCTACCAGTACGAGACGCGCACCATCTTCGAGAACACGAAGGTGCAGGTCGGCAACACCTACGAGGCCCTCTTCAGGGTCAACTCCCTGTTCTTCGATCCGTCGATCTACGGGCGTTTTCTCGTGATCGCGATCGTCCCCACGGCGGTACTCATCGTCCGCGGGCGCCAGTCGGTGAGGGAGGGGATCGCCGCGTTGTGCTTCGCCGCGGTCGCGTGGGTCGGCCTGCTCGTCTCCTTCTCCCAGTCGAGCTTCTCCGCGCTGCTCGTGGCGGTGTTCCTGCTGTCCGCGATCGTGTGGCGGTGGAAGTCGCTCTTCGCGCTCGTGGCCGCGATCGTCGTGCTCGCCGTCGCCGTCGCGACCCAGCCGAAGCTGATGCACGCTCTTCGTCACGACTCGATCGGGAAGCTCAACCACCTGACGAGCGGACGGGCGAGCCTCATCGCGACCGGGCTCAAGATTGCGAAGGCGCATCCGGTGAGCGGCGTGGGGCTCGGCGGGTTCGAGCGCGCGTACTCGAAGCGGACGCACCGCACGCCGAAGCAGAGCGCGTCGCACAACACGCCCGTCACGATCGCTGCGGAGGAGGGCACGCCCGGGCTCCTCCTCTACTTCTGGCTGCTCGGCGCCTTGCTCCTCGCGGCCTACCGCCGGATCGATCACCGCTTCTACGGCACGCTGGCGCTCGCGGCCGGGCTGGCGCTCGTGGCCGTCTTCGTCCACTCGCTCGCCTACGCCGATTTCTTCGAGGATCCGACGACGTGGGGGATCATCGGTCTGATCGGGCTCGTGTCACCGATCCGGGTGCGCGCCCGCGCGCCGAAGCCGGTCGAGACCGTGGAGGAATCCGTGCCTGAGATGATCGCGCGGTGATGGACCAGTGATGGAGCAGTGGAAGAAGGCGCTCGTCCTTGCGCCGCACACCGACGACGGCGAGTTCGGCTGCGGCGGGACGATGGCGCGCCTGGTCGAAGCCGGTTGCGAGGTCCGCTACATCGCGTTCTCGATCGCGACCCGCTCGCTGCCGCCCGGCTTCCCGCCCAACACGCTCGCGCGCGAGGTGGCCGAGGCGACGGCCGAGCTCGGGATCCCCGCCGAGTCGCTGACGGTGCACGACTTCGACGTCCGCACGTTTCCCGAGCGGCGCCAGGACATCCTCGAGCTGCTCGTCGCGCTGTGGGAGGAGTGGCAGCCGGAGGTCGTGTTCCAGCCGAGCCTGCACGACATCCACCAGGACCACCGCACGGTTGCCGAGGAGGGGCTTCGCGCCTTCAAGCGCACGACGATCCTCGGCTACGAGATTCCGTGGAACAACTTCGACTTCGAGTACCAGTGGTACTCCGCGCTCGAGCAGCGCCACATCGAGCGGAAGATCGCCGCGCTCGAGCACTACGCCTCGCAGCAGCACCGCCGCTACGCGAACGCCGAGTACGTCCGCAACCTCGCGCGCACGCACGGCGTGAACGTGAACCGCGAGTACGCCGAGGTCTTCCAGGTGTACCGCGTCGTGGCGTAACAACAACAACAACACACACGCCACCCAGCCGCCGTTCGCGGTTCTGGTCGCGTATCGAGGTCAGCCGGCTCCGCTAGAGCTTTTCAGCAGCAGGAGCGCACGTTGGTCGCGATCAAGTGTCGGTGAGCTCAGGCGTAGGGACGCTCGTGCAGGCGAGACTCCCGGCTCCTGATGCAGGCTTGCGTGTGGTTCTGTCGTCAGTGATCATTGCGACGGCATGCCGGAGCGCAAGCAACTCGTGCTGGAGGCATTCGCTGCGCTGGACAAGGGCGAGCTTGAGCCCTTCAGAGAGCTGCTCGACCCGGACGCTCAGTGGGTCGCGATCCCGCAAGGCGAAAATGTGGCGGACACTCCGACTTGCGTGAATCGCGCGGCGATACTCAATCGGCTCAAGCGAGTCCACGAGAACGGCCGCAGGTTCCGGGTTGGGAAGGTGATTGAGGGAAGCGACCGGGTGGCCGTGGAGGTCACGGTGCTCTCGCCCGAGTGGTCGGACTCGGTGACCCTCTACCGGGTCTTCACCTTCGACACCAGTGACGCGGTCGTGCGATTAAACGACTGCATAGACGAGTCGTACGCCTTGCAGGTTCTCGTCGCGTAAACGTCAGAGGTCATTCCGGGACACTCGCCGAGGCGAGTGTCCCTCGGCGCGGTTCATGCTGGGTTCGTGCTCGCCCAGGTTCGGCCGTCGGGTCGCAGGAGGAGGGTCTCGCTGGGCTGAAGTCCGAGGTGGCGGACGAGGGTGTCGCCGACAATGTGCGTGACTGTCGGTGCGGTCGTCGCGATGGCCGCGCGCGAGGTGTCCGCAGTTACTTCTGTCGAGCTAAGCAGTGTGAGTCCGTCGCTGAGCAGGTCGAGGGTCAAGATTGTCATTCCGGTGTGTTCGAGCCAGTGGTGGGGAAGGCGTCCGTTGAGATCCCAGGCGAGTGCGTCGGCGGCTCCGTTTTGGGCGCCATTGGGGTCTTTGGAGCGGGCGACGTTGTGTGCTGCGACTGGGCGTCTTTCGGACTCGTAGCTGTCGAGCAATTCCTGATCGCACCACCCTCGCAGGACCCAGGCGAGCTTCCAGGCGATGTCGTAGCCATCTTGGATCGCGGTGTTCATCCCCGTACCACCGCGGGGAGTCATCCGGTGAGCCGCGTCTCCAACCAGGAAGCAGCGGCCGTCTCGAAATCGTTCCGCCAACTGGGCTGCGAATCGGAAGGTACTGACGCGCTCGATCGATGGCTTGAGATCGGGGACACCGGTGGCAGTGGTGATCAGTTCGAGCAGCCGCTGCTCGGAGCACTCGTCGAGCCGTTCTTGTCCGGATCGCCACTCTCGGGCGTAACCCCAACGGTCACCGCGCCCGCGTGCCACGAGAACGCCTGGTGCGTCGGGGTGCGTGATGATGTTGAGGCCATAGCGGTGTTGTCCTTGCGCCTCCGAAAGCGGGGCGTTGAACTGCACCATCTGGTACTCGGCAAGCGCGTCAGGGCCTTCCATCTGCACCCCGATCGCCCTGCGGACGCTGCTGTGGGCGCCGTCAGCGCCGATCAGATACCGAGCCGGAACTGTCTCGGTCCCTCCGCTTCCGTGATCGCGAATGGTCGCCACCACGACGCTCTCGCCTGGCGTCACTTCTGAGCTGCGAGGAGCGTAGGCTGCCGCGCCATGCCCTTGCTCAACGACCTACATCACATGACGTTTCTGACCGGCGACATGGACAGGTTGATCGCCTTCTACGAACGAATCTTCGACGCGCGCGTGACCTTCGACCGCACCGAAGAGGATCCGCCTCGGCGCCGTCACGCCTTCATCGAGGTCGGACCCCACACCGTCCTGCACCCCTTCCAAGTCGACGGGGTCGAGCCGCCGACGCGGCAGCCGATCTTCGCGCGCGGGCGCCTCGACCACTTCGCACTCAACGCGGCCAGCGAGGAAGCGTTTCTCGAGATCCGCCGCCGCCTGATCGCCGAAGGAGCACATTCGACCGAAGCCGGCCTCATCACCGACATGGGGTCGATGTGGAGCTTCACCTTCTATGACCCAGACGGAGGCTGGCAAGAGCTGATGTGGGTCAAACCCGGCGCGCCGTACAACAGCGGGATCACCCGCCCAGACGAGTGGGAGCTGATCGACCCCGATACATAGTCGCGCCTGCTGCTCAGGGCCATTCCGAAACCACTGGCCCAGCCCAGCGCCATCCCCCTAGAGTGCCCGCGTGTCTTCGGTCGGATTCCTCTCCGGGCTCACCGTGCATCAGGTTCGCGTCGGCACGACCTTCGGCTGATGAGTAGCGACCCGAAATGGCTGGACGAAAACGACGCCGAGATCGTCATCGAGGCACCGTGTTTTGTCACCGATCCCGGCGGAACAGAACACCGCATCGAGCGCGGCGACCTAGGAATGATCCCTGCTCTGCTCGCGCTGCAGTCCCACGTCATCACCGAGGTCTCCGCAGACGGCAGCACGCTTCGAACCGTCTTCGACAACGGCAGCACCCTCGCGGTCCCGGCCCTCGATCAATACGAGGCATGGCGCGTCGAGGGACCCGGAGACCAGGGGGTCGTCTGCATGCCTGGTGGCGAGTTAGCGGTCTGGTACGAGTAAGACCTCAGGGGGTCTGTGAACTCAATGTCATACGAGGAGCACGACTACCGGCCCGCGCGAGGATCGGTCAGCCATCGTCGGCTACGCCGCCGGTCATCGGCGGATGGGTCCGCTTCCAGAGCGGCGAGCGCTGGTACGTCGCCGCGGTCAGGTTCCAGCTCCGGCTGAGCGCCGCGAACCGTGCCAGCTCCACGCGGCCGCCCGCGGTCGGATAGCCGGCGCCCGGTGCGAGCAGCTCGTACCCCGCGCTGTGGAGGACGTCTCCCGCGACCTGCTCGAACGCGAGCGCGTCCTCGCGGCTCATCTGGGTCCGCCAGTCGCGAAGCCCCGGAGTCGGCGGCTGCGCGAGGTTCCGGTGCTCGGGCATGTTCGCGGCGTCGCTGACCCGCGTGTGGTCGAGCATCCCCGGCTCCCACGTCAGCCCGGCGTGCGTGCAGACGAGCTGGAGCTCGCGTTCCGGCTCGGCGACGAGATCCTCGTAGCGAAGCTCGAGATAGCGGCCGCGCGCGTGGCGACCGAGCCGTCGCGCCGCCTTGATCTCGGTGCGCCAGCGCGCGGCGAACTGCGCGACCGTGTGCGGCCGGGCCCACGTCTTGCCCGCGAAGCCCTCGGGCAGCTCGAGGAACGAGAGGGCGGCGTCGCGTCCGTCGCGCACGAGGTGGATCCAGATCGCGTCCGGGAAGAGGCGCTCGAGCAGCGGAAGCTGCTGCATGTAGAGCGGCGTCTTGTCGCCCCAGCGCGACTTTCCCTGGCGCTCCGCGTACGTCTCGAAGATCGCGGCGATCGCCTGGTTCGTCGTCATCCCCTCGCGCAGCCGCGGCCGGACGTCCCGGGGCGTGATGCCCCAGTCGTACAGCGTCCGCAGCCTTCCGAGGTCGTCGACGAACGCGTCGAGGTTCGGCTTCCGTCCGTGCCGGTGCGCGAGCTGCGGCACGAAGAAGGTCTCGTACGGGATTGCGAGCTCGCTGTTGCGGTCGAGCATGACGCGCAGCAGCGTCGTGCCCGAGCGGCCGACGCCGAGGACGATGACGGGCGGAGCCATCGCCCGAGACTAGAGGACGAGCTCGGCGAGCGTCTGCAGGGCCTCGTGCTGCGGTGTGCCGAGGACGAGTGACGTGACCGGCGTCTCGCGCCAGGCGTCGAGCCGCTCGGCGATCCGCTCCTTCGGACCGACGAGCGTGACAGCGTCGACGAGCGCGTCGGGCACCGCGGCGATCGCCTCGCGGTGCTTGCCGTCGAGGTAGAGCTCCTGGATCCGCTCCGCGTCGTCCTCCCAGCCGTAGCGGCGGACGAGCGCGTTGTAGAAGTTCCGCCCCTTCGCCCCCATGCCGCCGACGTAGAGCGCGACATGCGGCCGGAGCGCGTCGCGCAGCGCCTCGACGTCGTCGCCGACGAGGACGCTCACGGTCGCCGCGATCTCGAAGCCCGGCGGTGCGGCGGCGAGGCTCGGCCCGAACGCGTCGTCGAAGCGCTCGGGGTCGACGAAGATCGGGAGCCAGCCGTCTGCGATCTCGACCGCGAGCGCGACGTTCTTCGGCCCGAGTGCGGCGAGATAGATCGGAATCTCGGCGCGCAGCGGCCGCAGCATCAGCTTGAGCGGCTTGCCCAGGCCGGTCGCGCCGGGGCCGTGGTACGGAACCCTGTAGTGCGCTCCGTCGTGCTCGACGACCTGCCGCCGCAGCGCCGCGCGCACGATCTCGACGTACTCGCGCGTCTTCCCGAGCGGCTTTCCCCACGGCTGCCCGTGCCAGCCCTCGACGACCTGCGGCCCCGACGTGCCGAGCCCGAGCAGGAGACGGCCGCCGGAGAGGAGGTCGAGCGTGGCGGCGGTCATCGCCGTGTTCGCGGGCGAGCGGCCCGGGATCTGCATGATCGCGGAGCCGAGCTTGATCCGCTCGGTCTTCGCCGCGAGCCAGCCGAGCACGCTTACGGCGTCGGTGCCCCAGGCCTCCGCGACCCAGACCGAGTCGAAGCCGAGCCGCTCCGCCTCCCGCACGAGCGGGAAGAGATCGGTCGGATTCGTGCCCGGGGGCGCGTAGCCGAGATTGAGCCCCAACTTCATTAGGGTGACTCTATGGCGCACCCAGAGCTCGCAGCCGAGCAGGCCTACGTCGACCACGCCTACGACCAGCTCGACCGGATGCGCTCGGCGGTCGCGCGAACGCAGGAGGCGATGGCCACCGAGTGGGCCGCGCTGAACATGGAGGCGTGGGCGAAGCGCCGCATGCGCACCTTCGAGGACGCCGAGCGCGGCCTCGTCTTCGGACGCCTCACGCTGGACACGACGCCGCGGCCCCTGTACGTCGGCCGCCGCTGGGTGCACGACGACGAGCACGAATCGCTCGTCGTCAACTGGCAGGCGCCGGCGGCGCGGCCGTTCTACACGGCGACGCCCGAGACGCCCCACGGCGTCCAGCAGCGGCGCCGCTTCCGCGCCGAGGGACGGCGGCTCACCGACATCTCCGACGAGTCGCTCGACGGGAGCGCGGTCGAGGGCGCGAGCGTCTCGGACTTCCTGCTCGAGGAGCTCGAGCGCCGCCGCGACGTGCGCATGCGCGACATCGTCGCGACCATCCAGTCCGACCAGTACCGCCTCATCACCGCCGAGCCCGAGGGCGCGCTCGTCGTGCAGGGCGGGCCCGGCACGGGGAAGACCGCAGTCGGCCTGCACCGCGCGTCGTGGCTTCTCTACACGCATCGCGAGAAGCTTCGCCGCGTCCTCGTGGTCGGGCCTAACCCGACCTTCATGGACTACGTCTCGCACGTCCTGCCGACGCTCGGCGAGGAGGCGGTCGAGCAGCGCGCGGTCACCGAGCTCGTCGACCGGATCGAGGTCGGCCGCGAGGAGGACCCGGACGTCGCGCGCCTGAAGGGCGACCCGCGGCTGCGCGAGGTCGTCGCGCGGGCGGTCGAGATCGCCGTCGTGCCCGCGCCGGAAGAGCTCGTCACCCTCGTCGACGGCGTCTACGTGCGGGTGCGGGAGCGAGACGTCACGGAGATGCTCGAGGAAGCGCTTGCGATGGCTGCAAATGCCGGCGGCCGCGGCGGCGCACCGCTCGGGCTCGCGCGCGAGCGATTCCGCATGGCAGTGCTCCGCCGCTTCTACGAGCGCTACGGCGAGCTGCTCGGCCCGCGTGCACTGCGGACCTTCGACGAGCTCGAGCGTGCGCTGCGGAAGGGCGGCTTCCTCTCGCGCTGGCTCGACCGCGTGCTTCCGCTTCCGCAGCCCGAGAAGCTCGTCGCGCGGCTTCTCACCTCACCTGCGGCGCTGGCGGAAGCCTCCGAGGACGTGCTCGACGAAGACGAGCAGAAGCTTCTGCTGCGCGACCGTCCGCGCCGGCTATCCGACCTCGTGTGGAGCGACCAGGACGTGCCGCTCATCGACGAGGCGCGAACGCTCCTCGACGGCGCTCCGCGCAGCTACGGCCACGTGATCGTCGACGAGGCGCAGGATCTGTCACCCATGCAGCTGCTCGCGATCTCGCGCCGGGCGATCGACGGCTCGCTCACGATCCTCGGCGACGTCGCGCAGGCGACCGGGCCCGTCGTCTACCGCCGCTGGCAGGAGCTCGAGCCGTATCTCCCGGACGACGCCGAGCTGTCGATCGCGGAGCTCCGGCACGCCTACCGCGTTCCCGCCGAGATCATGGACTTCGCGCTCCCGTTGCTCGACCGGATCGCGCCCGAGGTCGAGCCGCCGCTCGCGTATCGCAAGGGGGGCGATCCGCCGCGGCTCGTGCGCGTGGCGGAGTCGGAGTTGGTGGAGACGGCGCTTCGCGAGGCCGTCGCGCTCGAGGATCTCGACGGCCTGGTCGCGGTCGTCGCTCCGCGCTCGCTGCCCGTCGACGACACCTTCCCGTTCCCGATCCTCACGCCGCGCCAGGCGAAGGGCCTCGAGTTCGACCACGTCGTCGTCGTCGAGCCGGCGGCCGTCGCGGATGGCGGAGACCGCGGCCTGCGCGAGCTCTACGTCGCGCTGACGCGGCCGACGAAGACGCTCGTCGTCGTCCACGCGCGCCCGCTGCCCGAGCCGCTCGAGGGCTGATGGCTCACATCATCGACGTCCGTGGGGTCGAGCCCGCGCGGATCGACGCCCTCGTCCCGCTCGCCGGCGCCCGGGTTCTCGACGTCGGCTGCGGGAAGGGACGCTTGACCGGATTCGCCGCCGCGCGCGCGGCCGATGTCTACGCCTTCGACCCGAACGCGGAGAGCGTGGAGGCCGCCCGGGCGGCGGCAGAAGCGGAGGGCGTGCGCTTCGGCGTCCACGGCGCGGAGGCGCTCGAGGTCGAGCGCGAGAGCTTCGACGTCGCGCTCTGCGGCTGGTCGCTCTGATGCGTCGAGCCGGAGGGCGTGGTCGACGCCCTGACCTGCATCCACGCCGCGCTCGTTCCGGGCGGCGCGCTCGTCGACACGCAGCCGGTCAGCCGGCGGGAGCGGGTCGCTCTCGCCGGTGAGCCGATCGGCGAGCTCGAGGACGACGAGTGGCTCGAGATGGTGGCCGCCGTCGACGCCGAGCTCGAGGCGACTCTCGCGGCGGGGCTCTTCGAGTTGCGGCACGAGGAGCGTTACGGCGTCATGCACGAGTTCGGCTCCGGAGCCGAGTGCCTCGACGTGGTCGGCGCGTGGGTTGGGACGCACGTCCCCTCCGAGGTCGCGGACCGCCTCGCACACGGCTCCGGGCGCGCGACGGTCGAGCACGAGGTGAGGCTGCGGCTGTTCGGCCGCCGCTAGCCGCCGGGGAACAGCAGGCTGTAGCCGTAGCGCCGCATCCGCCGCTCGTACCAGAGCGAGACGAGATCGAGGTAGGCCCGCATCCGCGGGTCGCGCTTCAGCTCCTGCCAGCGGCGGAAGTACTTCTCGTTCGCCCCCGGGTCGACGGGCTCGCTCGGCGCGACGGGATCGAGCTCGAGGAACTCGAAGATCTTCCGCAGCTCCGTCGCCGGGTCAGCGACGAGCTGCTCGTACTGCAGGACGTGCACCCGCCGGAGATGCTCGCGGTCGGCCTCGAAGAGGGCGTGGCAGTGGAGCCAGTGCACGAACATCCGGTCGAAGCGGCGGGTCCCGCGCCACTTCGCCGTCGGGATCGAGACCGGAATCGGGTGCCGGACGATGACCACGAACGAGGAGCTCGGATAGAGCGCCTGCAGAAAGCGCGTCTTGAGCAGGTTCGGCGGCGACTTCTCCAGCAGCACCGGGCGCGAGAGATCCCAGTGCGGCGCCCATTCCTCGAACAGTTTCAGCGCTTTCTCCTCCGAGACGAGCGGCGAGGTCTCGGTGAGGTGCATCTCCGGCGCGAAGCCGAAGCGTCCCGGCCGGCCGTGCTCGTGGTCGCTCGGATAGACGGACTGGAGATGCTGGCCTTCGTCCGCGGGCGCGCCGGTGCTGGAGAACCCGCTCACCTGGGGGTGCGCCGCGAGCAGCCGCGCGAGCAGGGTCGTGCCGCTGCGGTGCAGGCCTGCGAGAAAGACGAACCGATGCCCCTCCATGGGCGGAGAATCGTATTGGGCGGGTAGCGTCGCGGGGATGCGCACGCGCTTCCTCGGCACCGGCGGGCCGGAGGTCTCGGTCGTCGGCCTCGGCACGAACAACTTCGGCCGCCGCTGCGACTACGAGCAGACGGTCGCGGTGATCGACGCCGCGCTCGACGCCGGCGTGACGCTGCTCGACACGGCCGACATCTACGGCCAGGGGATGAGCGAGGAGTACATCGGCCGCGCGCTCGAGGGTCGGCGCGACGGCGTCCTGATCGCGACGAAGTTCGGCAAGCCGATGAACGAGCGGCCCGAGGAGCGGCGCGGCGACCCCGACTACATCCGGTGGGCGGTCGAGAGCTCGCTCCACCGCCTGCGCACCGACGTGATCGACGTGTACCAGATGCACGAGCCCGATCCGGTGACCCCGCTCGCGGAGACGCTCGGCGCACTCGACGATCTCGTCCACGAGGGCAAGGTGCGCTGGATCGGCTGCTCGAACTTCTCCGCGGAGCAGATCGAGGCCGCCGAGGAGGTCTCGCGCGGCGCCGGCTTCCACCGCTTCGTCTCGGTGCAGAACGAGTACTCGTTGGTGGAGCGCGAGGCCGAGGACGAGGTGCTCGCGACCTGCGAGAGGCTCGAGCTCGGCTTCCTCCCGTACTTCCCGCTCGCGAGTGGGCTCCTGACCGGCAAGTACCGGCGCGGCGAGGAGGCGACGGAGGGACGGCTCGCCGGGCGGGAGATCCCGTCCGAGCAGTGGGATCGCGTCGAGGCGTTGCAGCGCTTCGCGGACGAGCGAGGCGTCCCGCTGCTCGAGGTCGCGGTCGGCGGCTTGCTCGCGATGCCGGCCGTGACGTCGGTGATCGCCGGTGCGATGAGGCCGGAGCAGTTGTGGGCGAACGTCGCCGCCGGCGATTGGGAGCCGAGCGCCGGGGACTTGGAGGAGCTGCGGGCGCTCCGCTGATCTCCGACGCGGGCCCCGGCGACGTCGACGAGCTCCGCGCGATGTTCCGCGAGTACGCCGCCGCGATCGGGGACGACTTCTGGCGCGACGGGTTCGAGGAGGAGCTCGCGGCGCTGCCGGGCAACTACGAGGCGCTGCTTCTCGCGCGCGACGGCGCCGGCGTCCTCATCGGGTCGGTGGCGATCAAGCGCCTCCCCGACGGCACAGCCGAGCTCAAGCGGCTCTACGTCCGCGCGGCCGCGCGCGGCACCGGCCTGGGGAAGACGCTCGCGGCCGCCGCGGTCGAGCGGGCGCGCGAGCTCGGCTACGCGCTCCTGCGGCTCGACACGCTGCCGGCGATGGAGGCGGCGCGGGGGATCTACGCCTCGCTCGGCTTCGAGCCGTGCGAGCCGTACAGCGACAACCCGATCCACGGTGTCCTGTTCTTCGAGCTGAAGCTGTAGAGCGCTTCGCGGGGCTTCAGCAACGCCCGCGCGCCCCACCGGGAGCGGTCAGGCGTAAGGACGCTCGCGCAGGCGAGAGTGCTTCTAGTCGAGGGACGCGCTACCGTCGCGCGATGTCGCCGTAGAACGCCACTAGCTGGTCGTCGCCGAGATGTGGAGGACGACGATCCGGGTGGTCGCCCAGCT
>DATGEB010000071.1:0-33222 GCA_035310545.1 Gaiellaceae bacterium
CTCACGGTGAAGAAGCACCTGCGCGCGCAGGAGGTGGCGGCGCAGAACCGGCTCCCCTGCCTCTACCTCGTCGACTCGGGCGGCGCCTACCTGCCGCTGCAGGCCGAGGTCTTCCCTGACCGCGACCACTTCGGCCGCATCTTCTTCAACCAGGCGCGGCTGTCCGCGGCGGGGATCCCGCAGATCGCGGTCGTGCTGGGCTCCTGTACCGCCGGCGGGGCGTACGTGCCCGCGATGTCGGACGAGACCGTCATCGTGCGCGGCACCGGAACGATCTTCATCGGCGGCCCGCCGCTCGTGAAGGCGGCGACAGGACAGGACGTGACGGCGGAGGAGCTCGGAGGCGCCGACGTCCACGCGCGCCGCTCGGGCGTCGCCGACCACTACGCCACCTCCGACGAGCACGCACTCGCGATCGCGCGCGGCATCGTGCGCAACCTCGAGCGACGCGACGCCGCGTGGGAGACGGGCGAGCCGGAGGAGCCGGCGCTCGACCCGTCCGACCTCTACGGGCTCGTCCCCGAGGACTTCCGCCACCAGGTCGACCCGCGCGAGCTGATCGCGCGCATCGTCGACGGCTCCCGCTTCCAGGAGTTCAAGCAGCTCTACGGCGAGACGCTCGTCACCGGGTTCGCTCGGATCGAGGGCTACCAGGTCGGGATCCTCGCCAACAACGGCGTGCTCTTCGCCGAGTCGGCGCAGAAGGGCGCTCACTTCATCGAGCTCTGCTGCAAGCGTCGTATACCGCTCATATTCCTCCAGAACATCACGGGCTTCATGGTCGGGACCGAGTACGAGACCGGCGGCATCGCACGCGACGGCGCGAAGCTCGTGATGGCGGTGGCGAACGCGCAGGTGCCGAAGTTCACCGTGGTCACAGGCGGCTCGTTCGGCGCCGGCAACTATGCGATGTGCGGTCGCGCGTACGAGCCGCGGCAGCTGTGGATGTGGCCGAACGCGCGCATCTCCGTCATGGGCGGCGAGCAGGCGGCGACGGTGCTCTCGATGGTCGGCGAGGTCGATCAGGACGAGATCCGCGCGAAGTACGAGGCCGAGGGGAACCCGTACTACTCGACGGCGAGGCTCTGGGACGACGGGATCATCGACCCGCTCGACACGCGACGCGTGCTCGCGTTCGGGCTGGCGGCGGCGCGCAACGCCCCCATCCCCGACACGACGTTCGGCGTCTTCCGGATGTAGCCGTGATCGCCCGCGTCCTGATCTGGAACCTATTCGACTCGAAGACGACGCTCGAGGAGCTGCGGGAGCACCTGCCGTCGCTCCCCGAGGGCGGCGTCTGGATCGCGAACGAGGCGCAGGACCGCTTCGGGCTCATCTCCCTCGGCGAGCAGCTGCCCGAGCTCGGAGACGTCCCGGCGCTCATCGGCGGCGAGCCGGCGGTCGCCGAAGAGTTCGACGTCGTCGAGTGAGCCGGCGCGAGACGTGGACCGCGGTCGCCGGGGCCGCCCTCCTGCTCGCGCTGTCGTTCTATGCGCTCACTGCCTGGCTCGAACAGGGCCAGCTTTCTGACGTCCCGGTCTATGTCCATTACTCGGGTCTCGTGCGCGGCGGCGCCGTGCCGTATCGCGACTTCGCGTTCGAATACCCGCCGGCCGCTCTCGCCGTCCTGCTCCTGCCGGCCTACATGAGCTGGAGCTATGCGACCTCGTTCGCGGTGCTGATGGGCGTCTGCGGCGCGGGCTGTCTCGTTGCGGTCGCGTCGGCGCTCCGAGCCGTCGGGGCCGGCGCGATGAGGACGTGGGCCGCGCTCATCGCGATCGGCGTCTCGCCGTTGCTCCTTGGCTCGCTGTTCGACACGCGCTTCGACCTGTGGCCGACCCTGCTCGCGGCCGGCGCGCTGGTGACGATCGTGCGGGAGCGGCCCGCTGCGGGCGGGGTGCTGCTCGGGCTCGGTTTCGCCGCCAAGCTGTGGCCGGCGGTTCTGCTTCCGATCGCCGTCGTCCATCTCTGGCGTCGGCGAGGCCGAGCGGGCGCCCTGATCGTCGTCGCGGCGTTCGTCGCGGTCGCGGCTGCGTGCTTCCTGCCGTTCGCCGTGCTCGGGCCGGACGGCCTGCGGGCGATGTTCGCCGACCAGCTGAACCGGCCGCTGCAGGTGGAGAGCCTAGGCGCGGCCGTGCTGCTGGCGGCGCAGCACCTTGGCATGCACCCGCTCACGACCGTGTCGACGCACGGTGCGCAGGCCTTGAGCGGGCACGGCGCCGGGCTCGCAGCGAACGTGGAGACGGTCCTCGAGATCGGGAGCGTCATTGTCGTCTGGATCCTGTTCGCGCTGCGACGGAACGCGTCTGGCGACGTCGTGCTCCTCGCGGCCGGAGCCGCTCTCGCCGCGCTCGTCGCCTTCGACAAGGTGCTCTCACCGCAGTACCTCATCTGGCTCGTTCCGTTCGCCCTGCTCCTGCGCGGCGCGCGAGGAGCCTTCGCGGGCGGGCTTCTCTTTCTCGCGCTCGGACTGACGCAGACGTGGTTCCCGTGGCACTACTGGTCGCTCGCCCTCGGCCACGCCTCGCCGTGGACGTGGTACCTGCTCGCCCGCGACCTCGCGCTCGTCGCGCTGGCCGCCCTGCTCCTCCTCGGCCTCAGCCGCGGAACAGGCTTCGCGCGAAGAAGAGCAGGTTCGCCGGCCGCTCCGCGAGCCGCCGCATGAGGTAGCGGTACCACTCCGGCCCGTACGGGGTCGCGACGAGGACGTCGAAGCCGCGCCGGACGAGATCGAGCTGCAGGCGCGGCCGGACGCCGTAGAGCATCTGGAACTGGAATCGCTCGTTCGGGACTCCTCGCTCGCGCGCGAACGAGATCGCGTGCTCGATCAGCGTCTCGTCGTGCGTGGCCACCGCCGTGAAGCCGTCTCCCGCCAGCGACGCCTCCAGGAGCCTGGCGTACGCCGCGTCGACGTCGGTCTTGCGCGGATACGCGATCTCCGGCGGCTCGAGGTACGCGCCCTTGACGAGGCGGAGGTTCGGAGCGAGCGGGAGCAGTGCGGCGAGATCGTCCTCCGTGCGGAAGAGATACGCCTGGAGGACGGCGCCGACATTCACGTGACCGTCGTCGCGCAGCCGGCGATAGATGCGAAGGGTCGCTTCGAGCGTGGTCGACTCCTCCATGTCCAGGCGGACGAAGTTGCCGAGCTCGGCAGCGTGCGCGACGAGCTCGGACGCGTTGCTGCGAGCGAGCTCCTCGTCGACGGAGAGGCCGAGGTGGGTGAGCTTGACTGCGAGGTTCGTCCGCAGGCCTTCGATGTGGATGCGGGCGAGCGCGTCACGGTAGGCGGCGACGACCGTGCGCGTCTCCGCCTCGTCGCGGACGCCTTCGCCGAGCAATGTCGTGTTCGTCAGGAGCCCGCTCTCGTTGAGCCGCCGCAGGACGGGCACCGCGTCGTCGAGCGTCTCGCCGGCGACGAAGCGTGAGGCGCCGAGCCGGAAGCCGTAGCGCTGGACGAAGCGCTGGAGGCGCGGGCTGTCCGCGGCCGCGAGGATGAGGCTCCGGAGCACGCTCACGCGCCCCACTCCCGCACGATCTGCTCGACGCCCGCGTGCTCGGCGTCGGTCAAGCCGCGCAGCGGCGGGCGTACCTCGGGGCCGAGCGGCACGCCGCGAAGGCCGAGCGCCGTCTTCGACGCCGCGTGGAACGGGAACTGCTGCAGCCGCGCACGCAGCGCCGTCGCCCTCTCCCCCGCCTCCGGCGTCGGCTCCCGGACGAGCGGAACGACCGCGTCCGGGAAGCTTCCGGCCAGACCGGAGACCGCGCCCGCCGCGCCGGCCGGAAGCGCGCGCTCGAGCAGCGCCTCTGCACCGACGAAGACGTCGAGGCCGACCCCGAGGTACGGCTCGAGCCGCTCCCACGGGCTGTCCGAGACCTTCATCCCGGCGAGGTTCGGGACGCGCCCGCGCAGCCGCTCGATCACCGCGAGCGGGATCGCGTAGCCGCTCCGCGCCTCGAACTCGTAGAGGTAGAAGGGCAGCGGCGCACAGGCGCCGGCGGCGGTCGCGAAGTGCGCAACCAGCTCGGGCTCGTCGAGGACGAAGTACGGCGGCCCGATCACGGCGACCGCGTCGGCGCCGACCGACGCAGCGTGCTCGGCGAGGAGCGCGGTCTCGCGCGTCGACTGCGCTCCGCAGTGGACGGCGACCTGCAGCTTGCCGCGCGCGGCCTCGACGAAGGCCGCCGAGATCTCGCGCCGTTCGTCCGGCGAGAAGAGCACCCCTTCGCCGGTCGTCCCGAGTGCGAGAAGACCGTCGAGACCGTGTCCGGCGAGGAACTCGACGTACGGCTCGACCGCCGCGCCGTCGAAGGCGCCGTCACGGAGCGGCGTCACGGCGGCGGCGAGAGCTCCACGAAGCATGGCCGGACTCTAAGCTCTCGCGTCGTGCCCTCGAACTTGCGCACCGAGCGAGACGGCGACGTCCTCCGCATCACGATGGCCCGTCCGGATCGCCGGAACGCGTTCGACGCGGCGCTCATCTCCGAGCTCGCAGAGGCGTTCGTCGCGGTCGGCCGCGCGCGCGCGGTCGTCCTCGCAGGCGAGGGGCCGAGCTTCTCCGCGGGCGCCGACGTCGACTGGATGCGCTCCTCGGTCCACCTCTCGTACGAGGAGAACGTCGCCGACGCGAACGCGCTCCGCGCGATGCTCGAGGCGATCGACGGCTGCCCCGCGCCCGTCGTCGCGCGCGTGCAGGGCCACGCCCTCGGCGGCGGCGCCGGTCTCGTCGCGGCGGCCGACATCGCGATCGCCGCGCCCGATGCGGTGTTCGCGTTCTCGGAGGTCAAGCTCGGGATCATCCCGGCCGTCATCTCGCCGTTCGCCCTCGCCCGGATCGGCCCGGCCGCCGCGCGTCGCTACTTCCTCACCGGCGAGCGGTTCGACGCGGCGGCGGCGCTCCGCATCGGGCTCGTGCACGAGGTCGGAGCCGACCTCGACGCGGCGGTCGAGAACGTGGTCGGCGAGCTCCTCTCGGCCGGCCCGCAGGCGGCCCGCTGGGCGAAGCGGCTCGTGCGCGAGCGGCCCGACGGGCGGGAGACCGCACGCTGGATCGCCGAGCGTCGCACGAGCGAGGAGGGCCAGGAGGGGCTGCGCGCCTTCCTCGAGAAGCGCCCTCCGAGCTGGCGCTAGTGGTTGCTCCGGTAAGTCCAGTGCCAAAGGGTGCTGCTACTTGCCGGAGTGACCACTAGGGCTGGAACTGCTGCGCGAACGACGTGACCTCGTCCACGTCGACCGCGAGCCAGACGCCCGAGACGAGCGGCTCGATCAGCTTCGGAGTCTTCGCACCGCCGACCAGTGCGGCGAGTTGCGCCGCCGACACCTTCGTCGTCTGGAAGTTCCCGCCGCCGACCGTCAGCACGGTTCCCGTCGTCTTCGCCGGGAGGACGAACGTCAGCTGCTTGCTACCCGCGGGAAGGACGACGTGGTCGTCGGGCGGGCCGGGGCACAGGAGCGGCGCGCACTGCGTGCCCTGCTGCGCGGCGAATGCGACGCCCGCGGTGACGCCGACGAGGAACTGCTCCGGCCTCAGCACGAGCAGGTACCGCTTCGCGTCCACCGCTGCGATCGACACGATCTGGCCGAAGTAGGTCGCGTTCTGCGCGCCGAGCCGGGTCGGGGTCGAAGGTGGAGGCTGCGCGACGGTGGTCGTCACCGTCACCGTCCGCGTGCGTGTCGTCGTCACGGTCTTCGTCGTCGTCCCGCAGCCGGCGAGCACGATCGTCGCGCTCAGGAGCGCGAGGGCGACAAGACGCATGGCGCGACCCTAGCGGCACGCGGCGCAGAGGCCGACGATCTCGACCCGGTGGTCGGTCGCAACGAAGCCGTGCTGCTTCGCCGCCGCCGCGACCCAGTCGTCGAGCCCGCACTCCTGCACCTCGACGACGCGATGGCACTTCTCGCAGAGGAGATGGTGATGGTGCGCGCCGCCGCAGAGCCGGTAGCACTGCTCCCCACCGTGGTGCGAGAGGACGTCGACGACTCCCTTCTCGCTGAGCAGCGCGAGCGTGCGGTAAACGGTCGCGAGGCCCGCGCCGGAGTCGCGCTCGCGGAGGCGGCTCCAGAGTTGCTGCGCAGTCACGTCGTCGCTCTCGCGCGCGAGCTCCTCGAGCACCTCGAGCCGGCGGGCGGTCGCGCGGACGCCGCTCCGCTCGAGAAGGTCCGACAAATCTCGCTCGGCTGCGGGCACGGCAGTAGTCTAAACCACTGTGCGAATGAGAACCGTTATCGTTCTCGATGTGATCGCCGTCTCCACCGAGCCATGAACCTGCCCTGGCTCGCCCTGCCACTGGCCCTGGGCACCGCCCTCTCAACGACGATGGGCGGCCTGGCGGCGGTGAGGCTGGCCAGCCGGTTGGGCGACCTCATAGCCCTCTCCGGCGGTGTGGTCGTGGCCATCGCCCTCCTCGACGTCCTGCCCGAGGCCGAGCGCGAACTGGGCCAGCCGGATCGGGTGTCGCTGCTGGTGGCCGTGGGCTTCGTCGCGTTCTTCCTGGCCAACCGCCTCCTGGTCCTCCATCACCGCGATGACTCCGACCAGGCCCGCGCCCACCATCGGGTCGGAGCGATGGGGGCCTTCGCCCTCTCGGCCCACTCGGCCGTCGACGGGCTGGGCATCGGCCTGGCCCTCCACCTCTCCTTGGGCACCGGCCTTCTGGTCTTCGCCGCCGTGGCGAGCCACGACTTCGCCGACGGGCTGAACACCGTCTCCTTCATCCTCCGCCAGGGCGGTGGCCGGCGACGGGCTCTGCGCTGGTTGGCCGTGGACGCGGCCGCGCCGATCGCCGGCGCCGCGGTCGGAGCTTCGCTCTCCATCTCGGCACACGGCCTCGGAGCCCTCTTGGCCGTCTACGTCGGCTTCTTCATCTTCCTCGGAGCCTCCGACCTCCTGCCCGAGGCCCACGAGCACCCCTCGCGGCTGCGGGTGGCCCTGACCGTGGCGGGCTTCGGCCTCATCGCCCTGGTGGTCTGGCTGGCCGGGCTGGGCGGCCCGTAGACGGCAGGCCGTCAGAAGCGCTCGACTCTCGCCGCCCCGAACCGGGCCTCGATTCACTTCCGGAAGCTGAGAAGCATCGCCCGCGTCACGCGCAAATGCCTCTGCACGCCCGCCAGCCTGGCGTCGGCGGCGACGGTGATGCGGTAGTCGACCGGGCGGAGCGGAAGCGGCGTCCGGAACTTGCCGCGCGCATCGAGGACCGGGTGCGCGACGACGCGCCAGTGGCCGCGCACGCGCCGCCAGACCTCGATCGAGGCGTCCGGCGCAGGCGACACCTCGCCGCCGATCAGCCGCGGGCTCAGCGCCTCGACGCGCAGCCGCGGCGCGACCGCCACCGACACCGATGTCCCGCTCGTCCCGGGCAGCACGAGGCGGAAGGCGGTGTTCGCGTGCGGCTCGACACGCAGCTGCGAAGGGCCGGCGACCTGCCGGACGGTGCGCCAACGGCCGCTGCCCGTGCGCTGGAGCAGCAGCGCTCCCCGCAGGTTCACGGCACGTGCAGCGATCGTGGTGGGGCTGCCGTAGAGGACGCGCGTATTGCTGGCCGAGAGCTCCAGCTGACCGACCGAGAACCACGTCGACAGGAGATGAAGCGCCCGCGCGATCCGCTCTCCACTGCGGGTGACGACGGCTCCGGAGGCGAGCCGGAAGTCGACCGAGTCGACGCGCCACGCCCGGTTCCGGTTGACATGCACAGATTCCACCGGGCTCCCGAGCCCGAGCCGCACGGCGAGCCGTGTCGGGGAGAGCTCGTACGGACCCCAGTCGTGGTGCGGCGAGTAGGTGTCGTACGGATCCGACACCGAGCGGAGGTACGGGACCGGCGCCGCGCCGGGCCACGCGTCCTCGACGGCCTCGGTGCGGCCGCCGGAGCTCGACGAGTAATACGTCCGCGCCACCTCTCCGTCCCACGTCAGCACCTGGCCGAGGGTCTTGTAGATCGCGTTGTCGGAGCGCGGCCGCTCCGCCATGACGCCGCCGTAGACCTGGTCCGCCGTGGTCGGGACGAGATCGTAGAACGCGTTCGGCCGCAGCTCGGAGACCGCGTAGGACCGCGACGCGACCGCCTGCGCCTCGAGCGCGGCGAGCGGCCAGCGCGACGGCGACTCGGACGGGACGACTCCGCGCAGGTACGTGTCGAGCGCGAGCGCGTTGACGACGGAGACACGGCGCCCGTCGCTCCGCACGACCAGCGCGCCGTGGTACGGCCGTCCGTCGAAGGTGAGCGGTGAGCGAGCGCAGTCGAAGACCGCGAGACGCCCGAACGAGAGACCCCTCCCGCGACGCCGCACCGGCAGCGCGAGCTTCGGCCCGACGCCGTAGGTGCCCGGCTCGAGCCTCCGGGTCAGGCGCCGACCGTCGGTGACCCGCATCGGCGTCGCGCAGCCGACCGTGACCGATGCCGCGCCGCGAGCGAGCAGGACGCGCACCCGCGCCTCGCCGGTGTGCCCCATCTTCGTGCCCGGGTAGTAGTGCGCGAGGATCCGCCGGTACTTCCAGCCGTGCAGCGCGTAGCCGTAGGCGCCCCACTGGCTCATGCCGACACCGTGTCCCCAGCCGTGCCCGGTGACGATCAACGCCGTCCCCGCCCGCGCCGTGCCGGCGACCGCGCACGCGATCACGACGATTCCCCCGGCAACTCCGCACCTCAGCCGCACGGCGATCTCCCTTCCTCCCCGAAGGTCGGTCAAACGGGAAGCGTAGAGAGGAACGCGCCAAATGGCACCGGACCTGAGTCGAGAGCGGCCCTAGACTCCGCCGGATGCGCCGGCTGCTCGTCGCGAACCGCGGAGAGATCGCACTCCGCATCTTCCGGGCCTGCCGGGCGGAGGGAATCGAGACGATCGCCGTCGCCGCGCGGGACGACCGCGGCGCGCTTCACGCGGAGTCCGCGGACGCACTCGTCGAGATCTCGTCGTATCTCGACCCGGCCGAGCACGTTCGAGCCGCCCGCGAGTCAGGAGCCGACGCGGTCCACCCCGGCTACGGGTTCCTCTCCGAGAGCGCCGAGCTCGCCGAGGCGGTGCTCGAAGCCGGGCTGACCTGGGTGGGCCCGCCGCCCGCCGCGCTCCGAGCCGGCGGCGACAAGCTCGCCGCGAAGGAGACGGCCCGCGCGACCGGCGTGCCTGTTCTGCCGAGCGGGAGGCCGGAAGAGATCGGCTTCCCGCTGCTCGTCAAGGCGGCCGCAGGTGGCGGCGGGCGCGGAATGCGCGTCGTGCACGCGCCTGGGGAGCTGGACGAGGCGCTCGAGGCGGCGCGGCGCGAGGCTGCGGCTGCGTTCGGCGACGACTCGGTCTTCTGCGAGCGCTACCTCGAGCGGCCGCGCCACGTCGAGATCCAACTGCTCGCGGACGGGCACGGCAACGTCGTCGCACTCGGCGAGCGGGACTGCTCGATCCAGCGCCGTCACCAGAAGGTGCTCGAGGAGGCGCCCTCCACCGCGCTCGATCCGGAGCTGCGCGCACAGATGAGCGCTGCGGCCATCGCCTTCGCGCGCGCGATCGGCTACGAGAGTGCGGGGACCGCCGAGTTCGTCCTGGACGGGCGCGACTTCTGGTTCCTCGAGCTCAACGCTCGGATCCAGGTCGAGCATCCCGTCACGGAGCTCGTCACCGGCGTCGACATCGTGCGGGAGCAGCTCCGGATCGCGTCCGGCGAGGCCCTGTCCGACCTGGGAACAGGCTTTCACCCGCGCGGGCATGCCGTGGAAGTGCGGCTCTATGCGGAGGATCCGCGCTCGTTCCTCCCGCAAGCCGGACGGCTGGAGCGGCTGACCCTGCCGGACGGGATCCGCGTCGACTCGGGCGTGCGCGAGGGCGACGAGATCGGCACCGCGTACGACCCGATGATCGCGAAGCTCATCGCCGCCGGCGACACGCGCACCGAGGCGTTCGACCGGCTCGCGCAGGCGCTCCGCGAGACCGAGGTAGCAGGCGTCACGACGAACCTCCCGTTCCTGCGCTGGCTCGTCGCGCATCCGCTCGTCCGCGCAGGCCGTGTGACGACCGCATTCCTGACCGAGAACCCGCCGCTCTCGGAGCCGCCGGCAGCTGCGCCGGCGGAGGCCTGGAGCGGTCCGTGGCGGCTGAATCTTCCCTCTCCGCCCGCGCGAGCGGCGCCCGACGTCGACGCCGCTGCAGCCGGCCCGGGGTCGGGCGGAGCGAAACAGTCCGAGGTCGTCGCGCCGATGCCGGGCACGGTGATCCGCGTCCTCGTCGAGCCGGGCGCCGCGGTCGCCGCGCGGCAGCCGCTCGTCGTGCTCGAGGCGATGAAGATGGAGACGCCGCTCGTCTCCCCGTACGAGGCCACCGTCCGCGCCGTCCACGTGAGCGAGGGCGACCGTGTGGCGGGCGGCGCGGTGCTCGTAGAGTTGGACGAGTGATGGAGGTCGTCCGCCTCGACGACGCCGCCGCCTTCCTCGAGGAGGCCGAGCCGCTGCTGCTCGCCGACGAGGCGCGCCACAACCTCATCCTCGGCATCGCCGGCACCATCCGCGACGCGCCCGAGATCTATCCGGAGCGGAGCCTCTGGCTCGTCCGCGACGGAGCCGAGGTCGTCGGCGCCGCGCTGCGAACGCCGCCGTACAACCTGATCCTCGCCCAGCCGCGGACGGGCGAGGCGCTGGAGGCGCTCGCAGAGGCCGTGGTCGACGAGGAGCTCCCCGGCGTCGTCGGCACGGAGCCGGAAGTCCACGACTTCGCAGAGCTACGGTCGCGGCACAGCGGCAGCCACGGCACCGTGAACATGCGCCAGGGCGTCTACGCGCTCGAGCACGTCGAGCCGCTGCCCGGGCCGCCCGGCACCGCGCGCGTCGCGACGGCCGCAGACGACCGCGAGCTCGTGCTGCGCTGGTGGATCGCCTTCGGCGAGGAGGTGCTGCACGGGGGCGGTCCCGGCCGCGAGCGCGCGGAGACGAGCGTCGACCACAAGCTCGACTCGCTCACCGGCGGGATCCTCCTCTGGGAGGACGGAGGCGAGCCCGTCTCGCTCGCAGGCTGGGGCGGCCCGACGCCGAACGGCATCCGCATCGGCCCTGTCTACACCCCGCCCGAGCTGCGCGGGCGCGGCTACGCAACCGCGCTGACGGCCGAGCTCTCGGAGCAGCTGCTCGACGGCAGCCTCTTCGACGGCGGCCGCGACTTCTGCTTCCTCTACACCGACCTCGCCAACCCGACCTCCAACGCGATCTACGAGCGGATCGGCTATCGCCTCGTCGCAGAAGCGGCGGAAGTCGTCTTCGGCTAGGCGTTCGGGAACAGCTTCTGGAGCTTCATGGCCGCACCCATGTCGCCCTTCAGCTTGATCTTCCCGGTCATGTAGGCGGCCGTCGGGTTCTGCTCGCCCGCGAGGATCTTCTGGAACACCTCTTCGGACGCGCTGATCGTGACGTCCCCGTCCTCGATGCCTTCCACCACGCGGACACTGCCGTCCTCGACCTTCACCGTCCACTGGCCGGCGCCCTCGATGTCGAACACATACGAGTTGTTCATCCCGGCCGTCTTCGACATGTCGGCCTGGGACGGAAGCGTCTCGAAGAACTCCTGCACGGTGCCTGGCATCACTCGCTCCTTCTCGGGGTCTCGGGCGAGTCTATGCGGCGTTCGAGGGCAGACACCGTTACCATCGCGCTCCGATGACCACGGTGGAGATCGCGCTTCCCGGACAGGCGGGCGCTGATGCGATTGCGCTGCTCGTGGCGCAGCCCCTCGGCGGCGACGGCACGAAGATCGTCGACGAGAAGCTCGAGCGGCGACTCGCGCGCCTGACCGAGTCCGGCGAGCTGCGCGGCGACCGCGGCGAGACCGTCCTGCTCCACCTCGACGGCGAGCTGGAGTCGCCGCGGCTCGTGGCCGCCGGCGTCGGGAAGCGGGGGGACGTCGACGCCGACGCACTGCGCACGGCGGGCTCCGTGACGGCCGCCGCTCTCTCCCGAGTCGGCGGCACGCTCGTCTGGCTCCTCGACGAGTCGCTGCCGGTGCCGCTGAGCGAGCAGGCCGCCGCGCTGGTCGAGGGCACGATCCTCGGCTCCTACTCCCCGGGGCGGTGGAAGGCGAAGGACGAGCGGCGCGCGTTCGAGCGGATCGTCGTCGGTCAGACCGAGGATTCCGAGCTGCAGGCCGCGGCCGAGCGCGCGGCGGTCGTCGCCGAGCGCGCGAACCGGGCGCGCGACCTCGCCAACATGCCGCCGAACGAGCTCAATCCCCACACGCTCGGCGAGAAGGCGAAGGAGCTCGCCGGCGAGCACGAGCACCTGACGTGCGAGGTGCTCGGCACGCGCGAGCTCGACGAGCTGGGCATGGGCGCGCTGAGCGCCGTCGGCCGCGGCAGCCGCAACGAGCCGCGCCTGATCGTCCTTCGCTACGACCCGCCGAACGCAAAGGACGATCTCGTCCTCGGCCTCGTCGGCAAGTCGATCACCTTCGACGCGGGCGGGATCTCGATCAAGCCCGCGGGCGGGATGCAGGACATGAAGGGCGACATGGCGGGCGGAGCCGGAACCCTGCACGGCATCGGCGCACTCGCCGCGCTCGACACGCCGGTGAAGACGATCGCCGTCCTCGCGGCCGCCGAGAACCTGCCGGACGGCGACGCGTTCCGGCCGGGCGACATCCTGCGAGCGGCGAACGGAAAGACGATCGAGGTGATCAACACGGACGCCGAGGGACGGCTCGTCCTCGCCGACGCGCTCTGGTACGTGCGGCGCGAGGGAGCGACTCATGTCCTCGACCTCGCGACGCTGACGGGCGCCATGGAGCTCGCTCTCGGCGACCTCTACGCCGGCGGTTTCTTCAACGACGACGACTGGCGCGACACGATCGTCGCGGCGGGCCGCCGCAGCGGCGACCTCGTCTGGCCGTTCCCGCTCCACCCGCGCTATCGCCGCTACATCGACTCGGTGTTCGCGGACATGAAGAACGGCTCGACGCTGCGCCAAGGCTCCCCCGCGCTGGCAGCCGAGTTCCTCCACGAGTTCGCCGGCGACGGCCCGTGGGCGCACGTCGACATGGCCGGCCCCGCGTTCCTCGAGCGCAGCCGCGGCGACTACATGCGCGTGCCCGGCGGCACCGGCTACGGCGTCCGGCTCATCGCGGAGCTCGGCAGGGCGCTCGCTTGAACTTCGAGCTCTCGGACGAACAAGAGCTGATTCGGCGCACCGTCCGCGAGTTCGCGAAGACGAAGGTCGCGCCGGTCGCCGAGGAGCTCGACCGCGAGGCCCGCTTCCCGTACGAGCTCGTGGCCGAGCTCGGCGAGCTCGGGCTGATGGGCCTGCCGATCCCGGAGCGGTACGGCGGAGCCGGCGGCGACACCGTCTCCTACGCGATCGCAATCGAGGAGCTGACGCGAATCGACTCGTCCGTCGCGATCACCGTCGCGGCGCATACGTCGCTCGGGCAGATGCCGATCCTGCTCTTCGGCAGCGAGGAGCAGAGACAGGAATGGCTGCCGCGGCTCGCGTCGGGCAGCGGGCTCGCCGCGTTCGGACTGACCGAGCCGGACGCCGGCTCAGACGCCGGCGCAACGCGCACGAAGGCCGAGCTGCGCGACGGCGAATGGGTGATCGACGGCTCGAAGATCTTCATCACGAACGCCGGCACCGATATCAGCGCCTGCGTCACGATCACCGCACGCACCGGCGACGACGAGATCTCGAACCTCATCGTCCCGAACGGCACGCCCGGCTACGAGATCTCGGCGCCGATGCACAAGCTCGGCTGGCGAGCCTCCGACACGCGGGAGCTCTCCTTCCGCTCGTGCGCCGTACCGGAGGGGAACCTGCTCGGCGAGCGGGGTCGCGGCTTCAAGCAGTTCCTCGACATCCTCGACGGCGGCCGCATCTCGGTCGCAGCGATGGGCGTCGGTCTGGCGCAAGGCGCGTACGACCTGGCCGTGGCCTATGCGAAGGAGCGGCAGCAGTTCGGCAAGCCGATCGCGAGCTTCCAGGCGATCCAGTTCCACCTCGCCGACATGGCGACGGAGATCGAGGCCGGGCGCCAGCTCGTCTACCGCGCCGCCTGGCTCAAGGATCAGGGGAAGCCGTTCGCGCTCGCGGCCGCGCAGGCGAAGCTCTATACGGGCCTCCTCTCGAACCGGGCGGCGAACGCCGCCCTCCAGATCCACGGCGGCTACGGGTTCATGGACGAGTTCGCGATCTCGCGGCTCTACCGCGACCAGAAGATCCTCGAGATCGGCGAGGGCACGAACGAGGTGCAGCGCATGGTCATCGCCCGGCATCTCGGAATCTAGAGACACGGCCGGTACCTGGTACCGGCCGTGTGCGAACCGGACATAGTCGATCGGAGGCACAATCGACGGCGTGGTTCCCGTCATTGCGGCCGCTGTCGCGGCGCTTCTCTTTCTCCAGGCGGTTGCACGGCTGCGGCGCCGAGGGCGCGCGGATCTCGCCGGGTGGGATCGGATCGCGCTCTTCGCCGCAGGGCTCGGCCTGAGCGTCTTCGCGCTCGTCGGACCGCTCGACCGAATCGCGGACGACAAACTGCTCTCGGCGCACATGGCCCAACACGTCCTGATCGGCGACCTCGGCCCGGCACTCATGGTCGTCGCGCTGCGCGGCCCGCTGCTCGTCTTCCTCCTCCCCGCTCCCGTGCTCGCGCCGCTTGCTCGCAGCGCACGCGTTCGCACCGCGCTCGGCGCGCTACTGCGCCCGCGCGTCGCCCTCTCCCTCTGGGCCGCGAACCTCGCGATCTGGCACGTCCCGTACCTCTACGACGCAGCGCTCGCGCACCAGGGACTGCACGACGTCGAGCACGTCTGCTGGGCGATCTGCGGGATCCTCGTCTGGACGTTGCTCGTCGATCCGGGCTCGCATCGCCGCCTGAGCGTCGGCGGCCGCGTCGCGCTCGCGGCGGTCCTCTTTGCGGCCGGCCAGATCCTGACCGACGTGCTCGTCTTCTCGTTCACGCCGCTCTACCCCGCCTACCACGGCGCGTACGGGATCTCGGCGGTCACCGACCAGCAGTTGTCGGGGATCGTGATGATGGTCGAGCAGCTGATCACGCTCGGGACGTGCGTCGCGCTCCTTCTGCGCCCGCGGTGGACTCGCCGCACCGCGGACGGCCTCGCCGCGACGGCGTGAACGCCACCGCGTTCAGCTTCGAACCGATCCTGCTCGCGCTCGCGGTCGCCGCCGCCGCGCTCTACTGGCGGGCTGCCCGCTCCGAGTCGCCGCCACGCTGGCGCGTTGCCACGTTCGCGTCCGGCCTCTTTCTGATCGCCGCCTCGCTCGACTCGCCGTTGGAGACGATCGCGTCGAAGTACCTGCTCCTCATGCATCTGCTCCAGAACGCGCTCATTGCGGACGTGGCGCCGCTGCTCGTCGTCCTCGGCCTGACGCCGCGGATGCGAGAGGAGCTCGCACGCAGAGGTCTCGGCCGGCTCCGCTCACGCTGGATCCTCCCGATCTGGCTGGGCGCGTGGTACCTCACGCACCTCGCGCCATTCTACGACTGGGCGCTCCGTACCGGCTGGGGCCTCAATCTCGAGCACGGGATCCTGATCGCCGCAGGGCTCCTCTTCTGGTGGCCGATCGTGAGCGGGCGCCTCTCGCCGCCGGCGGGCCTCGGCTACCTCGCGGTCGCATTCATCGGCTCGTCGTTTCTCGGGCTCGCGTACATCTTCTCGAGCAGCCCGTTCTACTCGTTCTACGAGCACGCGCCGCGGCTGTGGGGCCTGTCGCCGACCCGCGACCAGAACCTCGGCGGCATCTTCATGAACGGCGAGCAGACGCTCGTGTTCCTGCTCGCAATCGGCTGGTTCGTCGTGCGGCTGCTCGACGAGGAGCACGCCTCCCGCGAACCAGCCTCGCTTTCGGATTCATAGCCGCAGCCGGTGCTAGCGTCGGCCGGTGCTCTTCAAGCAGTTCTTGAGCGACGACCTGGGGTGCGCGTGTTACCTCGTCGGCGACGAGCGCGCCGGCGTCGCGGTCGTCGTCGACCCGCCCTACGCGGTCGAGCCGCTGCTCGAAGAGGTTGAACGCCGCGACGTCAGGCTAATCGGCGTCGTCGAGACGCACACGCACGCCGATCATGTGTCGGGTCACGGGCGGCTCGCGCTCGAGCACGGCATACCGATTCACGTCCACACCGCGGCCGGCGCAGCGTTCGCTCACGAGCCGCTCGAGGACGGGGCGGAGATCGAGGTCGGCGACGTCGTGCTGCGCACGATTCACACGCCCGGCCACCGGCCCGAGCACTGCTGCTTCGCGGTGATCGATCGCTCCCGCAGCGACGAGCCGTGGCTCGTCCTGACCGGCGACTCACTCTTCGTCGGCGACGCGGGCCGGCCGGATCTCGCCGTCGAGGCTGAGGAGGGGGCCGAGGGCATGTTCCACAGCCTGCGGCGCCTCATCGAGCTCGGAGACGGCGTCGAGGTCTTCCCCGGTCACGTCGCCGGCTCGCTCTGCGGTGCGGCGATGAGCTCGAAGGCATCCACGACGATCGGCTTCGAGCGGCGCTTCAACCACGCCCTCCAGGGCGAGCTCCAGGATTTCGTGGAAGCCGCGATCGGCCCGCAGCCGCCGCGACCGCCGAACATGGAGCGGATCGTCGAGCTCAACCGCGGCGAGCTCCTCGGCGCGCAGCCGCCGCTGCAGAAGGTCGACGACGTGCCCGACAGGGCGATCGTGCTCGACGTGCGGCCGACCGACGCGTTCGCGGCCGGCCACCGCCCGGGCGCGGTCGGCATCCCGGTTTCCGGCTCGAGCTTCGCGACGAAAACCGCCTTCGTCCTGCCCGAGCGGCCGCTCCTCGTCCACGCGACCGACGAGGCAGAGGCCACGCGGGCGGTTGCTTCGCTGCACGCGGTGGGGCTGTTCCATGTCGCCGGCTGGCAGGGAGGCGGCGGCGATGAGAAGCTGGAGCCGGTTTCCCTCGACGAGCTCGAGAAGATGCTCGGGGACGACACGATCGAGCTCCTCGACGTGCGCGAGGCGGACGAGCGGGACGAGGGCCACGTTCCCGGGTCGCGGCATCTCCCCTACCGCACCGCGCGAGCCGCGGCCGAGGCGGGGCTCCTCAACGGCCGCCCCGTCGTGACGATCTGCGAGTCGGGCGCGCGGGCGGCGATCGCCGCGAGCGTGCTCCAGGCAGCCGGCATCGATGCGCGCCCCGTCCTGCACGGCGGGATCCCCGACTGGCGGGCTCGCGGCGGCGAGACGACCACGTTCCGCCGCTGCGGCGGCTAGCCGGTGAACGCAACGCCGCCGATGCTCACCGCCCGCGCCGGATCCCTGCCGCGCACCGCTCGTTCGCGAAGCCATGGCGCTCGGGCGCGCTTGCCGCACCCACGCGCGCTCCTCGCTACCCGCCCGTGACCCAGCTCACGAGCGGGATCTCCATCTCGTTGGCCGAGAGCCCACCGTGCTGCCCCAGGAAGTGCTGCTCGAAGCGGCCGGGCTCGAGCCAGTAGGCAGCTTCGCCCGGCCCCGGCAGGACGACGAGATCCGCGAGTCGCGAGGTGAGCGCCTCCGTGACGGTGGAACCGAACAGCCCCTCGGCGAGCAGGCTCTCGACCTTCCGCACCTCTGCGACGCCGGCGAGCATCTCGCCGAGCCGCGCGGCGATCTCGTCGAGCCGGTCCGGGAGCACGTGGAGGAACAGGTCTCGACACGACCCGGCCGGCGCGAGCGGCTTGCCGTCGGCGCCCACGAGGAGGTGCTGTCCGAGCTCTGGCCAGGCGACGTTGAGGTACGTCGTCCGCTCGGGGGAGACCCCCTCCATCCCGTGGTCGGCGGTGAGCAGGACAAGCGTTCCCTCGGGCCACGGCGCATCTGCGATCGCGGACAACGTCGCCTCCATCACCGCCGACACCTCGGACGCCTCCGTCCCGACCACGTGCATCAGCGCATCGGCATCGTCGAAGTAGATCGTCCCGTACGCGCGCTCCTCGGCAGCGAGCGCGTCGCAGAGCAGCGCGAGCCCTTCACTCCTCTCGCCGAAGGGATGGACCGTCGCCTCTCGCAGGAGCGCCTTGCTCGTCAGCGAGCCCGCGATCCCGGCCGGCAACGCCACATGGCTCGGAACCGGGAGCAAGCGCCGGTACAGCGTCTGCTCGGGGAAGAGATCTTCCGGAGCAAGGCCGGAGTCACGCATGGTCTCGGGACGGTCGTCGCCCGCGAAGGAGAACCAGAGCGGCGTGACGAGACGATTCAACCTGGGCTCCAGGACATGCCACTCGTAGAGGCCGTGCTCGCCGAGCGGAAGCCCGGAGTGGATGGTCGTCGCATGAACGGTCGTGGTGGACGGGAAACGGGACGACCATCGCTCCACTCGCGCGCCGGAGAAGAGCGGGTGCTCCCCGTGGCGCTCGAGGAAGCGCCAGCCGAACGCGTCGAAGTAGACGAGGACGACACGCGAGTGCTCGCCGAGGGCCGCCTCGATCAGGTCGGGCAGCTCGTCGAAGCAGCGGCTCAATCGAGCCGCTCGACCGGGTAGCTCCAGCCGCGCATCTGCTCGAGCAGCTGCTCGCAGTGCTCGGAGTCGCGGGTCAGCAGCGTGAGCTCGACGCCCGTGTAGCCGACCGGCACGCCCGCCGCCTCGCGCTGGTGCTCGACCTCGACGACGTTGACCCGCTCGGCGGCGAGCAGCCCGAGGAGCTGCGCGAGCTCACCGGGCTGGTCGACCACGCGTGTCCGCAGCACGAGGTAACGGCCATTGATCGCGAGCCCGCGGCGCATCACCTGCACCATCAGAGAGGCGTCGATGTTGCCGCCGGAGAGGAGCGCGAGCGCGGGCCCCGACCCGCCGGCGAGCCCTCCGAGGACCGCCGCGACGGCTGCCGCTCCGGCGCCCTCGACGACGAGCTTCGTCCGCTCCGCAAGAAGGACGATCGCCTCTGCGATCTGCTCGTCCGAGACCGCGACGATGCCGTCGAGCGTCTCGTCGAGGATCGACATCGTCAGCTCGCCCGGGTCCTTGACGGCGATGCCGTCGGCGATCGAGTGGCCGGAGCCGCCGGGCATCGTCCCCGCGGCGCGAACACCCACGATCCGCAGCCCGGGCCGCACGGCGCGCAGCGCGAGCGAGATCCCGGAAGCGAGGCCGCCGCCGCCGATCGGGATCACGACCGTCTCGAGATCGCCCACCTGCTCCGCGATCTCGAGTCCGATCGATCCCTGGCCGGCGATGACGTAGGTGTCCTCGTAGGGGTGGACGAGCGTGGCACCGGTGCGCTCGACGTACGTGGACGCCGCCTCGAGCGTCTCTGCCCAGACCGAGCCGACCTGCTCGACCTCGGCGCCGTAGCTGCGGGTGGCGTCGAGCTTCGCCATCGGTGAGTAGAACGGCATGAAGACGCGGGCGTGGGCGCCGAGCTCCCGCGCCGCCCACGCCACTGCCTGGCCGTGATTGCCCGCGCTCGCCGCGACGACGCCCGCGGCGAGCTCTTCGGGCGAGAGGTTCGACAGCTTCGTGTAGGCGCCGCGGATCTTGAACGAGCCCGTCCGCTGCAGGTTCTCGGCCTTGAGATGGACGGGCCGGCCCGCGAGGCGCGACAGCGTCTCCGAGGGGAAGACCGGCGTGACGCGCGCGACTCCCTCGAGTCGCTCGCGCGCGCGCTCGATCTCAGGAAGCCCGGGTGCGGTCGCCGTCGCCATCGTGGATTCGGAACACTTTCTCGAGTATCTCCTGCACGGCGGTGAGCGGGTCGAGCTCACGCGCCTGCACCTCGGCGAGGAGACGCCGCAGCTCGGCGTCGTCCGCCACTGCCTGCTCGAGGTGACGGCTCGCGCGGCTGGACGCAGCCGCGAAGACCTCGCGTGCGAGGTTCGCGCGTCGCCGCTCCTCGAGCCGGCCGCTCTCTTCGAGGAAGGCGCGGTGGTCGGAGACCTTCTCCCACAGCTCGGGGACGTGCTCGCCGCGCACGGCCTCGGTGAGGACGATCGGCGGACTCCAGTCGCGGTTCCGGTCGAGCGCGAGGATCGAGCGCACCTCGTTCAGCATCGTCTTCGCCGCCGGCAGGTCCATCTTGTTGATCGCGATCACGTCGGGGATCTCCATGATCCCGGCCTTCAGCGCCTGCACGGCGTCGCCCGAGCCGGGCATGAGGACGAGGAGCACGGTGTCGGCGATCCCGATCACCTCGACCTCGCTCTGGCCGGCGCCCACGGTCTCGAGGAAGACGACGTCCTTGCCCGCCGCGTCGAGCACGAGCAGCGCCTGCAGCGTCGCCTCGGCGAGCCCGCCGAGATGCCCGCGCGTCCCCATCGAGCGGATGAAGACGTCGGGGTCGAGGAAGTGGTCGCTGAGCCGGATCCGGTCGCCGAGGAGCGCGCCGTGCGAGAACGGACTCGACGGATCGACGGAGACGACGCCGACCGTCACGTCGTGTCCACGAACGTGGCGGATCAGGGCCGAGACGAGACTCGACTTCCCCACACCCGGTGGGCCGGTCACGCCGACGGAGTAGGCGGCGCCGGTCTCGGGATAGAGGTCGGCGACGACGCCATACGCGAGCGGATCCCCGTCCTCCACGAGCGAGATCGTGCGCGCGAGAGCGCGCCGGTCTCCTTCACGGACGCCGGCGGCGAGGTCCTCGCGTGTCCAGTTCCGGCGTCCCGCCACCCGGAGGATCGTAGAGGCGCGTCAGCTCTCCGTGCTCTCGGCACGGAATCCGCCTGCCATCGCGCTCTTCAGGCGGTTGAGCTCGTCCTCACCGGGCCAGGGGGACGGGTCTTCGTCCGCCGCCGGATCCACCGCTGCGACTTCGGCCTCCGAGGCCGATTCGTCTCCGCGACTGCGTGCGAGGAGCGATCCCGCGAGCGCGGCCACGAAGAGCCCGCCGCCCGCGATGCCCCAGATCCAGCGCGGACTGATGCGCTGGACGAACAGGCCACCCAGCAGGTTGCCGACTCCGGCCAGCGCGAACGTCGCGCTCATCACGAACGTGAGCGCCCGCCCGCGCAGGAGGTCGAACGTCCCTCGCTGGACGAGCAGCGCATTGGAAGAAATCGCAGCGCCGTTTCCGATACCCGCGACGACGCAGCAACCTGCTCCTACCCAGACGTCGGGGCTAGCCGCGGTCGCGATGTAGCCGACGCCCATCACCGTGAGGCTCGCCCCGTAGACGCGAGCGACCCCGTAGCGGGCGAACGCTCGTGGGCTGAGGAAGCTCCCGAGCACGAGCCCGCCGCCGATCGACCCGAGCAGGAGCCCGTAGCCGAAGTCGCCGGCCGAGAAGGTGTCCTTGGCGAGGTAGATCTCGGCGAGGGTCGCGGCGCCGGCGGCGACGGAGGCGATGCCCCAGCCGACGAGCACAGCACGCATCGAGGGAGAGGTGAGAGCCGCCGAGAAGCCGTCTCGGAGATCGCCCCAGTGGCCGCGCGAGAGCGCGCGCTCGCTCTGCAGCAGGCGCGGCGGGATGCGCACGATGAGCATGATCGAGACGACGAACGAGGCGGCGTTGATCCCGTACGCCGCCGACGGGCCCGCGATGCCGGTCAGCACCCCGCCGATCAGCGGCCCGAGCGCCCAGCTCGCGTTCTCGACCGTCTGCAGGAGGGAGTTCGCGTTCGGCAGCTGGTCGTCGGACACGAGATTCGGAACGCCCGCGTAGACGGCCGGCCGGAAGAACCCGGTCGCAAGGCCGGCCACGAGCGCGAGACCGACGACCGTTGCCGGATTCGTCGCGAACGGCAGGGCCACGAAGACGCCGACCCGGAGAGCGTCGGCGGCGATCATCAGCGACCGCCGCTCCAGCCGGTCGAGCAGCGGCCCGAGCAAGAGCCCGACCGCGATGGTCGGCAGGAAGTCGACGACGAGCACGGCGGCGACCCAGAGGCCCGAGTGCGGCGACGAGGACGTCCGGTCCTTGACGTCGATGGCGAGCGCAACCGCCGCGAGCAGCGTGCCGAGACTCGAACCGAGCGTCGCGAGGAAGAGGTTCCGGAAGGCCGGCAGCCTCAACGGCGCGAGCTGGGCAGACGAGAGCCTCACGACTTAGCCGCCGAACGTACCACCTGTGCCCGACGATTAGGAGACGCCAGAAAGGACGTGTCCCAAGGCGACACCGAAGGTCTCGTTCTCCTCCGGAGTGCCGACGGTGACCCGGATTGCCTCCGGCGCGCCGAACCCGTCGAGCGGGCGGACGATGACGCCCTCCCGCAGCAGCCGCTCGAACATCTCCCGCCCTCCCCCGACCTCGGCGAAGAGGAAGTTGCCGCGCGCGGGGCCGGCCGGCTCGAGCCCGTGGCCGCGGAGGATCTCCGCCAGCCGGTCTCGTCCCGTCGCGTTCAGCTCGCGTCGCCGCGCGATCTCCTGCGGGTCGTCGAGGCTTGCGAGCGCGGCGGCCTGCGCGATCGCGGCCACGTCGAACGCGCGCCGCACCTTGCTCGTGGCGACGGCGACGTCCGCCGGCGCGGCCGCCCAGCCGACGCGACTGCCGGCGAGGCCGTAGATCTTCGAGAACGTCCGCAGCACGACGATGCGGCGTCCCTCGCGGAAGAGCTCGATTCCGTCGACGTAGTCCGGATCGGCGATGTACTCGAAGTACGCCTGGTCGAGGACGCACAGGACGTGCTCCGGGAGCCGGTCGAGGAACGCGACCAGCTCAGCCCGGCCGTTCGCCGTCCCGGTCGGGTTGTTCGGATGGCAGACGTAGACCAGCTTCGTGCGCGATCCGATCGCCGCGAGGAGGCCGTCGAGGTCGTAGGCGCCGTCGCGGAGCGGGACGCGCCGCACCTCTGCGCCGAGCTTCGCCGCGTCGAGGACGTAGCTGGGGAAGGACGGCCAGCCGCAGACGACGTCGTCGCCGGGGTCGAGCGTCGCCTGCGAGAGCAGGTCGATGATCCCGTCCGCCCCGGCGCCGACGATCAGCTCCTCGAACGCGACCCCGGTCCGCTCCGCAAGCGCCGCGCGCAGCGCCCAGACGCCGCCGTCCGGGTAGCGGTTGAGCTCGAGCGACGCGCGTTCCATCGCCTCGAGCGCCGCCGGGAACGGGGGAAACGGCCCCTCGTTCGAGGCGAGCTTGACGATGTGCTCCAGCCCGAGCTCCCGCTGCACCTCCTCGACCGGCTTACCCGGCTCGTAGGGCACCAGGCCCTCGATCGAGGCCCGGAAGAGGCTCAATCCGTCTTCTTGGCGTTCTTCTTGCTGCGACTCGCGAAGCGACCCTTCACCTGCTTCGCCTTCTTGCGCGCCACCATCTTCCCCACCTTCAGGGTGAGGAAGCCGACGACGGCGTTTCGCCTGTTCATGATCGTCATGCGCTACCTCCTCTCCAATCCCGCGCAACCCTATGCGGTTGCCTTCGCGCGCGGCTTTCGGTTCGGGATGTGGATCGCACGACCGAGGGCGACCAAACCCGCTTCCTTGATCGCCTCGGAGAGGGTCGGGTGTGGCGCGATGCCGTCTGCGACCGTCTCCACTGTCGACTCCGCGTCGATCGCGATGACCCCCGCCTCGACCATGTCCGTGACGTGCGGCCCGACCATCACGAGGCCGAGCAGCTCCCCGTACCGCGTCTCGTGGATCGACTTCACCCAGCCCACCGTCTCGTCCTGCATCACCGCGCGCGCGTTCGCGATCCACGGGAACTGGCCGACGGCCACGTCGTCGCCGTACTCCTCCCGCGCCTCGGCCTCGGTGAGCCCGACGGACGCGATCTCGGGATCGGTGTAGATCGGCCGCGGCACGGCCGGCGAGTCGATGGAGGCGTCGTGGCCCGTCGCGTTCTCGGCGGCGACCTCGCCCTCGCGGAACGCGGTGTGGGCGAGCTGCCAGTAGCCGGCGCAGTCCCCGACGGCGTAGATGTGCGGGACGCTCGTCCGCCGGTGGTTGTCGGTCGCGACGCCGGCGCGCCGGTCGTAGTCGACCCCGGCCTCCTCGAGGCCGATCCCCTCGACGAGCGGGCCCCTGCCGACGCTGACGAGCATCAGGTCGGCTTCGACGGTCTCGCCGTCGCCGTAGTGGACGGTGAGCTTCGAGCCGTCGTCGTCGATCTTCGTGCACTGCTTGCCGAGCTGGAGGGAGATGCCGCGGCGCCCGAACTGCTTCGCGAGCTCCTTCGCCGCGTCGGCGTCCTCCTGGGGAACGAGGGTGTCGAGCATCTCGACGATCGTGACCTCGGAGCCGAAACGCTGGAAGATCGAGGCGAACTCGCAGCCGATGATCCCGCCGCCGAGGACGACCAGGCGAGCCGGCACGCTCTCCTGCGCGAGCAGGCCGGTCGAGCTGACGCAGCGCGGAGAGTCGAGCCCGTCGATCGGCGGACGAAGCGGATACGAGCCGGTGGCGACGATCGCCGTCCGGAACGCGACGTCCTCCCCACCATCGACCGCGATCGTGTTCGCGTCGGTGAAACGGCCCACGCCCTTCACCCATTCGACGCCGTTGGCCTTGAAGAGGCTCGCGACACCGGAGGTCATCTGGTTGACGACACCCGACTTCCAGGCGTTCGAGGCGGCGAAGTCGAGCTTCGCCTCCCCGACCTGGACGCCGAACTTGGCGAAGTGCTCCTCCGCCTCCTTGAGCGCGAAGGCGGTCTGCACCCACGCCTTGGTGGGGATGCAGCCGACACGCAGGCACGTGCCGCCGAGCTCGGGCTCTTTCTCGATACAGGCGACCTTCGCGCCGAGCTGTGCGGCGCGGATGGCGGCGCTGTAGCCGCCCGGGCCGCCTCCGAGGACGGCGACGTCAACGTCCATGCTCATCTCTCCCTGGTCTTGTTCGGTCTGACACTACTCAGAGGTCGGCGACCATCGTGACGGTTCCGTCTTCGCGCCGATGCTCGTGAAATCCGTGCTGTTCGTAGAACCCCGTCTGGCCCGGTTCGGCGCTGAGGCTGACCCGCGGAAAGCCCTCGGCGCGGGCCTGTGCAAGCAGCGCCTCGAGCAGCTCACCTCCCGTACCCCGGCCGCGGTGACTCGGAACAACGGCGATCGTCAGCTCGGGCGTCTGCTCGTCGACGAAGCCGAAGCCGGGGGCCGATTCCGGGAAGAGGCGGTACCACGCGGCGCCGTAGGCGTTCGGGCCGTCGAAGGCCACGACGCCGGCGTCTCCCGTCCGGCCCCAGTTCTGGACGTAGCGGAAGACAGGGAGATCCGGGTCCTGCGCCATCCGCCAGTGGTAGGCATGGCGGAGCAGGTCGCGAAGAAAGCGCATGTCCTGCTGGTCGACCGCGCGCAGCATCAGTCGTGTTTCCCACGCTTCGCAGCCGTAAGGCACATGGCGGGCATTTGGCGAGGAAACACCCTTACAACTCCTGGGCGAGCTGGATTCGGTTGCCGTACGGGTCGTAGACGTCGAGGAGGCGCATCTCGCCGGTCAGCTCGAACACGATCCCGACCTCGACGCCCGCGTCGCGCAGTCGATCGGCCTCCGCCTTGAGATCGGCGACGTCGACACACGCCACCCCGTCGGCCTCACCCGGCTCGCCCTCCGCGAGCCCGATCTCCATCTCGCCGCGCCGCAGCGTCGACCATCGCCCCGCCAGGTCGAGCGCGACCTCTTCGAAGCCGAGCGTCTGCTGGTAGAAGCGGCGGCCCTCGTCGAGGTTGCGGACGTGGTACCAGACCGTCGGGGACACCCTGCTCCTAGAGGGCGAGCCCCGGGTCCTCGAGGCTCTCCTTCAAGCTCTGGACGAAAGCCGCGGCGGGAGCGCCGTCGACGGCGCGGTGGTCGAACGTACCCGTGAGCGTGACCATCGGCCGAACCGCTGTGCCGCCTGCGACCGGCACCACTCTGTCCTCGGTCGCGCCGACGGCGACGATCGCCGCCTGCGGCGGATTCAGCACAGCGGTGAAGCTCTGGACGGCGAACATGCCGAGGTTCGAGATCGTGAACGTGCCGCCCTCGAGATCCTCCGCGCGGAGCTTGTTCTCGCGAGCGCGGCCCACGAGGTCGGCGCGCACGTGGGCGATCTCGACGACCGAGAGCCGCTCGGCGCCGTGGATCACGGGCACCACGAGCCCCTGCGGCGCGGCGACGGCGAGGCCGACGTTCGCGCTCGGGTGGATGAGGATCGCCTCCTCGGTGAACTCTGCATTGACCTCGCGATGGCGCATGAGCGCCTGCGCGCAGACCTTCGTCAGGACGTCGGTCACGGTGATGCGCACGTCGGGATCGCGCTCGCGGAGCCGTGCGACGAGAGCGTTCACGCGCGTCATGTCGGCGGAGGCCTGGAGCTGGAAGACGGGGATCTGCCACGCCTCGGTGAGCCGGCGCGCGATCGTCCTGCGGATGTTCGTGAGCGGGACACGCTCCACCTGGCCGCTCGGGACCGGGGCGGCTTGTAACAGACTGTTACTTGCCGCCGCCTCGACCGTCGTTCCCGCCTCGGCACCCGAGACGTCGTCGGCGACGATGCGACCCTCGGGACCGGTGCCACGCAGCGTGGCCAGGTCGATTCCGCGCTCGCGCGCGAGCCGTCGCGCGAGCGGCGAGGCCTTGATCCGCCCGTTGCCGGAGGGAGTTGCCACCGGAGCCGGCTCCTCCTTCGCTTGTAACAGACTGTTACGTGCCTCCACGGGCGCGGGAGACGCCGGCGCTATTCCTGCGACCTCCGGAACGTCCTCGCCCGCCTCGCCGATGAAGGCGACCGTCTCCCCGACCGGCACCTCGCCTGCGGAGACGGCGATCTTGAGCAGGACGCCGCTCGCCTCCGCCTCGACCTCCTGCGTCACCTTGTCCGTGTCGAGCTCGAAGAGCGGCTCGCCCTTCGCCACCGGCTCGCCCTCCGACTTGAGCCAGCGGACGATCGTGCCGGACTCCATGCCCTGGCCGAGCCGCGGGAGGATGACCTCGGTTGCCACGGCTACGCCTTGCCCACCGTGCGCTTGATCGCGTCGAGCACGTCCGCTGCATGTGGGACGACGAAGTTCTCCATCACGGGCGCGAACGGCAGCGGCGAGAATTTCGCGCCGACGCGCTCGATCGGCGCGTCGAGCCAGTCGAACGCCCGGTACTGGAGCACCGCTGCGACCTCGGCGCCGAAGCCCATCCGCGTCACGGCCTCGTGCGCGACGACCGCGCGGTTCGTCTTCTTCACGGAGGAAACGAGCGTCTCCTCGTCGAGCGGCTGGAGCGTGCGCGGGTCGACGACCTCGACCGAGATGCCGTCGCTCTCGGCCTTCTCGGCCGCCTCGAGGCTCGCGTGCACGAGCCGGCCGGTCGCGATCACGGTCACGTCTTCGCCCTGCCGGTGGACGCGCGCACGGCCGATCGGGATCGGCTCGATCTCCGTCGGTACGTCGCCCTTGATCGGGTACAGCGTCCGGTGCTCGAAGAAGACGACGGGGTTGTCGTCGTAGATCGCCGACCAGAGGAGCCCGCGCACATCTTCCGGCGTCGAGGCGAAGACGACCTTGAGACCCGGAATGTGGACGAACCACGCCTCGAGCTGTTGTGCGTGCTGCGCGCCGGGAGACCAGCCGGCGCCGCCCTGCGTCCGGAAGACGACCGGCACGGTCAGCTGCCCGCCGGACATGTAGCGGAGCTTGGCCGCCTGGTTCACGACCTGCTCGGCGGCGAGCGTCATGAAGTCCTCGTACATGATCTCGGCAACCGGGCGCATGCCCTGCATCGCGGCGCCGATCGCCGCACCGGCGAGCGCCATCTCCGAGATCGGCGTGTTGCGCACGCGCTCCGAGCCGAACTCCTCGAGCATCCCGGCCGTGACGCCCATCGAACCGCCCATCTCGGCGATGTCCTCGCCCATGATGAAGACGTCGTCGTCCTGGCGCATCGCCGTCGACAGCGCGTCGCGGACCGCCTCGCGGTAGGTGAGCTCAGGCAAAGACGTTCTTCAGTGCGTCTTCGGGAGCGGGATCGGTGCCGTTCTTCGCAAACTCGACCGAGGCCTCGACGATTTCCGTCACCTCGGCGTCGAGGATCGCGAAATCGTCGTCGGACACCTCGAGCTTCGCCCGCAGCGACTCGATCGGGTCGCGCGTCGCGCGCAACTCCTTCGCCTCGTCGCGGTCGCGGTAGACCTGCGGATCGCCGATGTAGTGGCCGCTGAAGCGGACGGTGTCGAGGTGCAGGAAGACAGGCCCCTCGCCACCGCGCGCCTGGTCGAGCGCTTTGCGCGCGGTCTTGTAGACGGCCTCGACGTCCTGGCCGTCGGCTTTCATCGCCTTCATCCCGAACGCCTTTGCGCGCTCGGAGAGATCTCGGATCGGGGAGTGCTGCGACTCCGGCGTCGACTCGGCCCACTTGTTGTCCTCGAGCACGAACACGGCCGGCACCTTCCAGAGCTGCGCGAGGTTCAGCGCCTCGTGGAACGTGCCGATGTTCGTCGCTCCGTCGCCGAAGAACGCAACGGCGACGCGAGGCTCGCCACGCATCTGGAACGCGAGCGCTGCGCCGGTGACATGCGGCAGGCCGCCACCGATCACGGCGTTCGCGCCCATGTTCCCGCGCTCGACGTCGTAGAGGTGCATCGAGCCGCCGTAGCCGTGGGAGCAGCCCTCCGCCTTGCCGTACAGCTCGGCCATGAGCTCGTTCGGATGCGTCCCCTTCGCGAGCGTGTGACCGTGAGCACGGTGCGTCGAGGCGATGACGTCGCCGTCCTCGAGCGCGCGGCAGACGCCCACGGCGCACGCCTCCTGGCCGATCGCGACGTGGAGGAAGCCGGGTAGCTCGCCGGCGCGGAAGCGCTCCTCGACCTTCTCCTCGAAGCGGCGGATCAGGAGCATCTCGCGCAGCACGTCGCCGAGCTCGCTCTTCTGGAGGGACGTCCTCTGCTCCACCTTTGCCACGAGCCTGAGTGTACGGTTGGCGCCGTGCCGCTGGTCGAACGCTGGAACAGCGTCGAACGTGACCTGGATCCAAGGTGGACGGGGGTCACGCTGAGCCTCGCCGTCACCGACGACGGGGCGCGGTCCCGCGCAGCCGCGCTCCTCGGCCCGGCCGGGCCCGGTTTCGCGGGCAAGGAGATCCGCTTCGACGTCTCGCGACAGGGAGCCGGCATCGGACCCGAAGCGGCACGGCGGCTCCTCCGGCGGATCGACCAGGAAGGGATCGTCGGACGGCTCGAGCTCGTCCGGTCTCGGGATGCGCCGCCCGCGCCGGCGGCGCCGGCGCGCTCACTCGCCGCCGAGTGGCGGCCGGCGCTCGCGATGGCTCCGTCGGACTGGAGCGACCTCGTCGCCGAGCTCGAGCTCGACTCGAGCGCGGACGTCGACCGCGCCGCCGTCCTCTGCGCGCCGCTCAACCCGATCCAGTCCACCGGCCGTCCCGGCTTCCGCTTCCGCTGCGCGCACGCGCACGGCTACGGCGCCTCCGCCCCGATGGTCGGACGCTGCCTCGCGCGCCTCGACGAGGCCGGCATCACCGGACGCATCCGGATCACGCGCGTCCTCAGCGACGTCCACCCGGTCGGCACGCAAGGCGCCACCTTCGCCACCGGCCGGCGACCCGCCTGATGGCCGATCCCGTCTCCTGGAAGGTCGCCGAGCGCGGCTGGAGCGTCGTCTCGAGCGACGGGAACGAGGTCGGAAAGGTGAACGAGGTCCTCGGCGACCCCGAAGCGGACATCTTCGACGGTCTCGCCGTCGGCGCCGGCGCTGTCCTCGACCGTCCGCTGTACGTGCCCTCCGAGCAGGTCGGCGCGATCGAGGAAGGCACCGTGCACCTCACGATCGACGCGGAAGAGTACAAGCGGCTGACGCCGTACGAGCCGCCCCCTTCGAGCAGGCACTTTCGCGCTCCCTGAGTGGGGTTGGCTACGGTCAGGCCGTGGTAAGGAGGAACGCGTGAATGGAGCGGGGCTCTCGGGTGCCACGAGGCGGGTCGCCGACCACGCGCGCTCGTTCGTGCAGCTCGAGCTGCAACTCGCGGCCGCCGAGCTGAAGCGCAAGGCGCTCGCGCTCGCGCTGGGGATCGGGCTCGTGGCCGGCTCTGCGCTCCTCGGGCTCCTCGCCCTCCTCTTCGGGCTCGCCGCGGCGACTGCGGGAATCGCGACGGCGCTGCCCGTCTGGCTCTCGCTCCTCATCATGTTCGGCGGCCTGCTGCTTCTGACAGCGGTTCTCGGCGCGACCGGCGCTGCTCTCCTCCGCCGAGGCTCGAAGCCGGTGCCCGAGCAGGCGATTGCAGAGGCGCAGCTGACGCAGGAGGCGCTGCGCAATGGCCACTGAGTCGGAGCTTCGCGAGGAGATCGCCGCCGAGCGGCAGGAGCTCTCGGACGCCGTCGCCTCGCTGCGCGAAGAGCTCGGTCAGACGGCCGAGCGGGGTAAGCGGCTCGGTGTCACCGTCGGCGCCGTCGCCGGCGCGGCGATCGCAGTGAAGACGCTCTCCCGCCTCCTGCGGCGCTCCGAGGACTAGGCCCGCAGGACGGCGCCGAAGCGGCTCGAGACCGCGTCGACGATCGACGCGCGGACCGGCGCGACGTCCTCGTCCGTCAGCGTCCCTTCGGGTGAGCCGAACGCGAGCCGGAACGCGAGCGAGCGCTTGCCTTCGCCGATCTGCTCGCCCCGGTACTCGTCGAAGACCGCGAGCTCGCGCAGGAGCTCGCCGGCAGCCTCGCGGATCACCGCGAGTATGTCCGCGGCCGACACGTCGTCGTCGACGACGAACGCAAGATCCTGCCGCACCTCGGGGTACGGGCTCACCGGCTCGAAGGTCGGCGCGTTCGTAGCGGCGTCGGCCAGCGCGTCGAGGTCGAGCTCGAACGCGCTCCAGGCGCCGTCGAGCATGGTCGGGTGGAGCTCGCCGAGCCAGCCCTCGGCCGTGCGCGCAGCCTTGCCGGGATGAAGGAAGCGCTCGCTCGTCCGCTCGTAACTCGGTTCGACGCCGAGCGCGGAATAGACCTGCTCGACCGCCCATTTCGCTTCGGCGACGCCGCCGTCGGCGATTCCCGCCACGTGCCAGCGCTCCTCGGGGAGGTCGCCGCTGCCGCCGCCGCGATAGACGCGCGCGACCTCGAACAGCGCGACGTTCTCCGCGCCCGAATCGGCGTTGCGGCGGGCGGGCTCGAGCAGCGAGGCGTAGAGGTCGGTGCGGAGCGCCGCGGCCTCGGACGAGAGCGGCTCGGGCAGGCGCAAGTCGCCTTCCTCGACGAACGACGGCGTGTACACCTCCGCGTAGCCGGCGCCGACGAGCGCGTCCTCCACGACGCGGCGCAGCCGTTGTGGGCGGGTGAGCCGTCCGAACATCGCGGTGCGGCGAGGCAGGGTGAACGGGACGTCGGAGAGCTTGAAGCGGGCGACCTCCTCGATCAGGTCGACTTCGCGCGTCACGTCGCGCGCGCGCCAGGTCGGGACGCGGAAGCCGTTCGTCAGCTGCTCGAAGCCGACACGGCCGAGGATCGCGGCCTGCTCCTCCTCCGGCACCTCGAGTCCGATCAGCGCGCTCGAACGCTTCGGCCTCAACCGGATCACGGCGGGCTCCGGCAGGTCGGTCTGCACGTCCTCCGCACCGGTCCAGCGCGCGCCGCCCAGCTCGACGATGAGCTGCGTCGCGTACGTCGCCGCCTGTCCCGCGACGTGCGGGTCGACCCCCTTCTCCCAGCGATTCGACGCCTCGCTGCGAAGGGCATGCGCCTCGGAGCTGCGCAGGATCCCGACCGGCTCGAAGTTCGCGGCCTCGAGCAGGACGTTCGTCGTCGAGGGCGAGACCTCGGTCTCCTCGCCGCCCATGATCCCCGCGAGCCCGACGGCCCGCTCGCCGTCGGCGATGACGAGGTCCGCGGCGGTCAGCGTACGCTCGACGCCGTCGAGCGTGCGGAGCTTCTCTCCCGCGTGCGCGCGCCGGGCGACGAGACCGCCGTGCACGAGGTCGAGGTCGTAGGCGTGGAGCGGGCTGCCGAGGGCGAGCATCACGTAGTTCGTGACGTCGACGATGTTCGAGATCGACCGCATGCCCGCACGGCGGAGCCGCCCTTTCAGCCAGAGCGGTGACTCGCCGATCGTGACGTCGCGGAGCGCACGCCCGATGAAGCGAAGGCAGCCCTCCGGATCGTCGATCGCGATGCCGACCGCCTCGTCGCCGTCACGAACCGGATCCTCGCCCGGCATCGGCTCGAGGTCCCCTCCGAGCAGCGCCGCCACCTCACGTGCGACGCCGTAGACCGAGAACAGGTCGGAGCGGTTCCCGGTCGGCTCGACGTCGAGCACCTCGTCGACGAGCGGAAGGACGTCGGCAAGCGGCGTGCCGGCCTCGAGCCCGTCGTCGAGGATGATGATTCCGCTGTGGTCGGCGCCGAGGTCGAGCTCGTCCTCGGCGAGGATCATCCCCTCCGAGAGCTCGCCGCGCAGCTGGCGCCGCTCGAGCACGAGCCCGTTCGGCAGCGTCGCGCCCGGCAGCGCCACGGCCACCTTCGCGCCCGCGCCGAAGTTCCAAGCGCCGCAGACGATCGAGTACGGCCGGTCCTCACCCACGTCGACCGAGGTGAGCTGCAGCCGGTCGGCGCCGGGGTGCTTCGCTGCCTCCAGTACGTGCCCGACGCGGAAGGGCGCGAGGTCACCGAGAACGCCGGCCCGCTGCACGCCGTTCACCTCCGCGGTCGAGACAGAGAGCGCGTCGACGATCTCCCGCGTCGTCGCGTCGGCCCGGACGTACTCGCGGAGCCAGCTGACCGGGATCTTCATCGAAACTGCCCGAGGAAGCGCAGGTCGTTCTCCCAGAAGGGCCTGATCCCGGCGATGCCGTAGCGCAGCTGCGCCGTGCGCTCGATGCCCATCCCGAACGCGAAGCCGGTGTACTCCTCCGAGCCCCAGCCGACGAACTCGTACAGGTAGGGGTCGACCATCCCCGACCCGCCCATCTCGATCCAGCCGGAGTGCTTGCAGATCGGGCAGCCGGCGCCGCCGCAGTTGAAGCAGGAGACGTCCGGCTCCATCGACGGCTCGGTGAATGGGAAGTAGTGCGTGCGGAAGCGCATCTCGCGGTCGGGCCCGTACAGCTCGCGCATCACATGGAGGAGCGTCCCTTTGAGGTCGGCCAGCGTGATGTCCTCGTCGATGGCGAGCCCCTCGAACTGGTGGAAGATCGGGAAGTGGGTCGCGTCGATCGTGTCGCGCCGGTAGACACGGCCGATCGAGACCATGTAGATCGGCGGCCGCCGCTCCTCCATCTTGTGGATCTGCGCCGGCGAGGTCTCCGTGCGCAGGACGGTCTCGTCGCCGAGGAAGAGCGACGCGCGCGACGAGCGCGCGGGGTGCCAGTCGGGGAAGCCGAGGGCGTCGAAGTTGTACCGCGTCGTCTCGACCTCGCGTCCGTCGACGATCTCGTAGCCGAGGCCGAGGAAGAGGTCTTCGACATCCCGACGAACAAGCGTCGAC
>DATGEB010000072.1:0-18657 GCA_035310545.1 Gaiellaceae bacterium
ATCGCCGAGATGAAGACCGGCGAAGGAAAGACGTTCGTCGCGACGCAGGCGATGTACCTGAATGCGCTCGCCAGCCGCGGCGTCCACCTCGTGACGACGAACGACTACCTCGCCCAGCGCGACCAGAAGTGGACGGAGTCCGTCTTCAACCTGCTGGGAATGCGCACCGCCTTCATCGAGAACATGATGCCGTTCCAGCCCCGCAAAGAGGCATACGAGGCCGACGTCACCTACGGAACGAACTCGGAATTCGGGTTCGACTACCTCCGCGACAACATGTCGGTGTCGCTGGACGGTGTCGTGCAGCGGAGCCATGCGTACGCGATCGTGGACGAGGTCGACTCGATCCTCATCGACGAGGCCCGCACTCCGCTGATCATCTCCGGCGAGCCGGAGACTGCGGCGCAGATCTACTACGACTTCGCGCGAGTGGCCGCGCAGCTCGTTGCATTTCGGTCGCACGTCGGCGATGCGAAGGGCGCGGCGGAGGCCGCGGGTGCCGACTACGAGTACGACGAGAAGCACAAGACGGTCGCCGTCACGGAGCAGGGCGTCGCGAAGGTCGAGCGCGCGTTGCGCATCGAGAATCTTTACGCGCCGCAGAATTCCCAGCTCGTCAACCATCTCGTGCAGTCGCTGAAAGCGCAGTCGCTTTACAACCGCGACGTCGAGTACGTCATCCAGGACGGCGAGGTGAAGATCGTCGACGAGTTCACGGGCCGGATCATGGAAGGGCGCCGCTGGAGCGAGGGTCTCCACCAGGCGGTCGAGGCGAAGGAAGGCGCCAAGATCCAGGAGGAGCACCAGACGCTCGCCACGATCACGCTGCAGAACTACTTCCGCCTCTACGAGAAGCTCGCCGGCATGACCGGCACCGCGAAGACCGAGGAGAAGGAGTTCGTCGAGATCTACGGCCTCGACGTCGTCGAGATCCCCACCAACGTCGACGTCGCACGAACCGACGAGAACGACTTCGTCTACAAGACGAAGGACGGGAAATGGTCGGCCGTGGTGCACGACATCGAGGAGCGCGCACACGCGGGTCAGCCGGTCCTCGTGGGCACGATCGCCGTCGAGACCTCCGAGTACCTCTCCCAGCTCCTGACGCGCAAGGGGATCAAGCACAACGTCCTCAACGCGAAGGAGCACGCGCGCGAGGCCGAGATCATCAAGGACGCGGGCCTGCGCGGCGCGGTCACGATCGCGACGAACATGGCGGGCCGCGGCGTGGACATCAAGCTGGGCGACGGGGTGCGCGATCTCGGCGGCCTGTACGTCCTCGGCACCGAGCGTCACGAGTCGAGGCGGATCGACAACCAGCTCCGCGGCCGCTCCGGCCGTCAGGGCGACCCCGGCGAGACCCGCTTCTACCTGTCGGGCGAGGACGATCTCGTCCGCCTCTTCGCCGGCGACCGGATCAAGGGCGTGATGGAGCGCTTCAACATCCCGGACGACCAGCCCATGGAGGCGAAGATCCTCTCCCGCCAGATCGAGGGCGCGCAGAAGAAGGTCGAGGAGCAGAACTTCGTCATCCGGAAGAACACGCTGAAGTACGACGACGTCCTCAACCGCCACCGTCAGCGCATCTACGAGCAGCGGCGCCAGGTGCTCACGGGCGAGGATCTCTCCGACCAGATCAAGCTCTGGATCGACGAGGTGGTCGAGAGCACCGTCCGCGTGTTCACCGAGGAGGAGTACGAGCAGGACTGGGATCTCGAGGCACTCACCAACGCCATGGCCGGCCTGTACCAGACGGAGATCACGGCCAAGGAGCTGCGCGAGGATCTCGGCCAGATCTCGCGCGAGGCCCTGATCGAGGAATTCCAGGCCGACGCCCGCGACGAGTACGAGGCGAAGGAGGAGGAGTTCGGCTCGGAGCTGATGCGCGAGCTCGAGCGGTTCATCGTCCTCCAGGTCGTCGACATGCGCTGGCGCGAGCACCTCGAGAACATGGAGGCGCTCCGCGAGGGCATCCACCTCCGCTCGATGGCCCAGAAGGATCCGCTCGTCGAGTACACCGGCGAGGGGGAGCGCATGTTCACCGAGCTCGGAGACGTGATCCGCGGCGAGGTCGTGCTTCATCTGTTCCACGCCGAGCTCGCTCCCGACGAGGCGCAACAGCAGCTGGCCCAGCAGCAGTCGCAGACGACGAACGGCAACATCCACTACGAGCACGAGAGCGCCGCCGGCGCCGCGGCGATCGCGGCGGCGGGCGGGGGAGAGGCGGTGGGAGCCGGCACCGCCACCGCGCCGCGACCGGTTCAGACGAGCGCGAACGACAAGATCGGCCGCAACGACCCGTGCTGGTGCGGCTCGGGCAAGAAGTTCAAGAGATGCCACGGGGCGTAAGGCCGCGACCGAAGCTGCGCTTCGGTCGCGTGAAAGCGGAACTCCGGCGCGGAAGAGCGCGGTCTTCCGCGCCTCCGTACTGAGAGCTCGCTACCCGCCGGGGCGGTGCGCCTGCGGCGCACGCCCCGGGAGCGGGGAGAGAACACCCAGTCGGCACGCCGATGCCTGATGCTCCGCTGTGCTCCAGGACATCGGCCGCCGTGTCCTGCGCGAGCCCCCTACGTAGGCATCGCGGGCGGCTGGGAGGGATCGACTGCAGCGTCGCTTGGCGGGGTTCCAACCGAGGACGGCTCCGCGACCTTCTCTCTCAGCGTCCGGATCTGGGCCGTCGTCGCCTCGAGCTTCGGATGGGAGATCTCGCCGGACTCGACGAGCTCGAACGCCGCCCTGCCGAGATCCCCATACGCTTGGCCGAGCTCCCGCTTCTGCTGCACGTCCTCGACGCCTTCCCTTGCCTTCGTCGCGGCCTGCTCCGCCGCCTGCTTCGCTTTGTTGAAGAAACTCACTTCTCTACCTCCTATTCGAGGAGCTTGCCGACCAGGCCGGTCACGCCGGACTCGCCTTGACCGCCTCCCGCCGCGGCGAGCACGCGCCGCGCAGTGCGGGTGAAGGGAAGCGTCTGAAGGGTCACGTGACCCGGTCCGGTCATGTGGACGAGAAACAGGCCCTCGCCGCCGAACAGACTCTTCGCGACGCCACCCTGGAGCTTTACGTCATAGCGCACGGTCGGCTCGATCATCACCATGCATCCGGTGTCGACGATCAACCCCTGCCCCTCGGCGAGGTCGAAGTCGAGAAAGTCGCCGCCGCCGTGGAGCCAGACAGTTCCCTTCCCTTTGAGGCGCTGCAGGAAGAACCCTTCGCCGCCGCCGTGGATGCCCATGCCGACCTTCTGCGCGAAAGCGCCCTCGATCTCGACGTCTCCGAAGTGGCCGAGGTAGGCGTGCCTCTCGCAGATGATCTCGCCGTCGAGCTCGTGCTGGCGGATCGAGCCGGGGAACGGCCCGGTGATCCCGACTGAGCCGGGGCCGTTCGCCGTGTAGTGCGTCACGAAGAGGCTCTCGCCGGCGAGCACCTTGCGCTTCAGCCCGCCGGCCAGGCCGCCCGGCATCTCGACCTCCATGCCGATGTCCCCGGAGACGAACGTCATCGCGCCCGCCTCGGCGGTCATCTGCTCTCCCGCCTGCAACGAAACGATGACGGCCGGTGCTTGCCCCTCGCGGATCTGCGCTTGCATGCGCCGATCCTATGCCCACCGCACCGCGGCTGCGGTCTGGCTAATCGTCGAAAGCCTGCGGCGCGTAGGTTGGCGCGGGCTGCCGTCGCGGCTGGCGCGGCGGGAGAGCCGCAATTACGGGAGCACACGCGATGCCACCCGACTCCTCAAGCGCTACCTCGCCCGCCACCTCCACCGCGTCATGCAGCGAGCCGCTCCCGCGATGACTTGACAGTCATAGGAGATTCACTCCGGAACGGTCTCGCTCACGTCGTAAGCTCGAGGAATCACGCCAGGGACGTGACACATCCTCATCGCGGTCGGTGAGGGCAACAGCTTCGACTAGTTCTCGGGGGAGCTTCATTCCGACCGCTGGCCCAGGCGAGAGCTGGTAGCGCACTTGACTCGGGCCCGCACGGATCCTTCCCCTACGATGACCGGCGCGATGGCGGACGAACAACAACTTTCGCTGCAGGAGCAGCTCGAGGAGATCGGGGCCCAGCTCGACTGGGTCCGTGGTTACCTTTGACCCCGCCTCGCTGAAGGACCGCCTCGACGAGCTCGAACAGGAGCTCGCGCAACCCGACTTCTGGTCGGACCAGCAGCGCGCGGCGCGCCTCTCGGCCGAGCATCAGCGCGCGCAGCAGAAGCTCCGGCGCTACGACGAGCTCGTCTCGAACGTCGAGTTCCTGCGCGAGGGCGCGGGAACGTTCGGAGACGAGGAGCTCGAGCCGGTGCTCCGTGACGTGCAGGCCGAGCTCGCACGGCTGCAGGAGGACGCGCTCTTCTCCGGCGAGTACGACTCGGGCGACGCCGTCGTCACGATCCAGTCCGACGCCGGCGGCACCGACGCGCAGGACTGGGCCGAGATCCTCCTGCGCATGTACCTCCGCTGGGCCGAGCAGCGCGGGCTCGAGACGGAGGTGATCGAGTCGAGCCCGGGGGAGGAGTACGGGCTCAAGTCGGCGACCTTCACCGTGCGAGGCGAGAACGCGTACGGGATCCTCAAGGCCGAGCGCGGCAAGCACCGGCTGGTCCGACTCAGCCCTTTCGACTCGGCGCATCGCCGGCACACGAGCTTCGGGCAGGTCATCGTCGCCCCGCTCCTCGACGATGCAACGGACATCGAGATCGCCGACGACGACATCCGCATCGACACGTACCGCTCATCGGGCGCCGGCGGGCAGCACGTCAACAAGACCGACTCCGCCGTTCGGATCACGCACCTGCCGTCGGGCATCGTCGTCGCGGTTCAGAACGAGCGGAGCCAGTCGGCGAACAAGGACACGGCCATGAAGATCCTCCGCTCGCGGCTCGCCGAGAAGGCCGAGGAGGAGCGCGAGGCCGAGCTCGCACGCGAGCGCGGCGGCGTCTCGATGGGGTTCGGCGGCGAGACTATCCGCAGCTACGTCCTCCACCCCTACCAGCAGGTCAAGGACGCTCGAACCGGCCACGAGGTCGGCAACGCGCAGGGTGTTCTCGACGGCGATCTCGACGGCTTCATCCGCGCCTTCCTGCTGCAAACTGCAGGAGAGGCTTAGGCGCGCGGCGAAAGCTGCGCTAGAGTGGAGGCCGCTTCGCACTCCACCGGCCCTGGGCCCTGCCGCCCGCCCCCCGATCTCGAACCGGTAGACGTGACTGACCTACAGATAGAGCAGCCCACAACGGCCGTCGCAGAGCCCTCGACAAACGGGCAGGTGCACCCGGAGGAGCAGGCGGCCAAGCAGGGAGCCGGCTCGATGATCGTGTTCGACGCCGTCTCGAAGATCTACGAGCCGGATGTCACCGCTCTCGACTCGGTCAGCTTCGGGATCGACAAGGGAGAGTTCGTGTTCGTCGTCGGTGCGTCGGGCTCCGGCAAGACGACACTCACCCGCCTGCTGCTGAAGGAGCTCGAGCCGTCTGAAGGCCGGATCATCCTCAGCGGCCGTGACCTCGGCCGGCTGAAGCACTCTCACGTGCCGCGCCTTCGCCGCAACATCGGCTGCGTCTTCCAGGACTTCAAGCTCCTGCCGAGCCGCACGGCGGCCGAGAACGTCGCCTACGCGCTCAAGGTGCAGGGCGAGAGCCGCGCCTCGATCCGTCGCAAGGTGCCCGAGGTGATGACCATGGTCGGGCTGGCGAACAAGATGAACTCGCTCCCCGACGAGCTCTCCGGCGGCGAGCAGCAGCGCGTCTCGATCGCGCGCGCAGTCGTCAACCACCCGCCGCTCCTCGTCTGCGACGAGCCGACCGGGAACCTCGACCCCGACACGAGCGTCGGGATCATGCAGCTCCTCTACCGCATCAACCGCGCCGGCACGACGATCCTCATGGTCACCCACGACCGCGAGATGGTCGACAAGATGCGCAAGCGCGTGATCGCGCTCGAGGGCGGAAGGCTCGCCCGCGACGAGCGCCGCGGGGGGTACACCTCCGAATGAGCCAGGCGCGCCTGTTGTTCTCCGAGGCGTGGTCCTCGATCCGGATGAACCTCTCGACGACGTTCGCGGCGACGATGACGGTGCTGATCGGGATGTGCCTGCTCGGCCTGTTCATCGCGCTCGGCACCTGGGTGCTCTCCTGGAGCAACCACATCCAGAAGGAGCTCCAGGTTCACGTCTACTTCCAGAGCGACGCGACGAAGCAGCAGGAGAACGCCGTCGGCGCGAGGCTCAGGCACGACCCCCGCGTGCAGAAGGTCGTGTTCGTCTCGAAGCAGCAGGCGCTCGAGCAGATGAAGAGGCAGTTCAAGGACCTCACGCAGGTTCCGCTGCCGAGCAACCCGCTGCCCGACGCGTACACGGTCGTGCCGGTGAAGGCCTCCTACACGCCGCAGATCGGTAGCGAGGTGAAGCAGGGCCACTGGGCCGGAGTCGACAACGTGAGATGGGGGAGTGCGACCGCGAAACGCGTGCTCACGATCGCGAAGGTCATCTCGCTCGTCTTCCTCATCGCCGTCGTCCTGCTCGTCGTCGCCTCGACGCTGCTGATCGCGAACACGATCCGGCTCTCGATCTTCGCGCGGCGACGAGAGATCGAGGTGATGAAGCTCGTCGGCGCGACGAACTGGTTCATCCGCGGCCCGTTCATGCTCGAAGGGCTGCTCTGCGGTCTGCTCGGCTCGGTGCTCGCCGTGATCCTGCTCGTGCTCGGGAAGGCGGTCGCGCTCCCGTCGATCCTGCCGCACATCGGCGGTGGCACCAACTCCGACGTGCATGCGCTCTCGTTCACGCTGAACGCGGTCGCCCTCCTCGCGGCGGGCCTGCTGCTCGGGGCGACGGGCTCGGCCGTGACGCTGCGGCGCTTCTTGCAGGTCTAGCTACCGTCGCCTCGTGGGTCGAGGCAGACACCAGAGGCAGAGGAGATCGAGCCGGAGCGAGCGCTACCGGCGGCGCCAGCCTGCGCGCCGGCCCCTCTCCGACCTGACCGTCCGGCTTCCGGAGCGGCGCATCGAGCCCGAGACGGTGATCGCGCACCTCGGGCCGACGAACTCGGGCAAGACGCACGACGCGCTCCGCTTCCTCGTCGAGAGTGTCGCGGGAAGCGGCGGCGGCCGGCAGGGCGTCTACGCAGCGCCGCTGCGGATGCTCGCGCAGGAGGCGCACCGCAGGCTCTCCGCCGAGATCGGCGCGGCGCGCGTCGGTCTCGTAACGGGTGAGGAGCGGGTCAATCCCGATGCGCCCATCATCTGCTGCACCGCCGAGATGGCGCCGGCAAGCGGAGAGACGCTCGTGCTCGACGAGGTTCAGTGGGCCGAAGACGAGGAGCGCGGCTCCGCGTGGACGCGCCTCCTGCTCGGCGGCGAGTACCGTCACATCCTGCTGCTCGGCGCGGTCGAGGCGCTGCCGCTCGTGCGGCACGCGTTCCCGCAGGCCGAGATCCGCTTTTTCGAGCGCAAGGCGCCGCTCGACTGGACGGGACGCCGCGCGATCACCGGCCTGCATCCGGGCACCGTCGTCGTCGCCTTCAGCCGCCGCGCGGTGATCGGCCTCGCGGGCGAGCTGAACCAGCTGCATCCGGGCGCCGTCGCCTGCCTCTACGGGGCGATGCCGCTCGCGTCGCGGCGGGAGGAGATCGACCGCTTCATCGCGGGCCGCGCGGCGGTCTGCGCGGCGACCGACGTACTCGGACACGGCGTCAACCTCCCGTGCGAGACGCTCCTCTTCGCCGAGACGGCGAAGTTCGACGGCAAGGAGCGGCGCGACCTCGAGCCGTGGGAGATCGCCCAGATCGCCGGCCGGGCCGGCCGCTTCGGCTTCCACGAGCGGGGTCACGTCGGCGTGCTCACCGGGGTGCCGTGGGCCGATCCCGATCCGGACCTCGTGCGTGCTGCTCTCGTGCCGCACGTCCCGATCGAGAACGGCCATCTCGGCTACCGCGTCGTGGACAGCGGCCGCCTGCGCCCGCAGCTCTCCGATCTCGACGTCACGCGTGTCGACGAGCTCGAGCCGGCGCTTCACGCCTGGCGGCAGGCGGCGCTGCGCTACTGGAACCTCGACGGCTGGCTCGAGGTCGAGTCGATCCAGCCGCTGCTGGCGCGGCTCGACGCGGTGCGCGAGGCGCTGCACCACGCTCGGCGTACGCTGCCGCTCGCCGACGTCTGGAAGCTCGTGCAGGCGCCGGTCGACGAGGACGGAGCGCCGCTCCTCGGCACGCTCGCCGCGGCGGTCGCGGGGGACAAGGCGCAGCAGACGGTCATCGGCTGGATCCTCGATCCGCGCCGCCTCGACGCGGCCGGGCTGGAGGAGGCGGAGCAGGCGGCGCGCGAAGCGTCGATCCTCCGCTGGTTCGCGCTCCAGTATCCGGGCGTCGCCGGCGTCACGATCGAGCGCGCGGCGGCGCTCGAGGAAGCTGCGGCGACGCGCGTCGTGCGCGAGCTGCGCGCCGAGATCGAGGATCCGACCATCGGCCGCTGCCGGGTCTGCGGCGCACGGACCGCGCCGTGGGCATCGCTCTGCGACCGCTGCTATCTCCAGCGGAGCGGCTCTCGCGGTGGCAGGCGCTAGCGCAGGATCAGCTGCGTCGCGCGCAGAAGAGCCATCGTGCGCCCGTCCGAATCCGTGACAGTCGCATCCCAGACCTGCGTGGTGCGCCCGTTGTGCAGACGCTCAGCCTCACACTCGATCGTCCCTTGCCATGCGCTGCGGAGGAAGTTGGTCTTCAGCTCGATCGTGGTGAATCCCTTCGCATCCTCTGGAAGGGTCAGGATGCAGCCGTAGCCGGCGGCGGTGTCGGCCAACCCGATGACCGCCCCGGCGTGGAGGTACCCGTTCGGAGCCTGATGCTCGTCGTGGAGCTCGAGGCGGGCACGGACGAATCCGTCTCGCGCCTCGTAGACGTCGATGCCGAGCAATCCGGGAAAGCCGGACGACCCCATCGCGTTGAGCCGGGCGAGCGTGAGCTCCACTGCTCGACCCTACACTTGCCCTCCATGGCGAAGCCGAGCGGAGAGAAGCTGATCGTCGACAACCGTCGCGCGCGGCACGAGTACCACCTCTCGGATCGCGTCGAGGCCGGCCTCGTGCTCAACGGCACGGAGGTCAAGTCGCTGCGCGGCGGCCAGGCGACCCTGCAGCAGGCGTACGCCGAGGTGCGCGACGGCGAGGCGTGGCTCGTCGGCCTTCATGTGCCGGAGTACACCGAAGGAAACCGCTCGAACCACGACCCGGATCGCCCGCGCAAGCTTCTCCTCCACCGCAGGGAGATCGAGCGGCTCGCGTCGAGCGTGGCCGAGAAGGGCTTCACGCTCGTCCCGACACGGCTCTACTTCAAGGACGGCCGCGTCAAGGTCGAGCTCGCGCTCGCACGCGGCAAGGAGCTGCGGGACAAGCGGCGCGACATCGCCGCCCGCGACGCGCGGCGCCAGATCGAGCGCGAGCTGAAGTCGATCAAGCGTTAGTCAAGCGATCGGGGCCGCAAGCTCACGGTACGCGGGCTCGAGTTCGCCCCACCGGCCCTCGTCGGCGTCCCGCGCCCGGCCGGCGAGATAGGCGCCGAGGTCCTCGACATGGATCTGCTCTCCGACGCCGTATGCCCAGAGCAGGTCGGGCGGCACGCTCAGATTCTCGTAGACGATGAGCGTCTGGTCTCCGTCCGCAGTCAGTGTGACCTCGTGAACGTGCTCGGGTCGGTCTGGCTCATTCGAGACGGTGGCAAGTCGATGAGGAGGATCGCAAACCGTGATCCGGCCCGTCCCTTCCCAGCCGCTGGCGAAGACGCGCGAGCGGAACTCGCCGCCGACGCGCAGATCTCCCTCGACCTCGCCGTACCAACGGGCCAGCCGGTCGGGCTCGGTGAGCGCGCACCAGACCTCGTCCACTTGCGCATCGAGGCGGTCCTCGATGCGAACGGCGCCGACACCGTTCTCCGATCGGAGCGTGCCCAGGATGCGCGGTCCCTTCGATGCGTTGCTCGTCATCTCAACTCCTCGAGTCGTGGGGCGATCCCCATTGTGACTCGCCATGCGGCCGCGAATCATCGGTCGAGGTTTGTCTCGAGCGAGGTGACCCGGATCATCCACGGCTACAATCCGTCTCCGAACATACGGGGGCGACCTGGCTTCGACGTGGTCGATCCATCCGGATGAGTTGCAAGCCGAGGTCGCCGGTTGGCCTCGTAAATCCACCGGCAAAACGCAAGTGCGAAGAACGATCTCGCACTCGCTGCCTAGGGAGACCTAGCCAGCGACGCCCCTCCGGGCTGGGCCCGTGGCTCGGAAGGGGCGCCAACGAACGGGCTCGGCGCGGAGGGAGAGCTGATCGCCCGAAGCGCGACGCCAAAGGATCGGCTAGCTCGGCGGTAGGGCGGCTGCACCCCGGCCGCCGGGCGAATCGAAAGGGCAGCCTACGCTTGTAGACGCTCAGCCGGTGCGGCTGCGGACGCGGGTTCGATTCCCGCCGCCTCCATAACTGACATTGCGCAAACCAAGGGCCGCCGAGCGACGATCGAATGCTTCACCACGTACCGGCCCAATGCTCGTCCCAGAAGTCGGACTGCTGTTTGCCGTCGACATCCGTGAAGCCGTACTCGCGTGCCAGGGCGGGCGTGACGAAGACGCCGCCGGACTTCGACATGACGTTGGGGTCGGATGCGAGGGCGGCGATCGCGCGTCCTGGGAACTCCGCGGATTCGGCTTTCGCGGCCAGCTCCGGTGTCAGGTCCATGCGCTCGAGGCGCATGAAGCCGGGCGAGACGGCGAGGCAGGCGATCCCGAAGGGACGGAGATCGTCGGCCAGTTGCTCTGTCAGCTTGTTAGTCGCGTTCTTTACGACTTCGTAGAAGGCGTGTCCGTGCGGGCGATCGAGTACCCAGGTGATGTTGACGATCAGCCCGCTTTGCGTCTCGAGCATGAGCGGCGCGGCGAGCGTCGACGCGAACGCAGCTGCGCGCAAGCCGCCGTCGAACATCAGGTCCCAGTGGCGCCACTCAATCTCCCAGAACGGCAAATCGCTGTTCGGCGAGATCTCATAGCCGCTCCAGGCGTTGTTGACGAGCAGGTCGAGCCGCCCCTGCTCGCTCCGGATGCGCTCGAAGAGTGCCCTGACCTGGGCGTCGTCGGCGTGGTCGCAGCGTACGGCGATACCGCGACCCCCGCGCGCCGTCAGCTCCTCGGCCGTGTCGTCGATCGTCCCCGGGCGTCCGAGTATCGTCGGCTTCCCGCGGACGCTCCGCCCGGTGACGTAGACGGTCGCTCCCCGCTCACCCAGCACGAGCGCGATCCCCTTCCCACCGCCACGGCTCGCGCCGGTGACGAGCGCAATCTTCCCGTCCAGTCTCGGTTCGCTCGTCCGCTCTGACCTCAGATTAATCACAGGAAAGCCCACGGTTAGATGCAGGCCAATGCTATTTCGCGGGGTCCAGCACCCGCTGCGAAGCTAGAGCGCGAGCGGCTGCGCGGAGACGATCACGCGGTTTGCGCAATGTCTGGTTCCGCCCATTCTCCCTGCTAATCTGGACTCTTCAGCGGTAATCGAAACACTGAAGCCGTTGCGCCCGCCCCGGATCACGTGCGGCGTGCTTGACGAAGCAAGCCGGCAGCTCTACCCTTACTTCTGATGAAGGAAGTAAAGAAACGGCGCCGCCGGGGCTTCACTCGCATCAGCGCGAAGCATCAGGCGACGCTCCCCGTCCAGGCGCTCAAGGAGGCCGGGCTCGAAGCCGGCGACGAGGTTCGCGTGGTTGCCGCCGGCAGAGGGCGCCTCGTGCTCGAGCTGGACCTCAACCTCGTTGAGCGCCATGCCGGAAAGCTCAAGGACGTCTACGAGCCGGGCGAGCTCGACCGCCTGCGTGACGAGTGGCGCTAGTCGTCCTCGACGCGTCGCTCGTCATCGCGTTTCTCGATCCCGACGATGCGCTCCACGCTCCGGCGGTGGAGGCCCTCACCGAGCACCAGCACGCCGAACTGCTGATCCCCGCGTCGGCGTACGCGGAGATCCTCGTAGCCCCCTACCGGGTCGGGAGCGAGGCCGTAGCCGAAGTCGAGGCGTTCCTCTCGGACTTCGGCGTTCGGCTCCAGCCGATCACGACCGAGATAGCCCGCAACGCCGCTCGACTCCGCGGCTCCTCACGCGGCCTGCGGCTCCCCGATGCCCTCGTGCTCGCCACGGCCGACGAGCTCGAAGCGGACAGCGTGCTGACCGGCGACGAGTCCTGGGCTCGAATCAGCGACCGCGTCAGGCTGATCCAGCGCAACTGACGAACCCGGGCGGAATCCTCTGCGGGTTCGATTTCCGCCGCCTCCACCATAGTTCTCGTAGTTCAGGTTTGGATGGTTTATTGCTTGGAAAGGCGGACTGTGTCATTAGCCGGCCTAGAGGCGACCAGGGGCGGCCGAGAAGACTAGGAGACGGAAGGAGGTCGGCACACCTTTTGCCCTGGGTCGCTGTGCCGCGCTGCGATTCGCCCGTGCAGGCGCGGCAGACCGGCACCCTTCTACTGGGGGAACAAATGAGATTGTTGAGATGGCCGCGGCTGGTAAGCGTGATCGCGGCCTTGTTCGGCTTGATCCTCGTGGCGTTGAGCGCCGTTGCGAGTTCGGCCTCTGCCGGCAATTCGGTGCCCGTCAACTATGTGGGCGTCAACTTCGCCCCGATCACTACCTCGACCTCGTACAACTACGACTGGTCGACCGGAGCGCTGACCCCTGGAACCGCGAGTGCCAGCGTCTTCTCGACGGCGAACGCGGTTCAGAACACGGTTGCCGATCCGTCACCGCCCGACCCGAACGGGTTTGGCACCTTCATCGGCACCGCGAGGCCGACGAAGTCGCCGACCGGAGGCGGCGCCGTGCTCTACGAGCAGTCGGCGTGCGCCGACGGCTATCCGACGTGCCTCGTGGACGGATCGCTCACCTACGGCTACATGGTCATGTACCCGCTACGGGGCGCAACGCTCGACCAACTGACGAACCTCGCCACCGACTACTACGTCGAGCACGGCTGCTTCGGCGGCGGCTCACCGAGGTTCAGCATCGTGATGTCGAACGCCACGAACAAGAACAAGGAGATCCAGGTCTACCTCGGCAGATTCCCCGCTTTCGCAGACTGCCCACCGCCTGATACCTGGCAGAGCACCGGGAATCTCGTGACCGACCCACAGCTCCGCTGGGACTCAAGCCAGATTGGTGGCTCCTTCTACGGCAGCTACTCCGAAGCGGTGACACTCGCAGACGCGCAGGGCTACACCATCGACGAAATCATCCTCGGCACCGACGGCGGCTGGTCCGGCACGAACGCCGGAACGCCGAACGGCCAGACCTTCCTCTTCCGGAACATCCAGACGAACGGCCTGACCCGGTTCCCTAGAAGCTAGGGACGCAGCGCAGGGAGGGCGGCCTACGAGTCGCCCTCCCGCGCAAAGCCCGGCGCCGCCTCCGACCAGCGCCTTCGGTGGACGCGCTCAGGGGCCATGCCGGAACACTGGCCCAGACGAGTGTCCACCCGGTTGTTCAGATCAGAGACCTAGCTGATGCTGGCTGTCGGCAGCCCTTGGTAAGCGGGGAAAAGCTGCTTGAAGCGGGCTCGAGCGTCGCAGCGTTCCCGTCCGCCGAGGTACGCGCTGAGGTCTTCGACGTGAACCTGCACCCCGGCTCATTGAGTACCCCGGTAGTACGAGCCACCGACGGCAGGCTGCTTCTCGCGCCGTCTAGATGCTGCAGCGGACAGCCAATTTGCAGGCACTTTCCGCTCGCTAAAGTACGGGTGCTGCGGAAGAGTCGGGGTTCGAGTCCCTCACCGGGCTTACTGGCGAAGCTCGTACAGGCCGAAGCTCAGCTTGCGAAGCCGATCATCCTCACCGCGACAATGCGAAGAGAGCGCGGCGTTGACAGATGAGCGGGGGACGGGGTTCCGACTCATACCGGAGACAGCCGCGTAGATCTCGGAGACTGATCGCGGCTCGCCGACATGGAGAAGTACGTCCGTGACCGCGGCCAGCACGGTGCCCGGCCGGACGGGCAACCGCTGGCTCGGGTGACTCCATCGGCCGTTCGCCTTCCTCGACGTCGCGCGAAGCCTCTTGGCGAGATCGGCCAGCCTCTGGAGAGGTTCTGGGGGGTTCGAAAGTGCTCCGGTAGTTCCATCAAACGAGACGCTGGCGCTTTCACTCGTTGGAGTGAAAAGGCGCCTCGGAGCGCGAGTTTTGGTGCGGTGCCCCCTCTTGATCGGTGTGGACTGTTTTCACCGACGCGGCGGATGGTGGTTGGGGATGGGGCTTACCCGAAGGGGTGAGTCCGGTCTCACTCGGAAGGGTGCACGTTCGCGGATCTGGGATCCGCGGTGCCGACTCGCGCGTAGTCGGCTGCACTTGGCGTCTAACGAACGGAGGAATTGTTCGATGTTGAAGCTGACTCTGGCAGCGATGGTGGCTGCCTTGATGGTGCCGGCGCTCGCCCACGCTGGGACGGTTCGTGGAACGGTCGTGGCGAGGCAGGCGCACCGGCACGTGCTGGTGGTTGCCTCGCGGCATGGGCATGTGGAGTCGGCACGGGTCTCGCCCAGCCAGCTGCACCGCACGCCTCTGGGCGCGCGGCTCGTGATCTCTGGCAAGCGACTGGCTGACGGCTCGCTTCGTGTGACGAGGATGCGGCGCCTCGGTCAGGCACGCCGGGCGCGCTTGCACGTGGTTGTGATGAAGGCGAAGGCACGGCGGCTGCTCGTCGCCGGCGGTGGAAGCGCCTTCTCGATTCGGCTGACGCGGGGGACGCGGCTGCTCGCCAGCACCAGCGGCCCCAGCCCGGGCGAAAAGGTCGACGCCGAGGTCCAGTTCTCCGACGGCTCTGCGGTCGAAGAGACGATGCAAGCGAGCGGGCAGGCGCCGTTGGTCGACTTTTCCGGTGTCGTGACGGCGATCGACGCGACCAGCGTCACGGTCTCGAGCGACGGGATCGCCACGGTGGTTCAGCTGCCGAACGGCGTGACGTTGCCTCCGCTCGTCCAAGTCGGGAGCGATGTCGAGGTTGTGGCGTCGATCTCCGGTGCGGCGTTGACCCTCACCACGATCAAGCTGGACGGCGACTCCTCCGGCAACGACGGCGGCACCAGCGTGGACGACCAGGGCCAAGTGCAGGCGGAGGGATTCGTGACCGCGCTCGACGCGAACTCGATCACGATCCAGCCCGGCGACAGCGCCAGCCCCGCTACCTTCGCCATCCCGACCGGGTTCACCCTGCCGACCGGACTCGTGGTCGGGGCAAGCGTCGAAGCGCGCGGCGAGATGGTGAGCAGCGTCCTCACTCTGACCCAGATCGATCTCAAGAACGACGGGGAGAGCCAGGGACTCGAGGCAGAAGGTGCCGTTACCGCACTCGACGCCGGCTCGATCACGATCCAGACCGAGGACAGCGGCAGCCCCATCACGTTCACGATCCCGACTGGCTTCGCGCTGCCCGCCGGGCTAGCCGTCGGTTCTTTCGTGGACGCGCGAGGAGCCATGCTCAACGGCACAGCGACGCTGACCGAGATCGAGGTGAAGAGCGAGGACGGAGGCCAGGTCGAAGCCAGAGGCTCGGTAACCGCACTCGATTCGAGCTCGATCACGATCCAGGACAGCGACAGCCCCAACCCGGTGACCTTCGTGATCCCGGCCGGGTTCACACTCCCCGCGGGTCTCGCCGTCGGCAACACCGTCGACGCCCAGGGCCAGTACGTCAACGGCGTCCTCACCCTGACCCAGATCCAGAGCGACGACGGCGGCTGAACCCAGCTCGAAGACCCAGACGAACCCTGCGCCCGCACCCCTGCGGGCGCAGGCCCATCACGTGCCTGGCTCCGAGCTGCGCAGCCCTGTCGCCTGTGGTTCGAGCAGCGCCGTCTGCCTCGCGCGCATCCCGGCTCCCCTTCGCTTGAAGCCGCTGCACTTGTGTGAAAATCTCTCCGTGAGCGCTTCGTGCGCTCGTTGTGCGTCCGGGGGGAAACGGCCCATCCCGCTCGGGATCCAGGTACGCCGTCGTCTAACCGAAAGGGAAAGGTTCCAGTGAAGAAGGCATTCCTTGCAGTGTCTTTCGCGGCGGTGCTCGCGCTGGCCGCAACGGTGGCACTCGCCTCCGCGCCGGCAGGGCGCGCGAGCACGGTGAGCCCGCTGAAGCTCATCGGCTCGGTCGATTTCTCGACCCTGCCGACCTCGACGGGTAGCGCTTCGTTCGCCGGGCGGGCGAATGAGACCGTCGACAACGGCGAGGGCACGGACAATTTCAAGGCGGGAAGCGGTGGGAGTACACCGCCCATCCCGGACACGGGGACGGTCCCGACGCCGCCCGCCACACCGATCGTCACCGCCACACCCGGGCTGCAGACCACCTTCCAGGGGCTTGATCACTACGACACCCGTACGAGAGACGGCGGGAACTCGTTCAGCCTGGAGCCGCCGGATCAGGGCCTCTGCACCGGCAACGGCCAGGTGGTCGAGTCCGTCAACGACGTGATGACGATCTTCGACACCAGTGGCAACCGGCTCACGGGTGCCGTGTCCATGAATGCGTTCTTCGGGCTGCCCTGGGCGATCAACCGGACGACCGGCGCGCGCGGCGACTTCCTCAGCGACCCGAAGTGCTACTACGACACCGCGACGAACCGGTTCTTCCTCACGATCCTGCAGGAGGATCCGGCTCCGAGCGTCCGTGCGCACACGCTGATCGCCGTCTCGAAGACGGGGAACGCAGCGGGTGGATGGTGGCTGTACAGCCTCGACGCGACGGACGACGGATTGAACGGCACCCCGTCGAACCCGGGCTGCCCGTGCTTCGGCGACCAGCCGCTCATCGGCGCCGACCGGTACGGCTTCTACGTCTCCACGAACGAGTTCAGCAACTCCGGCTTCAACGGCGCGCAGATCTACGCCATGTCGAAGACCGCGCTCGAGCGCGGCACCGCGAACACCGTTGTTCACCTCCAGGGCGGTCCGCTCGCCGAAGGCATCTCGTACAGCGTCCAGCCGGCGACCTCGCCGAACGGCGCGCAGTTCGAGAAGAGCAACGGTGGCACCGAGTATTTCCTCTCGGCGCTCCAGTTCGGTCCCTCGCCGTCGGACAACCGGATCGCGGTGTGGGCGATGACGCAGACCGCCTCGCTCAACGATGCGAACCCGGCGGTTCGCCTGAAGCAGCTCGTGATCCCGAGCGAGAACTACACGCAGCCGAATCCGGCGGCCCAGAAGACGGGTCCGACGCCGTTCGCCGATCTACTTGCGTCCATTACCGGCGGCCCGATTCCCGAGAGCTACTTGAACACCAACGACGACCGCATGAACCAGGTCGTGTACGTCAACGGGAACTTGTGGAGCGGTCTCAACACGCAGTACACCGACACGAACGGCAGCTCCCAGTCGGGCATCGCGTGGTTCGAAGTGGCCCCGAATGTCACCGGGCAGCGTCTTTCGGCGACGATGGTCAATCAGGGCTACGTCGCGCCGACGGGTGAGAACGTCCTGTTCCCGTCGATCGGCGTCACCCCGTCGGGCAAGGCCGTCATGGGCATGACTCTGAGCGGAGCCGACTACTACCCGAGCGCCGCGTACTCCGTCTTCGACGGCACCGGGTTCGGCACGATCAATATCGCAGGCGCAGGCGCCGGCCCGGCCGATGGGTTCACGGGCTACGCACCCTACGGGGGAGACGGCGTCGAGCGCTGGGGCGACTACTCGGCCGCAGTCTCCACGCCGGACGGCACGGTCTGGATCGCGAACGAGTACATCGCGCAGTCCTGCACCGACACGCAGTTCAACGCGGACTCCACCTGCGGTGGAACTCGCACGCTGTTCGCCAACTGGAGCACGCGCATCTCCTCGGTCAAGCCATAAGAAGCACTCGTCGAACGGGGCCGGCGCGCGGCCGGCCCCCTTCGACATCTCACTCGTTCGAGTGACAGGAAAGCCCGGGCCCGCGGTGCACATGTCTGCATGCGAGGGACGAGGATGGTCGGCGCGGCATTCGTGGGCCTCCCGCCGCTCGTCGTCCTCCTGTATCTGCTCGAGACGAAGCTGCCGCTCGCCTTGGCGTACGCAGCGAGCCTGGCGCTCGCGGCGTCGTGGGGGAACCGCGTCCGCCTCCGCCTCGTCCGGGCTCTCGCCGCCGAGCGATCGCGGGCGCGCGTCGACGCGCTGACCAACGCGCCGAACCGGTACGCGCTGGCCGAGGCGCTCGGCGCCGAGCAGGCGCGGATCAAGCGGGGTGGGCGCACGGCCGCGATCTGCTTCCTCGATCTGGATCGCTTCAAGAAGGTCAACGACACGTACGGCTACGCCGCCGGCGACGCTCTGCTCGTCGACGTCTACGAGCGGCTCCGCGGCGAGTTGCGGGCCACCGATCTCCTCTTCCGCTGGGGCGGGGAAGAGTTCGTCGTGCTCGCGCCGCACATCGAAGGCGGCGAGCTCGTCGACTTCGCCGAGCGACTGCGGCTCCTGCTCGCGGGCCGCCCGTTCTGGATCAACGGGAAGCCCCGCACGATCACAGCCTCCGTCGGGGCAGTCGTGCTCGACGACGCGCGCCCGGCCGACGCCGCCCTCGAGCGCGCCGGTCGGCTCGTGCGTCGAGCGAAGCTGAGCCGCAACACGGCAGTCGTCGACACGAGCGCCCCGCGGTCGTCCTCCCCGGCGCGGCGGCCGGTGGAGGACGGCCG
>DATGEB010000073.1:0-39057 GCA_035310545.1 Gaiellaceae bacterium
ATGCAGCGGCCGTGTCCTCGTCAGCGTTTCGACTCGGTTGAACCTCTGCGGTCCGGTGTGGCCCGGGAGGTGAGGAACGGTCCGCCCCTGCTTTTCAGGTCTAGAGGGTAGCAAGCTTGGCGAGCAGATCTTCGAGCGAGAGGGTCGACTGCTCGCCGCCGTGCTCACGGACGGCAAGGCTCTCGTCGCTCTCGCGGTCGCCGTAGACGATCGTGACCGGAATCTTCTCGAGCTCGGCGGCGCGGATCCGCTTGCCGATCGTCTCGGTCGGCTCCATCGCTTCCGCCCGGTAGCCGGCTTCTCGCAGCCGATTCGCGAGATCGCTCGCCGCCTCGTAGTGGCCCTCGCCGACCGGGAGCACGCGCACTTGCACCGGTGCGAGCCAGAACGGGAACGCGCCCGCGTAGTGCTCGGTGAGGATGCCGATGAAGCGCTCGAGAGACCCGAAGCTGGCGCGGTGGATCACGTACGGCGTGTGCTCCTGGTTGTCGGCGCCCATGTACGTGAGCCCGAACCGCTGCGGCATCTGCGAGTCGAGCTGGATGGTCCCCATCTGCCACGAACGGCCGAGGGAGTCGGTCATGTGGAGGTCGATCTTCGGGCCGTAGAACGCGCCGTCGCCCTCGTTCAGCTCATAGTCGAGCCCGCGGCGCTCGAGCGCCGCCTGGAGTGCGGTCTCGGTGAAGTCCCACTCCTCGTCGCTGCCGAGCCTGTTCTCCGGACGGGTCGAGAGCTCGAACTTGTACTCGAGCCCGAACAGCTCGTAGAGGTACGCGGTGAAGTCGAGGCAGCCGAAGATCTCGTCCTCGATCTGCTCGCGAGTGACGAAGAGATGCGAGTCGTCCTGGGTCACGTGCCGGACCCGGGTCAGCCCGTGCAAGGTTCCCGCGAGCTCGTTGCGGTGAAGCGTTCCCGCCTCGGCGAGCCGCAGCGGCAGCTCGCGGTAGCTACGCAGCCGCTCGCCGAATATCAGCATGTGCCCCGGGCAGTTCATCGGCTTGAGCCCGAACGTGCGGTCGCCCTCGGGGATGAGGAACATGTTCTCCCGGAACTTCTCCCAGTGGCCCGACGTCTCCCAGAGGGTCTTGTCGAAGATCACGGGGGTCTTCACCTCGACGTAGCCGCGCTTCAGGTTCTCGCGGCGGCGCAGATCCTCGAGCACGTTCCAGACGACCATCCCCTTCGGGTGCCAGAACGGCGAGCCCGGCGAGGCCTCGTCCATGTGGAAGAGGTCGAGCTCGGTGCCGAGGCGACGATGGTCGCGTTGGCGCGCGAGCTCGAGCCGCTCGAGGTAGGTGTCGAGGTCATCCTGCGAGTAGAAGGCGGTGCCGTAGATGCGGGTCAGCTGCGGGTTTGCGGAATCGCCCCGCCAGTAGGCGCCGGCGAGGCCGGTGAGCTTGAGCGCCTTGATCGGCTCGGAGTTCTGCAGGTGCGGGCCGCGGCAGAGGTCGGTGAAGCTCCCCTGCGTGTAGAGAGAGATGTCTCCTTCGGCGGTGTCGATCAGCTCGAGCTTGTACGGGTCGGATGCGAAGAGCTCCTTTGCCTCGTCTCGCGAGATCTCGCGTCTCGACCACTCGCGCCCCTCGGCGAGCTCGCGGTCGATCTCGACCTGGATCTTCTCCAGATCCTCCTCGCGAATCGGCTCGGGGAAGTCGAAGTCGTAGTAGAAGCCGTTCTCGATGGGCGGTCCGATGGCGAGCTTCACGCCCGGGTAGAGCCGGGTCACGGCTTCGGCCAGCAGATGGGCGGAGGAGTGGCGCAGGACCGCGAGCGCATCCGGGTCCTGCTTGTCGCGCGTGGTCAGGAACTGGATCTTCTCGCCGTCGGCGAGCGGCAGCCGCACATCCTGGAGGCGCCCGTCGATGCGCACGAGAACCGCTTGCTCGGCAAGCTTCGGGCCGATCGCGCGGGCGGCGTCGAGGCCGGTCGCGCCGGCGGGAAGTTCGAGCTTCGAGTTGTCGGGAAGGACGACTTTCATGTCAGAAGAACCGGCCAAGGATATGCACCCCCGCGAGGACGACAGGAACGAGGAACTGGAGGAGTCTCCGGTGCCTGACCCGACCGCGAAGGACACGGACGGAGAGGACGACCCGGAGGCCGACTAGCGGAGTGTCGTGATGCGCTCGGAGCGCATGAGTCCGAGTCTAGCCGCGGAACTCCATGAGAATCCAGGGCGCGGCGTGCTCGTCGTCGGCTTCGTGACGTGAGACCTCGACGAAGCCTGCGCGCTCCCAGGCGCGAACCGCGCCCTCGTTCCAGACGTACGGATCCACGGTCACGCGGCCGCGGCCGCGCACGCGAAGGACGCGCTCGACCATCGCCCGCGCGGCGTCCGGGCCGAGGCCGCGGCCGCGAGCAGCAGGGACGAGAAACATGTCGAGCCCTTCGCGGTGAACCTGGAGGAAGCCCACGGGCTCGTCCTTCTCCTCGACGATCCACGCTTCGACGTCCTCGCGTGCCAGCCGCTCTGCCATCTCCGCGCGGGTGAAGGTCTCGCCGTCCCAGAAGCGCGAGACCTCCGGGTCGGCGTGCCAGGCAACGAGGCGCTCGACGTCGTCCGCGTCGGCCGGACGCAGCGCCGTCAGTCGTCCTCGTACCTGAATTCCCACTGCACCGTCACGCTCTCGGTCGCGCCGCCGGCGCCGCGGTAGAGGGCATTCGCTGCGCCGTTGCCGGGATCGGCGAGCACGAAGCCGACCCGGATGTCTCGCTCGCGGGCGAGGTCGGCCAGTCGCCCGAGGAGGGCGGATGCGATGCCGCGGCGCTGGTGGCTCGCGGCCACGTCCACCTCGTAGACGAAGAGCTTTGCCCGGTCGCCGTGGCGGCGCGGCAGCTCATGTGCGAGGACGAGACCCACGGGACGCTCGCCGTCGAACGCGACGAGCATGAGCGTTCGCGGATCCGCGAGAAGCGCCTCCGGGTCGCCGGGGCCGTCGTATGTCGCGAGCTCCTGCACGACGCGCTCGTCGCCGGGCTCGAGCAGGCGAACCGAGATTCCGTCCATCCCCGTTGCCGACTCAGGGACCTCGTCCACGGCAAGGAGGATCGCATGCCCGGCAAGAGACCGAGCGTCAAGAACGAGAAGCAGTACGAGAAGCTGAAGGAGAAGGGAATGTCGAAGGAGCGCGCGGCGAAGATCGCGAACTCGCCGGGCGCCTCGAGCCGGGGCGGCAAGAAGTCCGGCTCATCGTCCTCGTCCCGGAGCAACTCGAGCCAGGGCGGCACGACCGCGCAGAAGAAGGCCGCCGGCCGCAAGGGCGGCAAGGCGACCGCACGGAAGTCGTAGGAAGAAAGGGCGCCTCTTGCGAGGCGCCCTGATCCCTAACCGACGGGGATGACGTTGCGAGCCTCGGGGCCCTTCTGACCCTCGGCCGGCTCGAACTCGACACGCGCGCCCTCGGCGAGGGACTTGAAGCCCTCAGAGGCGATCGCGCTGAAGTGAACGAAAACGTCCTTGCCGCCCTCGTCCGGGGTGATGAAGCCGTACCCCTTCGCGTCGTTGAACCACTTCACGGTTCCAGTTGCCATATTGCAAACACCTCCCTCCGCGGAAGTTCTGAACGGACGGGAGGCGCAATTGACGCGCGACCGGGTCTCGCTCTAGTTCTAGTGCCGCCCGAAAGGTAGCGACAATCTCGGGGGTATGCACCTGCTCGCCGCCCCCGACAAGTTCCGCGGGACGCTGACGGCGCGCGAGGCCGCGACCGCGATCGCCGTCGGAGCCACGCGCGCTGGCTGGACGGCAGCCGAGTCGCCCCTTGCAGACGGCGGCGAAGGAACGCTCGACGTGCTCGGAGGAGGCAACCGCCGAACCGTCGTCACCGGGCCGCTCGGGAAGCCGGTGGAGGCGGAGTGGCGCCTCGAGGAGGACGGCACCGCGATCGTCGAAGCCGCGCTCGCCTGCGGGCTCGCACTCGCCGGCGGGCCGGAGCGGAACGACCCACTCGGCGCGACGAGCCGCGGGGTCGGCGAGCTCGTTGCCGCCGCGATCGACGAGGGCGCGACGCGCGCGATCATCGCGGTCGGCGGCGTGGCATCGACCGACGGCGGCGTCGGCGCGCTCGACGCGCTGCCCAGGCCCCTCTCGATCTCGCTCGAGGTCGCACACGACGTCGATGCGCGGTTCCTCGAGGCCGCCGACGTCTTCGCGCCGCAGAAGGGCGCAACCCCGGAGCAGGTCGCGATCCTGCGCGAGCGGCTCGAAAAGCTCGTCGTTCCGGACGTCGCCGGCGCCGGTGCCGCCGGAGGGCTTGCCGGCGGGCTCGCAGCGATCGGCGCGCGTCTCCTCCCCGGGTTCGACTTCGTCGCGGATCGGCTCGGCCTGGACGAGCAGCTGGCGCAGGCCGACCTCGTCGTCACCGGTGAGGGCCTGCTCGACGCGACGTCGTTCACGGGCAAGGTCGTCGGCCGCGTCCTCCGCCGCGCCGAGCTGGCGGACGTCGAGGCGCTCGTCGTCGCGGGAGACGTCGCGCTCTGCAACCCGGCCGACGCACGTTCCCTCGTCGCTCGCTACGGTCCCGAGCGGGCGCTCGCCGAGCCGGCCGAGTGCCTTTCAGAACTGGTCGAAATCGTTCTGGCGAGTCGCCGAAGCGCGCCCTAAGCTGCAGGGCCGGAGAATGCCGAAGCCAGTCGAAAGTTCAGGACCCCGCCTCGGCTATCGCCCCGGCCTCGACGGCTTGCGGGCGATCGCCGTCATCGGCGTCTTCCTCTACCACGCGCGGCCGCAGGCTGACGGGAATCCGTACCTGCCAGGAGGCTTCCTCGGAGTCGACCTGTTCTTCGTCCTCAGCGGCTACCTGATCACGTCGCTGCTGCTCGTCGAGTGGGAGGCCGGGAATCGCATCGACCTGCGCCGCTTCTGGCTGAGGCGCGCGAAGCGGCTGCTTCCGGCCATGGTCGTCGTCGTGCTGTCGGCGCTCGCGCTGGCGTCGATCTTCGCGCGCGACGACCTGGCGAAGACGCGCGGCGACGCGGTCAGCTCGCTCCTCTACTACACGAACTGGCACCTGATCATCGCCAACCACTCGTACTTCAACCTCACGGGGCGCCCGTCGCTTCTGAACCATCTCTGGTCGCTCGCGGTGGAGGAGCAGTTCTACGTCATCTGGCCGCTGCTCCTCGTGCCGGGGCTCGTCCTTCTCGGCCGGAAGCGCCTCCCGTTCGCGGTCATCGCGGGCATCGCCGGGTCGGCCACGCTGATGTGGCTGCTCTACAACCCGTACCGCGACCCCTCGCGCGTCTACTACGGCACCGACACCCGCGCGTTCCTGCTGCTGATGGGGATCCTGCTCGCGCTCGTCTGGCCGGCGTTCGAGCGGCTGCGCCGCGCGCTGCCGCTGCTCGAGCTGTTCGGAATCGCTGCGCTCGTGGCCACCGTCCTCCTCTTCCGGCAGATGAACGACTTCAATCCGACGCTCTACCGCGGCGGCGACCTCGCGGCGGCGTTCTGCTTCGCGGTCCTGATCGCGGCGGTCGCGCACCCGCTGACCGGGATCGGGCAGGCACTCGGGATCGCGCCGCTTCGCTGGATCGGCGAACGGAGCTACGGCATCTATCTCTGGCACTGGCCGGTGATCGCGCTCATGCGGCCCGGCGTGGACATCTCGTGGACGGGACCCGGCGCCGTCGTCGCCCAGGCGGCGATCGTCCTCGCCGCCGCGGCGCTCTCGTATCGCTTCGTCGAGCAGCCGATCCGCACGGGGAGTCTGCAACGGCGGCTCGCTCGGCGGCCCCGCCGCCTGCGGCTCGAGCTCGTGGGCGCGGGGGCGTTGGGCCTGGTGGGCGCGTTCGCAGTGCTCTTCGTCGTCCCCAAGGCGGTGAATCCCCTCGCGGGCTACATCAACCCGCCGAAGGGCAGCGCAGCCACCAAGCCTTCGCACCCGCACACCGGATCCAGGAAGCATCGGGTTTCGACCACGACCACCGTGACGACCCCGCACCATCAAGGCACCCTGCCCCCCGGCCGCATCCTTGCGCTCGGCGACTCGGTGATGCTCGGCTGCTCGCGCGAGCTGCGATCGGCTCTTGCCCACCGGGTCCAGATCGACGCGCGGGTCGGGCGGCAGATCGACGACACGATCGGCGATCTCAACCACCTTCGGAAGAAGCACCGGCTGCCGAAGACGATCGTGATCCAGGTCGGGAACAACGGGCCGCTCTGGTACCGCGATCTCGTCAGGCTGCGCGAGGCGCTGCGCGGCGTCCCGGACATCGTCTTCGTCAACGTCCGCAACGCGACGAGCTGGCAGGACGAGTCGAACCACGCGCTCGTCGACTGGCTGCGCGGCTGGCACGCGGCCCACCTCGCCGACTGGTACGGCGCGTCGACGAACAAGATGCTCTCCGACGGCACGCACCCGTTGCCGTACGGGTGCATGATCTACGCCCGCGTGATCAAAGACACCCTGCAGTCGACGAACGCCTAGCCAGCAGGCTCACCGGCTGCGGCGAGCTCCTCCTGCGGCGAGCGTGTGACCAGGAGTGCGACCGCCGCGCCGACCGCGTAGCCGACGAGCACCGACGCGAGCGAGCCGCCGAGCCCCGGCTTTTCCGTCATGTTCCAGACGACGCCGAGGACGAGGCCGATGTTGGTGAACTCGACGACCCAGAGACCCGGATGCAGCGCGAGCCTGCGGCACTCCGGCCCGAGCGGTCCGGGGCCATTGGCCTGCATGGCAGCCCCGAGCTTGTGTCCTGCGCGCTCGGCAATGCCGAATCCCTGGGCGAAGAGCACGACGAGAACGGCGATCCCGACGTCGATCCAGCGCGTGCTCCACGTCCAGGGGAACGTCGTCTCGCTTGTCATGTACGCGCCGGTGCCGAAGAGGCCGAGGATCGCGACGGGGAAGAACTTCCCGACCTTGCCGGCCATCATCCCCCAGGGCGCAGCCTGCTCGAGCGTCCGCGCGGCGCGCAGCTGGAACAGGCAGACGAGCAGCACCGACGCCGCTCCGATCCCGATGAAGAGCGAGAGCAGATGGACGTAGAGGACGTAGTGGTACGTGTTCACGGGAACCCCCTGTGGAGAGACGCGAGTTGCCCTGAGGCTAAGCGAGTCCGCGGTCGGCTTCAAGGCCTTGGATCCGATTCGGCAGCGTCTCGGCGCTCTCCTCTTTCTCTAGGCTTCGAGCGTGGAGCCCGAACGCGCAGCTGAGCTTCTCCGCGCCGAGCGGCAGCGACTCGAACGGTCGCTCGCCGTGCGCCGGCATCAGGACGACGGCGAGGAGCCGGACGTCGAGGATCCGGGAAACCTCGCCTCCGACCTCTACCAGGACGAGCTCGACGAGGGCTTGCGCTCGGGCATCGAGGCACAGCTCGCGGCCGTCGAGCGGGCAGAGCAGCGGCTCGAGGCGGGAACCTACGGCCTCTCGGTCGAGAGCGGCGAGCCGATTCCCGACGAACGCCTCGAGATCTCCCCGGCCGCCGAGCTCACGGTCGAGGAGGAGCGCGCCCGCTACGGCTAGCCGACGACAGCGACGATCGTCGCGGGAATAGCATCCGAGGCCATGTCGAGCCGGTCGCTCTTCGTCGCAGGACTGCAGACGGCCGGCATCCCGGGTGACCCGGATGCGACGCTCGCGCGTTTCGAGCGAGACGTCCGCGCGCTCCAGTCGACGTTCGACGGGCTACAGCTCGTCGTCGCGCCCGAGTTGCATCTCATGGCGCTGCCGCCGCTGCTGGAGGAAGACGGCGTCGCGCCCGGCGACCTCGCCGTCGAGATCCCGGGAAAGCTGACGGAGCGGCTCGGAGCGCTCGCGCGCACCACGGGCCTCTGGCTGATTCCCGGGAGCGTGTACGAGCGCGTCGGCGAGGCGGTCGCCAACACGGCGGTCGTCCTCTCGCCCGCCGGCGACCTGGTCACCACGTACCGCAAGTGCTTCCCGTGGCAGCCGTACGAGACGACGGAGCCGGGAACGCAGACCGTGTGCTTCGACATCGACGGCGTCGGCCGCTTCGGAATCGCGATCTGCCACGACGGCGCGTTCCCGGAGATCTTCCGCTCGCTGGCCTGGCAGGGCGCCGAGGCCATCTTCCAGGTCACGCTCACGGGCACGTCCGATCGCGACGCCGAGACGGTGATCGCGCGCGCGAACGCGATCGTCAACCAGGTCGCGGTCGTCAACGTCAATGCCGCAGCCCCGGTCGGGAACGGCCGCAGCCTCGTGATCGATCCCGAGGGCGCCGTGCGCTACGAGGCCGGCGTCGGCGAGGAGGTCGTGACGGCGGTGCTCGACCTCGACCAGGTCGCGCGCGTGCGAGAGCGCGGCAGCTTCGGGATCAACCGCCTGTGGGACGAGATGGATCGCGTCGGGCCGGGGCTCGACCTGCCGCTGTACGGCGGCTACCGGCCGCGGCCGCGGTAGAGCGCGAGCACAGCCTGCCTTGGCAGCCCGCGAGCGACGCGTCCCTCGCGGCCCGTGGTGTCGACCGCGGCCCAGAGGGAGCAAAGCACCGCTTCCGTGGTGGGCGACGGTGCCCGCACGAGGGCGAGCCGGGCGCGGCGCGCGAGCCGCTCGAGCTGCGGCGGGGCGAGCCGCGCGTCGGTTGCGACGACGGCGACGCAGCTCCCGCCGGGCTCGGGCATCGCCGAGATCCTACGACCGTCAGTGCGAGACTGCCGCGGCCGCGAGCTCGGAGACGAGCGTGTCCGTATGGAACCGCTCGAGCGCGAACGGCGCGATCAGATCCGGCGTCTTGCCGGTGGCGACGAGCTCCGCGAGAGTCGTCCCGACGATCGGCGCCGCCTTGAACCCGTACGTCCCCCAGCCTGCGGAGACGTGGAAGTTGTCGAGCTCGGTCTTGCCGAGGATCGGGCTGTAGTCGGGCGAGAGGTCGCAGAGACCCGTCCACGTGCGCAGCACCCTGAGCCGCTCGAGCTGTGGGAAGAGCTCGATCACATGCCGCGCGGAGTACTCGAGGAACGAGAACGTCCCGGTCGACTTGTAGGTCGTGTACGGCTCGATCTCGGCGCCGATCAGGAACTCGCCGCGATCGGTCTGCGACACGTAGACGTGCATCTGCGCCGAGACGATGATCACGTCGAGGAACGGCTTGACCGGCTCCGTCACGAACGCTTGCAGGATGTGCGTGGTGATCGGCAGGCGCACGTCGGCCATCCCGCAGGTGAGCGTCGACCAGCCGGCCGTGGCGCTGACGAAGACGTCCGCCTCGACCCGGCCGCGGTTCGTCTGCACGGCCGTGACGCGACCCGCGTCAGTCTCGATCGCCGTCACCGCGGTGTTCTGATGCAGCTCGATCCCGGCCCGGTCGGCGCCTCGCGCGAGTCCCCAGACGACGGCGTCGTGCCGGATGATCCCGCCCGGCGCGTGATAGAGCGCGCCCATGATCGGCCAGGTCGGCTTGTTGGAGAGGTCGATCTGCGGGCAGAGCCGCCCGATCTCCTCCGGGTAGACGACGCGCGAGTCGATGCCGAGGATCTGGTTGACCTCGGCGCGCTCCTGCATCACGCGCAGCGAGCTGTCGGTGTGCGCGAGCGTGAGATGCCCGTGCTGCGAGAACATGAGGTTGAAGTCGAGCTCGCTCGAGAGCCGCTCGTACAACTCGACGCTCCGCTTGTAGAACTCGGCCCCCTCGGGCGTGCGGTAGTTCGAGCGGATGATCGTCGTGTTGCGGCCGGACGCGCCCGAGCCGATGTACGACTGCTCGAGCACCGCGACGTTCGTGATCCCGTGGCTCTTCGCGAGGTAGTAGGCGGTCGCGAGCCCGTGCGAGCCGCCGCCGACGATCACGACGTCGTAGCGGTCCTTGAGCTCGGCGCGCGGGCGCCACATCCGGCGGACGCGGAAGATGTCCTTCACAGCGCGCTCCGGAGCTGGTCGATCGTCTCGACGACGTAGTGCGAGAGCTCCTGTGGAACGAAGAGGCGGTAGCCGCCGCCGCGCCGCTCGATCACCGCGGGGACGCCGCGCAGGATCGAGCCGACTGCCGGGAACTCGGTCAGCTCGGTGACACGGCTGAGCAGCGCGTCGCTCTCGACCTCGATCGCGACGAGCGCGGCGCTCAGGTCGTAGACGCGATAGCCGCCGAGATCGGCAGCCGTGTCCCCCACGACGAGCGCACGGTCCGGGCCGACCGGAATCGAGCCGGCGGGAACGCCTCCGCGCACCTCGAGGATCCGCAGCGGCGGCGAGACCGGCGAGAGGAACGAGAGGCGCGTCACGAGCGGAGCAGCGCTCCTTCGGGGTCGTAGAACGGCGCGAGCGTCACGGCCGCGGAGTGCAGCATGCCGTCGACGCGAATCGAGATCGTCACGCCGTCCTCCGCGCAGTCCGGGTCGACCCAGGCGAGGCCGACGACGCTGCCGACGCGCTCGCTCACGCGGGAGCTCGTGACGCGCCCGGCGATGCGGCCGTCGCGCACGATCTGCGCCCCTTCCGGTGGGAGGAGATCGGCCGTGAAGCCGACGAGCTGCTCGCGCACCGCGAGATGCGGCACCGCCGGCTTGCCGACGTAGTCCGGCTTGTCGTCCTTGATCGTCCAGCCCATCCGGGCCGAGAGCAGGTTCGACTCGGAGTCGGTGTCCTGGCCGACGATGACGTGTCCCTTCTCGAGCCGCAGCACGCGTTGCGCCTCGAGCCCGAACGGCGCCGCGCCGGCCGCGACGAGCGCGTCCCAGAGGCGTCCGGCCTCGGTCGCCGGGCAGTGCAGCTCGTACCCGAGCTCACCGACGAACCCGATGCGAAGTCCGAGACACGGGGCGCCGGCGACCGAGATCTCCTTTGCGTCGAGGTAGCGGAAGGACTCGTTCGACAGGTCGGCGTCGGTGAGCGCGGAGAGCGCCTCGCGCGCGCGCGGGCCGGCGAGGTTCATCGCGGCGAGCGCGCCCGTCACGTTGACGATCTCGACGTCGTAGCCCCAGATCGCGTTCCACCACTCGAACCACTCGACGACGCCCTCCGATCCGGTCGAGGTCGTCGTCACATAGAAGAGCTCGTCGTCGAGCCGCGCGACCGTGCCGTCGTCCATGATCCGGCCGCCGTCGCTCGTCAGGACGCCGTAGCGGATCCGCCCGGCCCTGAGGTCGGAGAAGCGGTTCGGGTAGAGGCGGTCGAGGAGCTCGGCGGCGCCGGGGCCCTCGACGATCACCTTGCCGAGCGTGGAGACGTCGATCACGCCGAGCGACTCGTGGACGGCGCGCACCTCGGCAGCCGGGTTGCCGTAGTGGAACGCGCGGCGCCACGCTCCCGTCCAGATCACCTCCGCGCCGAGCGCCTCGTGGCGGCTGTGGAGCGGCGTGAGCTTCGCGGGCTCGTGACGTGGGCCGGCGAGCAGCCCTAGCTCGACGGGCCGCCAGGGCGGGCGAGCCGTCGTGGTGCCGATCGCCGACTCGTCGGTGTCGGTCTCGCGCGCGAGGAGCCGCGTCGAGGCGAGCTGGCAAAGCTTGCCCTGGCAGGGCCCCATCGTCACGGTCGTGTAGCGCTTGGCCAGCTCGATCGAGTCGAAGCCTTCGCACAGCGCTCGTTTGACGTCCTTCGTCGTGACGTCCTCGCAGATGCAGACGAAGCACTTGTCGCCGTGTCCGTCGAGGACGCCCGGAGCCGGGCTCTGCTCGATCTCACCTGCGGCGGCGCCGACGACCTCCACGCCGGCGGGGAGCTCGGTCGGGACGAAGATGCCGCGCCGCGGCTCGTACTCGATCCGCGCACCTGCCTGGGCGAGCAGCGAGTAGGCGGGCTGCAGCCCGCCGGAGACGACGAGGAGGTCGCAGTCGAAGCGGATGCCGTCGAGCTCCACCCACCGCAGGCGGCCCCGGCGACCGTGGGCAGATAGGCTCGTCGGCTCGAGCGAGGTCGCGGCGATCTCGACACCCGCGCGCGCGAGCTGCTCCTTCACGCCGAGCGCGCCCTCGCCCACGAGCACCGCGCGCTCGCCCGGCCGGAGTGCCCAGTCGTCGACCATCCGCCGAACGGCGGCGGGGAGCATCACGCCGACGAGGTCGTTGCCGGAGAAGAGCAGCGGCTGTTCGAGCGCCCCGGTGGCGACGACGATCCGGCCCGCGCGGACCCGGTGCAGGACGTTGCCTTCGGCGACCGGGACGAGGCCGCCCTCGTAGATCGCGAGCGCGGTTGCCGGCGCGAGCACCTCGTAGGACGCCTCGTGACTCTCACGGTCGTCCACGAGGAGCACGTCGCCTTCGGCAGCCTCGGCGGCGGCGCGACCGGCAGGCCCACCCCCGATCACGAGCACGTCGACTCGTCGGTGCACGGTCTCGTAGTGGCCGTGTCCGTTCGCCGTCTCGTCGACGCGGCCGAGGCCGGCGACGTTTCGCAGCACCTTCTCGTACAGCGGCCACAGGCGCCGCGGGCGGATCATCGTGCGGTAGTAGAAGCCGACCGGCGTGAACGGCCCGCCGACCTTGTCCACCACGCCGAGCAGGTCGCGGTCCGCCGAGCCGCGGACGTTCTGGTCGCGCACGTCGACGTCGGGCTCCAGTGGCTCGACGCACACGCGCACGTTCGGAACGCCGTCGACGGTCATCATGCAATTCGGGCAGTGGCCGGCACAGCAGAGGAGCCCGCGCGGCCGGTGGTACTTGAAGCTGCGCGAGAAGATGCGGCGTCCGGCGGCGTAGAGCGCAGAGCCGATCGTGTCGCCCGCGAAGCCGCTCAACTCCTTCCCGCCATACCTGAACCTGATCGGGTGGTCGCGGTCGATCCGCTCGCCAGGCTGCGACCGGAGCCTCACTGCGCCCTCTCTTGGGACGCCGCCACGCCGGTCGGCGACGGGATCAGCGTCCGCAGCACCTCGTTCGTGCGCGTGTCTCGTTCGGCGACGAACCAGGTCTTGCAGCCGGTGCGGTGGTACCACCACTCGCGCTGCTCCCCTGCGACGTTGTCCCGGAAATAGACGTAGTCGGTGAGCTCGCGCAAGGTCGCCACGGGCCCTGGGCGGCGGGTGACCTCACCCTGGTAGCGGAACTCCTCGACGGGACGCGGCCCGCAGTGCGGGCAGGTGAGGAGGAACGACATTATTTCGCTCTCCGCAATAGCATCCTGTAAAGTGAAACGCTACGCCAATGGCGAAGACGGGTCAACCCTCGACGGCGCGCGTCGCCTCCGCTCAGCGATCGCTGGCAATCCTCGACGTGCTCGCTACTGAGACCTCGCTCGGCACGAACGAGCTCGCGCGGCGACTGGGAACCAGTCCGAGCACCACCTCTCGCCAGCTCGCCACCCTGGTCGAAGCCGGGCTCGTCGAGCACCTCCCCGCGACCGGGCGCTACCAGCTCGGGATCCGGATCGTCGCGCTGGCGACCGCGGTGCTCGCGCGGCTCGATGTCCGCGCGGTCGCTCACCCCCACCTCGAGGCGCTCGCGGCGGAGCTCGGCGAGACCGCGACCCTGTCGGTTCCGGCCGAGCCCGACGCGATCACCGTCGACGTCGTGCGCTCGCCGCGCTACATCGCCGACGGCTCACGGCTCGGCCGGCCGTCGGTCGCTCACGCCAGCGCAGCCGGCAAGGTGATGCTCGCGTTCGACGGTGTGCGAGCTGCACGGGAACTGCAGGCCTACACGCCGCGGACGATCACCGACCAGCGGGAGCTCGAGGTGGAGATCGACCGCGTCCGCAAGCGCGGCTGGGCCGACGCCTTCGAGGAGCGCGAGGTCGGCCTCAACGCGATCGCCGCTCCCATCTGGTCGAGCGACGGCGCGCTCGCCGGGATCATCGCGTTGCAGGGGCCGATCCCGCGCTTCGGCAAGGCGGCTGCCCGCGCCGCGCTTCCGTCGCTACGCGAACACGCAGATGCAATCTCCTCCGAGCTCGGTTCAGAATCACGCTGATGGAGCCACCGAGCGAGTTCGCCATGGCCAGCGCGCCCGAGGGAATCGGCGAGTCGCTGTGGGAGGAAGTGCCGCTGCCGGAGCTGATGGAGGTTGCCGCCGGCGCCGACTCGGATGCGGCCGTCGAGTTTCGGAAGACGCTCGGCATGTTCGCCACCGGCGTCACGGTGATCACGACCCTCCTCGACGAGCAGATCCACGGGATGACGGCGAACGCCTTCATGTCGGTCTCGCTGCAGCCGCCGCTGATCGTGATCTCCGTCGACCGCCGGGCCAGGATGAACGGCTTGCTCCGCGAGGGCGTGTTGTTCGGTGTCAGCGTCCTCGAGGAGCGGCAGAGCGTGCTGTCGGATCGCTTCGCGGGCCGCGGCGGCGACGGGCCGGAGCCGGACTTCGAGCTCGTCCACGACACTCCGCTGGTCGAGGGAGCGCTCGCGCATCTCGTCGCGCGCGTCGTCCGCTCGTACTGGGGCGGCGACCACTCGCTCTTCCTCGGCCGCGTCGAGTACGTGCGCTACGGGGAAGGGACCCCGCTGCTCTTTCACGGCGGCGGCTACGGCCGCGTCGCCGGCAACCCGCGCGTCTTCTCGGAGCTGCCGCCCGAGCTGCTGCAGCCGATCCTCGACGCCGGAGTCGAGCGCGAGTACGAGCACGGCGAGCCGATCATGCGAGCCGGCGAGCCCGGGGACGCGATGGCGCTCGTCGTGGAGGGCAGCGCGACGATCGAGCGCGGCGGGCGCAAGGTCCCGATCGCCCCGGGCGAGCTCGTCGGCGAGATCGCGGTGCTCGACGGCGGCCCGCGAACGGCGACGGTCGTCGCGGAGGGGCGCGTGCGCGTCCTCGAGATCAGCCGCGTCGACCTGATACGGGTGCTCGAAGCCGACCCGAAGGCGGCGAGCGCCCTGATCGCGGTGCTCGCCTCGCGCTTCCGCGAGTCCACCTAGGGCATTTCGCCCGGAACGAGATCCGCGTCAGACCATTAGAAGTCACCGCAGGTCGTCGCCGACTTGATTTCGATGATCCGGCTGCCAGGCGGGTCTGGATAGCGCTGCGCGCTGACGTAGAAGACCAGCCCCGCGCTGCTCCAGCGAGACGTTCCTACGGCCGAGAGCGTTCCTTCGGCGCGCCGCAGGTGTTGGAGCGTCTCTCCGATCGTGATGCCGTCCCCGGTGGCGAGACGTGGCCGCACCGCCGAATGGTTGTTGCCCGGAGACACGCCTGACCGAAGCCACGCGCCTCCGAGATAGCGATAACCGCTGAACCTGTCCCGCCGAAACTCGCCGTAGAGATGCCCCCAGGCGACTTCGCTGTACGTCGGGCCACAGGCGTCGCTGGCAAATCGTCGCGAAGGAGATCCGAATAGACGGCTGAGTTCCGCCACGGTCTGTGCCTTCGTCGCGCCAAGCTGGACGTCACCAATCCCGTGAGACGACAGCCGGGTGGCCGCTCCGGCAGGGGGCGAGCCGCTCGAGCCGGGTCCGCCTGACGACCGGCGGAACCCGAACGTCACTCCGACCGAAAGGGCCACGAAAAGTAGAGCGAGGACGAGAGACCGTTTCCGTGGCATCCGGCGCGTTGCCTCCGCGATCAGTGGGTCGAGCGAAGAGGGCAGCGACGAGGCACGCTCCGTCATAACACCATTATCGCTAGCACCAAAGCTGCCCGTCAAGCAAGACCAGCTCTGCGATCGTGAGATAGTGCATTCGACCGTTTCAGCCATCGAGGAGGCCGGGAATGCACGCTCGCGTTACCACCGTTTCGGGATCGGCCGAGAACGTCGACTCCGGTATCGAGAACTTCCGCACGACCGTGTTGCCGTTCGCGCGCGAGCAGGGCAAGGGCGCGATCCTGCTGGTCGACCGCGAGAGCGGCGAAGCCATCGCGATCACGCTCTGGGAGGACGAGCAGGCGCTGCTCGACAGCGAGGATCGCGCGGACGCGCTACGTGCAGAAGCTGCCGACCGGATGGGAGCGGATCAGAGCCCTGCGGTCGCTCGGTACGAGGTCGCCGTCTTCGAGAGTTGACCTGTCGCCTTCGGCGGCTCGTATCGGCCCGGGTGCCCCCGCGGGGCGTCAGCTACGCGGTCGCGCCTTCTCCGGGTCGTAGAAGGGGAACCGGACGACCCTCGCCGGGATCCGCTTCTGGAAGCCGTCGAGCTTGCCGACCTCTACCTCGGTGCCCTCCTCCGCGTAGCGCACGTTCATCCTGCAAAGGGCAATGTTCTTCTTCAGGATCGGTGAGCGCGTGCCGCTCGTGATCACACCGACCTGGTGACGGCCGACGTGGACGCATTCGCCGTGCGCGGCAGGCTCGTTGCCTTCGAGCTCGAGCCCGACCAGACGCCGCTGCGGATGCTCGCGCCGCTCGGTCAGCGCGTCCTTGCCGACGTAGTCGTCCTCCTTCGCCTTCGGCACGGTGAACCCGATGCCGGCCTCGAACGGGTCGACCTGGTCGTCGAACTCCGCGCCCGCGAAGACGAGGCCCGACTCGATGCGCAGCATGTCGAGCGCCTCGAGCCCGAGCGGCGTCACGTCGCCGGCGCCCATCACGGCGTCCCACAGTGCGGGCGCGTCCTTCGGGTGACAGAACAGCTCGTAGCCGAGCTCGCCCGTGTAGCCGGTTCGCGACACGATCAGCGGCAGTCCCTGCGGCCCGCCGAGCCGTGCCACCGAGAAGCGGAACCAGCCGAGCTCCGTGAACGGCGTCTGCGCCGGCGGCGTCCAGATGAGCGGCGTGAGGAGGTCGCGGCTCGCCGGCCCCTGCACGGCCACGTTGTGGAGCTCGTCGGTCGACTCCTTGATCCAGACGTGCAGGCCACGGCGCTCGGCCTGCTCGCGAAGCCAGATCCCGTCGTACTCCGAGCCGCCGACGAAGCGGAAGTTCGTCGCCTGGAGCCGGAAGACCGTGCCGTCGTCGATCATCCCGCCGGTGTCGTTGCAGACCGCGGTATAGACGACCTGGCCGTCCGCGAGGCGCCGGATGTCGCGCGTCATGGTCGACCGAAGCAGCTCCTCGGCGTCCGGCCCGAGCACCTCCCACTTGCGCAACGGCGAGAGATCCATCATCGCCGCCCGCTCGCGGCAGGCCCAGTATTCGTCGACAGCGCCGTGGTTGTCGTACGCCGTCGGCAGCCAGTATCCGTTGTAGTCGGTGAAGCGGCCCGTCAGGCCGCCGGTGCGGGGACGGAAACCCGTGTCCTTCGTGAGCTTCGGCTCGGCGTCGGGCGTGACTCGGTGCGCGATCGCCGTAGTGAACCTCTCCTTTGCCGGATAGACGCGCACGTGGATCTCGGTCGGGTTCCACGCGTTCGCGGGATCGATGTCGTCGGGGCACGCGCTCGAGAGACAGACGAGGTCGGTCATGGCCCGGAACAGCACGTAGTCGCCGGGCCGCGACCACGGCTCGTCGCTGATCAGGAGGTTGTCCGAGTCGAACGACGTGTTGTAGAAGAGGTTGAGCGCGGGCCAGCCCTTGCGCGGCGCGATCGTGTATGGCAGCAGCTGCGCGTTGAAGTTGTCCGTGCAGTTGACGTGTCCGAAGTAGCCGAGGTCCTCGTAGTACTTCGCATAGCAGGCGAGCCCGAAGGTGTCGTGGCGGCCCACGGTGTCGCGGACGACCTCGACGAGCGGCTCCTGATCCTGGTCGTAGAACTTCCCATGGAGCCCCGGCCGGGGGTACGCGTTTCCCATCAGCGAGTGCGTCGTCGTCGAGTCGAGGCCGCGCTCGTCCCCGTCCTGGAGCTTGCCCCAGTGGAATGCGAGGAGGTCGGAGCACTGGCGGCCCCGGACGTCGATCACCTGGACGTACTCGCCGGCCTCGACCTCGTACGCGAGCGCCGACGCGCGTGGCACCTCGAAGTCGAGCCGCGGCTCGGCGAGCGGCTCCGGCAGCACCGGGTCGCCGTCGTCGCGCGGCGCCGCACGCCGTACCTCGACGAGCACGTCGGACGCCGGCACGCCGCCCTCGACCACCGGCGTCCCGGTCGCCGGCGCGCTCACCGTCAGCGTCGCACGCCGGTCGGCCTCGAAGCGCTCCTCGGCCCCGGGCGCCGACTCCGGTCCGAAAAGATCAGCGGCGAGCCCGAGCTCCTCCGACGAAGCGAGCGCCGCCTGGCCGCCATGCACGTCGCGCACCACGGCTCGGTCGCCCGGCTCGAGCGCGAGGATCACCTGCGCGCCCGGGCGGACGCGGTACGTCTCCCGCGCCGGGTCGCGCGGGATCAGGCCCGGAACGAGGACGCGGGGCCGGGTCGCGCTCACGTGGCCGCTTTCGCCGGCTCCTTTGCCGCCTGCTCGTCGGCCTCGGCGATCAGCTGCTCGCCGAGCTCGCGCTTGCCCTTCGAGTCGAGCTTCTTCAGCTCGTTCTCGACGGCGCGGCGGTTGTAGATCTGGTTCCAGTAGTCGAGCGACTCGAAGCCGAGAAGAACCGCCTTGCCGACGAACTGGCGCAGCACCTCGTTCGTCGGGCCCATCACCCAGCCGGCCTTCGCGTCGCGGAGGTACCGCTCGAGCTCCATGTCGCGCTTGTAGCCCGACCCGCCGCACGCGTGCAGCATCTTGTCGACGACGTGCGCGACGTTCTTCGCCGCCTCGAACTTGATCTGCCACGCCCAGTGCAGGAACTCGCCGCGGGCGAGGACGCCGGGCTCGAGCACACGCGTGTTGTTGTCGGTCGCGTCGTCGAACGCCTGCGCGACCGAGAGCGCGAAGAGCCGGCACGCATTCGTGTCCATGACCGCCTCGCCGACATAGTCCTGGATCGTCGGATAGTCGGCGACGCGCATGCCGACGTCGACGTGCCGCTTGCGCGTCGTGTGCCGCTTTGCGATGTCGATCGCGCCGAGCGCGATGCCGTTCCACACCGACGAGGATCCGAGCAGGAACCACGGGTCGACCGACTCGTCGTTCGAGACCGCTCCGTCGCCGACCGGCCCGACGAGCTGCTCGGCCGGGATCTCGACGTTGTCGATCTCGATCGGCCCGGACTGGTTCCCGCGCAGCCCGAGCGCGTCCCAGAGCGACGGCTGCGACTGCGCGTGCTCGCCGTCGATCACGAACACCGAGAGGTCGTCGTAGCCGGAGAAGTCCGGGCTCGTCGTCTGCACGACGTAGAAGTCGGCGAAGCCGCCGGAGGTCGTCCACGACGCCTTCTTCCGCACCTTGAAGCCGCCGTTCGAGCGCTCGGCGCCGGACGAGATCGGATACCAGAAGTGCGAGCCGGTCTCCGGGTCGGAGTACGACAGCGTCCCGATCTTGCCGCTGTTCAGAGGCCGGATGTACTTGTCGATCAGCTCCGGCGTCGGGCGCAGCATGATCGCGTTCACCGCGCCCATGTGCATCACGTAACACATGGCCGTCGACGCGCAGCCGTAGCGCGCGATCGTCTCGCAGACCATCGAGTACGCGACGTGGCTCTCGCCGAGGCCGCCGTACTCCTCGGGCACCGTCAGCGCGAGGAACCCGTGCTCGCCGAGCAGCTCGAGGTTGCGGCGCGGGAAGAGGAGCTCGTCGTCCGACCGCTTCGCGTTCGCGCGCATCTCCTTCTCGCAGAGCTCGATCAGCTCGGCGCGCAGCTCCTTCTGGCGGTCGGTGTAGACCCAGTCCGGATCCCACTCGTAGCCGAGCCCCCAGAACGGCTCGCCGCCCCACATCTTCTCGGACATCAGGCCTCCAATCGTACGGCGTCGAAGGAAGAGGTTCTCACGACGGAGTCGAGCCAGCGCGCGAGCAGCGTCCGGCCGTGGTCCAGCATCTCGTCGACGCGCTCGTCGACCGCTCGCAGCATGGCCTCGCTTCCGATGGTGCGGTCGAGCGCGTTTGCATACTCGGGCACGTCCGTCCACTCCCGGGCCATCTCGCCCGACACCTCGAGGTGGAACTGGACGCCGTAGGCGTTCTCGAACCGGAACGCCTGGTTCGGGTACGCCGGCGAACCGGCGAGACGCACCGCTCCCGGCGGAAGATCGAAGGTGTCGCCGTGCCACTGCAGCGCCGGGAGCGACGGCGGCATGGCGGAGAAGACAGGATCGCTCCTCCCCTCCTCCGTCAGCTCGACCGGCAGGACGCCGACCTCGGGCTCGTCGCCGGCGTAGACCCGCGCGCCGAGGCTCGCGGCGAGGAGCTGAACGCCGAGGCAGACACCCCAGAACGGCATGCCGGCGCGAGCCGCGTCCGCGATCAGCCGCTTCTCGTCGGCGAGCCAGGGATGCTCGGCGTCGTCGTTCGCGCTCATCGGCCCGCCCATCGCGACGATCGCGTCGAAGTTCCGCCAGTCGGGCAGGTCGTCGCCGGCGTCGACCTCGACGCGATGCAGAGCCGCGCCGTGCTCGCGCAAGACGTCTTCGTAGACGCCCGGCGGCTCGCACGCGATGTGCTGGAGGACGAGGACGTTCACGGCACCATCAGTGCGCCGGTGGCTCCCAGCCTTCGAGCACCGGCGGATGCCAGTCCGTCCCGACCGTCTTCGACTCCGGCACCCACGAGCCGAGCTCGGGCTGCGGGAACTTCGCATGCTTCTCCTTGAGCTGGATCCCGTACGAGTTGCCGCTCTGGAGGTGCTTCACGAGCACCTTGCGCGCGATCTCGTGCTCGCGGCCCTCGGGGATCGGGAAGTAGATCTTCAAGAACGAGTTCGAGTAGCGGTCGAACACGGCTGGCATCCCGTCTTCTTCGAGCAGCTCGACGTCCTCGAGCCAGTTGATGTCCTCGCCCGGCGTCGCAGCGAGGAGATCGACGTCCTCGAGCAGCGTGATGTCCTCCTGGTACGGGAAACGATGACCCGCGAGGGCCTCGGCGTCGATCGACCTCGAGCTCATTCGACCAGCTCCGTGGGCTGCTCGGGCAGGTAGTCGACGGGATACGCGACGTGCCGCTCGAGCAGGCGCTTGATCTCGCCGAGCGTCTTCTCCTCGCTCACGCCGGGGATGTAGTCGGTGCCGGCGAGCGGCACCCGCGCCATCGCGGCCGCCTCGGTCGTGAGCGCGCAGAGGTCCTCCGGCTCGAGCGAGTGGACGTTCGTCTTGCCGCACGCCCGCGCGAGCATCTGCACCTCGAGCGTCAGCGTGTGCAGGAAGTTGTAGACCCGCTCCGCGGCCTCCTCGACGACGAGGCGCTTGCGCAGCTCGGGATCCTGCGTCGTGATCCCGACGGGACAGCGGCCCGTGTGGCAGTGGTAGCACTGGCCGGCGGGGACGCCGATCGTGCCCTCGTAGTCGGTGACGCCCGGGATCTCCTTGTTGCAGTTGAGCGCCATGAGTGCCGAGTGCCCGATCGCGACCGCCTTCGCGCCGAGCGCGAGGCACTTGGCGACGTCGCCGCCGTTGCGGATCCCGCCCGCGACGACGAGATCGATCTGGTCGGCGAGGCCGACGTCCTCGAGCGCGCGCCGCGCCTCGGGGATCGCCGCCATCAGCGGGATCCCGGTCTCCTCCGTCGCGATGTGCGGACCGGCGCCCGTGCCGCCCTCGGCGCCGTCGAGGTAGATGACGTCGGGGCCGCACTTCGCCGCCATGCGCACGTCGTCGTAGACGCGGGCGGCGCCGAGCTTGAGCTGGATCGGGATCCGGTAGTCGGTCGCCTCGCGGATCTCCTGGATCTTCAGCGAGAGGTCGTCGGGGCCGAGCCAGTCGGGATGGCGCGCGGGCGAGCGCTGGTCGATCCCCGGCGGCAGCGAGCGCATCTCCGCAACCTGCTCGGTCACCTTCTGACCCATCAGGTGGCCGCCGAGCCCGACCTTGCACCCCTGGCCGATGAAGAACTCGCAGCCGTCGGCCAGCATTAGGTGGTGCGGGTTGAACCCGTACCTGCTCTGGATGCACTGGTAGTACCACTTCGTCGAGAGATCGCGCTCTGGCGGGATCATCCCTCCCTCCCCCGAGCAGGTCGCGGTGCCCGCCATCGAGGCGCCCTTCGCGAGGGCCATCTTCGCCTCGATCGACAGCGCGCCGAAGCTCATCCCGGTGATGTAGATCGGGATGTCGAGCTCGAGCGGGTTCTTCGCGAACCGTGCGCCCAGCACCGTCTTCGTCTCGCACTTCTCGCGGTAGCCCTCGATCACGAAGCGGGTCAGCGTGCCGGGCATGAACATCAGCTCGTCCCAGTGAGGGATCGGCTTGAACATCGAGAAGCCGCGCATGCGGTAGCGCCCGAGCTCCGCCTTGACGTGGATGTCGTTGACGACCTCGGGCGTGAAGATCCGGCTGTGGCCGAGGACGTGCTCGTTGGAGCTCACAGGACCAACTTCCTCTCCGAAGGTTCGAGGTTGTCGTAGTTGTAGAGCTTCTTGCCGCAGACGAACTTCTGCAGCTCGGGCGGCGAGCCGAGCCCGTGGATCCGGAACTTGCGCTCGACGAACTCCGTGTCGGCGTCGGTCCACTCGCCCGGGACGCAGTCGATGCCGAGCGAGGCGACCTTGCCGGCGACGTAGATCGTTCCGTCGTACATCGAGTCGCCGAGCCCGTGGCCGACGTCGCTGCAGAGGATCATGCGGCCGCGCTGCATCATGAAGCCGGTCATCATCCCGGCGTCGCCGCCGACGATGATCGTCCCGCCCTTCTGGTCGATCCCGGTGCGGGCGCCGACGCGGCCGTGGACGACGACGTCGCCGCCGCGCAGCGCCGCCGCCGTCAGCGAGCCCGCGTTGCCGGCCACGGTGACGACGCCGGACATCATGTTCTCGCAGGCCGACCAGCCGACCCGACCGGTGATCCTGATCTCCGGGCCATCGATGAGCCCGCAGCCGAAATAGCCGAGGCTTCCCTCGAAGGTGACGCGGCAACGCGTGAGGATCCCGACGCCGACGGAGTGTTTCGCGCCCGGGTTCTGCACGGTCACGTCCGTGATGCCCTCTTCGTAGAGGAGCCGCCGGAGCTCGAGGTTGATCAGCCGCGTCGAGAGGTCGTGCGCGTCGAAGGATGCGCTCGTCCCGTCGATCTCGGCGATACAGGGCGCCTCGGCCCGCGGCTCGGCGAGCCCGCGCGCGTCGTAGGTGATCCGGCCCTCGCCTACCGCTGCCACACCATCACCTCGCCTTCGAACGGGTCGTACGTGTCGATCTCGCGGTCGAGCACCGCGCGGATCGCGATCTCCTCGGAGGCGAGCGCGACCATGTCGTCGCCTTCGTAGAGCACGAGCGGCTTCGCCGCCATCTCGTCCTTCGCGACGCCGAGCGCGTCCTCGGTCACGGCGATGTAGGTGAAGACGCCGTCGAGCTCGTCGAGCGAGTCGCGCATCGCGTCCTCGAGCGAGGCGCCGTCGCTCATCTTCTCGGCGAGGTAGACGGCGATGATCTCGGAATCGCACTCCGAGTTGAAGCGATGCCCCGAACGCTCGAGCCGGCGCTTCCACTGGAAGTAGTTCGTGAGCTGGCCGTTGTGCACCACTGCGACGTCGCTGAACGGATACGCCCAGTACGGGTGCGCGCCCGAGATGTCGACGTCGGACTCGGTCGCCATCCGGACGTGCCCGATCCCGTGTGTGCCGCGGAACCCGTCGAGCTCGTACTGCGTCGCGACGCTCTCGGCGTCGCCGAGGTCCTTGATGATCTCGAGCGCGTGGCCGAGCGAGAGCACCTCGGCTCCCGGGACGTCCTCGACGAGGTCGGCGAGCTGCTTGAGGTCGCCGTCGTAGTCGAAGGTGACCCGGTACGCGTACTCGGTCTCCTCGTCGATCTCGTGGATGTGGGCTCCGAACCGTCGCAGCCGCTGCTCGACGAGGAAGCGGTGATGCCGGATCCGGTCGGCGAACTCGAAGTCGCGGGGGTCGTTCGCATCCGCGAGCGTGAACCGCATCACGTACGAGCTCGAGCGCGGGCCGAACAGTGCGTAGCCCGTCGAGTCGGGACCGCGGTGCTTCATCGACTGGAGCATCCGCGTGATGTCGCGGCCGACCTCCCGTCCCCCGTTGGCGTCGGCGTAGATCAGGCCTGCGATGCCGCACATGTCAGGGCAGCACGTCGAGGTACTCCTCGACGTCCCAGTCGGACACGGTCGCGCAGTAGCGCTCCCACTCGTCGCGCTTGTAGTGCATGAAGACGCGGTACATGTCGCCGGGTAGTGCCTCCTTCACGACGTCGTCCGCCTCGAGGGCGTCGAGTGCGTCGCCGAACGTCATCGGGATCCGGTTCACCTGCTTGCCTGCCTCCATCGCCTCGTAGATGTTCCGCTCCTCCGGCTCGCCCGGATCGAGCTTGCGGTCGATCCCGTCCTTCATCGCCACGATCAGCGCCGCGAGGGAGAGGTACGGATTCACGGCCGAGTCGACGCTGCGGTACTCGAAGCGGCCCGGCGCGGACACCCGCAGCGCCGTGGTGCGGTTCTGGTAGCCCCAGTCCGCGAAGACCGGCGCCCAGAAGCCGGTGTCCCAGAGGCGCCGGTACGAGTTCACCGTCGAGGCCGTGATCGCGGTCAGCGCGGCGAGGTGCTCGATGATCCCGCCGATCGCCCAGAGCCCGAGCTGGCTCGGCCTCTGCGCGTCGTCCGAGTCGGGCATGAACGTGTTCTCGCTGTCGCGCCAGAGCGAGATGTTGTGATGGCAGCCGTTCGCCGAGACGCCCATGAACGGCTTCGGCATGAAGCACGGGAACACGCCGAGCTCGCGACCGACCTGCTTGCAGATCTGCCGGAACGTCGAGAGGTTGTCGGCCGTCTTCTCCGCGCGGTCGAAGCCGAAGTTCAGCTCGATCTGGCCGGGTGCATCCTCGTGGTCGCCCTGGATCATGTCGAGCCCGAGCGCCTGCCCGTACTCGACCACCTTGTGGATGACCGGCTGCAGCTCCGAGAACTGGTCGATGTGGTAGCAGAACGGCTTCGTGACGCCCTGCACGTCGGGCGTGCCGTCCTCCTTCGTCTTCAGCCACATCATCTCCGGCTCGGTGCCGGCGCGGAGATGAAGCCCGGTCTCGGCCTCGAAGGCCGCCTGGATCCGGTTCAGGTTGCCGCGGCTGTCCGAGGTGAGGAAGCCACCGGGATCGTCGCGCTCCTCACGGTTGCGGAAGCAGGTGCACCACACGCGCGCCACGCGCCGGTCCCAGGGCAGCACGGCGAACGTCTCCGGCTCCGGAACTCCGACGAGCTCGGCCGCCTCGGGCCCGTAGCCGATGTAGTTGCCGTGCCGGTCGGTGAAGAGGTTCGCCGTCGAGCCGTAGACGAGCTGGAATCCCTTCTCCGCCATCGACTCCCAGTGGTTCGCCGGGACGCCCTTGCCCATGATCCGGCCGGTGACCGAAGGAAATTGGTAGTAGACGTACTGAACCTTCTCGAGCGCGATCAGCTCCTTCACGCGAGCGACCTGCTCCTCCCGGCCGTCCTGCCCGACGAAATGCTCGATATCGGTGACTGCCGTGCCCTCGGCGACTGCCATCCGCGCGACTCCTTTCGGGGGACTAACCTCTGATCCTAGAGGAATGGCGACCGGGGTGGAAATCGAGGCAGCGAGCTGGGGCGACAGCCTCTCGCTCGCGCGCGAGGTCGTGTTCTCCCCCGTCGCCGAAGGGCCCGTCGTCGAGCAGACCGTGCGAAGGCTCGGCGAGGCGATCGGGCTCGGCCTGATCGAGGTCGGGGAGCGGCTTCCGCCCGAAGCGGAGCTCGCGGCCCGGCTCGCGATCGCGCCGATGACGCTGCGCGAGGCGCTGCGGATCCTGCGCGAGGCCGGCTATCTCGAGACGCGCCGCGGGCGCGGCGGCGGAACCTTCGTCCAGCGCTCGCTGCCGCAGCTGCCGGCGCGCGAGGCGCGCCGCCATCTCGCGCGTCTCACGGTCGAGGAGCTCTCGGATCTCATGGACTACCGCGTCGCGGTGTCTGGCGCGGCCGTGGAGCTCGCGGCGCAACGCCGTTCCGACGCCGACCTCGTCGCGCTCGAAGGGCTCGTCGAGCGCCTGGCGGAGCTCGACGCGTTCGCGCCGTACCGGCGGCTCGACCACCGCTTCCATCTCACCGTCGCGGGTGCGGCGCGCTCGCCGCGGCTCGTCGCGGCCGAGACCGCGATCCAGGTCGACCTCGCGAAGCTGCTCCGCCTGATTCCCGAGTCGGCGGAGATGCTGCACGTGTCGAACGAGCAGCACCGCGGGCTTCTCGGCGCGATCCGACGTCGAGACCCGGCGCGGGCCCGCGCGGTGATGGAGACGCACATCCGCGGCACGGGCGACTTCCTCGTCGGCCTCCGCCTCGGGAAGCTCGGCTGACGAGAGCGCTGCTCGCTACGCCGAGATCACGACCTCGCCGCCCGACACCTGCGGAGTCCCGCCCGCGATTTCCGGCAGGTTGGCTCGGATCCAGTCCGCCGCGACGCGGGTCGACTCGCTCGCTCCCGCCTCGTCGTCGAAGACGCTCACGGTGACCGCACCTCCGTCGGTGCGAATGACGTAGTAGGCGTGGAAGCCGTCGATCCCGCCGATCAGGTCCTTGACGTCGGCTTCGCGGCTGACGAGCGCATCCGCCATGTCGGGACTGTCCGAGTACGTGCGAACGGTCGCGTACATCTCTACTCCTGGGTTAGTGGACGATCAGCACGTCGCAGTGGGCGTGCCGTGACACCGTCTGGCTGACGCTCGTACCGAGCAGCCGCTCGAGGATGCCCGGCTCCCTCGTGCCGACGACAATCAGGTCAGCGCCGTTCTGCTCCGCGACCTCCACAATCGTCTCGGCCGGCTCGCCGATCGCCGGCTGCAGCTCGGCGGAAAGGTTCCGGCCGGCGAGGTACCCCTGCGCGTGCTGGAGGTCCGTCTGATGCTCGGCAGGCGTGTCGGTGGGGTCGATCCCCGCCGTGCCGTGCCCCGCCGGAGTCATCACGGGCGCGACGCTCGTGACGAGAAGCCGCGAGCCGAACTTCTCGGCGATGTCAGCGGCGCGCTCGAGCGCCCTCTTCGAAGGTTCGGTGTCGTCGTAGCCGACAACGATCGTGTTCATGGCTTCTCCTTCGACCCCGGTCGATGCGTCGATCCTAATTCCATGGATACGGCGAATGCGAGGCGGCGTGCGTCACGCCCTGCTCGTACCTCGAAAGCCTGAATCCATCGAGCCTGCTCTCGCCGCCGCCGACGATGTCGCGCGCGACGAGCTTGCCCATCCCGATCATCTTGAAGCCGTGGTTCGAGTCCATGACCATGTACGCGTTCGGGAGCGCCCAGTCGACGACGGGATAGTTGTCCGGCGTGAACGCGCCGATGCCGCCGTGCGGGTCGGTGTGCCACTCGCCCGAGCGGCCGCGGAAGCGCTCGTGCGCCCAGGCGAGACCGGCCGTGAAGTAGTCGGTGAACTCGTCGCCGACGACGTGCTCGGGATTCGTGGGCCCGTAGGGCTCGAGCTCGAACTCCGGCCCGAGCTTGATCGGGACGCCGCCGCCCTGGACGCCGAAGCCGCGCTTGCCGGTCTTGTAGTAGATCCCCCACGGCCCTTCGTCGATGACGCGCCCGTCGCGGTCGGAGACGAGCGGGACGACGTGGTCGAGATGGACGACCGGGGCCTCGCCGTTCGCCGTCGTGAGCTCGACGTCGTCGAGCCAGTAGTCGCCCTCTTGGAGCTTCCAGTACGTGACGATCGGCTTCGTCTCGTAGGCGGTGCCGTTGCCCTCGCCCTCGATCCGCGGCGACGCGCCGACCGGTGAGGTCGGCTTGTCCTTGCGCGCGACCTTGACCTCGGGTGGCAGGCCGAGCATGCGCCAGACGTGGCCGCTCCACGGGCCGGCGCCCGCGATGAGCAGCTCGGTCTCGATCGACCCGGCGGACGTCTCGACCGAGTGGACGAGGCCGTCGTGGAGGTCGATGCCGGTCACCTCGACGCCCTCGAAGATGCGGACGCCCTGCGAGCGCGCGAGGCGCGCGAGGTTCTCGACGGTCCTCATCGTCTCGGCCCAGCCGCCCTGGCGTTCGTGGAGCACGGCCTCGATTCCCTCGCCGTTCCAGTCGGGGAAGATCGCGCGCATGTGCTCGGTGCACGCCTGCTCGCCGAGGATGACGTCGGAGCGGTAGCCGATCTCGGCCTGGCGCTTCTGGATCGCGACGCAGTCCTCGGCCTGCACCTCGGGCACCGCGGCGATGTAGCCGACCGGGTGGTAGCCGAAGCCCGACGGATCGGTCTCGAACAGCTCGACGGAGACGCGGATCACCTCGGCCATGGGGGGTGAGAAGTAGAAGTTGCGCACGACGCCGCAGGCGATTCCCGACGCGCCCGCGCCGATGTGGCTCTTCTCGAGGACGACGATGTCGTCGCCCGATCCGAGCTCCAGAGCCAGGTGGTAGGCGGTCGAAAGTCCGTGGACTCCCCCACCGACGACGACGTACGTTGACTTGCTCGGCAGATCCGGCATATCATCTCCTTGTATTGCCTTCACGGCAATGCCATTTCCAAATCTGGAGACGACAGTACCACCGTGTCCCGGACAGGACAACCAGCCGTACGCCATGTCGCCGCCGTCGAGCGGGCGGTCGCCGTGCTCGACGCGCTCGCGAACGGCAGCGCCGAGCTCGGGACGAACGAGATTGCGCGCCGGACGGGAATCAACGCGAGCACCGTGTCACGGCTCCTCGCGACGCTCGTGCACGCGCGCCTCGTCGAGCACGTGCCGGCGACCGGCCGCTACCGGCTCGGGCCGCGCCTGCTCCAGCTCGGGAGCGTCGTGCTGGGGCGCCTCGACCTCCGCGACGCAGCGCGCTCGCACCTCCAGGAACTCGTCCGCACGACCGGGATGACGGCGACGCTCTCCGCGCCCGGCGAGCACGACGCGGTTACGGTCGACTTCGTGCAGAGCGACGCGACAGTGCAGAGCGTGGCGCGCGTCGGCCGGCCGAGCATCGGTCACGCAACAGCCGCCGGCAAGGTGCTCCTTGCGTTCGGCGCCGCCGAGCCCGGTGAGTTGAAGGCGTACACGGCGCGGACGATCACCGACCCCGAACGCCTACGAACCGAGCTTGCCCGCGTCGCGCGGCAGGGTTACGCCGAGGCCCCGGGAGAGCGCGAGGAAGACCTGAACGCGATCGCCGCTCCGGTGTTCGACGCAGACGGGGAGCTGGCGGGGATCGTCGGGCTCCAGGGGCCGGCGTCCCGCTTCGGCCGCGACGCGATGCGGGCCGCGGTCGAGCCGCTGCTCGCGGCCGCGCGAGCAACCTCGATCGGACTGGGCTGGGAATGATCGAGGCCTGGACCGACGAGCACCGAGAGCAGTTCGAGCGTGACGGCTTCGTCGTCGTCGACGAGCTCATCGACGCCGGAACTGTCGAGCGCCTGCGCGAGCGCTTCGAGCCGCTCTTCCACGGCGAGTGGACGACCGGGATCAAGCCGGACGAGGTCAACTGGCTCGCCGGACGCGATCCGGAGGACCGAACGCGCCAGATCTGCAACGGCTGGAAGGCCGACCCGACCATCGCCGCCCAGGTGCTGTCGGAACGGAGCGGCCGGCTCGCCGGCGAGATCGCCGGCTGGGACGGCGTCCGGCTCGGCCAGGACAACTGTCTCTGGAAGCCGCCCGGCGCAGCCTCGCTCGGCATGCATCAGGACGGGAGCTACCTCGACTACCTCGTCCCGCCCGAGATGCTCACCGTCTGGATCCCGCTCGACGACACCTCGGCCGAAGCGGGAACGATCACCTACGCCGCCGGCTCGCACCGCTGGCCGCGCTCGCCCGAGAACCGGGGCGAGTTCCACGCTCCGGCCGACTGGCTCGCGCCGGCTCACCGCGCGCTGCCCGAGGGCGAGGAGCTGCGGCTCGTCCCGGTCGAGGTGAAGGCCGGCGGCGCGGCGTTCCACCACCACCTCACCTTCCACGGCTCCGGCCCGAACACGGCCGAGGTCCACAGACGCGCCGTCGTCTCGCACTTCATCCGCGCGGAGACGACCTTCCACCCGACGCACACCGACCCGAACTACTCGCGTTACCGGCGCGTCGACGACCTGTCGCTCGACGACTCCTTCTTCCCCGTCGTCTGGACGCGCGGCTAGGCGGACCAGACGAGGCAGGGGGCCCGCTCGCGCACGGCCCGCTCCGCCTTGCGGTAGCGGCGGCGCGAGAGCTGCGCCCGGTCCGGCCCGAACACGAGCACGCCCGGCGCGCGCTCGGCGACCACCTCGAGCAGCGCGTCCACCGGATGAGGGCTGCACACGCGCAGGCGCTCGACCTGGACGGCGAGCGACTGTGCGAGCTCCGCCGGCTTGCGCAACGCGTCCTGCAGGTCGTCCCGCTCGACGTAGCCCCAGCCGAGAACCGTGTACGTCGTCGGCAAGACCTCGGCGACGTTCAGCAGGATCAGCGACTGGCCGTTCTCGACAGCCGCGTCGACTGCGAACGCGATCGCTTCCTCCGCGTACGGAACGTCGAGCGTCGCGAGCAGCACGGGCCGGCCGCCGGCGCCCACCGCGGCGGAGTCCTCGTGCGAGACCCTGCGCCGGAGCGTCGGCACCGCTACTCCGGGTGCAGCTGCCAGCGGGGCGCCGACGCCGCGGTTCGGCGATACCTCCGCCGCCAGGCCGGCAGGAACAGGAAGAGCCAGCCGGCCATCGCCAGCGGCACGAGCCCGATGAACTTCACGCTCACGACGGCGACGAGCGGGATCAGGATCGCGGCGCCCGCCGCCGCCGCACCGAACGCCTCGAGCTTGCGTCGTCGTATCCCGCGCAGGAGGTTCTCGTACTCCTCCGCCGGGATCTGCTGCGTGTTCCAGGAGCGCCCGCACGTCTCACACGCCCAACGCTCGCCGTAGGCGACGTCTCGCCTCTCGCCGCACTCGCACTTGATCGTGATCGGCGGCTTCGCCACTGAGCCGATTGTACGACCCGCGCATTGAAACCTCTAGTTCCAGCGTGTTACGTTCGCCCGCGCGGGACCCCGCGGCGGGCATTTCCCAACCCAGGAGGTAGGACTGTGGCTGAGGCAGTCGTCGAGGAACGTCAACTCCTGAAGACACTTCGCTGGTACGACGGCTTCGTGATCTGCCTCGCGAACCCGGGCTTCATGCTCGGGTCGCTCGGCTATTCCGTCCTCGACCTCGGCGGTTGGGGCGCGATGATCATCTGGGGCGTCACCGCGGCCATCATCTTCCCGGTCACGATCATCTACTCCGAGCTCGCAGCGATGTTCCCGAACAAGTCGGGAGGCGTCGCGATCTACGCGAACGAGGCGTGGCGCAAGTACACCACGCTCGTCGGGCCGATCTCGACCTTCGGCTACTGGATCGGCTGGTCCGTCGTGCTTGCCTTCCTCGGCCTGTTCGTCGGCTCGATCGCACAAGCCGAATGGTTCCCCGGGTCGCCGTACGGAACGAACGCGTTCGGCGGGAAGACGATCGACCACGGCTACTTCCACACGGGCTCGGTCTACATCGGGCTCCAGCACTTCATCGCCATCGGACTGATTCTCGCCGTGTGGGCCTTCAACATCCTCGGCACCCGCGTCGCGGTCGGCTTCAACTACCTCGCCGGCCTCCTTCTGATGCTGCCCCTCTTCTGCTTCACGATCCTGCCGTTCGTCAACGGCGACTTCCACTCCGCGAATCTGCAGAACACGATCGGCGCTTCCGGCCATGCCTGGGGCGGTCTCCAGATCGCCCTCGTGTGGATCTGGCTCATGATCTGGTCGACGGCTCCGGAGGCGGCCGCAACCTTCACCCCGGAGTACAAAGACCCCGCACGAGATTCGAGGAAGGCCCTCATCTCGTCGGCAGCGTTCATCCTCCTCATCAACACGGTCGTGCCCATGTCGCTCACCGGCGGCGTGGGAACAAAGACCGTCGAGGCGTTCGACTACGTCGGCGCTCTGAACCACCTCGTCGGCAGCGGCGCCACGAACTTCTTCGTCGTCGTCATCTGCATCAGCTTCGTGCTCTCCATGAACACGGCTACCGCAGACGGGAGCCGCGCGCTCTTCGGTATCTCGAGAGACGGCCTGACGATCAAGCAGCTCGGGCGGCTGAACCGCTTCAGCGTCCCCGGCTACGCGATGTCGCTCGACATGGTCATCAACATCCTCTTCGTGCTCTTCGTGGGGAACATCTTCGGGATCCTCGCCGCGAGCAACATCGGCTACGTCCTCGCGAACTTCTTTGCGCTGACCGCGTTCCTCCTCCTGAGGAAGGATCGCCCGGGCTGGCCGCGGCCGGTCAAGCTATCCCCGATCTGGGTGCCGATCGCCGGTGTGCTGTCGGCTGGGTTCGCGCTCTTCACCGTCGTCGGCATCGGCTGGTTCCAGGTCGCCGCGGGCGGCTACGGCAAGGGCGCCCAGGTCAAGATCATCGGCTTCGCCGTGCTCGGGATCTCCCTGCTCCTGTTCCTCTTCCGGCGAATCGTCCAGGACGGCGAGCGGCCGCACTGGCGGGAGGAGACGCCGACGATGCCGGACGAGATGCCGGCGCCCGCGATCGAAGCGCCGAGCGTTCCCGCAACCTAGGTCTGCGCGGAGGAGGGGTTCGTCCGAGCCCCTCCTCCTTGCGGTTGAGACCGGACACCGGCAGGCTGTGACCGGTGTGCGGGGTCGGAGTGAAGCTCTCGGTCGTGCTGGCGCTGGCGCTCTCCGTGCTCGCGTTCGCCGGCTCGGCACTGTCGCGTGGAGAACGACCTCGCACTCGTGCCGGCTTGCCATCCGTACTGCACCTCGTGGACACGTCTCGAACGATCCGCCTCCCCGGAGGCCGGCGCGTCGCCAGGCCTGTGACGACGTATCTCTGGTACCCGCCCGCGACGGACGGGAACGGCCCGTGGCCACTCGTCGTCTTCGGTCACGGCTTCGCCACCACCCCGCTCCTTTACGAGCGGCTGCTGCGAGCCTGGGCGGCGGCGGGCTACCTCGTCGCAGCGCCGGTCTTTCCGCTCGGGAACGCGAACGCGCCCGGCGGCCCGAACGAGAATGACATCGTCAACCAGCCTCGCGACATGCGCTTCGTCATCACGCGGCTCCTCGCCGCGAGCGCGTCGCCGGAAAGCCCGCTGCACGGCGTGGTCGACCCGAGTCGGATCGCCGTCGCCGGGCAGTCGGACGGGGCGGAGACCGCGTTCGCGACCGCCTACGAGCGCCCCTGGCACGACCGTCGCGTGCGAGCAGCGGTGATCCTCTCCGGTGCAGAGCTCGGCCGGCGCATTTCGCTGGTGTCGCCCACGGTGCCGCTCCTCGCCGTCCAGGGAACGGCAGACCGCATCAATCCGCCCGTGTACACGTTCCACCTCTTTCGCGCGGTCGCGCGACCGAAGTTCCTCCTGCTGCTCCGGCGCGCCGGTCATCTCCCGCCGTACACGGTGCCGGGCTCTCGGCTGGCGGCGGTCGAACGAGTCTCGATCGCGTTCCTCGACCACTACCTGCGAGCGGGCCCGCTGCAGGCGATCGCGCGCGCGGCCTCCGCCTTCCCGGCCGACACGCTGACGAGCGATCCCTAGCCCGCGTGCGGCGTAGTCTGCCCTCTGTGGAGACCGCCTTCACGCCCGAGCCGCGGCGTACGCCTCACGGCCGCTTTCTCCGCCGCGTGGGTTCGGTTCTCATCTGGAGTGCCGCTCTCTTCCTCGGGTTGTTCGGGATCGTCTTCACGTTTGCGAACTACCCCTGGCTCGGAGTCGGGGCATTGCTGCTGCTCGCGCTTCTGGCCGCTCATTCGGAGCGCAGGAGGCGCGAGCGGCGGGCGGCGCGAGCGGAGCGAGCGAGGGAGCGGAGCCGAGCCGAACACCGCAGCCTCTCGAACGACTAGCGGCAGCCGCAACTGCAGCGAGGTTCTCCGCATGTCACGATGGAACCCGTGCAGCTGGACGAAGAGAAGCTCGAGGCACTCCGGAGCTGGGGCGAGCGTCTACGGCAGGCGGGCGGGGAGGAGTCCGCCGCGGTCGGTCGCGCGATCCTGATGCTCGTCGAGGAGATCGACCGGTTGCACATCGACCTCTGGCACGCGCGGATGCAGGCGCGCGACGACGAACCCGTCGCGACCGACACGGAACAGGCGCCGATAGCGTCGAGCCTTCACGCGCGACTCCAGCACGCCCTCAGGCGCGAGCCTGCCCCGCCCGCGGAATCACCGCCGGACCCGGCCCCGGAAGCCGGTTCGGCAGCATCCCCGCAAGCATGGATCGCCGCACTGCGGCGGCAGAAGTAGGCCCGAGCTGGAGGCGGGCGCACCGCAGGAAGCTTGACCCCCGTGCTGCCTGCCAGACGTCCGCGGTTGGGAGCGCGCTGGATCGCGGCGGCGGTGGGACTCGCAGTCGTCGTCGTTGCCGTGGTGCTGCTCGCGACGCGCGGCTCGGCGCCGACCGGGCACGACGTCTCCTATCCGCAGTGCTCGGGCTCCTACCCGTCGAACCCGTTGTTCGGGATCGTCGGGGTCAACGGCGGATTGGCGAACACCGCGAACCCGTGCCTGAGCGGAGAGCTGCGCTGGGCGCAGGATGCTCCGGGGCAGAAGCGCCCGACGCAGCTACCCCTGTCGCTGTACATCGACACCGCCAACCCCGGCGGCGAGCGCCACGTCGCGGACTGGCCGAGCGGCGGCACCGCGCCGGCCTACGGCTCCTGCAACGGCCTGCTGACCGACGCTTGCTCGTACCTCTACGGCGAGCAGCGCGCCGCCCACTCCTACCACCTGGTCGCCGCGCTCGACCCGCTCGCAGCCAGAACGGCGCCGTGGTGGCTGGACGTCGAGCTGGCTGCGAGCTGGGCCGGAACCTACGAGCTCAACATCGCCGCGCTGCAGGGCTTCATCGCCGGCCTGCACAACGCGGGCGCGACCGGACCGATCGGGATCTACTCCACCAGCGCCCAGTGGCACGAGATCACGGGGCTGACCGCACGGACGACGAAGACGGCTTTCAACGGCCGGCTGCCCGACTGGGTGGCCGGAACGAGGGCAACGCTCCCGCAAGCGCGGCAGAGCTGCAGCGACGGCGGCTTCACGGGCGCGGCGCCGACGCTCGCGCAGTACCGGATCGGCCCGCTGGACGCCGACCTCCGCTGTGGCGGAACCTGACGCCGCTCAGCGGCGGCGGAGAGCGATCCCGTTCAGGATCTCGCGAACGATCCTGTCCGCGACGAGCGCCGTGATGTCCGTCGAGGCGACGGCGGTCGGGATCACCTCGACGACCTCGGCCCCGACGAGATCCAGTCGAGTCGCCACCTCGCGGACGGCCTTGAGGAGCTCGAGGCTCGTCATCCCGCCCGGCTCCGGAGTACCGGTGCCCGGCGCGAAGGCCGGATCCAGGACGTCGACGTCGACGGTGAGGAAGACGGGGCCGCCGCCGACGACTCGAAGCGTGTCCGCGACGACCGCGTCGATACCGCGGTCGCGCACGTCGTGCATGAAGAACGCATGGATCCCGCGCTCACGCTGCCAACCGAACTCGGCCTCGCCGGGCCAGTAGCCGCGCAGCCCGATCTGCACGTAGCGCTTCGGGTCCACGTGCCCCTGCTCCACCAGCCGGTACATCGGCGTGCCGTGCGAGACCAGGACGCCGAAGACCTCGGTGCCGGTGTCGGTGTGCGTGTCGAAGTGGACGAGGCCGAGGGGGCCGTGACGCCTGGCGCAGGCGCGCACGTCCGGCTCGGCGATCGAGTGGTCGCCTCCGAGCACGATCGGGATCAGGCCGGCATCGAGCACCTCGCCCACCGTCGCCTCGATCGCCTCGTGCGTGCGCTCGGGGTCGGCGGGAAGCACGGGAGCGTCTCCGTAGTCGACGATGCGGAGCTCCGCGAACGCGTCGACCTTCGTCTCGAGCTCCGGCCCGGGAGGACAGCTCGCAGCGCGGATCGCACGCGGACCGAACCGCGCGCCCGGCCGGTCGGAGACGAGATCGTCCGTCGGAGCGCCGACAATCGCCACGTCGAAGCCCGCCAGGAGCGCCGGGTCCTGCGTGAGCGGTGCGCCGCCGTAGCTCAGCGGGCCCGCGAAGTCCGGCTTCTCGCCGTACCGGCGCCAGCGCTCGAGCGGGTCGATCACGCCTCGTCAGCCGATGCGAATCAGTTTCTTGTTGACGAACTCGTCGGCGCCGTAGCGGCCGAGCTCGCGCCCGAAGCCGGAGCGCTTGGTGCCCCCGAACGGCAGCTCGGCGCTGTCCGCCCCGACGATGTTCACGTAGACCATGCCAGCGTCGATCGCGTCGGCGACGCGCGCTGCCTGCCCCGGGTCGGTCGTCATCACGTAGGAGCCGAGCCCGAACGGCGTGTCGTTGGCGAGCGCGACGGCCTCCTCCTCGGAACGCACCCGGTAGACCTGCGCGACGGGGCCGAACAGCTCCTCACGGTAGATCTCGTTGTCCGGCGTGATGTCCGTGAGCACGGTCGGCTCGAACCAGTTGCCGTTGCGCTTGCCGCCGGCGACGACGGTCGCTCCCTGCTCGACCGCGCGCTTGACCTGATCCTCGAGGCGATCGGCCGCGATCTGAGAGGACAACGGCCCGACGTCGGTCTCGCGCTCGCGGGGATCGCCCGACTTCACGGCGGTGAGCGCAGCGGTGAACTTCTCGAGGAACGGCTCGTAGAGCTCGTCGATCACGATCATCCGCTTCGCGGCGTTGCACGACTGGCCGGCGTTGTCGATTCGCGCTTCGACGGCGGCCTCGACCGTCTTGTCGAGGTCGTCGGTGCCGAGGACGATGAAGGGGTCGGAGCCGCCGAGCTCGAGCACGACCTTCTTCAGGTTCCGGCCCGCGATCTCCGCGACGGCGGCGCCGGCGCGCTCCGAGCCGGTGACCGAGACGCCGCGCACCCGCGGATCGGCGATCACCCACTCGATCTGCTCGTTCGTGGCGTAGACGTTGACGTAGGCGCCGTCGGGGAAGCCGACGTCGAGGTACATCTGCTGCATCGCCTCGGCCGACTGCGGGCACTGCGGTGCGTGCTTCAGGAGGATCGTGTTGCCGATGATCAGGTTCGGGCCGGCGAAGCGGGCGACCTGGTAGTAGGGGAAGTTCCAGGGCATGATCCCCAGCAGGACGCCGAGCGAGCTGCGGCGGACGACGGCCGACCCTTCGCCCCCCATGAGCTCGACCGGCTCGTCCGCCATCAGCGCCTCGGCGTTGTCGGCGTAGAACTCGTAGATCGACGCGGAGAAGGCGATCTCGCCTCGCGCCTGCCCGATCGGCTTGCCCATCTCGGCGGCGATGATCTCCGCGAGCTCCTTGCGCCGTTCTGTGTGCAGCTCGCCGACGCGGCGAACGAGCGAGGCGCGCTCGGCGACGGTCGCGGCCTTCGACCATTCCCGGTGGGCCCGGTCGGCGCGAGCGATCGCGTCGCGCAGCTCGTCGTCTGTGATGGTGGGGTACTCCTTGACCGTCTCGCCGGTCGCCGGATCGACAACTGCGTAGATGCTCATCGCTTCTCCTCCGTTGGGCTGGCCGAAGCGACTCTACGCGTTCGAGCCGGCGCCGCGACGCGGCCGACACGTTCGCGCCTACGGCTCGGCGATCTACCATCGGCGTGTCGGACGATGCGCTCCGAGCCTCGTGCCTTGCCTCGCTCGACGTCCTTTCCGCAACCCACGGCGAGGACATCCCCTACCGGGGTGGCCTGGAACTCGGCTTCGCGTTCCGAGGCGCTCGCGTGCCTTTCCTCGCGCCCGCGAAGGGCATCTTTCGTGCGCGCGCTCAAGAGGGAGAGGCCGCCCTATCGATCAATACGTCTTCGAAGTCGCCCTATGACCATCACCGGCGCCGAACGCGCCTTCAAGCAACTCCCGCGTCACGCCAAGAAGGCGCGGTGCTATCTCGCCGGATGCCTCGGCCGTCGCAGCAAGCCTCTCTCTCCAAGCGTCAAGAGCCATACTCACCGCAACGTCGCGTCATGCTCGGGAATCGTCTCCTCAGTCGCTTCAGCCAGCCGCTCATGGCACTCCGGGGCGCCTCTCCAGGTCAGTCACCCTTTTGTCAACGCGCGGCGGCATCGGCGTCGATGCCCGTCTCCGGGATCTCGATAGAGCTTGAACAGGCTGAGGGGAATTCCGTGAACTCGAAGAAGCTCTGGCTCTGAATGAGCCATCGCCTCCAGGACAGCACGGCACGTATGGCCAAGACATGCATGACAGGCCTGAACCGCTTGATCATGCTGTTCTTAGCGGCGCTAGGCGGGTGAAATGGGCGGAACCAGACACTGCGCAAACCAACTCGTCACGGCGGCGCCTTTGGGCCTCTGGTAGAGAAGGTCTCCGGCGATAGGACGGTCACGCAGCCGGGAATCTGCGATTCGCGGCCCGCTCTTGGGTGACGGCGGGAAGGCAGCTTACGTACGGCCCGCCACGGCCCAGGCCTCGGCACGAAGTGTGAATGCGCCCGAGGGCGCGCCAAGTTCTCGGAAGACCGCAGCTTGGGCATCTTGCAGCGCGGAACCCGTGAGCGAGTCCGCCCAGCGGCCTGACTGGTTCGCGCCGCCTCGGAGCGCGTCCCAGAAGTCCGCAAAGTCGGCGTATCCCGCGTCAACGACGAGCAGCTCCGTGGTCTTGTGTTCGAACCCGTCGTCGAACAACGCCTCCAGCTCTTCGCGGGTGCGATGCCGCATCCCGGCCTCCGTCGCGGGGTCAAGCGCTCCGAGCGCCTCGCGTGCGCGCTGCAGCGCGCCGAGCATCTGCATACCGTCTCGATCCCACATGCAGAGGGCGACCACGCCACCGCGTCGAACCACACGACGCATCTCGAGTACTCCCGCGCGCGCGTCACGCATGAATGCCACGACAAGCTGAGACACCGCTGCATCGAACGACCCATTCGCCCACGGCAACGCCTCCGCGACGGCGACCTGCACATCGGCCGAAGGGAACCGCCTACGCAGCGCATCGACGAACGCCTCGTCGGGCTCAGCGGCGGCAACCTCTGCACCAAGTCGAACCAGCTCAGATGTCAAGGCCCCCGTTCCCGCGCCGACGTCGACCGCACGCATGTGCTCTTGAATCCGAGCGAACGCCGCGAACTGCGGTGCCAGCGGCACCGAATACCGGCCCATGAACCCGTCATACGCTGCCGCAGAACCGAAGGCTGCCACCGAACGCAATTCAAACGGAGACGCCCCGCCACCTCACGTCACATTCTCGGACGCCGCCCACGACGGCGGGTGTTTGGCATGCGCACCTAGCCCGCGAAGTGGAGTGCCCCCGTTTCCGTGGACAATGTCCGAAAAAGTGGGCCGAACCGAGTGTTACGCGAACCGGGTGGAGCCCGATTTCCATGGCGGGCGAATCCAGCTCTAAGCCGTGAACCTCGATACTCCGAGTCACTCCCGGTTCAGAGTATGTCTCGGGCCGCGGTGCTTATGCCACGACACGTACGACGAGGCGCTCTCGGAAGTTCCGGCCACTCACGCGAAACGCGTAGCAGCCGGGT
>DATGEB010000074.1:0-20412 GCA_035310545.1 Gaiellaceae bacterium
GGGAGCGGCGGCCTCGACAGTTTCAGGACCGAGAGCTTGGCCATGAGCGCGTCGCGCTCCCGCTCGAGATCGACCGCCGGATCGCCCACCAGCTCGCCGAGCTGGTCGAGCGCGTCGAGGGTCAGGGCGATCTCGTAGTCCGCGCTCCGCATGCCGACGTTCTCTCCCTCGACCCGGGCGAGCCGCAGGCTCTCGTCGAACGCGCCGCGGGCGCTCTCGAGATCCCTGAGCTGCATGTACGCCCAGCCGCGCAACCGGTGCAGCATCGCCGCGAAGACGTCGACACCGGGCGTCGTCACCGTCCGCTCGAGCGCGTCCGCGGCAAGCTCGAGCGCCTTTTCGCTCTCTCCCTTGTGCACGAGAGACTCGACGAGCCAGACGTCGGCCGCCAGGGCCTCGACCTCGTCCCCTTCCTCGAGGAAGAGCTCGCGCGCCTCGGCGAGCAGAGCTTTCGCCTCTTCGAAGTTGCCGACGCGCCCCTCGAAGCGCCCGAGCTCGTTGGCGCCGTCAGCGATCTTCATCACGTTCCCGACCGAGCGCCGAAGCTCCAGCGCACGCCGGAAATGCGGCTCGGCGTCCTCCATCCGCCCCTGGTCGGCACGGATGCACGCGACGTTCAGAGCAGCCACGGTCGCGTTCATTTCGTCGCCGATCCGCACGAACGTCTCCCGCGCGCGACCGGCGAATCCGATCGCCTCCTCCCAGCGGCCCGCGAGATAGGCCCGGCCGCCCATGATGTTGAGCGCCCACGCCATCCGGTCGAGGTTGCCGAGCCGTTCATAGATCTCGACGGCCCGAGCAGAGTGAACGGCCTCGTCGCGCCTGCCAACCGCGAGATACGCCCAGTCGAGAATGAAATAGGCCTGCGCGAGCGCCTCCTCGGCGCCACACGACTCAGCCTCCGCGATCGCGCGTAGACACCACTCGATCGCCTCACTGGGACGCCACTGGTGCTGAAGGACCGTTGCGTACCACCCGGAGATCCGCGCCCGCTGCGCGGCTGCGCCATCGCCCTCGATTCCTTCGAGCACACCCAGAGCCTGCGTGAGGCGGCGGAGCGCCTGCGGGTATTTCCCCAGCCGGTGCGGCACGATCGCCTCCTGCTGCATGAGCCGCGCCTCCTGCACGGGGTCGCCGCGCCAGAATGTCCGCGCCTCGCGGTAGGCCGCGCCTGCCTCCTCGTAGGTGGCGACACGCATCCGAACGTCGCCGAGGAACTCCCAGGCCCGGGCCACCTCGTCCGCCGGCGCCTCGCTCCACTGCTTCGCCGCCTCCAGAGCGCGCTCCAGGAACTGGATCGTCTCGACGTTCGCGTACTTCCGCTCAGCGCGCTGGGCCGCCGCCAGGGAATAGCGCCACGTCTCGGCCCAGCGCTCGGCACGGTGGAAGTGAAGCGACAGCAACTCGGCCGACTCCTCGGCGCGATCGCCCTCGCGCTCCTCCATCACGTCCGCGACGCGCCCGTGCAGCTCCCGGCGACGTTTGTACGAGAGCCCCTCGTAGGCGCCGTCGCGGATCAGCGCGTGCCGGAAGCGGAAATAGCCGGGCACATTCGGGTCGCGCTCGACGAACTCCGCCAGCCGGTCCCACGCCTCGGAGTCCGATGCCGCTGTCGGATCTGCCTCGAGTACGTCGTGGATCACAGCGCCGGAGAACGAGCTGCCGAGGACAGACGCCCAGCGCAGCAGTGCCCGGTCGCCAGGCGCCAACCGGTCGATGCGCGTCGCGACGAGTTCCTCGACCGTATCCGGCAGCCGCGCCGCCTCGCCCTCCTCGGGTGAGGCGAGTTCCTGCAGGAACAGCGGGTTGCCAGCGCCGCGATCGAAAATCGCTTCGAGCTCATCATCGCTCAGGCCCCGGTCCCCGGCCGCTGCGCGGATCAGGGTCTTGGCATCGTCGGCCGGCAGTGGCTCGAGCCGCAGCGTCAGAGCCGGCAGCGGCGGCGTTCCCTCGGCCGCGAGGAAGCCCTCCCCTTCCGGCCGCCGGGTGGTGCACGTCAGCCAAGGTCGAGTCGGCAGTTGCGTCCCGAGGTGACGGAGAAGGTCCGACGAGGCGTCGTCCATCCAGTGGACGTCCTCGAAGACCAGCAACGTCGGCGAGTCGAGCAGTTTCCCGAGCATCGAGCCGAGGACCCCATGCAGACGCGCGCGGCGGAACGAGGGATCGAGGTCGTCCACCTCCGGGGTCGTCTCGACCTCCACGTCGAGCGGAGCCGCGAGAAGGGGTGCCCACGGGACGAGCTCGGGCTCGAGCGTCGCCAGCCGTTCCGCGATGACCGCCCGGTTGTGGGTGCCGCCGCCGTTGAGCTGCACGTCGAGAGCCGCCCGCAGGAAAGGTCGGAACGGGTGGTAGGGCGTCGACGACTCGTACTGGTCGCAGCGAAGAGTGATCTGCTTCATGTCGGCGCAGTTGTCGCGGAGCTCCTCGGCGAGCCGGGACTTGCCGATCCCCGGCTCCCCGATCAGCTCGACCATGGTTCCGAAGCCCATTCGCACGGGGGCGACGGAGGCTCCGAGCACCGCCCGCTCCCGCTCGCGGTCGACGAACGGAAGCTTCCCCCCGGAAGCGACCGCCTCGTCCGACATCTCGGCCTCAGAAAGCAGGTCGCCGAGGACGAGGGCCCGCACCGGCTCGGCCTTGCCCTTCAGCTCGAGCGGCTCGAGCTCGGTCGCCTCGAAGCGGGCGCCGCCACGCTCGTAGGCCGAGGCCGCCACCCAGATCTCGTCCTCACCCGCCTTCGCCATCAGTCGCGCGGCGAGCGCGGCCGTGTCGCCGAGAATGGTGTACGTGCGGCGGAAGGGAGCGCCGACCTGACCCGTGAAGATGCGCCCCTCGCTCACCCCGGCGTGCACCGGCAGCGGCAGCCCCGTGTCCACCGCAGACCTGAGCGCCCGCAGCAACCGCTCCTCGTCGTCGCCGAACGTCTGGGGAGCACCCGAGACGAGGATGATGCGTCCCCCGTCGCGGTCGACATCGCTCTCGAGGAACGTGACGCCATGCTCGTCCGCCGCGCTCTGGAGTGTTGTCGCCAGCACGTCGATCGCCTCCGCGGCCGATGCGGCCCCTTCCGTCGAGATGATCTCGTCGACGCCCGAGTAACGGACGAACGCAATCGCCGCGTGGCGGTGCTCGCCCTCGAGCGGACCCACCTCGAGCAGCTGCGCGCGCAACGGCGCGGGGACGGCGAGCTCGAGAGGGATCCCCGCCGGATCGGGCAGCGGCCGCAGAGTCCCGTGCACCTCCGGCGCCGCCTGCAACAGGAGGCCGGGGCCCTTCTCCTCGCCAACGGTCTCCGGCGCGAGCGCGTCCGCAGTCTGAGGGCTGATTAGGATCTCGCCGGCCTCCGAAGCGGCCTCCATCTCGACGGTGCGCGTCGCAGCGGGACCTGCCACGAGCAGCTCACGGTGCGACTCGCCGACCAGGAAGAACTGGAAGCGGCCACTGTGGAGTCCTGCGTGCATCTTCAGCTGGACGGCGCCGACGGACGTGCGCGGTCGCCCGATCGCGCGAAGGCTGCGCCGCATCTCGAACGCGGCGCGGGCGGCACGCGGAGCGTGATCCTCTCCTTCGTACAGCAGGAGAAGGGCGTCGCCGCCGAACTTGAGCAGGCCGCCTCCCTCGCCGTACGCGACCTCGAGCAGGGCGCTGAAGGTCGCGTTCATCACCTCGGTGACCTCTTCCGCGCCGGCGCGCCCGCTGCTGGAGAGCTTCTCCGACATGGCCGTGAAGCCGGAGATGTCGATGAACGCGAGCGTTCCGTCCACCTCGAGCCAGCGCAGCTCGGGAGTAGCCCTGAGCCACTCGAGCGTCAGCCGGGGAACGAAGGGGACGAGCTCGCCCACCCTCGCCGACGCGGAGCCGGTATCCAAGGTCGCCATGCCGAGATTCTGCTGGAAGGACCGAGGTTTCGGAAGGAGAGCGCCCAGGTTTCGACAGGGATCTCTAGACGAGAGCCGACACGGCCGCTCGCTCGGCCTCGAACGTCGCGTGCTCGACGTCACCGAGGTCTTCGCCGTCGGCGTGCAGAGGGAGCGGGACGTCGCAGCGGATCTCGATCCGATCGAGATCGTGACCGCGGAGAAAGCGGTCGCCGTGCGCGCGACCGCTGAGGACGCGCACCACCGTGAACGGCAGGGAGCCCGGGGTGACTTCGACCGCCGCAACGTAGTCGAGCCCGTGCTCGAATATCGCCCTCGAGACGATGGGGAGGGGCAGGCGTCCCGCGTACGTGTACGGGCTGCCGTTCGCAACGAAGACCGCCGTCGCCCGCCCGGCCCCGGCGACTTCGAGCTTCGGTTCGAGCCGGCCGTGCTCCGCGGCCAGCGTGCGAACGAGCGCTCCCGCAAACGCGAAATCGCCCGGCCGCCGGCCGTCTGTGCGGCGGCCGAGAAGGTCGACCCGCCGCACGACTTCGGCGTCGAGGCCGATTCCGGCGCCGAAGCCGAAGCGCCGCCCGTTGACCCGACCAAGCGAGATCCGGCGACTGCGTCCCGACGCAAGCGCGTCCGCAACGCGCCGCGCGGCGGCGACGGGATCGCGCGGCAGCCCGAGCGCGCGGGAGAGAACGCTCGTGCCGCCGCCGGGGAGGAAGCCGATCGGGACGTCTGACTCGAGCCCGTTCAGAGCCTCGTTGAAGCCGCCGTCCCCGGAGAAGACGACGACGGCCTCGGCACCGCCGTCGGCCGCGCCGGTTACGAGCTCGGTCGCATGGCCGGGTCGCTCGGTGAGAAGGACGTCGAGCTCGGCAACGCGCTCGAGCTCGGCTCGCACCTCAGCGAGCCCCTCCTCGCTCACTCGAGTGGCGAACGGGTTGACGACGAGCGCGACCTTCACCGCGTCGCGTAGCCGCGCATGCCGTCGAGCAGGAGCGCCGTGAAGCGGTCGGCGAGCGCGTCGGTGTCCGCGCCCGGCCGCAGCCAGGTGTAGGCCCAGTTCACGGCCGACAGCGCGAGCAGCGCGGCCGTCGTATCGTCGAGATCGGCGCGGAGCTCACCGAGCTCGCGGCCTTCGCGGAAGAGAGCGCGGAACCGCTCCTCGTAGCGGTGGCGCTCGGCGACGAACTCCTCCCGCCGCTCACCCTGGAGATATCGCCACTCCCGTACGAACACTGTCGCGACGTCGAGCTGCTCGGCGACGACGCGGAGATGCGCACGCAACGCCGCTCGGATCCTTTCGACGACCGGCCCCTCCTCGGGAACCGAGTCGAGCGCGGCGTGGAACGCAGCCGAGCCCTCGCGCGCGACCTCCCAGAGCAGGTCGGCCTTCGAGGAGATGTGCGCGTAGAGCGACCCCTTCTGCACTCCGAGGGCTTGCGCGAGGTCACCGACAGAGGTTCCGTGGTAGCCCTTCTCCGCGAAGAGACGGGCGGCGGCACGCGTTAGCTCGGTGCGGCGAGTGACCACTAGACTGAGAAACCTAACGATCGTTCGGAAGGTGGTGCTGCGTGGCCGCAGTCGAGATTCCAGAGGATGAGCAGGCATTTCTCGAGTACGTCTCCTCCGGCGGACAGGTCGAGACGACCGATCCGATGCCGGACGACTACCGGGCGAAGCTGATCAAGTTCATCGAGATGCACGGCAACTCCGAGCTCATGGGGGTGCTACCCGAGCGCGAGTGGATCCTCCGTGCCCCGACGCTCCAGCGCAAGCTCGCGCTGACGGCGAAGGTGCAGGACGAGGTCGGCCACGCACAGCTCATCTACCGCGTCGTCGAGGATCTCGGCAAGCCGCGCGAGCAGTGCCTCGCCGATCTCATCGACGGGAAGGCGAAGTTCCACAACGTCTTCCACTACCCGACGAAGACCTGGGGAGACGTCGGCGTCATCGCATGGCTCGTCGACGCGGCCGCGATCATCAGCCAGAAGGCGCTCCTCAAGTGCTCGTACGCACCGTACGCGCGGATCATGAAGAAGATCTGCTGGGAGGAGTCGTTCCACATCCTCCACGGCCGCGACGTGATCCTCGCCATGGTGACGGGCACGCCCGAGCAGTTCGAGCTCGTGCAGGAGGCGCTCGACCGCTGGTGGGGACCGCTCATGCAGTTCCACGGCAACCCGATCCCGCGCGACGAGGACCCGATGTACCTGTGGCGGATCAAGTCGCAGGGGAACGAGGAGGCGCGGCAGCAGTTCCTCGACGGCTACGTGCCCCAGATCCGCGAGCTCGGGCTCGAGGTTCCCGACCCGAAGCTGCGCAAGCGCGACGACGGCGTGTGGGAGTACACCGAGCCCGACTGGGACGAGCTCAGGCATGTCGTGACCGGACACGGCCCGAAGACCGAGGAGCGGCTCTCCTTCCGCCGCCACTTCCTCGACCAGGAGCAGTGGGTGCGGGACGCCGTCCTCGCGGCATGAACGAGCCGCGGGTTTTCGAGGTCTTCCGCCAGGAGCGGCGCGGTCAGCCGTTCGAGCACGCGGGCTCCGTCGTCGCTCCGGACGCGGACTTCGCAGAGGCGTGGGCGCGCGAGCAGTACGGCCGCCGCGGCGAGTCGGTCGCGCTGTGGCTCGTCCCGCGCGACGCAATCCGAGACGTCGAGGACTGGGCGGACGAGTTCGACCTCAAGTACCGCCGCGTCGACGGCTACTCGATCAAGGCACGGTTGAAGGAGGCGCGTGCACGAGCAGGTACTGCTGGGCCTGGCTGACGACGAGCTCCTCCTCGGCTGGCGCGACTCGGAGTGGACCGGGATCGCGCCGATGCTGGAAGAGGACGTGGCCTTCTCCTCGATCGCACAGAACGAGATCGGGCACGCGCGCGCGGTCTACGAGCTGCTCGTCGGCCCGGACGGCGACGCCGACGCCCTCGCGTTCGACCGGAAGCTCGAGGAGTACCGCTGCGCGCCGCTCGTCGAGCTCCACCTGCTCGAGTGGGCGCACACGATCGCGCGCCGTTGGCTGTACGAGGTCGCCGACGAGATCCGGATCACTGCGCTCAAGGACGACTCCGATCCGGCGGTTTCGGGCCTCGCGGCGAAGATCGACCGTGAGGAGGCGTACCACCGCATGCACGCCGAGATGTGGCACGACCGCCTGCGCGGCGAGCCGCGCTTCCAGACGGCGCTCGAGGAGCTGTGGCCCTACGCGCTCGGCGTCCTCCCGGCCGAGCTGCGCGGCGAGCTCGTCTCGCGCGTCGGCCTCGCCGAGGTCGAAGCGATCGAGCGCGGCACGCACACCGACGAGCTCGCGCCCCTGTGGGAGGAGATGACGATGGTGCGCCGCTCGGCGCCTGCGGGAGCCCAGTGGTAGCCGAGGCTCAGGTCTGGGAGGCGCTCGAGGAGATTCCCGATCCCGAGATCCCCGTGATCTCGCTCGTCGACCTCGGCGTCATCCGCTCGGTCGATGTCCAGAACGGCCATGTCTACATCGAGTTCACGCCCACCTTCCTCGGCTGTCCTGCGCTCGAGGTCATGAAACGCGCGATGGAGGAGAAGGTCCGGGAGCTCGGCGCCGAGCCCGAGGTGTCCGTGATCAACGACGACTCCTGGGGCACCGACAAGATCACCGCCACGGGCCGCGAGAAGCTGCGCGCGGCGGGCTTTGCTCCTCCGGCTCCGCGCCTGGTCCAGCTCCAGTCGCAGGTGCACAAGTGTCCCTACTGCGGTTCGACGGAGACGAAGCTCGAGAACATCTTCGGCCCGACCCCGTGCCGCTCGCTCCGCTATTGCGAGAGCTGCCGCCAGCCGTTCGAGCAGTTCAAGACGATCTAGCTAGTGATAGTCAGCTGTCTGCCAGGCGTGAGGCGAGCGACTCCTCACGGTCGCGCGGAAGTGGCTGCGGCGACGAAGTTGTGCCAGATCTCGGCGGCGAGGGTGCCTCCGACAACGGAGGGGACGCCGTCGATGTTGTGCATCGGTATCTCGCCGGCGGGATAGCCGACCCAGACGCAGGTGGCCAGGCGGCCGGGGATGTAGCCGCAGAACCAGGCGTCTTCCTCGTGCTCTGAGGTGCCTGTCTTTCCCACGACGTCGAGGCCGGGGATGGCAGCCGCGGTGCCGGTGCCGCCTTGGACGACCCCTCGGAGTGCCTGGGTGACGGTGTCCGCGACGTTCGCCGAGACTGCTCGGGTGCCGGCCGTGTGCGGACGAGCAAGGAGGTGGCCGTTCGGAGCGCGCACCATCTCGACCGCCTCGACCGGGTGGTGAATGCCGTTGTCGGCGAAGGTAGCGTAGGCGTCGGTCATCTCGAGCGGCGTGACTGCTTGTGAGCCGAGCGTGATCGAGCAGACCGCCTGCAGCGGCGAGCTGATCCCGACCCGATGGGCGAGCGCGACGACATTCGCGGGCCCGACCTGAGAAACGAGCTGAGCGAAGACGGTGTTGACCGAGTTGGCGATTGCGGTCGAGAGTGGGATCGATCCGAAGGACTCGTTTGCGTAGTTGTTGACGATCCACGGTTGGCTTCCGGTGTTGCAGACCGGGTCGCTTACGACGAACTGCGGCGGTCCGGCGAAGCTCGAACCCAGCGAGTAGCCCTGTTCGAGGGCAGTCGCCAGGACGAACGGCTTGAAGGCTGACCCGGCCTGGCGGTGCGCCTCGGCGGCGAGGTTGAACGCCCGATCGCCAACACCGGGCTGGTACGAGGTCATGGCATCGACGGCACCGGTGCTCGGGTCGATCGCCACGATCGCCGCGGCCGGGTCACCGTGATGCAGGAGCACCGAGCGTGCGGCGATCTTGGCGTCGCGTTGCAGGCGTATCTGAAGCGTCGTCGTCACCGCGAGTCCTCCCGCACGGACGGTCCGGGTCCCGAAGCGTCTGAGCAGCTGCAGTTCGACGTAGCCGACGAAGCCGGGATGATCGACCGCCACGTAGAGCGTGCCCATCCTCAGTCCGAGGGGCTGCCGAAGCGCTCTTCTCCAGACGCGGCGCGAGATCTGGCCGTCGCGATACATGGCAGCAAGCACTTCGTTACGGCGGGCGCGGGCCACCGCCGGATGACTGAACGGGTCATAGGCGGACGGCGCCTGCGGCAGACCGGCGATCATCGCCGCCTCGGGAAGCGTCAACCGACTCGCCGGCTTCGAGTAATACGTGCGGGCCGCAGCCGCGACTCCGAAGGCGTGGGCGCCGTAACTCACCTGGTTCAGGTAGGCGTCGAGAATCTTCGCCCTGCTCCACCGTTGCGCAATCTTGATCGCCAGGCATGCCTGCTCCAGCTTCCACGACAAGGTGCGCGTGTCGTTCCCGAGATAGAGGTTCCGAGCCAACTCCTGCTCCAGCGTCGAGCCGCCTTCGACGATCCGCCCGGCCGAGAGATCGGCATAGGCAGCCCGGGCGATGCCGAGGTAATCGATCCCGCCGTGTTGGTAGAAGCGGCGATCCTCGATCGCGATCGTCGCTTTCGGCAGCCAAGGCGACATCTCACGCAGAGCGAGAGCCTGACGGTGAGTGTTCGATGCCACCGCACCGAGCCTGGCGCCGTTGACCGCGTAGACGAATGAGTTCTCGCCCAGGCGGATCGGGCGCATCGCGCGGAGCGAGCAGTCGCTCGCGATCAGCGCGTTCGCCCCGCCCGCCTCGACGAACACGACGCCGAAGCCGATGGCGGCAAGGGCCGCAGCGACGACTCCGGCGAGCAGTCGACTCGTCCGACTCCTCCGCCTGCGCCGCCGCAACCGGCTCCGGTGGAGCTGTGCGGCAAGGAGCAGGAGGTCCGGCTGCTCGCGATCGGAACCTGGAGTCGGCCTCACGACGAGCTACAGCCCCTGTTCGCGAGATCCCGGGTGGCCCGGCTCGTCTTTCTCGCGATCGTGGTGAGCACACACGCCCCTAACGTTCGATCGGTGTACGACCCACGAGGCTACGTGACGGTCATGAGGACCAGGTAAGGCGACAGCCACGCTGGAGCAGACGCCGCGAGCCCCTTGCCGGCCGGCCGGCGGCGGCAGCCGGGTAGCGTAGACGTCGGTGGCGTTTACGACCCAGACGGCGATTCTGCTCGTTCTGATCGGCTTCGGCGTCGGCGCCTACGGGACGGTGATCGGCGCGGGCGGCGGCTTCATCCTCACGCCGATCCTGCTTCTCCTCTACCCGCATGATTCCGCGCAGACGCTGACGGCCATCAGCCTGGCGGCCGTCTTCTTCAACGCCGCCAGCGGCAGCGCCGCCTACGCCCGGCAGCGGCGAATCGACTACCGCAGCGGCATCGTCTTCGCCCTCGCCACCGTGCCGGGCGCGATCGGCGGTGCGCTCGTGGTCGGGGATGTGTCCCGCCAAGCCTTCAACGCCATCATGGGCGCGGTTCTCGCGGCACTCGCCGTCTGGCTGATCGCCGGTGAACGATGGCCGCTCCGCGCGGCGCGCGGGCGCCTCGAACCACGTGTGCTGAGAGACCGGCAGGGCGAAGTCTACGAGTACGCCGTCCCGGTTCGGCGCGGCGCCGTCTACAGCCTCGGAGTGGGGTTTCTCTCGAGCTTCCTCGGCATCGGCGGCGGGGTGATCCACGTCCCGCTCCTCGTGCGCGCGCTCGGATTCCCGGTCCATCTCGCAACCGCGACCTCGCATTTCGTACTCGCGATCATGGCCGGCACCGGCACCGTCACCCACCTCGTCCTCGGCAGCTTTCATCGCCAAGGCCTCCGTCGCACGGCGGCGTTGTCGATCGGCGTCGTTGCGGGCGCACAACTCGGCGCGCGTGTCTCGCTTCGACTTCGCGGCCGGGCAATCCAGTGGCTCCTCGCCGTGGCGCTTCTCGCACTCGCGGTGCGCCTCCTGGTCGGAGCCTAATGGTTGCCCCGGTACGTCCAGTGCCGTTTGGCCGTGCGAAAAGCGAGCAAGCCGAGGACGCAGGAAGGCCGCGTACCCGAAGGTACGTGGCCGACCGAGGACACCGGCATGCGACGCCTTGCAGCCGGACAAAGGGTGCTGCTACTTGCCGGAGTGACCACTAGGGCTGAGCAGCTCTACTCCCTCGGGCCGCCCGCAGTAGTGAGCTAGGGCCGGACGCGTGCCGCGAGCACGCGCGCCAAGTGCACCTCGGCCGCGTGGATGGAGGCCCGCGCAGCGGCGAGACCACTCAGCGTCAGCGTGATCTCGTTGCGGCCGCTTCCCATCGCGACGAAGTCGATCTCGACCGGCACGAGGCCGCTCTGCGTCGTCACGTTCGCGACGAGGCGGAACCCTTGCGTCAGCGTCAGCATGTGAGGGAAGGCGACCTTGCGGAACGAGACGAGCTTGGCCTTCGACCCCAGCGCCTTGACGAGGCCGACGCGCAGGCACGGAATCACCTGAGCCGCAAGGACCGTCCGCTGCCAGTCGCGCCGCACCATGGCAGGCGACTCGAGCACCTGGGCCTCGGTGTCGACCTCGAGGCCCGGCTTGGCGAAGGTCGTCTCGGACGCGCCGATCAGGACGAGGTCGGACTGCTTCGGGCGATAGCTCGTGCAAGGCATCGACGATGTGAGATCCGGCTTGACGAACCCACCCTTCCAGCCGGCGCCGAGATCGGCGCGGCGCAGGACCTGGGCCTTCGCATGCGCCTGCCCGGCCGCGGTGAACGCGATCTTCTCCTTCGCCGGATTCCCGGCCAGGACGACGCTTGCCGCGACCAACGCGGCAGCGACGACTGCTCCCAACCCCACGATGCGCGTCAACACCCCGCAGCCAAGTCTAGGGGCACCCAGGTCGTAGCGGTAGGTCGGATGCGTACGATCTCGGCGTGGCGGTCGAGATCCTGTACTGCCCTATCTGAAGCGGCTACGACGAACGGGCCGCGAGTCTCGCGGCCGAGCTGAACGAGAGCGGGCTGGACGCGTCGATCCGCGAGGGTGCGAAGTCGCAGTTCGACGTCGTCGCCGACGGCGAGCTCGTCTACTCGAAGCAAGCCGAGGGTCGCTGGCCCGACGACGGCGAAGTCCTCGCGCTCCTCAACTCCCGCTGAAACGCGCCTCCCGCTTCTCGGCGAACGCAGCGACTCCCTCACGGAAGTCCGCCGACTGCGCTGCCTCGGCCTGCGCCTCCGCCTCTCGCTCGAGCTGTTCCTCGAGCGTCGAGGATGCCGCCTGGTCGTAGAGCCGCTTCGTCAATGCGATGGCCCGGGTCGGTGCGCCGGCGAGCTCTGCGGCGCGCTCGGCCACCCGCTGTGCAAACGACTCCGCCTCGATCACCTCCGAGACGAGCCCCCACTCGTGCGCCTCGGCCGACGTCAGCCGCCGGTTCGAGGTCATCCACTCGAACGCGCGCGCCGTGCCGAGCAGTCGCTGCAGGAAGTACGTGCCGCCCGAGTCGGGGATCAGGCCGATCCCGACGAAGCCGGGGACGAAGAAGGCCGCGTCAGACGCGAGCCGGATGTCGCACGCGCACGCGAGCGAGAGACCGGCGCCTGCGCAGACGCCGTTCACGGCCGCGAGTACGGGCTTCTCCAGCGAACGGATTGCGACGACGTTGACGTGATAGGTCGCGCGCAGCATCGCGGCGACGTCCCCCGAGTCGCCGAACGCGTTCAGATCCTGGCCGGCCGAGAAGCCGCGGCCCGCGCCGGTGATCACGACCGCACGCACCGTTGGGTCGCGCGCCTCCTCGAGCGCCGCATGCAACGCCGCGTGCACCGACGGGGTGAAGGCGTTCAGCTTGTCTGGACGGTTCAGCGTGATCGTCTGAACCGCGCCCTCCCGGCCCACTTCGACCTCGGCCACCGCTACCCCAGCTCGACGAACTCGACGGTCGGCTGAGGAAAGCCACGCCTGTACGCGTCCTTCCCCGTCGCCATGAACTCCTCGCCGCGAACCGCGCTCTGGAACGCCTGCTCGTCGGCGAACTCCCACTCGGCGTAGTACGCGTGCGCCGGCTCACCCATCGGAGCGCCCGTGACCCTGCCGTGACGGAAGACGCCGTTCGGAACCTGCGCGCAAATCGCCGCGTGCTCGGCGTACGAATCCGCGTCCGGCTCCTGCTGATAGAGGACGACAACCCGGTACATAGACTCCTTTCGCAGTGGCGGGGGGACGATAACCGGGTCGAGAGGAGCGGTGATGGCAGGCAAGCTGGTGCACGTCGAGATCGGCGCGGAAGACACCGACCGCGCGCAGGGTTTCTACAGCAGCGTCTTCGGTTGGCAGGTCGACCCGCCCATGTCGCCCGAGCTGGACTACCGAATGTTCCAGACCGCCGAGGATCAGGGCGGCGCGATCTTCCCGTCGGACGAGCGCGGCAACCTCCGCGTCTAGACGGACACCGAGGGGAACGCCTTCAGTCTGTGGCAGAGCGCTGAGTCGGCCAGCTAGCGGCCGACTCGGGATCAGTCCAGACGCGCGTGGGCGGCTCGAGCTCGCGCAGCACGTCGCGCGACGGCAGCGGCCAGCCGCCGGCGTCGTTCGCGTTCTCGTCGCTCCGCTCGCTCATGACGGATGAACGTCACGTCGGCCGGCACGGTTACGCACCCGGCGGCCGCCGAAGCCCTCACTAGGGTTGGGCCGTGTCCGGGAGCGCGCTTGCGGCCGTGCTGGCAGTGGGAGCCGGCCTCGCAGGCTCCGTTCAGGTCGCCGTCATGTCGCGGCTCGGCGAGCGCGTCGGTGTCCTCGAGGCGCTGGCGTTCTCGACGGTCCTGACAGCGGTGGGCGCGTTCGCGGTCCTCACCCTCGCGCGTCGCAGCGTGGCCGGGTTCGAGCACGCCGTGCACCAGCCCTGGTGGATGCTGCTCGGTGGGGTCATGGGACTGGTCATCGTCTTCACGATCACCTACTCCGGCCCGCGCATCGGCGTCGCGGCCACCGTCGGAATCCTGATCGCCGGGCAGCTCGTGATGGGCGCCGCGATCGACCGCTGGGGACTGTTCCGCTCGGACCGGATCCCACTTCACTGGCCCCGGCTGCTCGGCATCGCGCTCCTCGCAGCCGGCGCCGCGCTCTCGCTCCGGAAGTGAAGACAGACCGCTCGGCTTTTGCCACGCCGGCGGATGCGGTACGTTTCGGATCCGAAACCGACCGGAGGGAGACGAGATGCCAAGCACTGTCCGCGTTGAGGCCGCCCGCATTCCGGACCGCGACCGTTTGCTCGCCGCGCTCAAGGATGAAGGCCTCGCCGCCGAGCCGGAGGACGAGGTCGGCATCGTCGTCCCCGTCGGCGAGGGCGGCAACGAGCTCTTCCACCAGGTCGAAGGCGTCGTCTTCAGCGTCGGAGCGCCGTTCGTGCCCATCGAGCACGAAGGCGTGATCTACATCCGGCCGCCCGTCGGCTAGACCCGCTCGAACAGCGCGGCCTGACCCTGACCGACGCCGACGCACAGCGTCGCGAGGCCGTACCGGCCGCTGCGGCGGCGGAGCTCGTGCAGAAGCGACACGACGAGGCGAGCGCCGCTCATCCCGAGGGGATGGCCGAGGGCGATCGCACCGCCGTTGACGTTCACCTTCTCTGGATCCAGCCCGAGCTCGCGGATCACGACCAGGCTCTGCGAGGCGAACGCCTCGTTCAGCTCGACGAGGTCGATCTCGTCGAGCGAGACACCGGTGCGCTCGAGCAGCTTGCGCACCGCCGGGATCGGGCCGACGCCCATGACCCGCGGATCGACGCCCGCGACCGCACCGCCCGCGAACGCGCCGAGCGGCTCGACGCCGAGCTCGCGCGCCTTGTCCTCCGACGCAATCACGAGCGCGGCGGCGCCATCGTTGATGCCGGAGGAGTTGCCGGCGGTCACGGTCCCGCCCGAGCGAAACGCCGGCTCGAGCGTGGCGAGCTTTTCGGCGGACGTGTCCGGTCGCGGATGCTCGTCCCGCGCGAAGTCGCCGACCGGCACGAGTTCGTCGGCGAAGCGGCCGGCCTCGTCGGCCGCAGCCCAGCGGCGCTGCGACTCGAGCGCGAATGCGTCCTGCTGTTCCCGCGTCACACCCCAGCGCTCGGCGACGTTCTCGCCCGTCTCGCCCATCGACTCCGGCGGGAACAGCTCTTCGAGTTGCGGATTCGTGAAGCGCCAGCCCAGCGTCGTGTCGTAGAGAGGCCGGTCGCCGCGCGCGAAAGGCTTCTCGGACTTTGGCGTCACGAACGGCGCCCTGGTCATCGACTCCACGCCGCCGGCAACGAAGAGATCGCCGTCTCCTGCAATGACGGCGTGCGAGGCGCCGACGACGGCCGCGAGCCCCGAGGCGCAGAGCCGGTTCACCGTGACACCGGCAACCGACTCGGGCAGGCCCGCCAGCAGCGCGGCCATCCGCGCGACGTTGCGGTTGTCCTCGCCGGCCTGGTTGGCGGCGCCCAACCAGACGTCCTCGATCTGCTCGACCGGAACGCGAGCGCGCCCGACAGCCTCGCGGATCACCAGAGCGCCGAGGTCGTCCGGCCGTACCCCCGAGAGCGCACCGCCGTAGCGGCCGATCGGAGTACGAACGGCGGAGAGGACGACGGCCCGGCTCATCCGGCTGAGTCTAGGCAGCGGCCGCGGCCCGACCGAGGAGCCGGTCGATCGCGGCGAGCCCCTCGTGGCCGATGTCGATGCTGTGCTCGTTCACGTACAGCGCGATGTGCGCCGCGCACACCTCGTCCGACATCTCCTGCGAGAGCGAGCGGACGTAGTCGCGGCTCGCCTCCGGATTCGCGAACGCGTACTCGACGGATGCACGGATCGCCGCCTCGGCCGCATCGGCGGCGTCGGCCGCGAGGTCGTTCCGCGCGAAGATCCCAGCGAGCGGGACGGGCAGGCCGCTCTCGCCCTCCCACCACTCGCCGAGGTCGGCGACCGCGACGAGGCCGTGCTCGGCGTACGTAAAGCGGCTCTCGTGGATGATGAGGCCGGCGTCCACCTCGCCCGAGACGACGGCGGAAAGGATCCGGTCGTAGCGGAGCTCGACCGCCTCGCCGAGTTGCGGCGCCGCCAGCCTGAGGAGGAGGAAGGCGGTCGTCTCCCGTCCCGGAACTGCGATCCGAGCGCCCGCCGCGTTCTCGAGAGAGGCGGCCTCCCGCGCCACCACGAGCGGGCCGACGCCGCGGCCAAGCGCAGCCCCGCTCCGCAGCAGCCGATACCGGTCGCCTGCGGCCGCCGCGGCGCCGAAGCTGAGCTTCGACAGCTGAAACTCCGCGGAGCGCGCCCGCCGATTGAGCTCCTCGATGTCCAGCAGGGCCGGCTCGACCTCGCACGGCCCAGCCACGAGCCCGTGTACGAGCGCGTGAAACGCGAAGGCGTCGTTCGGGCAGGGAGTGAAGCCGAAGGTCAGCGTCACGAGCGGCCGAAGAACCACTTCTCGAGAGGCTTGAGCAGCTCCTCGCGAGTGAACGGCCGGACGGTCTCGGCGTGGCCGTCGCGCTCCGAGACGGTGAAGTCGTCCTCGAGCGTCTCGTTCGCCTCCTGGAGCGCGTCGCCGAGCTCGTATCCCTCGAAGACGTAGTCCTCGGGACGCGGCTCTTTCGACTCGCGCCAGTCGGGATTGACTGCGCGCCCGACGGCCCAGACTCCGCCTTCCTTACGTTCGATCCAGATCACCACGGTCTCGGGGTCGCCGCTCGAGTCGACGCCGTGGAGGACCCGCTCCGCGAACCGCCCGCTGTCCGTCGACGCCTTCACGCCAGGACTATGACAACTCGCGCCCGACGCCGGCGGCGCGCGCACGCTCGACCACCGCGGCGGCGACGGCGACGTCCCACGCGGCGAGTCCGTTGGACTTGAAGACGACGACATCCTCGCCCGACTGGCGTCCCGCGACCTCGCCTGCGACCACCTCCTGCAGCTCGTGCACCTCGAGCCAGTCGAGAACCCCGGACTCGACGGGCTCGATCAGGTCGGCGGATTCGAGCTTCGCGTCCTCGAGCGAGTCGCAGCAGACGAACGCCGCGCGCTCGAGGACGACGTTGTCGAGCTCGCGACGTCGGCCGTCGTTCGCGCCCACCGCGCAGACGAGCGCCCCGGGCTGAAGCCACTCGCCCCGCAGGACGGGGTCACGGGAGGTGGTCGCGGTGACGACGACGTCGCACGAGGCGGGATCCTGGTGGCTCTCCCCGGGCTCGGCGCCGTGCTCGTCGCAGAACGCACGAAGCCGCTCCCCGGTTCGGCAGTACGCGACGACGTGCTCGAGGCCGGGGCGCGCGGCACGGATCGCGGCGAGCTGCGACTCCGCCTGCCAGCCGCAGCCGATGAGGCCGAGGCTGCACGCGCCGTCCTTCGCGAGGTGCTTGGCGGCAACGCCGCTCGCTGCGCCGGTCCGCAGCTGGCCGAGCGTGTCCGCCTCGAGCACGGCGACGAGCTCCGGCGAGTCGGCCCGGAACAGGAGAACGACGAAGCGCGCGCCGTCCCGAAAGCCGGCGTAGACCTTGGCGCCGGCGTACCCGAGCTCGAGATCGGCCGCGGCCATGACCGCGAGCGCACCTTCCTCGAGACCGAGCCGATAGCGCGGCCGGTTCTCGACGCCCCCGGCGGCCATGCGCCGGAAGCACGCCTCGATCGCCTCGACGGCATCGACCGGAGTGAGGAGCGCGGCGACGTCGGACTCGGTCAGGTAGAGCGGCACGGTGGGATTCTCGCGGCGGACAAGAAAAAGTGCGCCCGGCATGATTCGAACATGCGACCTCTGCCTCCGCAGGGCAGCGCTCTATCCCCTGAGCTACGGGCGCCCGGGATCGCCAGTGTAGCGGGGCCCTAGCTCCGGCCCAGCAGGCGGGAGAGCAGCCCCCGACGTGTCGGCGGCCCGGGAAGATCGGCCGCTGCGACGCACTCGAGGTGCGCGTGGCGGCGACGGCTCGTGTCCCCTTCCGGCGCGATGAGGACGTGGTCGCTCATCGCGTGGAGCTGGTAGCCGCAGAGCGGGCAGCGGTACGTCGCAGGCTTCATGCTCCGCACGGGACGGATCGAATACCACTCAGCCGGCTCGAGCCGCGAGCGCGAGCGGCGCGTCATCCGGCACCTCCGTCCGCACGTACGCGAGCGCGACGACGCTGCCGTCCGCGCGGCGCGCGGCGCTCGTGACCCGGCCGACCTCGCGTCCTTCGTGCAGCAGTGGCGCGTCGTACTCGGGCGCCTCGTCGAGATCGAGGACTCGCAGCCGCCGGTTCGGGTGGCCGCGGAAGCGAAGACGCGCGATCGGCTCCTGGCCCGGATAGCAGCCCTTCGAGAAGGAGACGTGGCTGTGGTCGAGCCCCGCCTCCGCCGGAAGAATCCGGTCGTCGAGCTCGCGCCGCCAGCGCGGTACGGCGCTCTCGATCCGGCGCAGCTCGAGCTCGTCCTGCCGCAGCGTCGCGTCGAGGCCGGCATCGAGCGCCTCCCGTGCTCCCGGCCAGTCGGTTGCGAAGCCGATCGAACCGCCGAACACCAGCACCGAGTCGTGCGACTCGGCCTCGATCTCGCACCGGGCACGCAGCCGCATGCGCGTGAGGTGCGCGCCGACGACCTCGCCCAGGCCCGGCTCGGTCAGGAGGAGGAAGTCGCCGTCGCCTCGGCGCAGGACGACAACGGGCGCGATCAGGCGCGCCTTCGCGGTGAGCAGCAGAGCCGGGCACGCCTCGCCGACGGCCAGCGCCTCGACGTCGTTCGAGACCATCCGTTGCAGGTAGTCGGCCGCGTCGGGCCCTGCGACGCGGACGAAGTCCCGCTCTCTCGCAGCCACCTCCATGGGATTTAGTCTAGGAATCCATGCCCCTCTTCCGTTCCAAGGCCGAGGCAAAAGTGCGCGAGGCCGGCTACGACCCCGCTCGCCTCCCCCCGGGCCAGTACCTCACCGAGAAGTGGCCCGTGCTCCACGCCGGCGACGAGGCACGCGTCGACCCCGCCGCCTGGCGGCTGCGCATCTTCGGCGAGGTCGAGGAGGAAGTGTCGCTCGACTACGAGCAGCTGAAGGCGCTACCGGCGACCGAGATCACGACCGACATCCACTGCGTCACGCGCTGGAGCCGCTTCGACGCCGGCTTCAAGGGCGTCCACTGGCGCGAGCTCGCCGAGCTCTGTCGGCCGAAGGCATCGGCGCGCTTCGTGATCGAGCACGCCGAGGCCGGCTACACGACGAACGTGCCGCTTGCCGCTTTCGAGCCGGAGAACTCGCTGATCGTCTACGAGGCCGATGGCGAGCCGCTGCCGGTCGAGCACGGCGGCCCCGTGCGCGCCGTCGTCCCGCACCTCTACTTCTGGAAGAGCGCGAAGTGGCTGAACGGGCTCGAGCTCGCCGCGGCCGATCGGCCCGGGTTCTGGGAGCGCTGCGGCTACAACAACGACGCGGATCCCTGGAAAGAGGAGAGGTACGCCTTCTGAGCTAAAGGCCGTCGCGCTCGTTGCCGATAGAGACGGCGAACCACCACCTCCCCGTACGAGAAACGGCGCCCGCAGGGCGCCGTTTCTCTTTCGTGCAGAGCCCGGAGGCTCGTTACATCATCCCGCCCATGTCGGGCATGCCGGCGCCTGCGCCCACGGGGTTCTTCTCCGGGGCCTCGGCGACGACCGCCTCGGTGGTGAGGATGTTCTTCGCGATCGACGCGGCGTTCTGCAGCGCCGAGCGCGTGACCATCGTCGGGTCGCCGATCCCGCCCTTGAGCAGGTCCTCGACCTCGCCGGTCTCGACGTTCAGGCCGTAGCCCTTCTCGGCGCCGCGCACCTGCTGGACGACGACGGAGCCCTCGAGCCCCGCGTTGTACGCGAGCTGGCGAAGCGGCTCCTCGAGCGACTTGAAGATGATCTGTGCACCCGTCTTCTCGTCGCCGTCGAGCTTGCCGAGGATGTCGCCGGAGACCGCATCCGCGGCGTTGATGAGCGCGACGCCGCCGCCCGGAACCTGGCCCTCCTCGAGGGCGGCACGGGCAGCCTGCAGCGCGTCCTCGACGCGGTGCTTCTTCTCCTTCATCTCGGTCTCGGTCGAGGCGCCGACCTTGACCACCGCGACGCCGCCGGACAGCTTGGCGAGCCGCTCCTGCAGCTTCTCGCGGTCGAAGTCGGAGTCGGTGTTCTCGATCTCGGACTTCAGCTGCTTGATCCGGCCCTTGATCGCCTCGGTGTCACCGGCCCCGTCGATGATCGTCGTCGAGTCCTTGTCGACGACGACACGGCGGGCGCGGCCGAGCTGCGAGAGCTTCGTGTTCTCCAGCTTGAGACCCATCTCCTCGGTGATCACCTCGCCGCCCGCGAGGATCGCGATGTCCTCGAGCATCCGCTTGCGGCGATCACCGAAGCCCGGCGCCTTCACCGCCACGGCCTGGAACGTGCCGCGGAGCTTGTTGACGACGATCGTCGCGAGCGACTCGCCTTCGACGTCCTCGGCGACGATCAGCAGCGGCTTGCCGGCCTGGATGACCTGCTCGAGCACCGGCAGGATGTCCTTGACGGCCCCGATCTTCTGGTTCGCGACCAGGATGTACGGATCGTCGAGCACGGCCTCCATGCGCTCGGCGTCGGTGATCATGTACGGCGAGAGGTAGCCCTTGTCGAACTGCATGCCCTCGGTGAACTCGAGCTCGAGGCCCAGAGTCTGGCCCTCCTCGACGTTCACCACGCCGTCCTTGCCGACCTTCTCGATCGCG
>DATGEB010000075.1:0-38071 GCA_035310545.1 Gaiellaceae bacterium
GCCCGGATCAGGGGCCTCCGCGGGAGCGGCGGTACTTGATCGTCATGACGAGGCCAGCGTAGGCGGCTGCGAACGCCGCGAGCCCTGCCAGAACCCACTCGCCGACGATCAGCGCGACGACGAACATAAGAAGCCGGCCCGCGAGCGATGCTTCCCACCATGCCCATTCGGTCCGGCTCCGCACGAGATCCAGGGAGAGAGTACTGCCGTGTGCCAGCGTCCTGACGTCTGAGGCATCGCATCGTGTCGCGGCCTGGACAGGATTCGTCCGACCAGGCTCGTAGCTTTCTCTCGTGAAAGTCGTGGGCATCGATCCGGGGACTGCTGCTTGCGGGTACGGAGTCGTCCAAGAAAGCGGAGACCGCCTCAGGGAGGTGGCTCACGGCTGCTGGTCGACGCCCGCCGGGCAGGACACGGTCATCCGTTTGAAGACGATTCACGACGCGGTCGCGGCGCTCATTGCCGAGCACGCGCCGGATGCGTTGGCGCTCGAGGAGTCGTACGTCGGCGCCGACGCCCGCATCGCGCTCTCCGTCGGGCAGGCACGCGGCGTCGTGCTCGTCGCAGCCGCCAACGCGGGTGTCGCGTGCCGTGAGTACGCCCCCGCACGCGTGAAGCAGGCGATCTGCGGCTACGGGCGGGCCGAGAAGGCGCAGATGCAGCGAATGGTGAAGATGATCCTCGGGCTCGCCGACCTCCCGACCCCGAATCACGCGGCCGACGCGCTCGCCGTCGCGATCTGCCACGCGCTGTCGCCTCCGCTCCTCGCGGCAGCCGGCTAGAACGGGAACGTCCGTTCCCGTGCGTACGCTCCTTGGGATGAGCTCTTCGGCCGCACCCTCCGGCCTCTCGCCCGCGATCACGCATCGCGCTGCGGCGTCCTCAGTCGCGTCCGAAGCTACGGCTACGAACACTCCCTGCGTCATTGCATCGCTCGGTGCTCGCGACCGAGAGACTCGGAAATGCGACCGGAGGGCTCATCAATGATCGCGCGCCTCCGCGGCAAGCCCGTCGCCTCGACGCCGGAAGGGCTGGTGCTCGACGTCGGGGGCGTCGGCTACCTGGTTCACGCGACGCCCAGCGCGGTTCGGAAGGGCGACGCGGCGGACGAGATCACGGTCGAGACGTACACCCACGTCCGCGAGGATGCGCTCCAGCTCTACGGCTTCGCCGACCGCAGCGAGCGGGAGCTCTTCATCCAGCTGCTCGCGGTGAGCGGCGTGGGGCCGAAGGTCGCGCTCGCGGTCGTATCCGGCTCGCCGGTCGCCGAGCTGCGCCGCGCGATCGTCCGCGAAGACGCGGCGCGCTTCCAGGCGATCCCCGGCATCGGCAAGAAGACGGCGGAGCGGATCGTGCTCGAGCTGAAGGAGAAGCTCGGCGATCCGGCGCTCGTTCCGGTTTCCGACGGCTCCGGCGAGGCTCACACCGTGGCGCGCGACGCACTCGTCGAGCTCGGCTGGACGATCGTCGACGCCGAGCGCGCGCTCGCCGAGGTCGACGACGACCTGCCGCCGGAGGAACGCGTCCGGCTCGCGTTGAAGAAGGCCGCATGAGCGTAGGCTCGACGGAGCTCATCGAGGAGCGGGGGTACCGGCTTTGCCGGTGCCGGAGCGGAGAATGAACGCGACGCAGTTTCTCGCGCCTGCCCTGCGCGACGACGACGAGGAGGTCGAGCAGAGCCTCCGGCCACGCAGGCTCGACGAGTTCGTCGGCCAGGCGCGCATCAAGGAACAGCTCGCGATCGCGCTCGACGCCGCAAAGGGGAGAGGCGACGCGCTCGACCACGTCCTCCTCGTCGGGCCGCCAGGCCTCGGCAAGACGAGTCTCGCGCACATCATCCGCGAGGAGCTCGGCGTCGGCATCCGCTCGGTCGCCGGCCCGGCGCTCGAGCGGAAGGACGTCGCCGCGATCCTGACGGCGGTCGAGGCCCGCGACGTCGTCTTCGTCGACGAGATCCACCGGCTCAGCCGCGCCGCCGAGGAGATCCTCTATCCGGCGCTCGAAGACTTCCGGCTCGACATCGTGATGGGGCAGGGCGCGGCCGCGCGGACGCTGACGCTCGACCTGCCGCCGTTCACGCTCGTCGGCGCGACGACGCGCACCGGTCTCCTCACGTCGCCGCTCCGCGACCGCTTCGGGATGACGTTCCGGCTCGACTACTACGACGACGGCGAGCTCGCGGCGATTGTCCGGCGCTCGGCCGGGATCCTCGGCGTCGAGATCGCCGCCGACGCCGCCGACGAGATCGCCGGTCGTGCGCGCGGCACGCCGCGCGTCGGCAACCGGATTCTCCGGCGCGTCAGAGACGTCGCCGAGGTGCGGCATCAGGGCTCGATCACGACGGCGATCGCCCGCGAGGCCCTCGAGCTGCTCGAGGTCGACGAGGCGGGGCTCGAGCGACTCGATCGCGAGCTTCTGCGCTCGATCGTGGAGAAGTACGACGGCGGCCCGGTCGGCCTGAACACGCTCGCCGCGGCGCTCGGCGAGGAGCCCGACACGATCGAGTACGTCTACGAGCCGTACCTGCTCCAGCTCGGCTTCATCCAGCGGACTCCGCGCGGCCGCACCATCACCACGCTCGGCCGCGTCCACCTCGGCGCCGCCCCCGAGCCGCAAACAGACGCGCGTCTCTTCTGAGACAAGACGTCCGCGCTAGGGTCCGACCGTGCCGGAGTTCTGGACGCCCAACGCCGAGCTACCGCACGAGGCGTTCGTCGAGCGGTTGCACAGGGCAATCGCGTCGTTCGCCGAGGCCGTCGGGGTCGAGACGCCCGTCGTGGAGGTCGAGCTCGCGGACAGCTCGCGCTTCTTCCTCGACCGGATCGATCCCGAGCCCGGATTCGGAATGGTGACGCTCTACGTGACCGCTCCGCGCGAGGACGATGCGCCCGATGCGCTCATCGTTCCCATCGGCTCCCTGCGGCGCATCGAGCTGAGCAAGGCGTCCGAAGAACGAGTCCAGCGCTTCGGCTTCAGCCTGCCTGCGGCGTAGACGAGCCACGGCGCGACGAGCAGCGCCATCACGTCGAACCAGACGTAGCCGCTCGCGACTCCGCTCGGCGGGTTGCCGTCCGGGATTCGGAGCCCGGGCAGGTCGTGCGCCCAGCGCCACGTTCCGATCGACGTCCCGTACAGCTCGAGCGCGGCGACGACGAGGAAGACGCCGGCATACGTCGCCCGTGAGCGCGAGCGCCAGAGGAAGACGAGCAGCAGCGGAATCCCGAGGGCGCCGGCGACGTCGAGCCGCGGCAGCACAGTGAGACCGGCGAGCCCCCAGCCGGCGGCGCCGACCGCGGCGGCCCACACGACGACACGCCATCGCACGCTCCGGCTCAGCGCGACTCCGCTCAGGTAAACGAGACCGTGCGCGGGCGGGATGAAGAGCGGGAGGTTGTGCAGCCGGTAGTGGTAGACGCCCCAGACGAGCGAGCCGGTCACTTCCCCGACCGTCGCGAAGAGAACGACACCGATCGCCTGCGCGCGCACGAGCGGCGGTAGCGGGCGAAGCGCGACCGCCAGCACGACGAACGTGAGCACGCCGAGCGCGAGCTGGCCGGGCAGTCCGACCTGCGTGTCGAGCGCGAGCAGCCCCGCCAGGTACGCCGGGAGGACAACGGCGTAGCGGCGTGGAACCATCAGCGCCGGTACTGGAGCTCGTGCCAGCTCGGCGTGGGGAGGAGCTCGAGGAGAGCGCGTCCGCCGTTCGTGTCGGCGAAGGTGAAGTCCTGCCGCTCCTCGTCCCAGCCCACCTCGAGGAGTCCCTCCTTGACGCGGTGATCGAGCCACGCGCCGCGGAACACGAGCTTTTTCAGCCAGTAGACGAGCGACTCGCCGCGAACGAGCGCGAGTGCGTCCCAGTGCCGCACGAGGTATTCGCCGAGCGCGCTGCGGGGCTCTCCGATCGCGTCGCGCTCGACGAGCTCGACGAGGTCGGCGGTCTCGTCCTCGTCGAGCTCGGGTCCGGCGACGAGCCCGAGCCGGACCGCCGCGGCCGTGACGCGCTCCTCGAAGTCGAGGTTGTTGAACGAGAAGCGGTAGCCGAGGAACTCGACGACGTAGTCGTCGCCGGAGTGGTAGTTCCCGGCCGCTTCCACGGGCGCAGCGTACCCTGGTCCTATGCGGGTACTCCGCTATCCAGCGGCACTCATGGGTGTCTTGGGGCTCGTCGCCCTGACGGCGTGGGTGTTGTCGTGGCCGTTGGAGAAGGCGATCTATCTCGCCCCGGTGATCGTCGTGGGTGGGGCTGCGGCGGTCGGTCTCGTGATCCTCTGGGGGAAGGTTGCCCTCAACTCGCTCCGGGAGTCGCGGCATCCGCGGCGCGTGCTGGCGTACTGGGCGCTCGGGCTCGGCCTACTCGTCCTGCTGACCGTGCTCGGCGTCAAGCTCCCGAACGAGGGCGGCTAGGAGCCGGTCGATGTCCGCGCGTGTCGTGTAGCCGGCGACGGAGAGCCGGAGCAGATCGTTCCGCTGAACCGGGATCTCCACTCGGTGGTGGGCGAAGAGTCGCTCGGACAGGTCGCCGGCAGGGTGCGGGAGCCGAACGGTGGCCATCTGCGCGAGCATCGTCTCGGGAGCAAGCGGCTCCGTCCCGACCAACTCGCAGAGGTCCTCGCGCGCCTGACGGGTCAGTCGACGGCTGCGATCGCGCACGGCGTCCCAGTCTCGCTCCGCCTGGAAGCGGATCGCCTCGGGCACCGAAAGCCACGCCGCCGGATCGCGCGTCCCTTGCCTTTCGATCCGCCCGGAGAACGTGGTTCCCTCGCCGTAACCCCAGCTGACGATGGCTGCGTCGACGCGTTCCTGGCGTTCCGGAGCCACATGGAGGAACCCGGCGCCCTTCGGAGCTCCGAGCCATTTGTGCGCATTGCCGGCGTAGAAGTCGGCGCCGAGCGCCGTGAGGTCCACGGGCACATGCGCGGGTGCGTGCGCGCCGTCGACGACCACGACGAGTCCGAGCGCACGTGCGCGCGCGACGAGCTCTTCGATCGGCAGGACGAGCCCGGTCGAAGAGGTGACGTGGCTGGCGTAGAGGATGCGCGTTTGCTCGTTTGCCGACGCGAAGAGGCTGTCCGCGAGCGCACCCGGCTCGCCGAGCGGGAGCGGGATCGGCGCGCGCACGTAACGCGCTCCCGTGCGTCGGCAGACCCACTCCCAGGCGAGATCGCAGGCGCCGTACTCGAGATCGGTGGCGAGCACCTCGTCGCCCGGCCGCAGCTCGACCGAACGAGCGGCGAGATTGACGCCGGTCGTCGCGTTCTCGACGAAGGCAAGGTCCACCGAGGAGCAGGTGAGGTATTCGGCAAGCGTGGCTCGCGCCTCATCGAGCAGACCCGGCAGGCGTCGATCGAGGAAGTCGACCGGCTCCCGCTCGAGCTCGCGCTGCCACAGCTGGTAGCGCTCGAAGACCGGTCGCGGGCAGGCGCCGAACGAGCCGTGATTGAGGAACGCGATCCTCGGATCGAGGAGGTATTCGCGACTGAGGTCTTCGGCGGAAGGGGCTGCCATGGGGCTTTTCTACTCCATCCCAAACCCCCACCCACCCGGGGAACCCGCGAAGCGTGCCGCGTCGAGCGTCGCGAATGTGTGTCAGCTGCGTTCCGAATCGCTCGCAGCTCGAGTCCCGATGTCGCTTTCGGCCAGGCCGCTCGATCCGGTTCCGTCCGCCCGTGCCCGTAGCTTGGCTGCACATGAACGACGGCACGTGGACACTCGCCGAATGCCCGCCCGAAGCCCGGTCGGAGCTCGTTCGCGAGCTCGGAGTTTCGGAGCCCACGGCCGCCGTTCTCGTCCGGCGCGGCTACTCCGACCCAGCTGCCGCGCGCCGTTTCCTCGACGGCGAGCAGCCTCCGCACGACCCGTTCCTCCTGGGCGACATGGAGGCTGCGTGCGCGCACATTCGCGCCGCGGTCGAGCAGAGCCGGCGCATCTGCGTCCACGGCGACTACGACGTCGACGGCATCGCGGCGACGACGCTCGCGGTTCTGCTCCTGCGCGAGCTCGGCGCGGACGTGGCTTGGCACCTGCCGAGCCGCTTCGACGAGGGTTACGGCGTCCACAGCGACACGATGGCGCGGCTCGCCGAAGACGGATGCGGGCTCCTCCTCACGGTCGACTGCGGGATCACCGCCGTCGACGAAGTTGCAGACGCGAAGGGACGGGGTCTCGACGTCGTCGTCACCGACCATCACCGACCCGGAGAGGCGCTCCCGGACTGTCCCATCGTCGCGACGCGTCCGTCGGCGTATCCGTTTCCGGAGCTGTGCGGCACCGGGGTCGTCTACAAGCTCGGTCAGGCGCTGTTCGGCGTCGATTCCGACGTCCCGCGGCGACACCTCGATCTCGTCGCCCTTGCGACGATCGCCGACGTCGTTCCGCTCGTCGACGAGAACCGCTCGCTTGCGATCGCCGGGCTGCGCGCACTGGCGCGTACGTCGAAACCGGGCCTGCAGGCGCTCATGCAGAGCGCCGGAGTCGATGCCGCCGTCGTCGACGCAGGCGCCGTCGGCTTCCGGCTCGCCCCCCGCCTGAACGCCGCCGGCCGTCTCGGGCACCCACGCGAGGCGCTCGAGCTCCTACTCACCGAAGACGAGGCCGAAGCGCGCCGCCTGGCCGAATCTCTCGAGGAGCTGAACCGCGAACGCCAGGCGATCGAGGGGCGGATTCTCCGCGAGGCGGTGGCGCAGGTCGAGGCTTGGCCGCCGGAGCACCGCGCAAGACGCGGCTATGCCGTGGCCGGGGCCGATTGGCATGAGGGAGTGATCGGGATCGTCGCGTCGCGGCTCGTCGAGCGTTACCACCGTCCGGTCGTGCTCATCGCCGGCACCGAGGGTGACTGGAAGGGCTCCGGACGCTCGATCCCCACCTTCGACCTACACGGCGCACTCGGTGCGTGTTCCGAGCTGCTCGGACGGTGGGGCGGGCACCGGGCAGCCGCCGGCCTCTCGATCCCGGAGGGGAACGTCGAAGCGTTCGCCGAAGCGTTCGCCCGGCACGCCGCGACGGCGCTCGAGGAGGAAGACCTCGAGCCTGTGACGGCGATCGATGCCGTCGTCGCGCGCGGCTCCGACCTCTCGCTCGATCTGTGCACCGAGCTGGGACGGCTCGCGCCTTTCGGCCTCGGAAACCCGGCGCCGACGCTGCTCGCTCCGGCGTGCGGGCTCGCCGAACTCGCGACCGTCGGCGACGGCAAGCACCTGCGCTTCCGCATCCGGCGGAACGGGCGCGACGGCGGCAGCGCGATCGCGTTCGGCCAGGGATCGCGCATCGATGTCCTGCGCCCGGAGGCTCTCCACGACGTCGCCTTCCGGCTCGAGGAGAACCGCTGGAACGGGACGGTCGCTCCGCAACTCGTCGTCCGCCGCGTGTTCCCGACGGCTGCGCGGTATCTCGAGCTGCGCGACTGGCTCGCGAGCGAATGGCGCAAGCCGGCAGCGTCCCGCGACCCCGAGGCAACCGAGATCTTCGGCGAGCTCCAACTCGAGGACGGCATGCGCCGCGACCTGCTCGAATCCGCTCGCTTCAGGGCGCTGCTCGCGGCGGAGCCGCTCGCGCGCGCCGCCTAGCGTCCGTTTAGCGAAACGGCGAGCACGCGCGCGAGCTTGAGGACGGCGCGACGCCTTCTGAGCAAACGAAAACGAAGCATGGGACGCGTCACTTCGCTCATCCATCGACTGCTCCTCCCGCAAGAGTTGATCCCAAAACGCGGGAGTACACTGAGAAAATGACGATCCTCGAAGCAGGCGAGCGACACGAAGAGCTCCTCGAGGGGCTCCTGGCCGAGCTCGCCGCGCAGCGGGCCGACGTCGACGTCGAGCTCGTCACGCGTGCCTTCCGGTTCGCGGCTGCAGCGCACGAAGGGCAGCAGCGCCGCTCGGGCGAGCCGTTCATCACGCACCCCGTCGGCGTCGCCTCGATCTGCGCCGGCCTGCGGCTCGACGAGCAGACGATCGCCGCCGCGCTCCTGCACGACGTCGTCGAGGACACGGACGTCGAGCTCGACACCGTGAAGGAGGAGTTCGGCGAGGAGGTCGCGGCGCTCGTCGACGGCGTGACGAAGCTGACTCGCGTCCAGTTTCAGACCCGCGAGCAGGCCGAGGCGGAGAACTACCGCAAGATGGTCGTGGCGATGGCCGAGGACGTGCGCGTCATCCTCGTCAAGCTGGCCGACCGCCTCCACAACCTCCGCACGATCGAGTACCTCGGCAAGCAGAAGCAGATCCAGAAGTCGCGGGAAGCGCTCGAGGTCTACGCGCCGCTCGCGCACCGGCTCGGCATCCACGCACTCAAGTGGGAGGTCGAGGACCTCGCGTTCCAGACCCTCCATCCGCGCAAGTACGCGGAGATCAAGACGATGGTCGCGGAGCGTCGCGCCGACCGCGAGGGTCACGTCGCGGAAGCGGCCGACGTGCTGCGCCGCGAGCTCGAGAAGGTCGACATCCCCGTCGACCTCTCGGGCCGCGCGAAGCACTTCTACTCGATCTACGACAAGATGGCCCGCAAGGGCCGCGAGTTCAACGAGATCTACGACCTCACCGCGATGCGCGTGATCGTGGAGCGAGGCGGCGAAGAGGGAACGCGCGACTGCTACGGCGCGCTCGGTCTCATCCACTCGCTCTGGAAGCCGATGCCCGGCCGCTTCAAGGACTACATCGCGATGCCGAAGTTCAACCGCTACCGGTCGCTGCACACGACGGTGATCGGGCCGGAGGGCCGGCCCCTCGAGATCCAGGTGCGCACGCGCGACATGCACGAGACCGCCGAGCTCGGCGTCGCGGCGCACTGGGCCTACAAGCGCGACGGCGACCGCTTCAAGGGCGCCGACGAGGAGTGGAACGACTGGGTTCGCCAGCTCATGGACATCAACGCCGACGAGGCCGACGCCCGTGAGTTCGTCAAGAGTTTCCGCACCGACCTCTTCGACGAGGAGGTGTTCGTCTTCACTCCGAAGGGCGAGGTGAAGACGCTGGTCGCCGGCGCGACGCCGATCGACTTCGCCTACGCGGTGCACACGGACGTCGGCCACCGCACCGTCGGCGCGAAGGTGAACGGGCGGATCGTCCCGCTTCACTACCGCCTACGCAGCGGCGACCGCGTCGAGATCCTCACGGGGAAGTCCGCGCAGCGCGGCCCCTCGCGCGACTGGCTCTCGCTCGTCGCCTCGTCGCGCGCGCGCAACAAGATCCGCCAGTTCTTCTCCCGTGAGCAGAAGGAGGATCTCGAGGCGAAGGGCCGCGAGTCGCTCGAGAACGCGCTCAAGGGCCAGAAACTCCCGTACAAGAAGCTCGCCGGCTCCGCCGTCCTCGCAGGCGTGATCCGCGAGTCGGGCTTCAAGAAGGCCGAGGACTTCTACCTTGCGCTCGGCTCCGGGAAGCTGACGGCCTCGAAGATCGTCGACAAGGTGCTCCAGCAGCTCAAGGTGACGGAGGTCGCCGAGGAGCAGGTTCCGGTCAAGAAGCCGCGCGCCCGCGAGGCGGCCGGCAGCGACAGCTACGGGATCAATGTGATCGGCGTCGAGGACGTGCTCGTTCGCCTCGCCAAATGCTGCACTCCGGTGCCCGGCGACGACATCGTCGGCTACATCTCGCTCGGCAAGGGCATCACGATCCACCGCGGCGACTGCCCGAATGTGAAGGCGCTCCGCCGCAACCCCGAGCGGTTCACGCCGGTCGAGTGGGAGGGAGGCGGGAGCCAGAGCTTCCGGGTCCAGATCGCCGTCGACTCCTGGGACCGCCCGCGCCTGCTCGAGGACGTCGCGCGGACGTTCGCCGAGCACGGCTCGAACATCGTCTCCTACGGCGGGACGGTCGAGGATCAGATGGCGCGGAACTGGTACGTCGCCGAGGTCGGCGACGTCAAGGCGCTCCGCGGCCTCCTCACCTCGCTCCGCAACGTCGACGGCGTGTTCGACGCCCGCCGCGTCACGCCCTCCTAGCGCGTTCCCTCGGTCGAGGGATCAAGCGTCCCAGCCCAGGGTTACCCCGTTCGGGGGACAGCCCTTTGTCCGTGCGGCGTCTCTCCCTCGCGCGAGGGACGGCGCGTCAGCTTTGCCACACCTCTCCGCCGGTGTCCCAGCCGACGAGGCAGAGGTCGGCGATCGCGGCTGCGACCGTCTCGAGGTCCGTCCGGGCGACCGTGCCGTCCGCGGCGAGCTCGGCGACGCGCGTGTCGCGCCACAGCACCGGAACGGTCGTGCGCCGCCCGGGATCCGGGATTCCAGCCTCGGGCCCGAGGACGAGGCTGTCCTCCTCGACGAGATAGACGCCCGCCCAGGAGCAGTCGTTCCGGGCGGCGAGGTCCGCGACGGCTCGTCGCAACAGGTCGTCGGCATCAGGAGTCGACATCGTCCCCCTCGAAGGCGATCACCGGCTCGCGAAACGCGTCGGGGACCGGGCGCGCCTTCCGTTCGGCGAGATCGACGAAGACCAGCGTCTGGTGCGCCGTGACCATGAGCACGTCGTCGGGGACGCGGTAGGCGGCGAACTCGAACGTGACGCTCGTCCGTCCGAGCCGCGAGACACGGACGTCGACCTCGATCTCGTCGTCGAACACCGCGGGGGCGAAGTACTCGACGTCGTTCGCACGCATGACGAAGTCGCCGACCTCGCCGCGCTTTCGGAGAAGCCCGAGCTCGCGGAGGTATTCGACGCGCGCGAGGTCGAAGTAGGGGTTGTAGCGGCCGTAGTAGACGATCCCCTGCGCGTCGGTGTCTGAGAAGCCGACGCGCGTTCGGGCGCTGAACTTGAACGGCGGCCTCACGAGCGGATCAGCTCGAGCAGCTCGTCGCGCTTCTGCTCCATCAGCTTCTCCGAGGTCGCCTCGAGGTTGAGGCGCAGCAGCGGCTCGGTGTTCGACGGGCGCACGTTGAAGTGCCAGTCGTCGAAGTCGACCGAGATGCCGTCGCGGTGCGAGATGCGCCCTTCGGCGTATCGCTCCTTCAGCTCCTGCAGCTTGAGCGCGACATCGGCAACCGGAGTGTTGATCTCGCCGGTGATGAAGTAGAGCGACCGCAGCGGCTCGAGGACGCGCGACAGCCGCTCGCTCTTCTTGGAGATCAGCTCGAGCATGAGCAGGAAGGGGACGACACCCGTGTCGGCCTGGCTGAAGTCACGGAAGTAGTAGTGGCCCGAGACCTCGCCGGCGAAGGCCGCGTCGTCCTTGCGCATCCGCGCCTTGATGAAGGCGTGGCCGACGCGTTCCACGAGCGGCACGCCGCCGGCGCGCTCGATCGTGTCCGGCACGGCCCGGCTCGCGCGCACGTCGTAGATGATCTTCGCGCCGGGCTCCTTCCCGAGGACGTTCTCGGCGAACAGGGCGGTGACGAAGTCTCCGGGGACGAATTCGCCCGTGTCGTCGACGAAGAAGCAGCGATCCGCGTCGCCGTCGAACGCGACTCCGAGATCGGCTTTCTCTTCGAGCGTCTTGCGGACGATGAACTCGCGGTTCTCGGGCAGGAGCGGGTTCGGCTCGTGGTTCGGAAACGAGCCGTCCGGCTCGAAGTAGCAGCGAACGGTCTCCACCGGAAGCCGTTCGAGCACCCGCGGGAGCATCGTGCCGGCCATCCCGTTTGCGGCGTCGATCACGACCTTCAGCGGCTTGATCGCAGTGACGTCCACGAACGACAAGACGCGCTCGATGTAGGCGGGCCAGATGTCGTGCTGCTCGATCGTCCCCTCCGGACACGTCCGGAACCTGGTTCCGGACGTGTCCGCTTCGGACAGCGCGCGGTCGCGGACGTCGAGAAGTCCTGACTCGCCGCCGACCGGCAGTGCGCCGCGGCGGACGAGTTTCATCCCCGTGTACTGCTTCGGGTTGTGTGAGGCGGTGACCATCGCGCCGCCTTCGAGCCCGAGTGAACCGACGGCGAAGTAGACCATCTCGGTGCCGACGAGCCCGAGGTCGAGCACGTCCGCGCCGGCCGCCGCCGCACCGCGCATGAACGCGCTCTGCATGTCCGGCGAGGAGAGCCGCATGTCGCGGCCGACCGTGATCCGGCGTGGCTCGAACTGCTCGACGTAGGCGCGCCCGATCGCCTCGGCGCCCGCCTCGTCCAGCTCGGCCGGATAGAGGCCGCGCACGTCGTACGCCTTGAAGACCTTCGGATCGAGCACCGAAGTCGATGCTACGTGTCTCAGCTCAGGCTGATCGTGGCAGGACCGCCAAGACGCGTAACCGCGCGCGGGACGTGCCTGACCATCGTGTAGCCCGTCCCGCCCCGCGCGTCCGGCGACCACGCAACGAGAGCGAGGTCCCCGTGCGACGACGGCAGCTTCGCTCCGGGCGGCGACGGGCCGTTCCACTGAAAGTGTCCGTGCAGGACGATCAGGTACCAACGCCCGGAGACCTGCGTCATCGCACCGGCGGCGCCGCCTTCCCAGGCCCTGTCGATCACGGCGTACGAAGCCGGGCCGTACACATCGGCCGTTTTCGCGGACGCCGCGCCGCCGATGACAGACGGCTTCTGGATCTCCGCTTTGATCTGCTTCAGCAGCGGAGCCGGCAAGACCCGGCTTCCGGCGGACTGTTTCGCGCCAGCACCGCAAGCCGCGCAGGCGAACGCGACCAAGCCGAGGAGACCGATGGCGCGAATCCGCCTCACGGGCCGAGTTGTACGTCGGCGGCAGCGGAGGCACCCTAACCCAAAGGCTAGGCCGGGTCCAGGAGTACGTGACCGATCAAACGGGTCGAAGCGGCGTCCGGCGCCTCGCTGATCACGGTCGCGGGCCGTTCGAACCGCTCGAGCGCCTCGCGTAGCGGCTCGGCCCGCAGCGTTCCTTCGCCGTACGGCAGGTGCTTCGTCTCGTTTCGATTGGCGTACTGGATGTCGCTGAAGTGGATGTGGAACGGCGCTTCCGGCTCGAGCACGGCGTCCGCACCGGCGAGTGCGTCCGCGAACGCGTCGACGGCGAGAAAGGCGCCGTCGCTCGTCGCGTGCATGTGGGCGAAGTCGAGCACCGGTTGCACGAAATCGACCCGGGCCGCGATCGCCGTCACGTCGTCGATCGTCCCGAAGTCGCGCACGCGGCCCATCACCTCGACGCCGAACGGCATCAGGCGGTCCTTCGTCTCGAGGCGGTCTCGGAGATCGCCGAGCTGGTCGACGACATCGGCGATCGTCCGCTCGCGCTCGCGACCGAGCAGGAAGCCGGGGTGGAAGACGATGATCGTCGCGCCGCACGCCTTGGCGAGCCCAGCCGTGTGGTCGAGCATTCCGAGCGCCATCTTGAACTTCTTGCCGCGGTCGGCATGGCCCAGGAAGGCCGCGAGCGGCGCGTGCACCGAGATCGCGACATCCGCGGCGGCAGCCGCTTCGGCGAACGCCGGAGCCGTCTCGTAGTCGAGCCAGAAACCGCCGACGAATCCGATCTCGCACGCCCGGTACCCATCGGCCCCCAATGCCGCGAACGACTCCTCGAATGTCGCGGCTTCGGGCAGCCCACTTGGGCCAAAACGGACCTCACCCATCCGAGGGAGCCTATGTCGTCCGACCCTGTTTCTACGTTTTTTCCATGCCCAAGCGACCCTCCAGGATCGACCTCCTAGAGCTCGACATCGACCTCCGCCTCGCCGATCTCTGGCGGGAGACTCTCGACGTGACCGACTGGAATCTCGACGTGGTGGCCGCGTTCCTGCGGGCCGCGTACGGCAAGGGCTACTGCGACGCGCTCACCGAGGATGCGCCGGGGTCGCTCTGCCACGAGCACGGCTATCGCATCCCGGCGCGGAAGCCGGCCAACACGCCGAAGAGCTAGGAAAGTCCCGAGCGGAGAGAACCTGCGCTCGCGTGCGGCGAGCGGGGCTACGATGCCCGCGTGGGATCCAGTCCTGCGCGGCTTGTAATAGCCCTTTCCGTGGCGGCCGCCCTCGCGGTCTTCGTCGTGTACACGGCGCTCGCGGGGAACGGCGTCGCGCAGCTCACGCCGAGCACGGTCGCGGGCCATTCCGGAACGGTCACGCTGGTCGGCGCCGTGGTCGGTCCGTTGAAGGGCAACTCCTACGAGCGCGGCGGGCTTCGCTTCCATCTCGCGGACATCGGCTCGGCCACTCCCGCCCGCGTCCTCGTCGACTATCACGGCAGCGTCCCGGACCTGTTCAAGGTCGGCCGGCACATCGTCGTGAACGGGACGATGCGAAACGGTGTCTTCGTCGCGCAGCGCGGCTCGCTCGTGACGAAGTGCCCGTCGAAGTACGCGCCGGCGAAGTCCTCGAAGACGTAATGGCGCCGCTCGGGCGCGCCGCGCTTCTCCTCGCCTTCGGCCTCGTCGCCTACGCGCTCCTCGCCGGCTCGTACGCCGCGTGGAAGCGCCGGCGCCGGCTGGCGCTCTCCGCCCAGAACGCGCTCCTCGCGGCGTTTCCCGCGACGCTCGTCGCGGCTGTGATCCTGCTCGTGGCCCTCGGTCGCCGCGACATGACGTTCGTCTACGTCTGGCAGCACACGAGCCACAAGCTGCCGCTCGGCTACGCGCTCTCGGCGTTCTGGGGCGGCCAGGAGGGGTCGCTCCTGCTCTGGCTGCTCGTCCTCACCGGTTACGCCGGGCTCGCGGTCTGGCTCAACCGCCGCTCGCGCGAGCTGATCGCGTGGACCGTGCCCGTCTTCGGCCTCGTCGCCGGCTTCTTCGCGTTCATGCTCAGCTTCGTCTCGAGCCCGTTCAACGTGCAGCCGGCGCCGACGGACGGCCAGGGGATGGTGCCGAGCCTGCAGAACCCGTACATGCTCGCGCACCCGCCGATGCTCTACCTCGGCTACGTCGGCCTGACCGTGCCGTTCGCGTTTGCGATGGGCGCGCTCCTCTCCGGCCGTACCGACGAGCGCTGGATCGTCGCGACGCGCCGCTGGACGCTCGCGGCGTGGACGTTCCTCGGCGTCGGGCAGCTGATCGGCGCGCACTGGGCGTACGTGGAGATCGGCTGGGGCGGCTACTACGCGTGGGATCCGGTCGAGAACGCCGCGCTCATGCCGTGGCTCGCGGCGACCGCGTTCCTGCACTCGGTGATGATCCAGGAGAAGCGCGGGATGCTGAAGGTCTGGAACATGATCCTCGTCGCGCTCGCCTTCAACCTCTCGCTCTTCGGCACGTTCCTCACGCGTTCCGGCGTGATCGACTCGATCCACTCGTTCGCGAAGAGCTCGATCGGCGGCTGGTTCCTCGGCTTCCTCGCCCTGATGGTCGTGCTCTCGGTCGTGCTGATCCGTTGGCGTCTGCCGCTCTTGCGGACGAAGACGCGGCTCGAGTCGCTCGTCTCCCGCGAGGCGACGTTCCTCTACAACAACCTGCTGCTCGTCGCGCTCTGCCTCACGATCCTCTGGGGCGTCCTGTACCCGATCCTCTCGCAGGCGGTGCGCGGCGAGACCCGCTCGGTCTCGAAGCCGTATTACGACTTCTTCCTGCACACGTTCGGGCTGCCGCTGTTGCTCCTGATGGGGCTCGGGCCGCTCGTGGCATGGCGGAAGGCGTCGCTGCGCTCGCTCGGAAAGACGTTCGTGGCGCCATTCGCGGCAGCGGTCGTCACCGGCGTCTCGCTGCTCGCGCTCGGCTTCGGCAGCTCGTGGCCGGGTCTTCTCGCGTACACGTTCTCGGCCTTCGTCGCCGCCTCGATCCTGCTCGAGTTCGTGCGCGGCTGCGCGGCCGCCGGAGGGATGCTGCGACTGATCGGGCGCAACCGGCGCCGCTACGGCGGCTACGTCGTGCACGCCGCCGTCGTCCTGCTCGCGATCGGGATCGCGGGATCGAGCGCCTACCAGACCCAGCGCGAGCGGATACTCAAGCCCGGCCAGTCGCTCGAGGCGGCCGGCTACACGCTCACGTACACGGGGCTGAAGGCCGTGAACGGTCCCAACTACACCGGCTTCCGCGCGCTCCTCGACGTCCGGCGAGGCGGATCGCATGTCGCCTCGCTCGATCCGGGCGAGAACAACTACGCGATCGAGGGGCCGGCGAACGAGGCGTCGATCTACCACGACCCGCGCTCGATCGGCGACGTCTTCACGACCGCCCAGCTCGTCCCGAAGACCAACGGCTCGATCGACCTGAAGGTGTTCGTCAAGCCGCTCGTCAACCTCATCTGGATCGCAGGCTTCGTCTTCGTCGCGGGCGCGCTGATTGCGATGTGGCCGGACGCCGTCGAGCAACGCCGGCTCGCGGCGCGGTACGCGGCCGGCGCCGCTCCAGCAGGAATCTGACGTGGAGTGGGCTCTCGCGCTCGCGGCGATGCTCGCGGTCGTCGCCGTCGTCTTCGTCGCGCGTCCGTTCCTGCGCGACCCGGCCCCCGCGAGCGACCGCCTCGACGAGCTCGCACCCGAGGCGCGCGAACGGCTGGCGCTGGCCGAGGAGCGCGATCGTGCGCTCGCGGCGTTGAAGGAGCTCGAGTTCGACCATCGGACGGGGAAGATCTCGGACGAGGACTACCGCGCTCAGGTGGGGCCGCTCCGTCGGCGGGCCGCCGAGGTGTTACGAGCCCTGGAACCCGGGGAAGGAGCGCGTCATGAGCGCGTCCCCGATCAGCGACAACGCGTGCCCTAGGTGCGGCGAGGAGCTCGCGCCGAACGCGCGCTTCTGCTGGAGCTGCGGCGCTCCGGTCGGCGAGCCGCCGCCGCCGCTCGGGACCGTCCCGGGCCCGGTGGTGCACGCTGCCGCGGAGCGGCGCTTGCCGGGCGTCCCAGCGCGGTTCGTCCTTCTCTGCCTCGGCTTCGCGTCGTTCGGTGCGGCGATCGGGCTGTTCGCCACGGGCAGCTGGGCGTGGGGCATCGTGATGGTGCTCCTCGCGGCGATCGTTCTCTTCGCGCTCGTGGCTGCGGTGCGCGGAGGCGACGATCTCTGGCTGGAGCAGTCTTCTCGTTTCGCCGCGGAGAGACGCGCGCACGCGGCAACGACTGCGGAGGTGTGGCGGACGCGGCTCGAGACGACGGTTACGCGCTGGCGCTCACGCTCGCGGCTCGACGCGCTCGACGTCGACCGTCGTCCGGCGCTGCAGGCGCTCGGCGAGGCGGTCTTGCGCGGCGATCCGACCGCCGAGCACGAGGCGCGACGACAACTCGCCGCGCTCGAAGACGAGCGGAAGCGCGTCGAAGATGAGCTCGTCGTCCAGTTGTCCGAAGCGGACGAGAGGATTCGTCTCGCGCGTCTCCCCGTACAGGACACGGTGATGGTGCCGCCGGCAGAGGCCGGAAGCGCCGGCGGCGGAGCCGCCGACGCCCGGCCAGAAGACCGGGGGCCCGACGGCCCGCCCGGGCCAAGCGCGCCGTACCCGCCGCCGGACGAAGGCGAGCCGCCGCAGCCCGCGCGGGTGCCCGAGCCATATCCGCCGCCCGACGAGGGAACGCCGCCGACACCGTCGCCCGATCCGGGGCAGTCCGACAGCGACTAGCGACGGCGAACGCCGCCGCTAGGCTCCGGCGGCGATGCTCGACGTCCACCATGTTGTTGCCTTTGCGGTCATCGCCGCGACGTTCGGCGCCGCAGCAGCCGGCGCGTGGACGTACTACCGCCACCGCGAGCCGCGCGGGCTCGTCACGCACCTGCTCGCGCTCGCGCAGACGCTGCTCGTGGCACAGGTCGGCCTGGGGCTCCTGCTCCTCTCGAGCCACCACCGCGCACCCGACAAGCTCCATTACCTGTACGGCACGCTCTCGCTGCTCGCGGTGCTCGTGCCGTGGATGTACGCGCCCGCCGACCGGCGCGGCCGGCTCGCGTGGTTCGCGGGCGCTACCGTGGTTGCAGGAGCGCTCGCGGTGCGGGCGTACATGACCGGCACATGAGCAGGTTCTTCTCGCGCCTGAACCCGACCCTCCGAGGGCTCGCGATCCTCGCGGTGATCGCCGGGCTGATCGTCGTCTTCCAGCTCGAGCAGACGCTGGTGGCGCTGAGCATCCTCGCGCGTGTCGCCTTCCTGCTCGCGATCGCCTACTTCGTGTTCCTCATCTGGCGCGATCGCCGCGAGGGGATCTCGATGTGGTCACAGCGGGCTCAGACCGTCTTCTACGGAGCGGCGATCGTGGCCGTCGCCGACGTCGGTGTGTACTGGTACGGCGGCGCTCGTGGCTATCAGCTCCTCGCCTTCGTCGCGGTGCTCGTCCTCTGTGGCATTGCCATGTGGCGAACCTGGCGCGACCAGCACACCTACGTCTGACGGCGACCGCACCGGGCCCTCGGGCCGAAGCTCTAGGTGACGACGCGGGCCGACGCGCCGTCGAGCGCCGCGAGGGCCTCTCGCACCGGCAGGAACCGGCCGACGAAGATCGGCGTGTCCCGCTCGGTGTAGGCGGACGCCTCGCTGTCGCGTAGCCGCAGCATGAGGTGCATGAAGTCGGCCGGCTCCTCGCACTCGAAGGCGGTCATGAACTCCTGGTCGTCGATCCCGAACGAGTAGGTCGTGTGATTCTTGATCCCCGGGAACTCCTCGCGGCCGATCCGGATGTGCTCATCCATCGCCCGCTGGCGGTCTTCCTCCGAGAGCGAGTACCACGGCCGCACCTTCACGAACGGATAGACGACGAGGTAGGGGAGGCCGTGCGGCGTGATCTTCCGCGCCTTGCGCGCGCTCGTGTACTGCGAGGCCTTCGTCGTCGCGAGGTACGAGTAGGGCGTCTCGAGCCAGCCCGCAAGCGCGGTGCCGTTCAGCGCGGCGCCGAGATCCTCGAGGTCGTCGTAGCGCTCCGTGATCTTCCAGAGGAAGAAGTCCGAGTCCGGGCGGACGCCGGCCGTCGTGTACGCGCGCAGATGCTCGAAACGGTCGGCGAAGGAGTCGACGACCTCGGCGAACTCCTCCTTGTGCGCCTGGCGCTGATCGCCCGGCAGCCGCCGCCACGCGGGATCGAGGCGATAGAAGGTGTAGGCGACGTACTGGCCTTCCACACGGCCAATGCTAGCCCGGGCCCTCGTCCTCCTCGGCGTCTTCGTCCGCTTCGTCGCGCCCGAGCCAGCCCTCGACGCGCTCGCGCAGGCTCTGCGCGCTCTCGCTCGCGTCGCGGTAGACGTTCCAGAGGCGGTTGACGTAGTACTCGGACGCCGCGTCGGTGTCGGCCTGGAAGTCCTCTCCGCCGCGGCGCGCGTAGTGGCCGCCGAGGATGCGGTCGTAGTCTCCGCCGCGGACCCACTCCATCAGCTCTCGCACGCGCCGCACCGCGTAGGGGTGCGTGGTCTGCCGCGCGGCGAGGAAGCGGAGGAGGCGGTCCCAGCGCGAATCCCACTCGTCGTACTCGGCCGCCTGCTGGAGAAAGGCGTCGAGATCGAGGCGACTCGAGGGAAGCCCCGCCGCCAGCACCATGAGCGCGCGGCAGCTGATGACCGGGTCGCGACAGCTGAGCGCTCCGGCGCGGTCGGCGGTCAGCTCGGCCGAGCGAGACCACTCGAGGAGCACGGCCCTGACGGCTCGGGCCGGCAGCCGGATGGGCAGGGGCAGCGAGCCTCCGAGCTGGAGAAGGATGAAGAGCGCCGTCTGGTACAGGACGTGATCCGCCAGAACATGTCCGAGCTCATGTCCGAGGACCGCCCAGAGCTCGTCGGGATCGAGCGTGTCCGCGAGCTGCGAGGTGAGGAGGATGATCGGCTTGTCCGTGCCGATGGTCTGTGCGTTCGCGAGCGGGAACTGCGTGACGTAGAGGTCGGGGATCTGCGACATGTCGAGCGTGTCCCCGGCGCGCTCGTGCACCGTCCAGATCTCGGGCAGCTGATTCGGGCCGACCTTGACGGCGTTCGCGAGGAGGATCTGGCGTAGCGCACGCTCGTACTGAAGCTCGGTGAGCTTGCGGATCACGCGCTCGACGCCGGGGATCTGGCCGAGCGCGGCCGTTGCGGCGCGGTCGGCGGGGTGCTGGAACGCGCGCGCCGAGATTCCCTCGAGCCGGTGGAGCGTCGGCTGCTCCATGTACGAGTTCTATCGCGTTTCGGCACTTGGCTACGTTTGACGGACATGGCCGGAAGGATCGAGAACCAGCTGAGATCGCTGCCGGCGAAGCCGGGCGTCTACCTGTTCCGCGACGCCGACGGCGAGGTGCTGTACGTCGGCAAGGCGAAGATGCTCCGTGCTCGCGTTCGCTCGTACTTCCAGAAGACGACGGACGGGCGCGCGCAGATCCGCAGCCTGCCCGGCCGGGTCGCCGACGTCGAGGTGATCGTGACCGGGAGCGAGGTGGAGGCGCTCCACCTCGAGCAGAACCTCGTCAAGCGGCACCGGCCGCCGTTCAACGTCCGGCTGCGCGACGACAAGTCGTTCCCGTACATCGCGGTCACGGTCGAGGATGAGTACCCGCGCGTCATGTTCACGCGCGAGCGGCACCGGCCGGGCGTCTGGTACTTCGGCCCGTACGCGAACGCGAAGAAGGTCCGCGAGACGCTCGACGTCCTCAATCGCGTGTTCCGCTACCGGCCGTGCGAGGGACCGAAGCCGGGTCGGCACAGCGGGATTCCGTGCCTCGACTACCACATCGACCGCTGCCTGGCGCCGTGTGTCGGGTACGTCTCGGTCGAGGACTACCGCGCGATCGTCGACGGCGTCATCGAGTTCCTCTCCGGCGACGTGAAGCCGATCCAGCGCGAGCTCGAACGGCGGATGCAGGAGGCCGCGTCGGAGGAGCGATTCGAGGACGCGGCGCGCTATCGCAACCGGCTCTTCTCCGTGCAGCACCTCGTCGAGCGGCAGGCGGTCGAGCGGCAGTCGGTGGGGACCGTGGATGTGATCGGCTTCGCCGCCGAGGGCGACCGCGCGGTCGTGCAGATCTTCCCGCTCCGCGGCGGCAAGATGGTCGACCGTCACTCGTTCCACCTGGAGAACGTCGGCGGGCAGGACGTGACGACGATCCTCGAGTCGTTCGGGCTCGAGTACTACGGGAGCGCGCCGAGCCTCCCGCCGCAGATCGTCGTTCCGAACGACGCCGGCGACCTCACGGCGCTCGCGGAGCTTCTGTCGGTGCGGCGCGGAGCACGGGTCGAGATTCGCGCGGCCGAGCGCGGCGAGAAGCGGCGGTTGCAGCGGCTCGCAGACGAGAACGCGCTTCACGTCCTCACGAGCGATCTCGCGCAGGGTGAGCAGCGGCGACTGCGCCGCGTCGAGGCGCTCGAGCAGCTGCGCGAGGCGCTCAACCTCGAGGCGCTCCCGCTGCGGGTCGAGTGCTTCGACATCTCGACGGCGATGGGCCAGGACAACGCCGGCTCGATGGTCGTCTTCCAGGACGGACTGCCGAAGAAGGCGCACTATCGCAAGTTCGCGATCCGCGGCCAGGAGGGGATGGACGACTTCGCGGCGATGGGGGAGATGGTCTCGCGGCGCTTCGCCCGGCTGGCAGCGGGGCCGGCGGCTGACGACTATGACGAGTCCTTCGCGGCGACGCCGAACCTCGTCGTCGTCGACGGCGGCAAGGGCCAGCTCGCAGCGGCGATCGCCGCCATGCAGGCGTTCGACCTCCCGCGCGTCGCCGTGATCGCGCTCGCCAAGCGCGAGGAGGAGGTGTTCGTGCCCGGCCGCGCACGGCCGATCGTCCTCTCGCGCCGCGATCCCGGCCTTCAGCTCCTGCAGCGGATCCGCGACGAGGCGCACCGCGTCGCCGTCGGCTTCCACCGGCAGCGGCGCGAGACGCGCGGCTTCGCGTCGCTGTTCGACGAGCTCGAGGGAGTGGGTCCTGCGCGGCGACGTGCGCTCCTCAACCACTTCGGCTCGGTCGACGCCATGCTCGCGGCGTCTCCGGAGGAGCTGGAGGGCGTTTCCGGCGTACCGGCGAAGGTCGCGCGCAGCGTCTACGCGCAGCTGCACAAGGCAGGACGAGCCTGATGCCCTAGGCGCGGAGGCGGGTCGTGGTCAGTTCGTGCTTTACCGGCAGACGGTACGGCCCACCGAGCACCGGCCGAATCCGATCGAAGAGAGCGCTACGTTCCGCGTCGGGGAGCGCGGCGAGAGAGCTCGTCGTGGAGTACATCGCAAGCAGCGTTTCGGCGTCGACGACGAGTTCCTCGGAGAAGTTCTCCCGGCGCAGCGGCTCGAACCGGGATCTGTCGAACGCGTCGTCCCACGGCTCAGGCCGCTGAGCCGCAAATCGGTCGAACGGCTCGCGGAGCATCCCCACGAGGTCATCCGGCAGTGGCGGCTCCGTCTCCCACCAGTGGCTCGAGACGAGGGCGAGGCCGCCGCGTGGAACGAGGACGCGCGCAATCTCCGCGATGGCGACCCGTGCGTCGAACCAGTGGAACGCCTCGCCGACGAAGACGCAATCGACACGCCCGTCCTCGAGCGGGATCGTCTCGGCGCTTCCCGCCAGCACGTTGCCGCACTCGATCAAGGCACGCATCTTGCTGTCAGGCTCAACCGCGTCGACCGTCGCAAAGCGTTGCACGAGCTTTCGGGTCAGGCGGCCCGTCCCTGCGCCGAGGTCGAGGACGCGTGCTTCGGCGTCCAGCTCGAGAGCCTCGACGGCACGGTCGAGAACCGGCCCGAAGTACGGCGGCCGGACGCGGTCATAGGTTTCGGCGACGTTGCCGAAGGCGAACCGGAGCGGCGCGGATCGCTCAGCCGGCTGCGTCTGACTCCGGGCCAAGGAACGGGTAGCGGTAGTCGCGGGGCGGCACGAACGTCTCCTTGATCGTGCGCGGGCTGACCCAGCGGATGAGGTTCCACATCGAGCCGGCCTTGTCGTTCGTGCCGGACGCCCTCGCGCCGCCGAACGGCTGCTGGCCGACCACGGCTCCGGTTGGCTTGTCGTTGACGTAGAAGTTCCCCGCCGCGTAGCGGAGCCGGTCCTGCGTCCGCTCGATCGCGCCGAGGTCGCGCGCGAAGACGGCGCCGGTCAGCCCGTACGTCGTCCCGCTGTCGATCAGGTCGAGCGCGTCCTCGTAGCGAGAGTCGTCGTAGACGAACGCGGTGACGACCGGCCCGAACAACTCTTCTCGCATCGTCCGGAAGTCCGGGTCGGAGGTCTCGATCACCGTCGGCTGGACGAACCAGCCGTCGCTGTCGTCGTAGCCGCCGCCGGCGATCACCTGGGCGGCGCCTCGAGAGCTCTTGGCCTCGTCGATCGCCGCCTTCTGTGTCGCGAACGAGCTGGCGTCGATGACCGCGCCGACGAAGTTGGAGAAGTCGGAGACGTCGCCCATCTTCATCTCGTCGATCTCCTCGACGACCTGGTCGCGCACCTGCGGCCAGAGGCTCGCGGGCGCGAAGACACGCGAGGCGGCGGAGCACTTCTGGCCCTGGTACTCGAAGGAGCCGCGGATGATGGCCGTCGCGACCGCCTCGGCGTCGGCACTCGGGTGCGCGACGATGAAATCCTTGCCGCCCGTCTCCCCGACGATCCGCGGGTAGTTGCGATAGCGCGCGATGTTCTCGCCCACCGTGCGCCACATGCCCTGGAAGACGGGAGTCGACCCGGTGAAATGAATGCCGCCGAGGTGCTCGCTGGCGAGGGCCGGGTCGCCGACGGCGGCGCCGGAGCCGTAGACGAGATTGATCACGCCCGGCGGCAGGCCTGCTTCGTCGTAGAGCCTCATCAGGAAATGCGCGCTCAGTGCGGCGGTGGACGCGGGCTTCCAGACGACCGTGTTCCCCATCAGCGCCGCCGAGGTGGGCAGGTTCCCTGCGATCGCGGTGAAGTTGAACGGTGTGACCGCGAAGACGAAGCCCTCGAGCGGCCGGTATTCGAGCCGGTTCCAGACGCCCGGCGAGGAGATCGGTTGCTCCTCGTAGATGCGAGTCATGTACTGGACGTTGAAGCGCCAGAAGTCGATGAGCTCGCAGGCCGAGTCGATCTCGGCCTGATGCGCCGTCTTCGACTGGCCGAGCATCGTTGCGGCGTTGAGCGTCTGCCGCCACGGGCCGGCGAGTAGCTCGGCCGCACGAAGGATGACAGCAGCGCGTTCCTCCCACGGTGTTCTCGACCAGCCCTCCCATGCGTCGGCTGCTGCGGTGATCGCGCGGTCGACTTCGGGGGAGCCGCCCTTGTGGACGTCGGCGAGGACATGGCTGCGCTTGTGCGGCATCACCGCCTCGAAGGTGTCACCGGTCTGGACCTCTTCGCCGCCGATCACGAGCGGGATCTCGAGCCGCTGAGCGGAGAGCTCGTCCAGTTGCTTGCGGAGCTCGACGCGCTCCGGGCTGCCGGGCGCATAGCCGAGGACGGGTTCGTTGTAGGGCTCGGGAACGCGGAAGATGCCGTGGGTGCTCATGTGGCGATTCTAGGATCCGGTGTCGTGGCGGTGACGCAGGTCGCGTACGAGGTCGAAGGTTGGGGCGTTGGGGAGCTCGTGGCTGTCGACGGTCGCGTCGCGTGGCACGAGCTGCCGTGGCCGCGTCCAGTCGCGCCGGATCTTGCTGTGGGGGCCGGCTCCAAGTATCCGTCCCAAACCCCCACCCACCCTGGGGCAGGGGCTGCGTCCGTCGTATCACGAAACCCGTCGGGCCAGGGTCGAACCTTTGTGGCGGAAGTCGTGCAGATGCTGCAGGCGTACTTCGCGGGGCGGCGCCCGCCGCTCGAGAAGGTTCCGGTCGACCTCGACTACGAGACCGACTTCCTCTCGCGTTGCGCGGGTGCGCTGCGGACGATCCCGCGCGGCGAGGTCGTCACCTACGGCGAGCTGGCGGCACTCGCTGGCGCCCCTGGGGCTGCGCGGGCGGCAGGAAGCTTCTGTGCGCGCAACCGCCTCGGCCTTTTTGTGCCCTGCCATCGCGTCGTCGGCGGCAGCGGCCTCGGCTCCTACGGCTCGCACGGCGTCGATTACAAACGGCGCCTGCTCGCCCTCGAGGGATACCCCGGTGCTCTCTGACGATCTGCGCGAGGAGCTCGCGGCGATCGCGCCCGAGACCGAGTGCGACCGGCTCGCCGAGCTCTCGGGGCTCTTCCATGTGGCAGGCCGAGCGCACCTCCGAGGCCACGGCAACGTCGACGTCCATCTCGACGTGTCGAGCTCGACGGTCGCTCGCCGCGCCTTCGCGCTCCTGCGCGCGGTCGCGGTCACGTCCGAGATCCGGACGTACTCGCGCCGGGCCTTCGACCGGGCGACGCGATACCAGCTGCACGTGGAAGGGTCGGAGGAGGCCTATGCGACGCTGAACCGGGCCGGCGTGCTCGACCGTTCCCACCGGCCGCTCGGTCGGCCGCCGCACCGCGTGGTCGCGCGCCGCTGCTGCGCGGCCGCGTACCTTCGAGGCGCGATCCTCGGCTCGGGCACGCTCAGCGGGCCGCGCAGCCCCCACCTCGAGATTCGGACGGCAGAGGCTGAAGGGGCATCCTTTCTCGCCGCTCTCGCGGCGCGCCTCGGCGCCGAGCTGCACGTCCAGGAGCGCAGCTCGCACGCGACCGGATACGCAAAGGGAACAGAGGCGATCGCGGACGTCCTGGTCGCGGCCGGCGCGATCGACCTCGTCCTCGCGCTCGAGGAACAGGCGGTGCTCGCCGCGACGCGCGCCGACGCGAACCGCCTCGCGAACGCCGACCACGCGAACCTCGTCCGCACGAGCCGCGCCGCGCACGCCCAGCTCGAGGCGCTCCACCGCCTCGATGTCGACGCGCTCCCCGACGATCTCCGCGAGATCGCGCTCCTCCGCCTGCGTCATCCGACGGCGTCGACCGCGGAGCTTGCTCGGCGCTGCAAGCCCTCTCTCTCGAAGGCGAGCGCCTACCGGAGACTGCGGCTTTTGCAGGAGCTTTCCCGCACGTGAAACTGGGTCGCTATCCGTTGCAAGTCTTCTGGCGCGGCAACAAGTGACGAGTCATACTCGCCACGGCGGGTCCTGCTCGTCCGGCGGTGGATTCAGACCCCGTCCGCCGTCAGGTCTCGAGCGGGTGAGGGACCGGGAGGGTCGTCCTCGGAGCTTCCCGGTCCGCCCGCCGCGCGCCGCGGCAGCCGCGCCGGATGTGCGGGACGTTCGGATTTCTCGCGCGGCTGCCCGGTTAGACTCGACTGAGAAATCGACGACGAGAAAGGTTCAGCGATGGCGAAGATCAGGGTCGGGATCAACGGCTTCGGCCGCATCGGCCGCAACTTCATGCGTGCGTACGTGGCGCGGAAGGGCGACTTCGAGATCGCGGTCGTCAACGACCTCGCCGCCCCCGAGATCCTTGCCCACCTGCTTCGCTACGACTCCTCGCACGGGCGGCTGGACGGCGTCTCCAGCGACGGCGACCGGATCAGCGTCGGCGACGCGTCCTTCCAGGTTCTCGCCGAGCGTGACCCGACCGCGCTGCCGTGGGGCGACCTGGGAATCGACGTCGTCGTCGAGTCGACCGGGCTGTTCGCCGCCCGGGACGGCGCCCAGCAGCACCTCGAAGCAGGCGCGAAAAAGGTGCTCATCTCGGCGCCCGCGACCGATCCCGACATCACGCTCGTCCTCGGCGTCAACGACGACTCCTACGACAAGGACGCCCACGACATCGTCTCGATGGCCTCCTGCACGACCGGCTCGGTCGGCCCGATGGCCAAGCTCCTCCTCGACAACTTCGGGATCGCAACGGGCTTCATGACGACCGTGCACGCCTACACGACCGAGCAGCAGCTCCAGGATCAGGTCTCGATGACCCGCAAGGGCAAGCCCGATCTGCGCCGGATGCGCGCCGCGCCGCTCAGCATCATCCCGGCGTCGACCGGCGCGGCCCGCGCCATCGGCGAGGTCGTCCCGGAGCTGAAGGGCAAGCTCGACGGGATGGCCCTGCGTGTCCCCGTCCCGACCGGGTCGATCACCGATCTCGTCGTCGATCTCGAGCGCGAGGCGACGGTGGAGGAGATCAACGCCGTCTTCAAGGAGGCGGCGGCGACCGACCGCTGGCGCGAGGTGCTCGAGTACACCGAGGATCCGATCGTTTCCGCCGACATCGTCGACAACTCCCACTCCTGCATCGTCGACGGGCTCTCGACGATGGCGCACGGGCGGCAGGTCAAGGTGCTCGGCTGGTACGACAACGAATGGGGCTACTCGTGCCGGCTGGTGGACCTGATCCCGAAGCTCGTGTGAGACTGCCTCGCTCCGTCCGCGAGGCCGACGTCGCGGGCAAGACGGTGCTGGTCCGGGCCGACCTCAACGTGCCGCTCGAGGACGGACGTGTCGCCGACGACACGCGCATTCGCGCCTCGCTGCCGACGCTCCAGCTTCTGCTCGACGGCGGAGCCTCCGAGTTGCGCGTCTGCTCGCATCTCGGCCGGCCGAAGAACGAGGACGACCGCGCGAAGTACGCGATCGCGCCGGTCGCGGCGCGGCTCCGTGACCTCCTGCCGGACGAGCGCATCCGCGTCCTCGAGAACACGCGCTTCGATCCGGGCGAGACAGCCAACGACGAGCGCTACGCGCACGAGCTCGCCGAGGGCTGCGATCTCTACGTGAACGACGCGTTCGGTTCGGCGCACCGCGCCCATTCGTCGACCGAGGCGGTCGCGCGCTTGCTCCCCGCCTATGCCGGGCTGCTGCTCCTCGCCGAGCTCGAGCACCTCGGCCGGCTGCTCGGCGAGATCGAGCATCCGTTCGTGCTCGTCTCCGGCGGCGCGAAGGTCGAGGACAAGCTCGGTGTCCTGCGGAATCTCGGCGGTCGCGCCGACGCCGTGCTGATCGGCGGCAAGATGGCCGAGAAGCTGCGAGCCGGCAACCCGCTCGACTTCGACGTCGAGCTACCGGTGGACGTCGTCGGCGCGGACGAGTTCGCACGTGACGCCGAGACGCGCGTCTACGCGTACGACCAGCTGCCCGACGGCTGGCTCGGGCTCGACATCGGCCCCGAGACGCGCACGCGCTTCGTCGAGTGGATCGAGAGCGCGCGCACGATCTTCTGGAACGGCCCGATGGGCGTCTTCGAGTGGCCGGCCTTCGCGGGCGGGACGGAGGCGGTCGCCGAGGCGGTCGCAGCGAATCAGGCTGCGTTCTCAGTCGTCGGCGGCGCCGACTCCGTGCGGGCGCTGAACGAGCTCGGGCTCGCCGACCGCGTCTCGTGGGTCTCCACCGGCGGCGGCGCGAGCCTCGAGCTGCTCGAAGGCAAAGAGCTTCCCGGCGTGGCGGCGATTCCCTCATGATCGTCGCCGGCAACTGGAAGATGTTCCGCGGGCCGGATCCTGCGGCGCTCGGCGGGCTCGACGCCGTCATCTGCCCGCCGTTCACACGCCTGCGGGATTGCGTCGACGCGGGCTTGACGACGTACGCCCAGAACGTCCACTGGGAGCCCGAGGGCGCCTTCACGGGCGAGATCTCCGCCCCGCTGCTGCTCGAGCTGGGCGTCGTCGGCTCGCTTGTCGGCCACTCCGAGCGGCGGCAGTACTTCGGCGAGACCGACGCGACCGTCGCCAAACGCACCGCGGCCGCGCTCGCTGCGGGGCTGCGCGTGATCGCGTGCGTCGGCGAGACGCAGGAGGAGCGCGAGAACGGAGCGACCGAGGACGTCTTGCGGCGCCAGCTCTCGGTGCTCGAGCCGCACCCGGATCTCGTCCTCGCGTACGAGCCGGTCTGGGCGATCGGCACCGGTCTCACCGCCACGCCGGAGATGGCTCAGGAGGCGCACGCGTTCATCAAGTCACAGCTCGGCGCACCGGTGCTCTACGGCGGCTCGGTCAAGGCGGACAACGCGGCCGGCCTCCTCGTGCAGCCGGACGTCGACGGCGCGCTCGTCGGCGGGGCCTCCCTCGACGTCGACTCCTTCCGCGCGATATGCCAGACAGCCGCGAATATCCCCTCGTAGCGCTCGTCATCCTCGACGGGTGGGGGATCGCGCCGCCCGGTCCGGGGAACGCCATCGAGCTGGCGAAGACTCCGGTCTTCGACCGGCTGTGGCGCGACTATCCGCACGCACAGCTCGTCGCGTCGGGCCAGGCGGTCGGCCTGCCGGAGGGTCAGATGGGCAACTCCGAGGTCGGGCATCTCACGATCGGCTCGGGCCGCATCCTCTTCCAGGATCTCGTGCGCGTCTCGAACGCGATCTCCAGCGGTGAGCTGTTCGAGAACGAAGCGCTCCGCGGCGCCTTCGAGCGGGGCGAGAACGTCCACCTGCTCGGTCTCGTCTCGCACGGCGGCGTCCACTCCCACATCGGCCACCTCCAGGCGCTCCTCGAGTTCGCGCCGGAGAAGACGTGGATTCACGCGTTCACCGACGGGCGCGACGTCTCGCCTCACTCCGCGGGGCACGACCTCACCGAGCTGCCGGTCGACCGCATCGCGACCGTCGTGGGCCGCTACTACGCGATGGACCGCGACAGGCGCTGGGACCGCACCGATCGCGCGCTCCGCGCGATCGTCGACGGCGAGGGCGAGCACGCGGAGGATCCCGTCGCCGCCGTTCGGGCGAGCTACGACCGCGGTGTTACGGACGAGTTCATCGAGCCCGTCGTCATCGACGGCCCCCCGCGTCTCGACCCCGAGCGCGACACGGCGATCTTCTTCAATTTCCGTCCCGATCGCACGCGCCAGCTCTCGCAGAAGCTCGGCGAGCTCGGCGTCGACCTGACGACGATGACCCGCTACCGCGCCGACTTCGCATTCCCCGTCGTTTTCCCGGAGCAGGAGGTCGAGCACACCCTCGCCGAGGTGCTCTCCACCCGCGGGGTCCGGCAGCTCCATTCCGCCGAGACGGAGAAGTACGCGCATGTCACCTATTTCCTCGACGGCGGCCGCGAGGACCCGTTCTCGGGCGAGGACCGGATCCTCGTCGACTCGCCGCGCGACGTTCCGAGCTACGACCGCAAGCCGGAGATGTCCGCGCGGGAGGTGGCGGACCGCGTCGTCCGGGCCATCGACGACGATGGATACGGCTTCGTGGTCGTCAACTTCGCCAACCCCGACATGGTCGGCCACACGGCCGTGATCCCGGCCGTCGTCGCGGCGGTCGAGGCGACCGACGAATGCCTCGGGCGGGTGGTGGACGCGGTCGAGCGTGCGGGTGGCGTGACGCTCGTGATCGCCGACCACGGAAACGCCGAGACGCAGCTGCAGGAGGACGGCGTTAGCCCGCACACGGCCCACACGACGAACCCGGTACCGGTCGTCCTCACGGCTCCGGGAGTCACCTTGCGCGACGGCGAGCTTTCCGACGTGGCGCCGACGATTCTCGCGCTTCTCGGGGTCGAGGCGCCCTCCGTGATGACCGGCAAGAATCTCGTGCGAATCCCTTGAGAAATCGGTCTATACTGCGGCACCTTGTCGCTGCCCCAGCCTGATCACGGCGTCCTGCGGAAGGCGCAGCGAGGCGATGAGAGAGCCTTCTCGATCATCGTCCGCGCCTATCAGATCCCGGTGTACAACTACGTGCTGCGCATGGTCGGTGACCGCGCGCTCGCCGAGGATCTGACGCAGGAGGTCTTCCTCCGAGTCTTCCAGGGGCTTCCGCGCTTCTCGTTGCGCTCGAAGTTCACGACGTGGCTCTTCCAGGTGACGAAGAACCGCGTGCTCGACGAGTTGCGCGCCACCGAGCGCCGGCCGCGGGCGGTCGTCGATCTCGACGACATCCCACCGCTCGAGGTCGTCGACGCGCCGTTCGAGCGGCTCGAGGCGATCGACGCGGTGTGGCGTGCGGTCGAGCGGCTCAGCGTCGACCTGAAGATGGCGCTCCTGCTGCGCGACGTGGTCGGGCTTTCGTACAGCGAGATCGCCGACTCGCTCGAGGTCACGCTCGCGACGGTCAAGTGGCGGATCTGGAAGGCGCGCGAGGACGTCCAGCTCGCGCTTGCACGCGAGGGCATCGACGTCTTCGGTGACCGTGACGTGCAAGTCGTCGCGGCCGAGGCAGCGGCTCCCGCCGCGGTCGTGCCCGTGCTCGCTCCGCCTGCGGCGTAGTTCGGAAACGCTGCGCGTTTCCGAACTGGGATAGAGGAACTGCGCCAACGGGAGAGCGTGGTCTCCCGTTGGCTTCGTGCTGTGTTGGTTTGCGATGCTCTGGATGGGTTGGTTGTGTGGTGCGCTCGCGCGTGGCGGAGGCCGGCGCGAGCGCGGCGCAGTTCGGTTTCCCCCGCGCGAAGAGCGAAGCTCTTCGCCCCGGCACCTCAAAGTCCGAGCTCGAGTCGCGCGGCGAGCATCTCCGGCAGGCCCGCGTCGCGCATCTCGCGCTGCGTCCGCGCGATGTCGTACTCCACGCGACGGAAGCTCGCGTGCCGCGTCTCGAGGTCGAGCAGGAGGTAGGCGGCGCGCGAGTCGTTGTCGCGCGGCTGTCCGACCGAACCCGGGTTGAGCAGCGCTTGCACGCCGCTGAGCTCGAGCTCCGTTCCGGCCGACGCGACGCTCCCGGTGACCTCCTCGCCGGCCAGCGCGACCTGGAGCGGGACGTGGCTGTGCCCGACGAGGACGAGCGGAGCGTTCGCCAGCGCGATCGTCACGAACGCCGCCTCGTCCGAGAGGACGTACTCCCAGACCGGGTCGCGCGCCGAGCCGTGGTAGAGCGCGACGCCATGCGCGGATCCTGCCGGTTCGAGCGCGTCGAGGTACGTCTGCGCGCCGGGCTCGAGCACTCCGCGCGTCCACGTGGCGGCGACCCCTGCCTCGCCGCCGAACTCGGCGAGGTCGATCGTGCCGCGAACCGCGAGGTCGTGGTTTCCGGCGAGACAGACGTCTGCGCATTCGGCGATCGCCGCGCAGCATTCGTTCGGGCGCGGCCCGTAGCCCACGAGGTCGCCGAGGCACCAGAGCTCGTCAGGTGCGTCCTCCTCGATCGCCGCGAGGACCGCCTCCAGCGCGTGCAGGTTCGAGTGGATGTCGGAGACGACGGCGACGCGCACCCGCGAAAGCTAGTCCGGCAAGAACGGGCACGGTCGCTGCAACTTCCGACGTGACGTAGAGGAGCAATCCCCACGCGCCGGCCGCGAGCCCCGTGACCGCCGCGGTTCCGAGCTTCCGGCGTCCGGCGACGACGACGCCGAGCAGCGCCGGGGCGAGGAGGTCGAGCCAGCCCATGACCGCGGAGCCGAAGGTCGCCTGCTGCAGGCTCGGCAGCGGCGTGCCGGCAGCGTGAGGGAGACTGACGGCCTGGAGGGCATTCGTCGCTTCCCGCACGCTTGGCGTGGCCCAGACGAGGATGACGTCGAGCACCGCGAGCGCGACGAGGCCGACGCGGATCGACCAGGCCGGCGCTACGAGCGCTGCAGCCGAAGCTGCTGCGAGACAGGCGCCCGCGATCAGCAGCATTCCGGCGGCGTCCTGGACGAGACCGCTCGCTAGCCAGGCCGCGAACCACAGCCCGGCCGCAACAGGCGGCCAAAGCCACCACCGCGAGCTTCGGCGGAAGATCCCGCCGACAGAGGCGAGCACCGGAGTCCCGAAGGTCGCGAGCAGCGCAAGGGCGTGCGGGCCCTGCGGCACGAGGTCGATGATCGCGACACCGCCCGCGAGCAACCCGGCCGGCACGGCGAGCCACACCGAGCTCCGTCCCCGGGACCGTGCCGGCGGCGCGGGCGTCGCCACGGTCGCCGCCTGCACGGCGCAGAGAACCGCGTACGACGGGACGAGGGAGAGCGTTATTCCTCGGCCGGCTCGTCCGGATCCGGGTGGCCCGGCGCCTCGGGCAGGTTCCGGATCCCCTCGCGCGTCGCGTACTTCGACCAAGAGTCCTGCAGCGCGGCGATGAGCTCGGGGATGAATCGCGGTGAGGCATTCACCCGAGCAACGACCGCACCCGGCACGTCGCCATCCTCGACCTCGTGCTCGATCCGCGCGAAGGTCAGGGTGAACTCGTACTGCGAGAAGCTGACGTTGGCGAAGTTCGCGTACGTGCCGCCGATCAGCTCCGCCGGCATCTGGATGTTGAGCCGGCGCTCCTCTGGGTCTGGCTCCGGTAGGCCGAACTCGTCCCCTTCCATGACCACATACTAGGAGCATGGCCTCGACCGCCCGTCCACGTCAGGCTGCGCGATGGCTCGCAGCGATCGTCCTCCTCCTTGCCGGCCTGACGATCATCGGCGACGTCTGGGCCGTTATCGTCGAGGCCATGACCGGCGGTGTTCTCTCGGGCCTGCTGCGCAAGCGGGACGCGAGCTTCGACACGACTCCGGGTCTGCGCGAGGCCCTTGCCGGCTGATCCCGTCAAGACGCTCGCGGGCGAGTTCGCCTCGGTGGCAGGCGCGGAGATCGAGCTCGAGCGACCCGGCGACGCCGAGCACGGCGACTACGCGACGAACGTCGCACTGCGCCTGGCGGGAACGCGACGGCGCGCGCCCCGCGAGATCGCGGCGGAAATCGCCGAGGCGGCGGCAGGTCTTCCCGCGGTCGAGCGCGCCGAGGTCGCCGGGCCAGGCTTCGTCAATGTATTCCTCCGGGACGAGTGGTTCGCGGCGACCCTCGGCGAGATTTTGGCCGACGCGAATGCGTACGGCGGTGGCGGAGCCGGCCAGGAGCGCGTCCAGGTGGAGATGGTCTCCGCGAACCCGACGGGGCCGATCCTCGTCTCGCACGCCAGGAACGGCGCGTATGGGGACTCGATCGCGCGACTCTTCGATCTCGCCGGCCACGAGGTCGAGCGGGAGTACTACTACAACGACTCCGGCGGCCAGATGGACCGTTTCCGCGCGTCCGTCGACGCGGTGCGGCGCGGCGAGGAGTCGCCCGAGGACGGCTACCACGGCGAGTACATCCACGATCTCGCCGCGTTGAAGGGCGATCCGGTGCCGCTGATGCTGAAGGAGATCGAGACGACACTCGAGCGGTTCCGAATCCATTTCGACACGTGGCGCCGCCAGAGCGAGCTCGAGGTGCGGCTGCCCGAGCTCCTTCCGAAGCTCGACACCTATGAGAAGGACGGCGCGCTCTGGGCGCGTTCGTCCGCGTATGGCGACGACGAGGACCGCGTCCTGCTCCGCTCCGGCGACCGCTCGGCGACGTACCGCGCGGCCGACGTCCCGTACCTCGTCGACAAGCTCGAGCGCGGCTTCGACCGCGCGATCTACGTACTGGGCGCCGACCATCACGGCACGAGGAACTGGTACGCCGCCGTGGCCAGGATGCTCGGCTACGACCCGGCCCGCGTCGAGGTGCTCGTCTACCAGCCCGTTCACCTGACCCGAGGCGGCGAGCAGACCAAGATGTCGAAGCGACGTGGCGACGTCGTTTTTCTCGACGACTTCATGGACACCGTCGGTGTCGACGCGGCGCGCTGGTATCTCGCCAACCGCGGGCCCGATCAGGCGATGGAGATCGACATCGACCTCGCTGCGGAACGGACGCAGAAGAACCCCGTGTACTACGTCCAGTACGCGCACGCCCGGATCGCCGGCATCCTCCGGAACGCCGGCGACGCGGCCGTCTCGGCCGAGCCCGCAACTGCGCTCGCGCCCGAGGAGAAGGAGCTCGTGAAACGCCTGGCCGAGCTCCCGGCGGTTGCCGCCGAGGCACTGGCGAAGCGCGGCCCGCAAGGCGTGCCCACCTACGCGATCCGCGTCGCCGACGACTTCCACCGCTTCTACCACGAGCACCGCGTGCTCGAGAGCGAGCAGCAGGCGTTCCGCCTCGGCCTCTGCCGGGCCACGCAGACCGTGATCGCTACGTGCCTCGACCTCGTCGGCGTCGAGGCGCCTGACAGGATGTAGCCGATGAGCGCCCGGGCGGCACCCGACCGCAACATCGCGATGGAGCTCGTTCGCGTCACCGAGGCGGGGGCGATGGCAGCCGCGCGCTGGATCGGCCGCGGCGAGAAGGAGAGCGCCGATCAGGCCGCCGTGGACGCGATGCGCTTCGTCCTCGACAGCGTCTCGATGCGCGGCGTCGTCGTGATCGGCGAAGGGGAGAAGGACGAGGCGCCGATGCTCTACAACGGCGAGGAGGTCGGCAACGGCGAGGGGCCCGAGGTCGACGTCGCCGTCGATCCGCTCGAGGGGACGCGCCTGACCGCACTCGGCCAGACGGGTGCGATCTCGGTGATCGCCGTCGCCGAGCGCGGGACGATGCTCTTCCCAGGCGCCGCCGTCTACATGGAGAAGATCGCCGTCGGGCCGGCTGCGATCGACGCGATCGACATCGCGAAGAGCCCGTCCGAGAACGTGCAGACGGTTGCCGAGGCGCTCGGGAAGTCTCCTCGCGAGGTGGACGTCATCGTCCTCGAGCGCGAGCGGCACGACGAGCTGATCGCGGAGCTGCGCGAGGCGGGCGCACGCGTGCGCCTCATCCGCGACGGCGACGTGGCGCCGGCGATCGCGGCAGGGCAGCGGGGGACGAACGTGGACATGCTCTACGGCATCGGCGGGACGCCCGAAGGCGTCATCTCGGCGGCCGCGCTCAAGTGTGTGGGCGGAGGGATCCAGGGACGCCTCTGGCCGCGCGACGACGCCGAGCGGCAACGGCTCGTCGACGCCGGTCTCGATCCCGAGCGCGTCCTGCACACCGACGACCTCGTCTCCGGGGAAGACGTCTTCGTCGCAGCGACCGGCGTGACGAACGGACCCTTGCTTCGCGGCGTGGCCTATTCGCCCGGCGGCGCGGAGACGGACTCGATCGTCATGCGCTCGCGGTCGGGTACCGTGCGTCGCGTGGTCGCACAGCAGTCCCTTGCGAAGCTCTCGGCTCTGACCGGGCTCGAATACACGTGACCGAGGCGCGCCTCGAAGACAGCGAGTACGGACGTCATCCCGCGTCGGACGACTGGTTCGTGCTCAACCTCGGCGATGCGGTGGCGAAGCAAAACGCGGAGAAGGGCGGCGCGTTCTACCCGCTCGAAGCGCAGGACGTTCGCTTTCGCGACTTCGGCGTCAACGTCCACGTCCTCTGGCCGGGCGAGCCGAACGGGCTTTACCACTCCGAGAATGGGCGGGAGGCATTCCTCGTCCTCGGCGGCGAATGCATCCTGGTCGTCGAGGACGAGGAGCGCACGCTGCGGCGTTGGGACTTCTTCCACTGCCCAGCGGGGACGCGTCACATCTTCGTTGGCGCTGGAGATGGGCCGTGCGCGATCCTGATGATTGGAGCGCGGGTGGAGGTCGAGGAGTTGCTCTACCCGGCGAGCGCGGTCGCCGCCAAGTATGGAGCTTCGGCCGCGAGCGACACGGCGGATCCTGACGAGGCTTACACGGACTGGCCGGGACAGTTCATCCCGGCGCGTGTTCCCTGGCCGTTCGAGTAGCCGTCAGCGGGCCGCGAACCAGGCGTCGCAGATCGCGGTCACGTGCCGGATGTCGGTGCCACAGCAGCCGCCGACGACCTCGAGCCCGGGAAGGTCCGCGCGGAGATCCACGTAGCGCGCCGCCAGGTCGTGCGGATCTCCGGCGTCGAGCTCCTCCGCCTCGTCCAGCTCCGCGTGACTGAGCGTGGATGCGTTCGCTCGCAGCCCGCCGATGCGCGTCCGCGAGTCCCCCTCTGGCAGAGCATGCGCGAAGTGCGTCGGATGGGCGCAGTTGATGACGAAGAACTCCGCAGCTCCGTCGGTCGCGTCGTCGACGGCGACGATCGCCTCCTCGATCGAATGGCCGCTGGGAAGCCGGCCGTCGGTCTCGACCGTGAAGCCGACGACAATCGGGATCCCGGCGGAAGATGCGGCGCGTGCGATGCCGATCCCCTCCTCGGGGTAGGTGAGGGTGAGAGCCGTCGCCTGAGCGCACCCTGCGTCGGCGAACGTCCGGAGCTGAACGGCGTGGTACCGCTCCGCCTCGCCCGCATCCATGAGGAGGGTCGGGCTGTAGGCGTCGCTGCGCGGGCCGACGGAGCCTTCGATGACGACGTCGTCCTGGTCCGTAGCCATGCTCTCGAGCAGCTCGACCGCCCGGCGATTCACACTCGCCAGCTCCTCGTCGCCGTAGCCGAGCAACCGTCCCCAGTCGCTGCTCGCGCGCCAGGTCGGAGCCGAGAGCACGAGCGGCACGCCGCGGTCACGCGCGAGCTCGAGGAATGGCTCGTAGTAGCGGCGAAGCGCCGCGCGGCCGTCCTCGCGGTCGACGAGCGGGAACGCCGCGAACTGCGGGAGATCGAAGCCCTCGTCGAAGACGAGGACGGTCTCGAGCCCCGCGTCGGTGAGCTTCATCAGACGCCGACCGCTTCGCGCTCCATCTCCGGCGCATAGGTGCCGGTGCGCGCCGCGGCGTTCATCTTTGCGCGGTGGTAGTACGCACGCTGGCCCGCCCCGACGTTCTCCGGCTTGCCGGCCCACGCCTTCAACGCCGGTGCCTGCAGCGCGCGGCCGTAGGAGAAGGACAGCTGCCACGGGTGCGGCCCGTGCGCGTTCATCGCGTTGAGGTGCGCGGTGGCGTCCTCGTCCGACTGGCCGCCCGAGAGGAAGACGATGCCCGGCACCGCCGCCGGCACGTGCTTCGACAGCGTGTGTAGCGTGTCGACTGCCACCTCGTCGACGCCGGCGCGGTCAGGTGCCTCGTACCCGGAGAGCACCATGTTCGGCTTGAGCAGCGTCCCCTCGACGTCGACGCGCTGGTCGAAGAGCTCGGTGTAGACCGCGGCGAGGACGCGCGAGGTGACGAAGCCGCTTCGCTCGATCGTGTGCGTCCCGTCTTGCAAGACCTCCGGCTCGACGATCGGGACGATCCCCGCCTCCTGGCAGAGGGCCGCGTAGCGGGCAAGCGCGTGCGCGTTCGTCCAGATGCAGTACTCGCTCGGGAGCGTGTCGCTGATCGAGTAGGTCGCGCGCCACTTGGCGAAGCGCGCACCGAGCCCCCGGTACTCCTCGAGTCGCGCGCGCAGGCCGTCGAGGCCCTCCGTCACGGTCTCGCCGTCGGCGTGGGCGAGAGGCTTCGCGCCCTCGTCGACCTTGATGCCGGGGATGATGCCCTTCGAGGCGAGAAGATCCGGGAACGGCGTCCCGTCGTCCGCCTTCTGACGGATCGTCTCGTCGAAGAGGATGACGCCTGAGACGTACTCCTCGGCGCCCGGCGTCGTGAAGAGCAGCTCGCGGTACGCGCGGCGGTTCTCCTCCGTCGACTCGACGCCGATCGAGTCGAAGCGCTTCTTGATCGTGCCGGTGCTCTCGTCCGCGGCGAGGATTCCCTTTCCCTCGGCGACGAGCGCGGCGGCGGTCTCGTGCAGCTCGGTATGCGACATGGAATCTCCCTGTCTCGCTGTCTCGGGAAGTCCATTATGGCCGGGGCTACAATCCCCGCAGCCGGCGGGAGTAGCTCAGTTGGTAGAGCATTGGCTTCCCAAGCCAAGGGTCGCGGGTTCGAGCCCCGTCTCCCGCTTCGTAGTAGCAGAGCCAAAAACCCCCGACTACCGG